>NZ_JAAZUH010000001.1:618812-1237624 GCF_013185915.1 Stenotrophomonas bentonitica | reverse complement strand
GCAGCGTTACCGCAGCGAATTGGCCGCCTGGCGGCAGCGCCACCCCGAGGCCGAGCCGTGAGTGACGCGCCGCGCGTTCGCCTGCCCCTGCATGCCCATGTTGCGCAGCTCGCGCTGCTGGCGCTGGCCGGGTTCGTGCTCATCGCCCTGTGGACGCAATGGGCGCGACAGGACCTGGACTGGGTGCAGGCCACCCTGAGCCTGTACCTGCACGGGCCGTGGGGCCTGGCGCTGCGCACCGCCTACTGCGTGCTGGCGGTGGCAATCATGCTGCTGGCCTGGTCGCTGTACACGGCCAGCCGCTCGCCCCGCCGCAGTGCGGCCGCACCGCTGCTGTTCTGCGTTGCCGGACTGGGCCTGATGGGCGTGGCGATCGGCGACAGCTGGCTGCCGGAGCAGGCACCGCTGCTGGCGCCGCTGGTGCATGGCGTTGCCGCCAACACCGCCTTCCTGTGCGTGAGCGTGGCCATGCTGCTGCAGAGCTGGTACCTGCGCGCCGACCCGCAGTGGCATCGCTGGGCCGGTCCCGCCTGGTGGTGGGCGTGGCTGTGCTTCGCGCTGCTGTGGCTGCACGTGCTGTGGCGCGGACCGCCGCGCGGTGCCGGGCAGAAGCTGGTGATCGCCGCTGTGGTGCTGTGGCTGGTCGTGGCGGCGCTGCAGTCGTGGCGCCAGGCGCGCCGCGCCGCAGTGGCTGCGGCTTCCAGGGGCTGATACAGCAGCCAGTCTGTGTACATGCCGTACGCAGGGGACAGGCGTATCGTGGGGCCACTTTTCCAGGATGCGTGACGATGCGGCGAGCCAGTGTGGGCAGGGCGGTGGGCGTGGTGATGGGCATGGCGTCGTTGTTGGGCGCGCTGCCGGCCTCGGCGGCACCGCAGCAGGTCAGTCACGGACGCTTCCAGGACATCCCGGTTTATGCCCCGGACGGCCACCCGCAGCGCGTGGTGATCTGGTTCGATGGCGGCCATGACGCCGCGCGTTCGCAGCAGCGCCTGGACGCCCTGCGCGCGCAGGGTGCGCTGGTCGCGCAGGTGGACGTGGCCCGACTGCGCAAGGCACTGGCGGCGGAAGGTGGCGGCAGCTGCTCGTTTGGTGCGGGCGACGTGGAAAACTTCTCGCGCTGGGTGCAGGCCTACCTGCATGTGCCCGGCTACCACCTGCCGCTGATCGGCGGCGACGGCAGCGGCGCCGAGCTGGCCTATGCAGTGGCCGCGCAGGCCGACACGCAGATATTCGCCGGCCTGGTCACCACGGGCTTCTGCCCGGACCAGGCGCGCGAACGTGCGGTCTGTGGCGCCGGGGTCAGCCACGGTCGCCTGCAGCCGGCCGAACTGAGTTTTCCCTGGTTGAACGCGGCTGGCGATCACCACTGCGCCGCCGGCGACGCTGCCGCCTTCGTACGCCGCGTGGACATGGGGCGTCAGTTCCAGCGCACCGCTAGTGGCTCCGACCTGCCGGGCCTGCAGGCCGCCGTGCAGGTGATCGGTGCGCAGAAGGGCATCAGCCTGGCGCCGCCGCCGGATGACCTGAAGGGGCTGCCGGTGGTGGAAGTGCCGTCGCGCACGCCGGGCGACACGCTGGCCATCTTCGTGTCCGGCGACGGCGGCTGGGCCGGCCTGGACAAGGACGTAGCGGCCGCGCTTGGCGAGGGCGGCGTCTCGGTGGTAGGCGTGGACTCGCTGCGCTACTTCTGGACCGCGCGCACGCCCGAAGGCTTTGCCCGCGACCTGGAGCGCATCGCGCAGCACTACGGTCGGCAGTGGCAGCGCAAGCGCCTGCTGCTGGTCGGCTTCTCGCAGGGCGCGGATGTGCTGCCGGCGGCGATCAACCAGCTGGATCCGGCCACGCGCGACTCGGTGGCATTGATCGGGTTGATGTCAGTCGGTCGCAAGGCCGACTACGAATTCCATGTCAGCAACTGGCTGGGCGGTGGCGGCGGTGGGCTGCCGATCGCGCCTGAAATCGCGAAGCTCCCGGCCGAACGCACGCTGTGCCTGTATGGCGAGAACGACGAGGACGCTCTCTGCCCGGAGCTGCCCAAGGGGCACGCCACGGTGATCGCGCTGCCCGGCGACCATCATTTCAAGGGCGACTATGACCGCCTGGCGAAGACGCTGCTTGAGCATCTTGGCCGGGCAGAGCCCGGCGCTACGGGCGCAGGTTCGGCGCGTTAGCCGGGCAGGGCCCGGCTCTACCCTTTGCGCGGGGAGAGTGAGATCAGGCGCGTGGCATCCAGCAGTGCCGCCGGCAGGTGCATGCCGCCGGGGGCGGCCAGGTAGCGGGCGCGCCACTGGGGGGCGAACTTGGACTTGAAGCGGCGCAGGCCGCTGAAGCCGTAGAAGCGCTCGCCGTGGCGGGCCACCACATTGGCGAAGCGGTTCCAGCGACCCGCCAGCCGGTGCTGGGCCAGGCCCGAGAGCGGCGCCATGCCCAGCGAGAAACGGTGGAAGCCGTTTTCGCGGCCCCACAGGAACAGCTCGATGAACAGGAAATCCATCGTGCCCTTGGGCGCGTCGTCGACGTGCCGCATCAGGTCCACCGACAGCTCATGCCCGGCCGGGGCCTGCCACAGGTTGGCGAACGCCACGATGCGACCTTCCGCTTCCACCACCGCCACCGGGAAACGGGCCAGGTAGGCCGGATCGAAACTGCCCAGCGAAAAGCCCTTTTCGTCGCCGGCCTTGTCGTCCAGCCACTGCTGCGAGACCACCGCCAGCGCGGGAATCAACGCCGCTACATCGGCGGGCGGCACCACGCGGAAGCTGAGTCCGCCGCGCTTGCCGCGGTTCCAGGCCTGGCGCAGCTCGGCGCGCTCACGCCCCTCCAGCCCGAAGTCCTGCAGCGGCACCATCGCTTCCTCGCCCAGCTTGACCAGGGTCAGGCCCAGGTCCAGATAGGTCTGCCAATACGCTTCGCCGACCTGGTAGAACACCGGGCGCAGGCCGAGCCGGTCGGCTTCCTCGCGGAAGCGCCAGATCAACGCCCGGGCCACCTCCGGCGGTCCCACCGGGTCGCCCATTGCGATCAATGAACCGCCATAGCGCTGCATCATCACGAAGCCGTGCCCGGCCGCATCGCGCAGGACTGCCTTGTCGGCGGTCAGCACCAGGCAGGCCTGGGTGTCCTGCGCTTCCTGCAGGATCGGCGCCAGTGCGTCCAGGGTCGCGCCGTCAGCCGCCGGCAACGGTGTGCGCGTGCTGTGCAGCAGCCGCGCCAGCCCGAAGATGGCCAGCGCGATCGCCACCACCAGCAACGCGCGCAGCGCACGCGGCGCGTTGCCCTGCGCGGCGAACTGCCACCACAACTCGTTCTGGTACTCCACGTGGCTGTACACGAAGAACAGCAGCCAGATCACCGCCACCAGCACCAGCCCCAGGTTGCGGATCCACGGCCACGACCACGCTTCGTCCAGCAGCGCGCCCTGGCGGTAGAACTCGCGGCGCGAGGCCCACAGCGCCATCGCGACCAGTACCGAGGCCAGCGCGATCAGCACCTGGCCGCCGCGCAGCCAGATCGGCAGCGGCGCGATCACGCAGATCGCCAAGGCCAGCACCCACGCCGCATGACTGCGGCGCTGCAGGCCCTGGCCGATCAGCAGCAGCACCACACCGGCCAGGCTGCCGAGCAGGTGCGAGGTTTCCAGGATCGGCAGCGAGGCGTGCAGCAGGTGTCGGCGCGGCGTCGGCAGGGTGCCGTCGATCACCAGCGCCGCGCCGACGCTGAACACCGCCAGCGCGATGATCTGCGGCAGCCACGGGCGCAGCGCGGTCCAGCCGGCGCGGGTGGCACCCGCGCCCACCTTGAGCGGTCGGCGCAGCGCCGGCACCACCGCCAGCAGCGTCGCCAGCAGCAGCGGCAGCACGTAGTAGGTGACGCGGTAGATCAGGGCGGCCGCCAGCACGGCGGCCGGTGCCACCTGGGGCAACAGCTTGAGCAGGCTCCATTCGAACACGCCCAGCCCGGCCGGCACGCTGGAGATCAGCCCGGCCAGCACCGCAACCAGGTACAGCCCCACGAAGCCAGGCAGGCCGGTCGGAGTATCCATCGGCAACAGCACGTAGAACGCCGCGCTGGCCAGCACCAGCTCGACCACGCTGAGCGCGGTGACGCCGAGCATGGTGCGGCGGTCCGGCAGCCACAGCGCGTGCCCGCGGATGTGGAAGGTGCGGCCGTCGCGGCCGACCAGCACCACGGTGCCCACATACGCCAGCAGCGCGACGCCCCCCAGCACGCGTACCGCCTGTGCCGACACCGGCAGCGCCAGCGCCGCCGCACCGGGTTCGAGCAGGAACGCCAGCGCCAGCAGCAGCCAGGCGCCGAACACGAAGCCCAGCGTGCTCATCAGCACCACCTGGCCGATCTCGGCCAGGCTCAGCCCGGCACTGCCGTAACTGCGCAGGCGCACGGCGCCGCCGGTCAGCGCGGCAAAGCCCAGGGTCTGGCCCAGCGTGTGCGCCAGGAACGCGGTGATGCCCACGCGCGCGGGGTGCAGGCGTTTGCCGCTGCGGCGCAGGCCGATCGCATCGAACCCGATCAGGCAGGCGTAGCTGGCCAGGCCCAGCAACACGGCCAGCGCGACCTGGCCGGCGCCGAGCTGGTGGAATGCGTCGCGAATGGCACGGTAACCGTGATCGTCGAACTCATTGGCCAGGCCACGCAGGGCCAGTGCCAGGATCGCCAGGCTGAAGAGGATGGTCGCCGCGCGGCGCCAGCCAAGGCGGGACGAAGGGGCAGTGACGGAATCGGTCATCGAGGCAGCGGGTTCCGGCACGACACCGTGCCTTGCCGGGGAATCGTGCGCTTCCGGCCCGCCGTTGCCAAGCGGGGTGCGTGTGCGCGGTGTGGCGGCATCGGCGACAATGGCCGCACCATCACAGAGGAGTCCACGCCATGATCGAACGCTACGATGTCGGTCCGCGCATGTCCGAGATGACCGTGCACAACAAGGTCGCCTACCTCTCCGGGCAGATCCCCGAAGACACCAGCCAGGACATCACCGGCCAGACCCGCCAGGTGCTGGAAGAGATCGACAAGCTGCTGGCGCTGGTGGCCAGCGACAAGCAGCACGTGCTGCGCGCCGAGATTTTCCTCGCCGACATGGCCGATTTCGCCGGCATGAACGCCGCGTGGGACGAATGGGTGGTTCCGGGCATGACTCCGGCCCGCGCCACCGTGGAAGCCAAGCTGGCCGACGCGGACTGGAAGGTCGAAATCGTGGTTACGGCCGCGCTTCCGTAACCAGCTCGATGCAATCCACCGGACACGGTGGAATGCACAACTCGCAGCCGGTACACAGATCCGCAATCACCGTGTGCATGTACTTGGCACCGCCCACGATCGCATCCACCGGACACGCCTGGATGCACTTGGTGCAGCCGATGCAGTCGGCCTCCACCACCCGCGCCACCTGCGCGGGCAGGTGCTGGCCGCGGCTGCGGTCGTAGGGCAGGGCCGGCACGCCCAGCACCTTCGCCAGTGCGCGCGCGCCGGCATCGCCACCGGGCGGGCAATGGTCCACGCCCGCGTCGCCACGCGCCATCGCCTCGGCATACGGGCGGCAGCCGTCGAAGCCGCATTGCCCGCACTGGGTCTGCGGCAGCAACCGATCGAGGCGTTCGACAAGCGCGATCATTTCAGCAGCTTGCCGCGATACCAGCGCTCATGGGCGAGGGCCAGCATCGGGCGGTCTTCCCGGCTGTCGCCGTAGGCGTGGATGCGCAGGTAGCGCGACAGGTCGTAGCGGCGGCGGATCCGTTCGGCCTTGCGCGGGCCCAGGTCGCCGTCGGCGTAGCGGCCGGTCAGCCGCCCGTCCCTGCCTTCCAGCCGGTTGCACAGCATCTCCACGCCCATGCTTTCGCACCACGGGCGCAGGTACAGGTCCAGCGAGCCGGACACCACCACCACGGTGTGGCGCTGCTGCTGATGCCAGCGGATCTGCTCGAGCATCTTCGGATGCACCACGCCAGGCAGCACGTCGCGCGCGAAGCCGGCGGCCTGGGCGGCGATGTCGTCGCCATGCCGGCCGCGCATCACCAGCCAGGTGACGCGCGCGCGGATGCGCTCGGCCGAGATCAGCTTAAGCCGATACGCCAGCAGCCACGGTCCGACCTTCCACCAGGCATGCGCCAGTTGTTCCGGCGTGGCCACCCGGCGCAGGAAACGCGCATAGGTGTCGCAGTCGGTAATGGTGTTGTCGAAGTCGAACAGCGCCAGTTCCACGGTGTTACCGGACCGGCATGCCCGGCAGCGCGCTGCTGTCGGCGTCCAGCAGCGCCAGCGCGCCACCGTCGAAACCGGCCGACAGGATCATGCCTTCGCTCAGGCCGAAGCGCATCTTGCGCGGGGCCAGGTTGGCGATGAACACCACGCTGCGGCCGACCAGCTTTTCCGGCTCGCCGTAGCTGGCGCGGATGCCGGAGAAGATCTGGCGCGTGCCGAGGTCGCCGGCGTCCAGTTCGAAGCGCAGCAGCTTGTCCGAGCCGTCCACGAACTCGCAGGCCAGCACCTTGCCGATGCGCAGGTCGAGCTTGGCGAAGTCGTCGATGCCGATGTAGGCCGGGCCTTCGGCAGTGGCGGCAGCGGGCGCTGCGGCCGGTGCAGCGGCGGGCGCTGCCGGCTTGGCCGGCTTGACCGGGGCGGCAGGCGCGGGGGCGGCGAGGGTGTCCTTGGAAGCGTCGGTCATGGCGTCAATCATTTTCGGGTCGATACGGGTGAACAGCGGGCTGTACACGGCGATGGTGTGGGCCAGCAGCGGCGAGGCAATGTCGGTCCAGCGCTGCACCGGCGCGGCCAGGAAGGCCTCGGTCTGCGTGGCGGTGGCCGGCAGCACCGGCTTGAGCGCGGTGACCAGCACCCGGAACAGGTTCAGGCCCTGGGTGCAGACCGACTGCAGCTGCGCGTCGGCGCCATCCTGCTTGGCGATCACCCACGGCTTCTGCTCGTCGATGTAGCGGTTGGCTTCGTCGGCCAGCGCCATGGTCAGGCGCAGCGCGGCCGCCGGATCGTTGCGCTCATAGGCTTCGCGCACCGGTGCCAGCGCCGCGACGAAGCGGTCGTACTGGGCGGCATCGGGCAGCGCGTCGGCCAGGCGGCCCTCGAAGCGCTTGCTGATGAAGCCGGCGCAGCGGCTGGCCAGGTTGACGAACTTGCCGACCAGGTCGGCATTGACCCGCGCGATGAAGTCGCCCAGGTTCAGGTCCAGGTCGTCCACGCCGCCGGAGGACTTGGCGGCGAAGTAGTAGCGCAGCGCCTCCGGTTCCAGCCCGGCGTCCAGGAAGGTGCGGGCCATCACGAAGGTACCGCGCGACTTGGACATCTTGGCGCCGTCCACGGTCAGGTAGCCGTTGACGTGCAGGCGGGTCGGCGCGCGGTGGCCGGTGCCGTGCAGCACCGCCGGCCAGAACAGGCCGTGGAAGTTCACGATGTCCTTGCCGATGAAGTGGTGCAGCTCGGTGCTGGTGCCGGCGCGCAGGTGCGCGTCGAAGTCCTCGCCGGTCTTCGCGCACAGCGCCTGGAAGCTGGACAGGTAGCCGATCGGCGCGTCCAGCCACACGTAGAAGTACTTGCCCGGGTGGCCGGGAATCTGGAAGCCGAAGTACGGTGCATCGCGCGAGATGTCCCACGCGCGCAGGCCGCCCTCGGCGTTGAGCCACTCGCCCAGCTTGGCCTTCACGCCGGGCAGGGCCACATCCTCGGCCAGCCACTCGCGCAGGAAGCCCTCGAAGCGGCCCACTTCAAAGAAGAAGTGCTCCGAATCGCGGATTTCCGGGGTCGCACCGGAGATCACCGAACGCGGGTCCTTCAGCTCGGTCGGTGCGTACGTGGCGCCGCACACTTCGCAGTTGTCGCCGTACTGGTCGGCGCTGCCGCAGTTCGGGCAGATGCCCTTGATGTAGCGGTCGGGCAGGAACATGCCCTTGGCCGGGTCGTAGAACTGGGCCACCGAACGGCGCGTGATGTGGCCTTCCGCCTCGAGCTTGAGGTAGAACGCTTCGGTCAGCGCTTTGTTGCCGGCCGAGTTGGTCGAGTCGTAGTGGTCGAAAGCGACACCGAACGCGGCGAAATCGCGCTCGTGGCTGGCCTGGATGTTGGCGATGAACGCCTCCGGGGTCACTCCGGCCTTTTCCGCGGCCAGCATGATCGGGGTGCCGTGGGTGTCGTCGGCGCACACGAACCAGGTCTTGCCGCCGCTCATTCGCCGCGCGCGCACCCAGATGTCAGCCTGGATGTAGCCGACCAGGTGGCCCAGGTGCAGCGGGCCGTTGGCGTAGGGCAGGGCGGTGGTGACGAGAGCGGTGCGGGTCATGGTCTGCGTGGGTGCCGGGGGAACGCGGGATTATCGCATGCTCCCCGCAAAGACGAAGGGCCGCAGCGGTCAACCCGCTGCGGCCCCATGTCGTTGATCCTGCGGGGTTTGCGCTTACTCGCGGACCCAGGTCTGGGCGCGGCAGATGAAGGCCACGCAGCCGGACATGTCCAGCTTCTTGCCGCCCTGGTGCAGTTCCACCTTGGACTTGTAGGTCTTGCCGTTGGCCGGGTCCAGCACGGTGCCGCCGGCCCACTTGTGGTCGCCGTCCGGCTTCAGGTTCCACAGGATGGTCATGCCCTTCACCGGCTTGCCCTTGTTGGCGCCGCTGCAGTCGTCGCAGACCGGGTTCGGGCCCTTGTCCGACTTCAGCACTTCCACCACCTTGCCGCTGAGGGTGCCGTTGGTGGCCTGGGTGATTTCCACGATCGACTTCACCTGGCCGGTCTTGTCGTCGATGGTCTTCCAGCGGCCCACCGCGCTGTCGGCAGCCGAAGCGGACATGGCGGCCATCACCAACGGCAGCGCCAGCAGCAGGGTCTTGAACGTCTTGCGCATGTTTCCCCTCCCAGGGATGTACGTGGATGCCGGCGCTCGGCCGGGACAGCTGGACTGTATACCCATTCGCTCTGGTACGGAACGGAAGTTTTTCGCCGACTACAACCTATTCAGTTGACTTCGTAGAGTTCCAGTGGCAACCCGTCGGGGTCGGCGAAGAAGGTGAAACGCTGGCCGGTGTACTCGTCGGTGCGGATCGGTTCGCAGGCCACGCCCTCGGCGGCCAGGCGCTCGATCATCGGCTCCAGCGCCTTCACCTGGAACGCCAGGTGACGCAGGCCCTGCGCCTCCGGGCGGCTGGGCCGGGGCGGTGGCGCCGGGAACGAGAACAGCTCCAGCTGCCCGCCGTCGGGCAGCGCCAGGTCCAGTTTCCACGAGTCGCGCGCGGCGCGATGGTGCTCGGCCTTCACCGCCAGGCCGAGGATGCGCACGTAGAAATCGCGCGATCGGTCGTAATCGGCACAGATCAGGGCGACGTGGTGGATGCCGAGCAGCGGTGTCATGGGATCGATTCCTGGTGGCGCGAGCGCGCAACTGTCTGAGCGGGACCGATACAAATACTCCAACTCGCGTCGGCTTTCTAACTTCTTGTAAAGCCTTGCCCCGACCCCGTCTTCACCATGCAGCCCTTGTTGAAGGGAGGGGTCGGATGTACGTCATCGTCAATGCAGGGCAGGCGCCGGTCCAATTCAGCGCCGGTGGCCAGCGGGTGCGGCTCGCGGCCGGTGAGCGCCTGCTGCTGGCCGGCCTGCCGCTGCCGCGGGGCACCGGGCTGCAGGCGGTGGCGCTGGCCGGCAGCGGCATGGCCCGTGCGTTGGCCCACTACGATCACGCCTCCGGCCTGCAGCGTCCGGTCGGCGAGCCGCCGCCGCTGTGCTGGGTGGTGCCGGCCGCGCTGGATGTGCCGGACGTGGCGGCCGCGTGGCTGATTGGCCAGCTGGCGCGTGGCGCCGGGCAGGGCGACGACACCCCGGCGGCCTGCCTGCTGCGCCACCTAGCCCGCAGCGAAAGCTATGGGCTGATGCGCTTCCTGCTGGAGGAAGGCGGCGACAACACCGTTGCCGCACTGGCCGAGCGTTACGGCCTGTCCTCGGCCCAGTTCCACCGGCGCTGCCGGCAGGTCCTGGGGCGCCCGCTCAAGCGCGAGCTGCGCATCCAGCGCGCCGCGCGGGCGCTGCTCGCCTATCCCGGGCGCGCGCGCTCGTTCACCTACCTCGCGGCCGACCACGGCTACGCGTCGCTGTCGCATTTCTGCACCGACGTGAAATCGCTGATCGGCTGTTCTCCCCTTTCCGTCTACCGGGCCGTTCCGACGCCCAACGAGTGATCCATGCGTTCCCTGTCGTTGTTCCTGTTGTTGCTGTTCGTCAGCGCGCCTGCACTGGCGCAGACCCCGTTGGAAGGCACCGCGATCTCCGACCGCGCCGACCTGCCGCATGCCACCGGCTTCGTGTCGCGCGCCGACAGTGCCGACCACCTGCTCAATGCGATCGGCGCACGCGCGCGCCAGGCCGTGGTGATCAGCCCGAAGGCCCACAAGAAGAAAGTGTCCGGCAGCTTCGACCTGGCCCGTCCGTTCGACGTGCTGGCCAAGGTCACCGCCGAGCTGGGCCTGGTCTGGTACAGCGACAGCACCTCGATCTACGTGTACGACGCCAGCGAGCAGAAGAACGCGGTCGGCCGCCTGCGCTCGACCTCGGTGGCCACCCTGGCCGACTTCCTGCGCAAGGCGCGGCTGTCGGACGCGCGCTACCCGGTGCGCGGCGGCGGCGCCGACGGCACCTTCTACGTGGCCGGACCGCCGGTGTACGTGGACATCGTGCTCAACGCCGCGCGTTACCTCGACGACCTGTACGAAGGCGCCGACGCCAGCCCGCACCATGTGGAAGTGCTCAAGCTGGAGCACAGCTTCGTCAATGGTCGCCGCTTCGGCCTGCGCACCGCCGAAACCTCGCTGCCGGGCATGGCCGACGTGCTGGCCGGCGTGCTGCAGCTCGGCGACTTTGGTGCGGTGGTCAAGCAGCCGCCGCTGCCGGTCGACCCGGCCAGCATCACCGAAGAGCTGCTGCCCGCTACGCCGTCGCCGACTGCGGAGACGCAGCGCGTGGGCAGCGTGCCGCTCGGCCCGTCGCCGGCGGTGATCATGGCCTACGCCGAAACCAACAGCCTGATCGTGCGCGGCACCCTGGCCCAGATCGAACAGGTCAAGCGCCTGGTTGGTGAACTGGACGTGCCGCGCAAGCAGATCGAACTCTCGCTGTGGATCATCGACATCCGCAAGACCCAGCTCGACCGCCTCGGCGTCACCTGGAGCGGCGGCATCAACGTCGGCAACCGGCTCAAGATCGGCATCAACCAGTCCGGTTCGGTCAGCACCCTGGACGGCACCCGTTTCCTCGCCTCGGTGCAGGCCATGGCCAGCAAGGGCGACGCGCACATCGTCTCGCGCCCGGTGCTGCTCACCCAGGAAAACATCCCGGCCTACTTCGACAGCAACCAGACCTTCTACGCGCAGCTGGTGGGTGAGCGCGCCACCTCGCTGGAGCCGGTGACCTACGGCACGCTGATCAGCGTGCGGCCGCGCATTTCCAGCAGCAACGAAGTGGAAATGCAGCGGAAGATTGAAGACGGTGCGGCCGACACCAGCCGCCTGGTGGACACCCTGCCGCTGGTCAACCGCACCGTGATCGACACCGTCGCGCGCGTGCCGCAGGAGCTGAGCCTGCTGGTGGGTGGCTACACCCGCAGCCAGACCGACGTCGGGTATGCCGGCATTCCCGGACTGCGCCGTATTCCCGGCGTGGGCAAGCTGTTCGGCCAGGACAGCCAGTCGGCCGAAAACCTGGTGCGCGTGTTCCTGATCCAGCCGCGCCTGCTCAACGGCAGCGACCCGGTGGATACGTACCGCATGCCGGAGGTCTACGGCCGCGGCGTGGGCGAAGCCGTGCACGACACGTTCCGCGCGCTGCACCCGGGCTTCAACGCTGTGGAGGGCGCGCATGGCACTGCCGGCCATTAATCGACCGCAGACCGCACCGCTGCCGATCACGCCGCGCCAGGCCACCGCGCAGGGCGACCGTGACGACGCATCGCGCGACATCATGGCCGCGTCGGGCAAGCCGTCGCGCCCGGGCATGCTCAGTACGGCGTTGTCCATGCAGGACGACCTCGGCGCACTCGTTGCCTCGCTGCAGCGCCGCCGCGACGGCCAGCAGACCAGCGGCAGCAGCGAATCGCAGGCGTGGATCGACCACGTGCTGGACGACGAGGTGTACGGCAAGGTCAGCAACCTGCGTGCGTTGCTCGACGGCATGCGCAGCCCGGTGCAGTTGCTTGCCCTGCTCAAGCAGTTCTTCCCGGACCCCAGCGACATGCTGGCCGTGCTGCGTTCGCTGCTGGCCGACGATGAACTGGACGAGGTCCGTGAGCTGCTGCAGCAGGCCATGGAGCAGCTGCTGGCCGAACAGGCGGCGCTGGGGCAGGGCGCGGCCCTGCGCGGCGGCGTGAATGTCGCGGTCAAGGCGCGCCTGGCCGCGCGCGGCAGCCAGTTTTCCGCACGTGCGCTGCGCCAGAGCTACCGCGACTTCATCGGCAACCACCAGGACTGCGTGGGCGAGTACGCGGGCTGGATCGCGCTGTACGGCTTCGAGCGCCGCGCCCAGGTGGTCGATTTCATGGAACAGGCGCTCGGCGCGGACATGTATTCGCTCGACCCCAGTGCCTCGCACCTGGAATTCGGCCGCCTGCTGCGCCAGGTGCGCAACCTGGCGGTGCTGCGCTCCACCGACCAGCTGCTGGTCCAGGAAGCCACCCGCGACCGCCTGCTGGCACGGCTGTCCACCACCGCCGAAGCGGTGGTCGGCGGCCTGCTCGACGTGGTGCGCGGCCTGCAGGACTGGGCTGGACTGTTTGCCGGGCCGCTGGCCGATGCGCGCGTGGCGCTGTCGGCGCCGGAGCGCGCGCGCCTGGTGCAGGCATTGCGACGCGCATTGGGCGGCCTGCCCGACGCGGTGTGGAGCGATGACGTGGCGCGCGAGCGCGCGGTGCAGTCCCTGGAGGTCGTGGTGGTGGAAAGCATGAAGCGCGAACGCTGGCAGGCCAGCCATGTCGCAGGGGTGAACGTATGAACAGCGTGACCAACACGAGCGCAACGGGCTTTGTCGCCCGCGCGCGTGGCGTGCTGCGCCCGGAGCTGGCGCTGGTTGTGCTGATGGCGGTGGTCGTGGCGATGTTGATCATCCCGCTGCCGACCTTCCTGGTCGACCTGCTGATCGGCCTGAACATGGCCGTGGCGATCATCATCTTCCTGAGCTCGTTCTATGTCGAGCGCATCCTCAACTTCTCCACCTTCCCCTCGGTGCTGCTGTTCACCACGCTGATGCGGCTGGCACTGTCGGTCAGCACCAGCCGCCTGATCCTGCTCGACGCCGACGCCGGCCAGGTCATCAGCGCGTTCGGCGACTTCGTGGTCGGCGACAACCTGGTGGTGGGTGCGGTGATCTTCGCGATCATCACCCTGGTCCAGTTCATCGTCATCACCAAGGGCTCGGAGCGTATCGGTGAGGTGGTGGCGCGCTTCTCGCTGGACGGCATGCCCGGCAAGCAGATGAGCATCGACGCCGACCTGCGCGCTGAAGCCATCACCTCCGAAGAAGCGCAGCGCCGCCGTCGCGACGTGGAGCGGGAAAGCCAGTTGTACGGCTCCTACGACGGCGCCATGAAATTCGTGAAGGGCGATGCCATCGCCGGCATCGTGATCGTGTTCGTGAACCTGTTCGGCGGTATCGCCGTCGGCATGCTGCAGCATGGCATGGCGTTCTCGCAGGCGCTCAACACCTTCACCCTGCTGACCATCGGCGACGGCCTGGTCGCGCAGATCCCCGCGCTGCTGATCTGCATCAGCGCCGGTTTCATCGTCACCCGGGTCAGCGGCGAGAGCAACAACCTGGGCGCCAACATCCTGGGCGAACTGTTCAACAGCAACCTGGTGCTGGGCACCGGTGCGGTGCTGGTGCTGCTGCTGGGCCTGCTGCCGGGCTTCCCGCTGCCGGTGTTCGCCGGCCTGGCAGTCGGCCTGGCCGCCATGCTGGTGTGGCGCCTGCGCCGTGGCGCCGCCGCAGAAGGCGACGCCGCTGCAGGCACCGGGTCCGGTGCTGCCGGTGCGCCGGCCGGGCAGGGCGACACCGCCGCCGCGCGCCTGACCAGCGAAACCCTGCCGCTGATCCTGCTGATGCCGCCGCCGCTGCATGAAGCGGGAGTTGCGGGGCAGTGGGAAGAACAGCTTCGCCATGACGCCTTCGTCAACACCGGCATGCAGCTGGCACCGCTGGTGCTGCGCAGCCATGAACCGGCGAAGGAGCACGAAGTAAAGGTGCTGATCAACGAGATCCCGGCCGCCAGCGCACACGTGGTGAGCGGGCATGTCCGGGTCTGGGGCCGACAGGACGAACTGGAGGCGCTGGACATGGGCCTGGTGGTGCCGCACGACGGCGGCAGTGCGCGCTGGGTGCTGGCCGAGTCCCACCAGGACGTGCGCGCGCTGGGCTGCGAAGTCTCCAGCGACTACGAGGAACTGCGCCGGCTGGTGCACGGCGCGGTGCTGCGCAACGTCGGCGAGCTGTTCGGCATCCAGGAAGCCAAGCATGTGCTGGACGCATTGGAAAAGCGCTTCCCCGAGCTGGTCAAGGAAACCTACCGGCACATGCCGATCCAGCGCGTGGCCGAAGTGCTGCAGCGCCTGCTCCGCGAAGACGTCTCCATCCGCAACATGAAGGTCGTGCTGGAAACCCTGGCGCAGTGGGGCCAGCGCGAGAAGGACGTGATCCTGCTGGTCGAACACGTGCGTGGCGCGCTGGCCCGCTACATCTCCGCGCGCTTCGCCCGCGACGGGCGCATCCCCGCGATCCTGGTGTCCAGCCCGGTCGAAGACCAGATCCGCGCCGGCATCCGCCAGAGCCAGGGCGCGGCCTACCTCAATCTCGAACCGGCCGAATCCGGCGAACTGATGGACCGCTTCGCCCTGCATGTCGGCGAAATCACCGCGCGCCGCCCCGACGTGGTGCTGATGGTGGCGCCGGACATCCGCCGCTTCGTCAAGCGCTTCATCGAAAACCGCCTTCCCGCGACCCCGGTGCTCTCGTTTGCCGAGATCTCCGACACGGTCACCCTTGATGTGATGAGAAGCATATGACCTCCCTGCTGGACACCCTCAACGCCGCCCTCCAGGAGCTGGGCTGCGACCCGTCGCGCTTCCAGTTCGACACCCATTCCTCCGTTGTGATGGGCTTTGCCGACGTGGGCGAGCTGCTGCTCGATCCGGTCGACGACATGGTCTATCTGTGGGGACGGCTGGACACCTCGCCGGCCGACCGCTTCAGCAACCGCGCCGACGAACTGCTGGCCGCGCTCTCGTCGCCGGCGGCGCATTTCGCCAACGGCTGCCTGGCCCTGCGCCAGCTCGACGAAGGCTGCCTGGTGGGCGGTGCGCTGCAGCCCGACTGCCGCCACGAGTCCAGCCTGCTGGCCTCGGCGATCGAAGGCTTCCACGCCCGCGTGCTCGAACTGCAGGGCATGCTGCGGTGACAGCGGCCGTGCCCTGCTGGCGGCCCTGTGCCACCCCGTTGGCGATGCGCGCAGGCGAACTGCGCGTGCCGCTGGCGGACGTGGCCGTGGGCGAGCACTGCCACGTGCGCCGTTCGGCCTGCGACGACCGTGTGCTGACCCACGGTGTGGTGACCCGGGTCGACCACGGCGTGGCCACCCTGGCCCTGATCGGCGCGCCGGTGCGGCTGGCCGCCGACGTCGTGGTGGCGGCCACCGGCCAGCCGCTGCAGGTGGCGCTGGGTACGCATCTGCTCGGCTGCGTGCTGGACGGCTTTGGCGAGGTGGTGGAACGGCTCCGCGACGGCGACCCGCTGGATACCCCGGGTGTGCCCGCGCCGGTGCAGGCGGCGCCGCTGGATTACCGCCAGCGGCGCGCGATAGAGGTGCCGTTTGCCACCGGCATCCGCGCGCTCGACGCACTGCTCACCGTTGGCGAAGGCCAGCGCATGGGCATTTTCGCGGCGGCCGGCTGTGGCAAGACCACGCTGGTGGAAATGCTGCTGGGCAATGCGGACTGCGACGTGCGCGTCGTGGCGCTGGTCGGCGAGCGCGGCCGTGAAGTGGCCTCGTTCGTCGACGCCATCCGCAATGGCCCGGCGGCTGCGCGCACCATCATCGTGCAGGCTACCTCCGATTCGTCGCCGGCCACGCGGGTCAACGCCGCCATGGTCGCCACCCGTGTTGCCGAGTACTTCCGCGACCAGGGCAGCCGCGTGCTGCTGGTGATGGATTCGGCCACCCGCTACGCACGTGCGCTGCGCGACGTGGCGTTGTCGGCCGGCGAACCCCCCGCACGCCGGGGCTTCCCGGCCTCGGTGTTCGAAGCGCTGCCGCGCCTGGTCGAACGCCCGGGCAACGCACAGTGCGGCAGCATCACCGCGTTCTACACGGTGCTGCTCGAAGACGACGCCGACCCCGACCCGGTCGGCGAAGAGGTCAAGTCGCTGCTGGACGGGCATGTGTACCTCAGCCCTAGGCTGGCCCAGCGCGGCCACTTCCCGGCCATCGACGTGCTGCGCAGCGCCAGCCGCCTGTACCCACAGCTCGCAACCGAGCGCCAGGCGGCTGCGGCCACCCGCGTGCGTGCGGTGATGGGCCGGCTCGACGACCTGCAGCTGCTGCGCGACATCGGCGAGTACCGCCCGGGCGTGCAGCCCGAACAGGACGACGCGATCGCGCGCGAACCCCGGCTGCTGGCATTCCTGCGCCAGCCGCTGCACGAACCGGTGGCGCTGGACGCCGCGCTGGAGGCCCTCGATGCGCTCGCCCGCTGACCCCGCCCGCCTGGCCTCGCTGCTCGAACACCGTGCGCAGCGCCTGCGGCGCGACGCGCAGGGCCAGGCCACGCAGGCCGCACACCACGACCGCGAAGCGCGCAGCCTGCGCAGCGCCGCCGACGAACGCCTGCAGCAGGCACAGCTGGGCGAAGAGCCCGGCCTCGACCGGCAGCGCCTGTTCGAGCGCCTGCGCGGCGTCGCCATCGCGCGCGCGCACGTCTTGGAGTGCGAGCTGCGTGCCAGCCACCTGCAGGAACAGGCGGCTGACGCGCGCGAACACGAGCAGCAGCTGCGCCAGGCCGCCGCCGGCAATCAATCACGCGCACGCCGGCTGCAGGCCGTCGGCACGCACCTCGACCAGCACCACCGCAAGGCACGCCTGCGTCGCCAGGACCGCCAGATCCAAGAGGAATACACATGTCGTTGAACATTCAAGACGCGCAGGGCGCGATGTCCGCCGTGGGCCCGGTGCAGCCGGTGCCATTGAGCGAACGCGTGCAGGCACGCCAGCCGCAGACCCGCCCGCAGGAGGCGTTCGAGGCCACGCTGGCTGATGTCACGCCGGTCGACCTGGAACTGCCGCCCACGCCTGACGACGCTGCGGCTGCCGTTGCGCGTGAGGCCATGACCCGACGTGATGATGGCGAGCGCAGCACGGCTGGTGCGACTTCGGGCGCGCCCCTGTTGGCGGGCGCCGTGCCCACGGTGACGCTGCCGGTGCCGATCTCCATGCTCGATACCCCGACGCCACGTTCGCGGCCGGGTACTCCTGCGCAGCCAACCACGCCGAAGGTGGTGCAGGGCGCGGTGCCGGTATCCGATGGTGCCAACGCACCTTCGGGTTCGAGTTCGGTTACGGTCCCGCCGTCGCCGTCGCCGTCGCCGTCGCCTGCCGTGACTGCGCCGCCGACTGCGAATCCAGCGACCGCAACTGCTCAGGCGTCTACGCCTGCAATCGCCGTGGTGCAGGGCGATGCAGCGAGTGCGCCCGCTACAGGAGCGGCCAGCGATGCCGCATCGACGACCGTCCAGGCACCACGCCCCGCGAAGCAGGCACACCGCGTCCCCGCTGCAGCCGCCGCTCAGGCGTCCGCCGTTTCGCCTGCGCCTACCGCGCGCAGCCAGCCGCCATCCGCGCCGATGCAGGCTGCAGGTGCGAAGCCCGGCCAAGCCGCCCCCGCAGCAGCGCAGTCGCCGTCCGACGACACGCCAACCCGCAGCGACGCCGCAGCGACGCCGATGGCGATCACCGCCCCCACCTCGACCGCGACGCAGTCAGAGACCGGCGCCGACAGCCAGTCGCTGGCCGACGCGCGCCGCGCCGACGCCAACGTCGGCACCCGCCAGCAGGTGCGGGCGGTGCGCCAGGCCGAGGCCCTCCAGTCCGCCATGGTCCAGCGCGCAGAAGCGGCCAGCCAGATCCAGGTGTCCTTCAGCAGCTGGGGCGCGGGGCACTCGGTCACTGCGCGTCTCGACGGCGGCCGCCTGCACATGCAGCCGTCGTCGGCGCGGGTGGGGCAGGCGCTGTCTGCGGCCGCCGTACCGGCCGGCGTTGAACTTCAGATCGCCGTGGACAGCACCGACACCGCCACCGACGAGCGTCGCCAGCGTCGCGGCGACCAGGGCCACGCATGAACGCAACGCGCTGGCCGTTTCCGGTCCTGACCGCGGCCGCAGTGGCGCAGGCCGCCATCGCCGCCGCGTGCGCACGCGCGGGCATCACCCCGGCGTGGCAGCCGTTGCCGGCGCGCGGCGCAATGCTGCGGTTCGACGTCAGTGGCCGTGGCGGCGACCTGCGCCTGGCAGTGCCGGCAGAGCAGTGGTGCCCGGCGATGCTGCCGGCCATGGCCGGCTTCGCCTGGTCAGAACTCTTGGACCGCAGCGCAGTGGACTGCTGGTTGCCCGACCAGCCCCTGCTCGAGATTGCCGCCGCACCGTTCCACGGCGCGACCGCCACCCTGCGCGAGGTGATCCCGGTGGGTGCGCTGGCGCTGGGCAGCGGCCCGCACCCCTGCCTGGAAACGGCACAGGGCCTGGCCTGGATCGAACGCGCCGACTGCGCCTCTGGCGCCGCGCTCGCGCCGGCCACCCAGGCGCTGCGCGTCCCGGTGGAACTGGGCATCGCACGCCTGCACCTGCCCATGCACCGCCTGCGCAGCCTGGCACCGGGCGCGGTGCTGCTGCTCGACCAGTTGCAGCCCGTCGCGCGCCACGCGCAGAGCCGCCTGTACTCCTTCGACTTCACCCTTGAGACCATTTCCGTGAATACACCCTTCGATTTCCTCGACGACGACGACGGCGGTACCGACATCGCCGCCGCTTCCGCTACCGCCGCGGCCAGCGCCGAAACTACCCACGGCATCGACATCCGGCGCCTGCCGGTTGCCGTGGACGTGGTGCTGTGCCAGCTGCAGCACGCCATCGGCGAGCTCGACGCACTGCAGCCGGGCACCGTGTTCAACCTGCCCGACGACGCCTGGAAGCACCTGCAGCTGCGCGTCAACGGCCAGCTCATCGCCCGCGGCGAACTGGTCCAGGTCGGCGACCAGCTGGGCATACAGCTGGCGCAGGCGCCCGTGCTGCCATGAACTTCGTCAACAACGACATCTCGCTGATCGCGGTCATGTCGATGGCCGCGATGCTTCCGTTCCTGATCGCGGCCGGTACCTGCTACCTCAAGTTCTCGGTGGTGTTCGTGCTGCTGCGCAACGGGCTCGGCCTGCAGCAGGTGCCCTCGAACATGGTGCTCAACGCGCTGGCGCTGATGCTGGCCTTCTACGTGATGCAGCCGATCGTGCAGAACATGTACGACGCCTACCTCGCGCTGGACGCGCCGCTCAACTCGGTCGCTGCCGTGGTCACCTTCCTGGAAAGCAGCCTCGACGGCTACAAGGTCTACCTGGCCACGTATTCCGACCCGGAACTGCTGAAGTTCTTCGAGCGCGCGCGGCACGTCGAGCCCGGCATGCCCGTACCCGACCTGGAGCCGCATGAGCGTTCGCTGTTCGCGCTGATGCCGACCTACGCCCTGAGCGAGCTGAAGGACGCCTTCCGCATCGGCTTCTACCTGTACCTGCCGTTCGTGGTGATCGACCTGGTGGTGTCCAGCGTGCTGCTGTCGCTCGGCATGATGATGATGAGCCCGGTGACCATCTCCGCGCCGATCAAGCTGATCCTGTTCGTGGCGATGGATGGCTGGAGCCTGCTTTCGCAGGGCCTGGTCCGCCAGTATCTCGACGTGCCGATGTAGCCATGGATTCCATCATGTTCATGGGCAACAAAAGCCTGATGCTGATCCTGCTGCTGTCGGCTGCGCCGGTCGCGGTGGCGACCATCGTCGGCCTGGCCATCGGTCTGTTCCAGACCGTCACCCAGCTGCAGGAGCAGACCCTTCCCTACGGTGCCAAGCTGCTGGCGGTGATCGCCTGCCTGCTGGTGCTGATGACCTGGATGAGCGCGCGCATGCTGGATTTCGCACGGCTGGCGCTGCACACCGCGCTGAACGGGTAGGGCCATGCAGCTTTCCGCGCTGGACACCGAACTGGTCGCACTGGCCCGTGACCACGGCCTGCCGGCGCTGCTGGGCATGGCCCGGATCGGCGCCTGCCTGGTCTGGATCCCGTACCTGTCGCCGGGCGTGATGCCGGCCAAGATGACCCGTTCGGTGATCGCGGTGATGGTGGTGATCGGCCTGTGGCCGTCCACGGCCGGCGCCGCCATCCCGCCGGACATCCTGTCCATGGCCGGGGTGGTGCTGCGCGAGGTGCTGATCGGCACCGCGATCGGCCTGGTGGTGGCGCTGCCGTTCCACATCTTCCACGGCATGGGCGCGATCGTCGACAACCAGCGCGGTGCCGGCATCGGCGCCATGCTCGACCCCGTCAGCGGCATGGAAGCCACCGAGCTGTCCAACCTGCTGCAGCTGATGAGCGTGGTGGTGTTCCTGGCCACCGACGGCATGATCGTGCTGCTCGAAGTCCTGCAGGACAGCTACCAGCTCATTCCGATGGGCAGCGGTTTCAGCCTCGACCTGGCGCGCCTGCAGAACTTCGCTGGCACCCTGCTGGCCGGCGCGGTGCGCATGGCGCTGCCGGTGCTGCTGCTCTTGTTCCTGGTCGAAGTCCTGCTCGGCACCCTGTCGCGCTTCTCGCAGCAGATGAATCCGTTCTCGCTGTCGCTGGCGATCAAGTCCTTCATCGCCTTCATCGCGCTGCTGTTCTACCTGATGCCGACCATCACCACCCAGGTTCCGCTGATCCGCGACAGCACCGACGCGCTGCAGCTGCTGCTGGAGATGCCGAAGTGAAGACCGAGAAGCCGACACCGCACCGCCTGCTCAAGGAATCGAAGAAGGGCAAGAGCTACGTCAGCCGCGACCTGGCCGGGTTCGCGGTGCTGCTGGCCGGGCTGGTTGCGCTGGCCACGATGACCTCGACCCAGGCACTGCAGGGCTTCTATCGCGGCATGGCCGTGCGCGGCTTCAGCCTGACCCCGGCCGAAGCCGCGTGGCAGGCCACCCAGGCATTCCTGTGGATTGCCGTGCCGGTGGGCGTTGCCGCCATCGTGGCGGCGGTGCTGATCTCGCTGCTGCAGAGCCGCGGCGTGATCGCGGCTGAAGCGGTGCGCATCGACCTGGCCCGGGTCAATCCCATCTCCGGCTTCAAGAACCTGTTCTCGCTCAAGACCGTGAAGGGCGTGATCAGCGCCACCTTGTACCTGCTGGCCGGCCTGGTGTTCGTGGTGCTGGCCTGGAACCTGTTCGCGCCGAGCCTGTTCGCGCAGGTGCAGATGCCCGACAAGGCGGCCGGTGCGCTCTGGCACAGCGTGGGCTGGCGCAGCACCGCACTGCTGCTGGCCGTGCTGTCGCCGATCGTGTTTGCCGCCGCCTTCATCGAGTACCGGCTGTACATCCGCGAAATGCGCATGGAGAAGCACGAGGTCAAGCAGGAGCACAAGGACCACAACGGCAATCCCGAAATCAAGCAGCGTCGCCGCCAGATTGGCGAAGAGCTGTCCGGCCAGACCCAGGCCGACATCGCCGGCTCCTCGCTGATCCTGGCCAACCCCACGCATATCGCGGTGGGCATCTTCATCCATCCGGACTACCCCGGCCTGCAGTTCGTGTCCTTGCGCGAGCGCGGCAACCGCGCGCGCAAGGTCATCGCACTGGCCGAAAAGTGGGGCATTCCGGTCGTTCGCGACATTCCGGTCGCACGCGCGGTGTTCTTCAAGACCCGCCGCTACCAGTTCGTGCCGGCCGACCTCACCGTTCCCATCGCCCGGATCCTGCAGTGGCTGAAGGACATCGAACGCAACAACGCGCCGGAATCGACACCGCCGCTTGACGACACCCCGACGCGCCCACCCACGGAATGAGGGAAACCCGAAAGTCCCCCCTTCGCATCCCCGCCAGACTGTGCGTGTCCTGCAGCGCCGTCGGCCCCCAACCGGTAAACCACCATGAACCAAGCCCACGACGCCCCCACCGATTCCCACACCCAACAGTCCCAGATGGACGAGCTGGCCCAGCTGTTGTTCGAAGGCGCCCAGAGCGGTGCCGCGATCAAGGATCTGAAAGGGGTCAGCGATGACCTGCTGGAAAGCGTCTACGCCTATGCGCACCGTTTCTATACCGACGGCCGCCTGGACGAAGCCGAAACGTTCTTCCGCTTCCTGTACCTGTACGACTTCTACAACGGCGACTACGCACTTGGCCTGGCCGCGGTGCTGCAGATGAAGAAGGACTACGCCAAGGCCATCGACATGTATGCGCTGGCCTACGCACTGCTCAAGGGCGACGAACGGCCGATGCTGCATGTCGGCCAGTGCCACCTGGCCATGGGCAAGTTGACCCTGGCCAAGGGCTGCTTCGAAACCGTGCAGCTGCGTTCCACCGATCCGGACCTGCTCGCGCGGGCCAAGGTCTACCTGCAGGCGCTGGCCAGCAACGGCACTGCGCCTCCCGAATCCACAGAGGACACCGATTCCGCATGATCATCACCGCTTCCGCCAGCCACCTGCCGCTGGCCTTCACCGGCAAGACCCCCGCCCGCGACGACGCTCCGTCGATCGCCGCCGGCTTTGGCTCAGCCCCCTTGCAGCAGGTCGAAGCCATAGATCGCAAGGTGCTGGAACTGCTCGCCAAGGCCGCCAGTGACGGCAACAGCGGTACCGCTGATGCGGAAGCGCCCAACCCGAACGCGCCGGTACTGCGCAAGGCCGACATGCAGCGCCTGGTGCGCGCGGCCCTGCAGCAGGCCCAGGCCAGCGGCACCACCGCGCCGCGCATGACCCCGGAAGCGGCCATGACCCTGCTGGCGATGCGGCTCAGCGAGCTGGTCACCACTGAAAACAGCCGCAGCCTGTCATCGCAGCTGGAACTGGTGAAGCAGCGCCTGGCCCAGCGCGCTGCCAGCTCGCTTGAGCTGGCCGAAGCCATCCGTTTGGCGCAGGAAGTGGTGGATGCCGCCATGGCCGACATGGGCGCTGCTGAAGGCGAGTTGCTTGCCGCCGCCGAAGCGCTCAAGGAAGCCGAAGCCGAAGTAAAGCGACTGGAGAAGGCACTGGCCGATGCCCTGCCGGAAGACCAGGACGCCCTCCGCGCGCAGCTGGAAGACGCCAAGGGCAAGGCTGCGGAAGCGCAGGTGAAGATGGATGATGGCATCACCACCCTGGTCCAGGCCTCGAACGCGCTGAACAAGGCGCTGGCCGATCTTGAAGATTTCAAGAGCCAAGCCGACAAGCTGGACCCGAATGGCAGCGTGAGTGTCCGGGGCGACGAGAAGGCCCGTACCAATGCCGCCGCCCTGAGCGAACTGCTGGCGGTGCTGCAGGAGATCATTGGCAAGGCCAACGACGCCAAGCTGGAAGCCGATACCCGCCTGGTCCAGGAAGTGCTGCGTCTGCGCGAAGCCGAAAACCTGCGTCGCTCGCAGGAGTACCAGGACGAACTGGCCAAGGCCGAAGCCGCACAGAAGAAGATGGGTTGCATCGGCAAGATCATCGGCTGGGTCGTCACGGTGGTCGCGGTCGTCGCAGCACCGTTCACCGGTGGCGCCAGCATGGTGCTGGCCGGCATCGGCCTGGCCCTCGCCATCGGCGAAGAGCTGGGGCTGAACATCATGGGCAAGATCATGGAGCCCATCATGAAACTGGTGATGGAACTGGTGAAGGCGGTGGGCAACGTACTGGGCGACGCGCTTGCATTCCTGGGCGTCCCGTCCGACATCGTCGACAAGATCAAGGACGTGCTGGGCGTGATCGTCGTGGCGGCCCTGATCATCGCCGCCGTGGTGCTCACCAAGCGCGTAGCCGGTACTGTTGCCGTACAGCAGCTCGCAAAGGCGGTTACCCGCGCCGTGACCGAGGCCATCAGCAAGGCGCTGCCGCAGATGATCAAGATGCTGGCGCAGTCGGCCAAGAGCGCCGTGGACGACGTGGCCAAGGCCATCGCCAAGACCGCCAGCAAGGTGACCAGCAGCAACGCCGACACCCTTGCCACGCGCACCGGCTATGCCACCAAGGCATCCCACACGCTGCAGTTCGCCAACCAGACCAGCCAGGGCGTGGGCGCCATCGTGATTGCCGACATGCAGATCAATGCCGCCGAGCTGCTTGCAAAGCTCGAGGTTGGCCTGGCCGACAGCCAGATCTTCCGCGACCTGATCCAGAAGATCCTCGAGTACTTCATGCAGACCAACAACCTGGTTGCAGACCTCTTCAAGCAGATGACCAACGTGCAGGAATCCGAATACGAAACCGCACAGTTCGTCACCTCCCGTGTCGGCCACGCTGCCTGACCGGCGCAGGGCTACCCCATTCTGTTCTCAAGGATAACGAAATGACCACCTCGATTCCGATTCAGCAAGCAACGCCAGTGCGGATGCTGGACCTGCCGAACCTGAAGGTCCCCGTTGAAAGCACCGTCGAAGCCAGCCAGACGGTACCGATGGATCCGCAGACCCTGCGCACGCTCACCGAGGCCGTAGCCAGCAAAATGCTGGTGGAAGGCGAGAACGGCGACGGTCGCACCGCAGAAGCGCCGGTAGCGAACCTGCGTGCTTCCACCATTTCGCTGCGCGAAGCCAGCGAAAGGCTGGCCGGTATCGTCAGCGAGCTGCCCGTGATTCTCTCGGCCCTGCTTGGAACGCAGGATCCGCTCAAGAGTGAGGAGGGCGCGACCGTGCGCGCCGCCGAGGGCGCCGCTGCCCAGGCACCGCTCCTCGCCTCCCGCGACGGCGCCGATGTGGCCACCACTGCCGAGGGTACGACCGGCGTGGATGCCGACGTGGGCGACCGCTCCGCCAATGCCGGGGCCTGGATCGCGTCCAGCCCGTTCAGCAACTTGCTGGCACTCCTGCGCCAGCTGCTCCTGAAGTTCGAGAAGCTGGACCGCGACAACAGCACCAAGATGGTGATCATGCAGCGCGAGATCACCATCCTCGCTGGCGACAAGGGCGTGGAGAAGGCGCGTGAAAATCTGGGGGGCACCATCGGGGCCGCCGTCATGACCGGCGCGATCGGGGGCGCGGCACTGAAGCAGACCTTCAAGTCGAACACCATCCAGACCGCTAGCATGAAGAGCAATCTCAATGCTGGCAACAACACCAAGGTCAGCGCAGAGGCCTCCTCGGGCGGCATCCGTAGCAGCGCCACGCCCAGTGATGAGCTGCGCCCGGCCCGCAACCTCAACGGCAGCCCGGTCGAATCGGCACGGGGCAGCGAGCGTCCAGCGGCAGATCTGCAGGCGGATACTTCGGTCGACCGTCACGCCATCGACGCGACAATCAAGTCCACCGGTCAGAAGACCAGCGAAGAATCGAATCAGCTCAACCATGGCATGGAAATGGCGCGGTCCCAGATCCCCGCCAGCCAGGGCATGATGCTGAACATGCTTGCTCCGGGCATTGGCGCGACCGTCTCCTCGGGCGTGCAGATCGAGTCCGAAATGACCGAGGCGGAACGCCAGCTCGCACTGCAGGTGGCAGACGTGTTCCGTCGCATCGCCGACGAGCAGCAGGACCAGTCCGCCAAGACCCGCGACATGCGCGACGCCGCCGCGCAGCTGTTCGAAAGCATGCTCAACCTGATGTCCAGCACCAGCGCGCACATCATCTCGAAGTACTGAGGCACACCATGACGACCCCCATCGACACCGTCACCGCGGTCATGTCCATGCGCCCCCTGCAGGCACTGCGGGGGGAGGTGAAAAATGCAGCGCTGGAAGCGCCCGCGCTGGATCCCGAAACCCGCTCCCGGCTGCTGCAACTGGGTCACCTCGCCAGGAGTGCACGCAGCGCCGCCGCGCAGCAGATCCGACTCACCCAGGAGCTTGCCACGAACGGGCTGTCAATGGCGGGGCCGGCAACGGCGGAGTCGCTGAACGACGCGGTCGCGATGGAGGAGCTCAAGCGCAAGCACCAAAAGAAGTCGGAACTGGCCGCAGGGCTTCGACATGCATTGCAGGGCTCTTCCCGTACCCAGGACGACATGGTCCGCGCCATTGGCTTCCTGATGCCGCAGATACTCATCGAGGATGAAGATTCGGTGGGTCTGCCGGGCTTCCAGGCGCCGATGAAGAATCCGGCCGACCTGGACATGAGCGGCCTGATCTGGAACTCGCATGCCGATTTCTTCGAGCAGATCAGTGCCCTCCTGGGTGTGCTGCAGACGGAGTGGCTGAGCAAGTATCAGGATGCGCTGGCGAAATTTCTGGAGTTCTACCAGAAATTCTCGGACATCATGGAGAAGATCTACCCTGCCGCCGATGGCGACAAGGGCGATGTTCACATCAAGTTCGAACAGGTGCACGGAGAGCTGAAAAGGCTTGCCCAGGAGTACGGTCTCGATGCGAACTCGCTGGCGGATTTCCCGTCCGAAGATGCTGCCAACGCATTCAAGGAATCCCTCGGTCTGCCAGGCCTCACCGTCACCGGTCCCGATGCGGACGGCAGGTGGCACGTAAAGATGGATCTCTCAGCGGTCGAGGACATTACGAAAAGCATGGAGATCGGTTGGCTTCCCGGAAGGCCATCGCCCTTCGGCGTAACCATGGACAGCGCCATGTACAACGCCTGGGTCTCGGCAAAAGACAGCAACATGGAGCAGATCAAGCACGTCAGCAAGGTGTTGGGCGAGAAGCTCAATGAAATGACCCAGAAGTACGACAACATCGTGAAGATCCTCAGCTCTTCGATCGACAAAATGTCCGAGGCCAACAACAGCTACGTGCATAACACCTGACCTGCGCGTACCGGCGGCGACTGAAACGCCGCGTTCTGTAGTAGTTCACCAGCTCCCGGGCGTCGGTCATCGACGCCCGGAACTCCCTTAGCGGTATGAAGCGAGGAACTCCACCATGGCAACCGCCATCAGTACTACGAACGCGCAGTTTGCATTGCGTGCCTTTGGAATCCAGGCCGTCGAAACCCCGGCGGCCAGCCTCGAAGCAGCGTCCCTCGATCCCGAGCTGCAATCGCGGCTTCGGCAGTTGAATGGAATGGCACGTGCGGCGCAGCGTGACGCCATCGTGTTCGGCCGGATCGTGTCCGAACATGATTCGGGTCTGCCGGACCAGCGGGACATTGCCCGATTCGAGGCAGCCTACCTGCGTACGCAGCACTCCCAGTCCGATCTACTTCGGGCGCTCAGCTTCCTGATGCCACGGGCCTTCGCGGAATCGGGTTCAGGGGAAGAAGTCCCCGTGGAAGAGGGCGGCTCCGGCAGCGCGAAGGATCTGGACGCGGGCGGTCTGGTCTGGTCCTCCCACGCGCAGTTCTTCGAGCAGATCAGCGCCCTGATTGCCATCCTGCAGACCCAGTACCTGAGCAAGTTCCAGGATGCGCTGAGTCAGTTCCTGGTGTTCTATGACCGGTTCTCCAACATCATGGAGATGCTCAAGCCGGTCGCCTCGGGCGACAAGGGCGACATAACGATCGACTTCACGCTCGTGCACGCAGAGCTCAAGAAGCTCGCGAATGAAACCCTCAGCGACGCGATGGTGCTGGGCAAGTTCTCCTCCCAGGAAGCCGCCGAAGCGTTCATGAAATCCGTCGGCCTTCCAGACCTGCCGCTGTACGGGCCGGGAGCGGATGGACTGTACCGCCTGACCATGGATCTCTCCGCCGTGAATGGCCTGATATCCAGCATGGAGGACAAGAACGGGGATCCGCTGCCCAAAGGCCACAAGATGGACAGCGCGCAATACAACGCCTGGGTCTCTGCCAAGGACAGCAACACGGAGCAGATCAAGCACGTCAGCAAGGTGCTGGGCGAGAAACTCAATGAGGCGACCCAGAAGTTCGACAATATTGTAAAGATTTTGAGCTCGTCCATCGACAAGATGACCGAAGCCAACATGAGTTACGTGCGTAACACCTGAGTTGCGCATTTTACTGGAGATTTAGTTATGCCCGGTATTTCCAACGCGCTGTCAGGCGCATCCGCTGCTGTTCGCCCCGCGTCAAACCCCGTACTGCGCGCCATGCTCAGCCGGATGGTGCTAAACGACGTCAGAAATGGAGCGGGCCCGGCCCGTTGCCGGATGACTCATGCGCGCGGAATGCATGAACGCATGGCCTATGCGGATGCAATGAGCGTGTCGCGCAGCGTCATGGAGGCGGGCAAGGCAACGCTGTCCAGCGATGATCAGATATCCATCGAAAAGGGGATCGACCTGCTCGGCACGAAGAGTGCAGAACAGCTGGGTCCTGTGCTGGTGGAGTACCTGACGACGTTTGGTGCGGTGCGCGCCGCTATTGTGGAGCTGCTGCGCGAAGGCGCGGATGCGGAGCGCCTGGCGCCGCTGTTGGACAAGTTCGACAAGAACCTTGTGACCATCGGAATCCGGATGGGCGAGTGCAAAGGCATCCCGGACGCGGCCAGGAACAAGTACACCGGGAAAGTGTGCGATGCGGTGGAAGCCGGCAAGCAGCTGATGGTCAAGTGCGCAGGCGAGGTGGGATCGGAAGAATTACTGCGCGGTGTCGCGCAGTCCATTCTTCCCAATTCCATCCTACAGAGCCTCACGGAACGGCAGCCGCATCTGGTGGAAGCCTTCCAGGAGCCCGATGGCGCAAAGAAGCTGCTCGACGTGATCGTGTCCACCGCCGCACACAAGCTGGAAGCCGGGCTGATATCACACATCGGAACGGGAGGCGCCGAGTCGTTCAGCGGTGCCGTTCTGGATCTTCTGAAGACGGCCGAGTACATCGTGCCCGGACAAAAGGGGCAGGCGGGCGAGTCACCCGCTGATCCGGCGGATGTCAACGCGCCTGCTCGGCCGGACCTGCCGCGGAACTTCGCGGATGCCGGCGCGCCCGTGAATTACACCAACGTCCACACCCCCGTGAAGGTGGTCAACGAACTCGGCGATCTGGTCAAGTTCATGGAGCGCGACCGGTCGCTTCCGCTGAAGGAGGTGCGAAACCTGGTCAAGGATGCGCACCGTATCGGCCAGCGGCTGGGCGCGACCCAGGAGCGGCTTCGGTCACAGTCGGACCTCATTGCCAAACTGCTGGAGGACAATGCGCGCCTTCGGAACATCGTGAGTCGAACAGAATCTGAGAGCAGGGGCACTGACCCACGAAATGACCTTGATGGTCACACGCTGCGGGAGCACCACGCGACCCTATCCACTCAGAGAATCGACCTTGGGTCGCTTTACGATCTTGGCACTCCCTCGCCCCGGCGAGTCGACGTCGCTGAGCGAAACCAGCAGGGATCGAATGACAGCACGCAGAAGATCATCCGCCAGGATGATCGTGCAGAGAGCTTGTTGCAGCGCGGAAGCGGCAATGGCAACGATGGGACACGTCGCACTCCGCCTGGATCGGAAGATGAGACGGACGGCCGCTCGTCGCCGCCGACGCAGCCGACCGACCCGAAGCGGCCGACCGGTGGCGACCACCTCGATCTGACCCGCTCTGAACGCAACCTTCAGCAGAAGGGCGACGACGATCTGCAGCGCACCAAGCGCGATACCGATGCCAACACCTCCAGCAGAATCAAGCTTGATAGAACGACCCGGTTCAATGGAGCCGGCGCGCGGGGTGCTACCGACGAAGTGGATCGGGAATGGCTCAACTACCTCGCGGCACTCGACATCGCACCCGCCGGAACGCCTGAGGATCCCTACCAGCCGGTAGGGCCGCGCGCCCTGTTCAACAGTTCCGAGGCGGCTGCTACCCGGCCGAACCGGACGCTGTCGGCAGTCGATCTGAAGCAGTACCTTGCCGCCCGGAAGCTGAAGGTTGCCCAAGGCGAGGCAGGCAGGAATGACCGGCCCGGCAACGTGGACTTCCGCCCCAAGCCTGTGTCGGACGCCGTTCCGCGGTCCGCGGAGCTCGATCGGCTTGCGAGGTTGCTCTCCGGTCCGCAGTGGTTGGGACGCGATGAGCTGCGGATCGATCCGCTTGCGCCTGATGTGACGTCGACGCCGCTGCGTTCGCCGCCGTCGTCGCCTGTCAGCGATGCAGCCAGGCAAGCCGCCGTGCTTGATTCTCTGAACAGGCTGTCGGATGCGGAGCATCCTGAGTCTGATCGCGACGACGAGGGTATTGAAGTCAGCGAAACCCGCATGATGGCACCGCAGACTCCGCCCCTTATGTCGCCGCCCGAGCGCGCCCGAGACATAGTGTCCAATGCCCAACGGGTCCTCGCAGGAGGTCAGAAGGAGCTTTCCTCTCCGCCTATTGTTTCGGTGACCGGGAAAAACCTGGAGCGCGGAGCGCCTGCGGGCATCCCATCGCCGCTGGCGGCGCTGGCTCGCTCCATCTCTTGGCCGCCGGGTTCCTCTGCCACGACGACAACGGTACGCAATCGTTCCGATTCGCTGGCCAGTGTCAGTTCGACTGGCAGCCGCCCGGACCCGCTTCGTGACCGGATCGTCGCTGACTCGCGCTCTCCGCGAGGCACTGTAGAACGTCATGTCCGATTTGACGATGAGGTCGAGTACTTCTCGGACAGCGATAGTGGTGCGGGGGAGAGCGCTGACTCCGGCAATGAGTCGCCCCTTGTTCCGTCGAACGCGGACTGGGAGCCCCAGCGGGTCGACCGTGTCGCGGACCGTGCGCCCGTTGAGCTGAAGGTACGCACGGCGAAGGTGCAGATGGGCGACGTGATTGCCGAGCTCAAGCAGATGAGTCCTCGTCAGTTGCGGTCGGCGCTGTGAACACCGAGTTGAACCTGCAGGACCTCCGCCGTCTGACGGCCGCCCATCTTGGGCGGCCGTTGGAGGAGATAGGCTCGCAGCAGCGCCTGGTCGAAGACCTGGAGATCGACTCGCTGGAAATGCACGCGCTGTTGATCCAGATCGAGGAGGCCGGTGGAACACTGCCGGACGCAGAAGCCCTGCGCGACGTGGTCACCCTGGCTGACCTGTATCGGGCGATGGTCGGTCCGGACGCACCGCCATGGTCGGCCTGAAAGCAGGGCTGGTGGTGGCGCTGCTCGCCATCACCACGCCGGCCGCGGCCAGCCCGCTGTTCGCCAGCCTGGACCGCCATGGAAAACTGCAGGTCTCCGATGCCCCCCTCGCGGGGGCAGCGGCGTTTGATCCGCATCGTCCCTTCGTACCCGCAGCACCCAAACCCGTGACACGCATCCCGACGGCGAAGGCCGTCGCGCCTTCCGCCATGCCCAAGGCGGCCTCGCGCTGGAATCCGATGATCGAACAGGTGGCCGCCGAACACGGCGTGGACGCGCGCCTGCTGCATGCCATCGTCCGCGTCGAGTCCGCCTACAACCACCACGCCCGGTCCCACGCGGGAGCGCTTGGCCTGATGCAGGTCATCCCGGCGACCGGCAAGCGCTTCGGCGCCAGCGACCTGCTTGATCCTCTGCAGAACCTGCGGGCGGGCACCGCCTACCTGGTCTGGCTGCACCGTCGCTTCAACGGTGACCTGAACCTGATGCTGGCCGCCTATAACGCTGGCGAGGGTGCTGTGCAGCGCTACGGAAATCGCGTACCTCCGTTCAATGAAACTCGCCACTACGTAGAGAAAGTAACCAAGCTGTACAGCGGTTTGCTGCGGTGATCAAACCAAAAATGCCTGAATCCTGACTCAAGCACTTCGAGGGAAGTAACTCATGCCGACAACGCCAAGCATCAAAGTCGCGCCTTCGCGGCCCGTCCAGCCGCCACCGTTCAGTCTGCAGCAGACACTCAACAGCATTCGCCTGGACAGTATCCGCAATTCTCCAGCACCGACCTTCACTTACTGTCACATGAGTGCGGAGGGAGTTTGGAATCGTCAAGCATCGGGGCATGCTTTGAGTGTTTGCTATGACATTTTTGCAAAGCCCCGGCCAGCATCGTCCCGTAGAGAGAGTGATGCGATCAGCAAAACACTGCGGTGGATGGCCCCAAACAGTGAGGACCGCCTTGGTGCGCCTGCGTTGCAACGCTTTTTCGTTTCCGGCGCTACTTATGCATCGCTACTGGAGCTTCTAAAGACGTCACCGGACGACCCGCTGTTGCAGAAGTGTCGTGACGAACTGGAGGCGACAATCTACAGGGCGGGGGTTCGTGCAGGTCGTTGTCCTACCGCACCTGTCGGCGCCTGCACTGGCGGTAAGACAGTGAAGTTCACTAAGGTGTTGAGGGAGGCTCAGAAGCGCGTAGAGCAGTGTAATGCCAGAATTGGTAGCCAAAGACTCATGGATGGAATGGCGCGAGCGCTGCTGACTAGGCCCATTGCAGGTAGTATTGAAGAAAGAAGGCCTCGGCTCGCGCCGATACTAAATTCCCCTGAAGCCAAAGACGTTCAGGTTTACTCGCTCATCAAGGAAAATCTTGCGGATGAGACGGAGCGGCGTATTGCCATGTGCTTGGAGATCGGAACATGGTCTTACGTAGATTCGGCGATTTTTGCACTAATGGGTATTCCTGAGTATCTAAAGTGGGGCTTGCCTTTGCCCAGCGCTGATGGAGCTGAAGTGTCGCCTGGTACTTCTTGAGCGCGAGCTCGGCGCCGCGTGCCGGGGCGCAAGGAAGTGCAGTGAATGGGTGCGGGACCGAAGTTTCCTTTTCCAAGGGAGATGCGACAGCGGCTTGACCGTGATGCTGGCCGCGTACAACGCCACGGCAACCGCGTGCCACCGTTCAGCGAAACCCGACACTATGTCGAGAAGGTCACGGCGTTGTATCGCGGCGTGCACTGACTACAAGAAAACGTAGTAATCGGACATTGAAAGATATTTCATGGAGGGGCTCCGGGGGAGCTGTCAGTCTGCGCGTCGTCGCCGCAATGCCTTGTGCAGCGGCCTTCCCGCTCCCGCTTTCCCCGGACTCCCATGCTCCCCGCGCACAAGTTGAAACTGCTTTCCGGCCAGCTCGATGGCGTGGAATTCACGCTCTCCCCCGGCGACACCATTTTCCATGTCGGCCCGGCCCGCACCCTGCACCAAGGGCAGCTGGGGACCACGCTGGCCAACGCCGACAACGTGTTCTACATCCCCGGCGACCTGGCCCCGGCCTCGTTCCGGATCCACCTCACTGACGATGAAGTACGGCTGGAAGTCCGGGCGGAAGGCGCCGAGTTCTGGTCGCCGAAGGAACTGCCGCTCAACGCCGTGGTGCATGTCGCCGGGCTGGCAATGGCGGTGCGTGCCGAAGACCAGGCCTGGTCGGCGGGAGTCCTGGACCACCGGCTGCCGGTGGTCGTTGACGAAGGCCTGACCCTGCCGCCGATCAATCGACCGACCCGCGCGAATGGTGTGCGCCGCTGGGCCGCTGCCGCACTGGTGGCGGTGGTGCTGGGCGCCGGCGGCTGGTGGCTGTACGACACACAGCGCCCTGCCACGCAGGTGCGCACGCTGGAAGCGGTGCTGGCCAAGTCCCCCTACAACTACACCGTGGTGCACGACGCCACCGGACGCCTGTACGCCTTCGCCGACAACCCCGAAGCCGTGGCCTGGGGACAGCGCGCCAGCCAGCGCGCCGGGCGCCTGCAGGACCAGTACCGCGACCGCCATGTGGAAGCCGCGCGCATCGGCAGCGTGATGGACAGCGCCCGCGTCGACTACGCAGTGGTACGCCTGCGCAGCCCGCAGCGCCCGGAAGTGGTGATCACTGCGCTGGGCATGAACGACGTGGAGCGCCGCCGCCAGGTGCAGGCGCTGCTGGCGCCGCAGATGCCGTACGCGGCGGAGATCGACGTACGCTCGGTCGGCGACGGCGAACTGGTGTCGATGGCACGCGCCGAGCTGCGCGCGCGCGGCATCAGCACCCGTGCCGGCGGCCAGGCAGGTCGCGCCAGCATTTCCAACGACGTGTTTCTTGATGACGCCTCACTGCACGCCATGGCGCGCTACCGCGACGACTTCGTGCAGCAGTGGGGTGAGCGCCGCGTGCGCATCAGTATCCGTTTGTGGGACGACCTGTTGAAGGGCCGTTCCTACCAGTATTCCCAGGATCAACTGCTCTCGGTGGGCGAGGGTCGCTGGGAGTTTTCCACGGCAGGTAGCCGTTGACCTTTCTGTTTTTCTTGGAGCAAGTACATGAGCATGGCAACTATCAATCCTGTCCCCGTCGGTGGCGAGTTCGATGGCGACAAGCCGGACCCGACCAAGTCCTGGGGCTGGCTGGGTGATCACAGCGATCGTTTCGACAAGGGCGTGGAGAAGCTGAAGGTGGAACTCGACGCAGCCTTCGCCGCGCTGGCAGGGGACAAGGACGGCAAGGGTGGCGACCCCACCAACCCGGCCTTCCTGGCCGACTACCAGACCGCGCTGTCCGGCTACACCACCTACCGAACCCTGCAGTCCAACTCGGCCAAGAGGCTGTCGGACATGCAGAAGCAGAACGCCCGCAACCTGGGTTGATGAACGCCGGTACCGGCAGCGCTGCTGCCGGTACCCGGACCGCAGGCGGAACCCCCGCAGGAGATACCCCCATGCAAGTGACCCAGATCGCGACCGAACTCAACGTGGGTGGCGACGCCGCTGGCGGCACCATGACGTTGTCGGATCGCATGAGCCATGCCCTGGCCAACAGCTATGTCAGCGCCGGCGAGGACCTGGGCCGGATCCAGGCAGCCAGCAGCAACGCCGACACCGCCACCAGCCCGGCCGCACTGATCGAGCTGCAGCTGAACCTGGCCGACTACACCAAACGCATGATCGTGGCGGCCGGCCTGGCCAACCACGCCAACAAGACCGTGGAGACGCTGCTCAAGTCATGAACATGCCGTCTTTCACGGCCGCTGCGCGCCGCCTGTGCCGGTGGCGCGTGGTGCTGCCCCTGCTTGCGGTGCTGCTGTTGGTTGGCTGCGCGCGCAAGCCACTGCTGGAAAACCTGGACGAGCGCCAGGCCAATGAAGTCATCGCCGTGCTGCTGCGGCATAACATCAATGCCGAGAAACTCAACGCGGGAAAGGGCGGTTACCAGGTACAGGTGGCCCCGCGTGACCTGCCCGAGTCGATCGAGCTGATGCAGCGCAATGACCTGCCGTCGGCACCGCGCAGCCAGGTGGCCGCCGCGTTCCCGGCCGACTCGCTGGTCAGCACGCCGCTGGGCGAGCGCGCGCGGCTGATATCCGCGGTGGAACAGCGCCTGGAAGAATCGCTGGCGCTGCTCGACGGCGTGCAGTCCAGCCGCGTGCACCTGAACTACGACGCAAACCTGGGTACCGAAGGCCGCCGCATCGAACGTCGCCGCATGCATGTGGCGGCGGTGATCGCGCACGATCCCGGGATCGACGCGGAAGTGCTGCTGCAATCGGTGAAGCGCTTCCTGCGCAATACCTTCGACGGCATCGAGTACGACAACGTCTCTGTGATCCTGACCGAGGTGGAGGGCCCACGCACGTTGGCGGTGACCACCGGCAGCGAACGCAGCCTGCCGCTGGCGCTGATGCTGCTGTGTGCCTTCGGGGCGGTGCTGCTGGTGCTGGGCGGTTGGGTGCTGGTGCGGCTGGTGCCCGCGGTCGGCACCCGCGTGCGCGGCCTCTGGCAGCGTGCCACCGCCCGACGCGAAGGCCCCACCGGCTGGAGGCGCTGGCGTGGTGCATGACGCCATGCGCATCGCCTACGCGCCGGCCGCCTACTACCGGCCGTGGCAGGCGCTGTATGCCAATGCCAACCACGAGCAGCAGCGCTGGTTGAACGGCGCGCTGATCCGCCAGCGACGCCTGCCGATGCCGACGTCGCTGGCACCGCCGCCGGAACTGCTGCCGCGGCGGTTGATCGGCCTGTGGCCGCGCCTGCCGCAGGTGGCCAGCCTGATGGCGGCGGCGCGGCTGCGCGACTGGTTGCCCTCGCAACGCGGCTGCGCGGCGTTGCCGCCGACGTTGCACGCGTTCATGCGCGCCGGTCATGCATCGCAACCCGCCAGCGTGGTGCCAGCACACACCGATGCCGACCTCGCCGACACCCTGCTGCTGTGGGGCGGTGCCGAAGTGCAGGCACTTGCGCCGCAGTTGCCAAGCTGGCTCTCGGCCAGGCTGAGCCTGCCGTTCGCGTCGGCCCCGGCAGACCCCGCGCGCCCGCCCACCGGCGAGCGCGCCGACCTGGACCTTTTCTGGACGGCGGTGACCTATGTTGAAAAGCTTTCCTGAGCACGTCCTGGCGCATGCCCAGGGCGGTGTGATCGCACCCAGCGCACTCGGCCAGGCGGCTCGCGCCGACCAGCTGGAATCGGCGGCGCGCCGTCGCGCCTCCGACGTGCTGGGCGCGTTGCCCGGGCAGGTCGATGCGGCCACCACCGAGGCCCGCCTGGCCGGCTTCGGCCAGGGCTATGCCGATGCCATCAGTGAGGCGGTGCCGCTGCTGGCCGCCGCGCTGGGCAATGTGCAGGCGGTGCGCGAGGCGGTGCTGGGCCAGGTGCGTGAGGTGATCGCGGCCAGCTTGGCTGCCGAGGGCGTAGATGCGGCGCTGGTGGTGCAGCGCTGCGAACAGCTGCTGGGCAACGCCGATACTGGCCTGGTCCTGTACGTGCCCGAGCAGATGCCAGAGCTGGGCGAGGCGGTGCGTGCGCAGCTTGCGCAGAAGCCGGACGCACCGGCACTGCAGCTGCTCTCCGCGCGCTCGGCACTGCCGATGCTGAAAGCGGGCCCGTTGCTGTTTGAACTGGATCCAGTGGGTGCGATCACCGCCGCCGTGGAGGCCAGCGTGGATGCCGACGCACTGGACGCGGCCGCGCGCCAGCGCGCCCGTGACTATGCCGCCGGCATCGATGCCCGGCTCAAGCGATTGCCGTTTCCCCAACCCGTGCATGGAGTGGAATGATGTTTATTGAACCGTTGGGCGCAACCGTGCCCTTCAACCCGGACCGCCCGCAGGCCGAGCAGGAGAACCTGATGCGGCGCCTGCGGGCCGCGATCGATGCGGCGTCGACCAAGCCGGAGGAATCCGAGCAGGAAACCAAGCCGACGCCGGATGACCCCAAGTTTGAAACCAAGCCCATTCCGCCGGACATCGCGGAACTGACCCGGCAGATGGCCGTGCACTGGTGGATCACCGAGTTCACCCAGAAGATGATTTTCGGCGACGACGAAATGATGCCGAAGCCTGACGAGTATTGACGTCCGGTACGGCAGATACGAAGCGGGCCGCATGATGCGGCCCGCAGTTCGTTTCAGGGCGTAGGTGCCGTAGCGCCGGCGCCCGGTGCCGCGATCCAGCGTTCTATCTTGGCCTGCAGGATATCCAGCGGCATCGAACCATCGCGCAGCACTTCGGCGTGGAAGCGGCGCGGGTCGAAGGCGGCTCCCTGTGCAACCTTGGCCTTGTCGCGCAGCTCCATCATCTTCAGTTCGCCCAAGCCGTTGGCCAGGGTCTGGCCGGGCAGGGCCATGAAGCGCTCGACTTCGGCAGTGGCGTCTTCCACCGGCAGGTCGGCGGTCTTGACCAGGTAGTCCACTGCCTGCTTCTTGCTCCAGCCCTGCGCATGCACGCCGGTGTCGGCGACCATGCGCGCACTGCGGGTCAGCGCGCCCTGCAGGTAACCGATCCGTGCGTACGGATCCTGGTACACGCCCAGTTCGTCGCCCAGCGACTCGGCATACAGGCCCCAGCCTTCCACGAACGCGATGTCGCCACCAAGGCGGCGGAAGCGCGGCAGCTTGTCCAGTTCCTGCTGCAGGCCCAGCTGCACGTGGTGGCCGGGAATGCCTTCATGCAGGTACTGCGCCGGTGCCGACCAGGTGCGGCGGCTGGGTAGGGCATTGGTGTTCACGTACAGCACGGCCGGACGCATGCCATCGGGCAGCGCCGGCTGGTAGCTCACTGCGGCGGCGCTGGCCGCGCGATCCGGCTCGACCGGGCGCACTTCCAGCCGCGCCTTGGGCTGGGTGTCCAGCAGGGCGGGCAGGCGCGTGTTGACCTGCTGCTGCAGCTGCTTGTAGCGCATCAGCAGCGCGTCGGGCGTGTTGTACTGGAAGTTCTTGTCGGTGCGCATGCTGCGCATCAACTTCGGCTGCGAACCGCGGATGCGGTTTTCCTTCATCACCGCTGCGATCTGCTCCTGCAGGCTGGCCACGCGCTGTTCGGCCAGCGTATGGATCTGCTGCGGGGTGAGCGTGCTGGCGGTGGTCTGCACGATGTTCTGGGCGTACCAGGCCTGGCCGTTGGGCAGCGCCGACAGGCCGTCGGTGCGGCGGGTGGCCGGCAGGTATTCGGTGGCGATGAAGCCCCGCAGCGCGCGGTAGGCCGGCATCAGGCGGAATTCGATCATCCGCTTGTACTCGGCGGTGATGCGCGCCTTGTCTGCCGCAGAGAAGTCGTCCGGCATGTTTCGGATCGGCGCCCAGAAGATAGTCTCTTCAGCGGTTGGCTTGAGTACCGCATCCAGCTGTGGCAGCACTTTTTCCATCAGGTCGCGCGGCTGCACCACCCCGGCGCGCATGCCTTCGCGCATATTGGCGATGGCCTGGTCGAACAGCGGCGGAATGCCCACCGAGCGCTTCGACCAGGTGTCGTAGTCCTGCACGGTGTTGAAGGGCTGCGCACCCGAGCCGGAGCCAAGGATCGCCATGATGCTGCCCAGGTTGTAGTACTGGCTGACCGGCAGCATCCAGGCCGGGTACTTTTCGGCGGCCAATGACATGCGCGCGTCGCGCACGAAGATCTGGTAGCTCAGCAGGTCCTGGCCGGTCAGGCCGTCCGGGCCGATCTTCTCGACCTTGCCCAGCCATTCCTGGGTGAAGTCATGCGACTGCTGGCGGTACGCGGCGGAGAGGATGTTGGGCAGCTGGTCGTTGTGGCGGCTGTCGCCCTGGAAGGTGGCCTGCAGCGGGTTGAGCCGCATCGAGGCGTCCCAGTACTCGTCGTAGATGCGTTCGAGCTGGGCGGCCTTGCTCTGCTGGCGCACCAGCGGCTGGCGCGCGGGTGCGGCGGCGGGCCGGGCGCGCGGCTTGGCCTTCGGCTTGGCCTGCCGGGTCTGCGCGGCAGCCGGGCGGTTGGCCTTCTTCTTGGCGGCCTCGGCGGGCGCGGCGGCGCTGAAGACCAGCAGCGAGGCGATGGCAAGCGCCAAGGCACGGGCGGGGTAAGGCATGGAACGCTTCCGTAAATCCTATACAGACCCGGGAGCTTGCCTGATCAGCCCGCCCCAGACCAGCGCTGCCGGGGCGGCTGTACAGCGTAGCGACACGCCACGCGTGTCCCACGCAAAAAAATAACGAAACCTTTACGCGATCAGCGTTCCCCAGCCCGCGTGAACGGCACGCTCTCAGGCGCCACCGCCCCGCCGGAAATAATGAAACTCATCGCCTGGTCCACGGTCCAGTCGGTCGGGGTCAGCAGCTCCACCGGCACGATTTCCAGATACCCCGAGGTCGGATTCGGCGTGGTCGGCACATACACTGCCGCCAGCTCGCGCCCGGTGCCCTGTTCACGGATCACCCGGGTCACCAGCCCCACCGCCTTCATGTCCCGGTGCGGGAAGTCGATCAGCACCACGCGCTGGGTGGTGCCCGGCTCGGTCTGCAGCATGTCCAGCAGCTTCTTGGCGCTTTCATAGATGATGCTGGCCAGCGGAATGCGCTTGATCACCGCGCCGAACCAGCGCAGCAGGCGCTGGCCGATCACGCGCCGGCTCAGCACGCCCACGCTCAGGATGACCAGAAGGGTGGCGAGCAGGCCGATCACGTTCTGCATCCACTCGACCCGGATCCAGCCGAGGTAGTGCGGGAACGAGGCGGCGATCTGCGCCGACAGCGGCACGACCAGCGGGCTGCTGATGCCCGAGAGCAGCACGAACACGAACTTGATGACCACCCAGGTCAACCAGATCGGCAGCAGGGTGAGCAGGCCGGTCAGGAACAGGCGCTGCAGGGAAGGGCGCGGAACGAGGTGGGGGGCTTCGGTCGACATCGGCGCATTGTAGCGGGGCGGCGGGCCGGTTTACCCTGCCGGGCGCCGCAGGATGCGGCTTGATGGGGGAATGCTGTGTTGACCGTATTGAAATGGATCGGGGCGCTGCTGCTGGGGCTGGGGGTAGTGATGCTGCTGGTGCTGGGCATTTCGTGGGCGTTGCCGATTCCGGCGGCCGAGCGCGCGGCGCTGGACGCCATGGAAACACCGGCGGCCCCTCGGCCGGCCAACGACAACGCATTCGCAGCCGTATGGCTGCTGCCGTACGACGGGATCGATGCGTCAGCGCGTGATGCGCTGCTGGCGGACGATGTGCAGCGTTTCCAGGCAGTTCCGGAGGAGCCGGCGTCGCTGACCTCCCACGCTGAGGGTCGGTTTGCACGCGCGGAATGGGCGCCCTGGTGTCGAAACGCCGACCCGTGCCTGGCGCAGGTGCGCGCGGTACCGGATGCGGTGGCCGCGGGGCATGCAGGACACGAAGGCCTGCACGCGCGGATTGCAGAGATCTCCCGCTATCGCTATTACCGAAGTGCGTTCGAGCCGGATCCGCGCATGCCGTTCCCGGCCCTGGGGCTGCTGTTTGACCGCCTCTCGGCGCATGCGTTGCTGCATGTGCAGGGCGAGAGTGAAGCCGCCCTGGCGGGATTGTGCCGGGACGTATCGAGCGCGCGCATGCTGATGGCCGAAGGCGATACCTTGGTGGTGTCCATGGTCGGTGGCGCATGGGCCTCGCGCGGTGCCCAGCTGTTCACCGACATCCTGGCTGAACTGCCGGCCGAGGTAGAAGTGCCCACCGGGTGCACGCAGGCGTTTGCTCCGCCGCAACTGGCGGAGTTGAATCTGTGCCATGCGATGCGGGGTGAATTTGCATTCCAGCAGGCTGCGATGTCGGCGGTGCCGCCCGGGCAGCAGCTGTTCCTGAATCAGCGCAAGACGCTGGCGCGCAGCGCGTGGTTGCTGTCGCGCACTTGTGCTGACGACGTGCAGGCCCAGATCCGCGACGACCGCCGGGTGATACTGCCGCCACCGCCTCCGGTGTGGACGTGGCACTGCGCGGCCAATGCGGTCGGTTGCGTACTGGTAGATATTGCCGGGCCTGCGTACGACGAGTACCCGCAGCGCATGCAGGATGTTGGCGCGCAGCTGCGCATGGCAGGCGCGATGCTGTGGCTGCGTGGGCAGCCGCAAGGCGAGGCGTCCGAGGTATTGAAGGCCGTGCCCGAAGGTTTCGCCAGCGCGCAACGCCCGCTTCGCATCAGCGAAGACGGCACACGCGTGCGCGTACCCCGGCTGGGCAAACCCCGCGACGGCAGCGGACCGGAAATCAGCGCTCCGTTACCCAGAGGCTGGTAACGGCACGCCAGACGTGTCTACACGTGGTGCCTGGACGCTACGTGGGACACGCATGGCGTGTCGCTACCGGGCTTTCGGCTTCAGCCTCAGGTAAACCTGCTTGCGCACGCGGGCCACCACTTCGCCCTTCTCATCCACCACATCGTTGCTGAACCAGTGGAGGTACTTCTCGCCACTTGCGGTAGCCGCGCGCAGCTCGTCCAGGATCGCATCGTCCAGCCGGAACTCGGCGGTGACCGTGCCGCGGCCGGGTTTCAGAAACTCGATCTCCCCGGCCCGATCCCACACGTAGTAATCGCTGCCCAGGTTCTGCATCACCGTCAGCATCCAGAACGGGTCGGTCATCGCAAACAGGCTGCCGCCAAAATGCGTGCCCACGTAGTTTCTGTTCCACGGCCGCATGCGCAGCTCAACCCGGACATACCGGTAATCGGCACTGACCTCGGTCACGTGGATGCCGGCGAAGAGGAAGGGCGGCCACAGGTTGATGCCGTGGCGGAACAGGCTGGCTTTCATGACGGACTGGGGCAGGAGAGATGCCCCGAAGCTTACCATTCGTTGGCGTATGGTTCGATGTCGGCGCGTTACAGCCCGGGTTCTTCCGCTGCGTAACCGTCGCGGCCGGCGGCCTTGGCGCGGTACAGGGCGGCGTCGGCGCCTTCGAAGTAGTGGCGCGGTTCGGTGATGGCGCTGGGGACACGGGTGAACAGGCCGACGCTCAGGGTGATCTGGGCGTCGTGGCCGTCGCCGAGCGACAGCGACATGGCGCGTACCGAGGCAATCAGGTCCTGGATGACCTGCACGGCGCCTTCGGAGGTGGTGTCCGGCAGGATCAGGGCGAATTCGTCGCCGCCGAAACGCGCGGCCATGTCGCGCGGGCGGCGGGCGTGGGCGCGGATCTCGGCGGCGATGCGGCGCAGTACCGCGTCGCCGGCGTGGTGGCCATGGCGGTCGTTGTGCTGTTTGAAATGATCCACGTCGATCAGCACCAGGGTCAGCGGGCGGCCACTGCGGCGGCCGGCGTCGTGTTCCTGCTGCAGGGTCTGTTCGAAGCGCAGGCGGTTGCCCAGGCCGGTCAGCGCGTCACTGTTGGCCTGTCGGCGCCAGGCGCTGATCCGCCACAGCACCCAGGCGCAGATCACCGCCAGCATGCAGCCGAGCGCGGCGGCCGGCGCAAACCAGACCTGGCCAACACGCAGCAACACGAAGCTGCCCAACAGGGTCAGCGGCAACGCCAGCACCGCGCACAGCAGCGCACGCGGCAGGGTCAGGCCGAGTGCGCACAAGGCCACCAGCAGCGCGCTCAGCACGGCCTGCCACGGCGGCGCCAGCACGTTGATGACCTTGCCGCTGAGCAGCATCGAGGCCACGTTGGCCTGGTACTCGGTGCCGCTCATCCAGCGCTCGCGCGTGGTCGGGGTGAGCAGGCGCGGGGCGATGCCGCTGGCGGTCATGCCGACCAGCACCAGGCGGTCGCGCAGCACCGTCGGGTCGACCTCGCCGTTGAGCACGTCGACGTAGGACACCTGCGGGAACCGCTCGGGCGGGCCGGCGAAGCGCACCCGCACGTAGTGGTTGCGGTGCCACTGATAGGGCGAGGTCGTGTCGACCTCCGGGTCGCGCAGGCCCGGCAGGGGGCCGCGCAGGTTGGCCAGTGCCAGGCCGAATGCCGGCCAGTGCGGTGAGCCGATCCCGGCGGTGAGGTACAGGCCGCGCGCAACGCCGTCGGCCTCCACTTCGATATCGCTGTGGCCGAGCGTGCTCGCGTTGGCGGCGATCAGCGGAATCGGCAGCAGCTCTTCGGCCATGCGCGGGCCGCTGGACGGCGCGGCCAGCACCGGCAGCACCACGTTTCCATTGCGGCGGATCGCGGCGGCCAGTTCGGCGTCCTGCGCGCTGTCCTGGCGGTCCGGTTCGGACAGCACCAGGTCCAGCCCCACGCGCTGGCTGCCGGCGGCGGTCAGGCGGTCGAGCAGGCGCGCATGGGTGGAGCGCGGCCACGGCCACTGCCCCAACTGCTGCAGGCTGGCGTCGTCGATCGCCACCACCAGCAGGCGCGGATCGGGCGGGTACTCCCACGACCCCACGAACGTGTCGAAGATCGCCTCGTCCTGTTTCCAGAACACCTGCGCGTAGCTGGCCAGCGCGGCCAACGCTCCCACCAGCACCGCAAGCACGATGCGCCGGGGCCAGGGGAGCGTGAGCGGCCTCACAGCAGCAGGAGCAGCAACAAGGCGCCGCCACCCGCGGCGCCGTAGCAGGTGCGGCAGGGCAGCGTGACCTGCTGGGCGGGCGAGAACGGGCCGGCATAACCGTCGTCGTCGATGTACTGCACGCGCACGTGCAGGGTGCCGTGCCACGGGCGCTTCAGGCTGACCTCCGGTTGATCGCGCTCGGCATCGAGCAGCGGCGAGGCGAAATCGCCGCGGCGGTCCAGTTGCACGCGGTAGCGCTGGCCGGGCGTGCCGGCCTGCCAGCGAAGGGTGAGCTGGCCCTTGGCGGCCTGCGGCGGTTGCAGTGCCGGGTCGACCGGCGCGTCGCTGACCTGCAGCGCCACCGGCTGGCTGAAGCGGCCGCGCTGGCCGCTGGCATCGCGCGAGGCGACCCGCCAGAAGTAGGCGCCAGGGGCGAGGTCGGTATTGGCGCGCAGCTGCGTGGTACGCCCTTCCTGTTCCAGCAGCGGCTGCAGGAACTGCGGATCGGTGGCGACCTGCAGCACGCTGCTGGCCGCGCCGTCCACCCGGCTCCACTGGAAACGCGGGCGCGGGCTGGCGACCGTCTCGGCATTGACCGGGCGCACGGTCAACGGCGCGGACGGCTGGTCGTGCACCTGGAAGTCCACTTCGGTGTCCAGGCCTTCCACGCCGTCAGCGCTCACCGCGCGCACCAGCAGCCGCAACAGGCCGGGCGGCAGGTCGGGCACGGTGAGCTGGGCGTCGGCGGTGTCCCTGGCGAACAACAGAATCTCCGGTTGGTCGGCGCGCACCACTTCTACCCGGTACTGGGTGGCTTGCGCTACTGGTTTCCACGCAACCTGGGCGGGCAGGGTGTCCAGACGCAGCGTTTCCAGGGCCAGGGCAGGGGCGGGCAGCAGCGCTTCAGGCGCTTCCGGGCGGGCCGCCAGGGCGCGGTTGCGCGTGGCCTGGCCGCGCCCGACCTGGCGCTGGCCACGCGCGTTGCCGACCTGCACGCGGCCTTCCAGCACCTCCGTCGCGGCCACGCGACCGTAGCCACCGGCGCTGACCCGGAAGCGGGTGCCGCGCACGCTGCTGGTCGCGGTGGGCGCGTCGATGATGTAGCGCGAGGCCGGGCCCTTGGCCGGCGTGACCTGATGGCTGCTGCGGCCCTGTTCCAGGCGCAGGCGGGTGTCGACCATGCCGGTGCGCCCGTAGCGGCTGAGCTGGTCCAGGTGCAGCTGCGAGCGCTCGCGCAGCTGCAGGCGCGAATCGTCGGCGAAGGCGAGGGTGACGCTGGCGTCGGCGCCGGTCAGCAGTTGCATGCCGATGCCGAGCAGTTCGCCTTCCACCACGGCGCGCAGCGCACCGTTCGGACCCTGGCGCGCCTGCACCGGGCCGCGAACTGCCAGCACCCGGGCCGGGGCCGGTTGCACCTGCAGCCAGGCGATCGGGAAGTGCAGTGCGGTGCCGGGCGGCAGGCGGTAGGGGTCGGCGATCCGGTTGTGCGCCTGCAACTGCTGCCACGGCACGCCGGGCTTGAGGTACAGGGCACCCAGGTCCCACAGGGTGTCGCCGGGGCGGACCCGGTAGTTCCAGTCCTGGGCCAGCAGCGGGAAGGCGGAGAGCAGCAACGCCAGCAGGATCGGCAGGCGGGTGAAGCAGGCGCGAAGGCGCGCGCAATGGGTCGAACTCACGATGATCTGGGCCCTTGCAGAGGGGCTCAGCCGTGCGGCCCCCATGGCCCAGACCGCATCCCCCCGAATGGATCGCGGTCAAACCATGACCGCGATCACATTATCGCCCGGGCTCGGTGCAGGGATTCTGAACGCCGGTCGCGCTCAGAACAGCAATGCGGACATCGAACGACGGTAACGACCGACCAGCGCGGCATCGTCGATCACCCGGAAGGCGTCGATCAGCAGCTTGCGCGGCAGCCCCTCGCTGTAGCTGGCGTCCTTCTGCAGCATCACCAGGAACTGTTCCAGTGCGGCCTCGTCCTGGCCGCCCAGCAGCAGCTGCACGCCGCGCAGGTGGCGGGCCTGCAGGTCATTGCCATCGGCCGCGATGCGCGCCTCCAGCTGTTCCGCCGCAGGCGCGTCCTGCAGCGCCTTGGCGAAGTCCAGGCGGGCGCGGGCACGCACCGCGCGGTCGTCGGTAGAGAGGTTGGCCGGCAGCGCGTCGATCAGCGCTCGCGCTTCGTCGGTGCCGCCGGTCTGCAGCAGGGCCAGCGCCAGTTCAAGCTTCAGCTCCTCCTTGTCCGGCTCGGCGGCGATGCTCGCGCGCAGCACGTCCACCTGTGCCTGCGGGTCCAGCGCGGCCGGCTCGGCGGCCGCTTCGGCAGGGGCCTCGGCCGGCAGCACGCCGTGCTGGGTCAGGAACTCGCGCAGCTGGCCTTCCGGCAGCGCACCGGGGAAGCCGTCGACGATCTGGCCGCCCTTGACCAGGAACACGGTCGGTACCGAGCGGATCTGGAACGCTGCTGCGATCTGCTGCTCCTTGTCCACGTCGACCTTGGCCAGCTCGAAGGCGCCGTTGTACTCGCCGGCCAGCTTCTCCAGCATCGGGCCCAGGGTCTTGCAGGGCTCGCACCAGGTGGCCCAGAAATCGACCAGCACCGGGGTCTGCAGGGACTTCTGCAGGACCTGCGCTTCGAAGGTTTCAGTGGTGGCGTCAAAGACGTAGGACAGCTCGCTCATGGTCGGATTCAACGGTAAAGATGTACCCAGTGTATGGTGCCGAACATATTCATAAGCAATGCCCATGATGAAAACACTGCGACGCTTCGATCCCCTGCTGGGTGCCACGGCGGCGGTGCTGTTCCTCGCCTCGGTGCTGGGCTTTGGTGCGGCCCTGCCGGGCTACCTGCCGCTGGGCCACCCGGTGGCGCTGCTGGGCGCGATCGGGGTGCCGCACGCCGGTGCCTTCGACCTGCTGGGCTTCGTACTGCCGGGGTTGCTGGCCGCCGTAGTGGCGCTGCGGCTGCTGGCGCGGGTGCCGGTGACCGCGCCGTGGACGCCGCGCGTGGGCGGGCAGATGCTGGTGCTGTCCGGCCTGGCGTTCGCCGCGATGGGCGTGCTGCCGCTGGACGCCAACGATATCGAGAGCCCGGCCAGCCAGTACCACGCCAGCGCGTGGATGGTCTGGGTGCTGGCATTCGTGCCCGGCGCACTGATGTCCGGACTGGGCGCGCGGCGCCTGCCGGGCTGGGGCCGGCTGGCCGCGCTGCACCTGGCCGCAGGCCTGGCCGTGCTGGTCGGGGCGTTCGTGCTGCAGGCGCTGATGCCCGCGCCGGTCGCACAGCGGGTGGCCTTCGTGGCCTGGGCGCTGTGGCTGGCCGCCGCGCTGCCGGTGGCCAGCCGGGTCCACCACCGCTGAGTTGACGGTTCCGGCCGCAATCGACGCGGGAATGCGCGCGGGCCTCTAGTTCGCGATCCTTATGGAAAGGGTAATTCCCTGATTTATCAACGGGATGTCGAAGTGGTCCGGTATTGGCCGGGGCGGCGATTGGAGCCGTTTGCCGCACTGCGGTACGCTGTCCCGCTTTGCCGCCGCATCCTTGTTTTCCATGACCAGCGTCGAACCCAACGTTTACGATCCGCAGCAGGTTGAATCCGCCGCCCAGGCCTTCTGGGACGCCACGCGCGCCTTCGAGGTGACCGAGTCTTCGGACAAGCCGAAGTACTACTGCCTTTCGATGCTGCCGTACCCGTCGGGCGCGCTGCACATGGGCCATGTGCGCAACTACACGATTGGCGATGTGATCAGCCGCTACAAGCGGATGACCGGGCACAACGTGCTGCAGCCGATGGGCTGGGATGCGTTCGGCCTGCCGGCGGAAAACGCGGCGATCAAGAACAAGACCGCGCCGGCCAAGTGGACCTACGCCAACATCGAGCACATGCGCGGCCAGTTCAAGGCCATGGGCTATGCGATCGACTGGTCGCGCGAGTTCGCCACCTGCACGCCCGAATACTACGTGCACGAACAGCGCATGTTCACCCGCCTGATGCGCAAGGGCCTGGCCTACCGCCGCAACGCGGTGGTGAACTGGGACCCGCTGGACCAGACCGTACTGGCCAACGAGCAGGTCATCGACGGCCGTGGCTGGCGCTCCGGCGCGCTGGTGGAAAAGCGCGAGATTCCGCAGTGGTTCCTGCGCATCACCGATTACGCCCAGGAACTGCTGGACGGCCTGGATGAACTGCCGGGCTGGCCGGAGTCGGTCAAGACCATGCAGCGCAACTGGATCGGCCGCTCCGAAGGGCTGGAGATCCAGTTCGACGTGCGCGACGCCGACGGAAGCGCGCTGGACCCGCTGCGCGTGTTCACCACCCGTCCCGACACGGTGATGGGCGTGACCTTCGTGTCGATTGCTGGAGAACACCCGCTGGCCCTGCACGCGGCCAGGTCGAACCCGGCGCTGGCGGCACTGCTGGCCGAGATGAAGCAGGGCGGTGTGTCCGAAGCGGAACTGGAAACCCAGGAAAAGCGCGGCATGGACACCGGCCTGCGCGCCGTGCACCCGGTCACCGGCGCCCAGGTGCCGGTGTGGGTGGCCAACTTCGTGCTGATGGGCTACGGCACCGGCGCGGTCATGGCCGTGCCCGGCCACGACCAGCGCGACAATGAATTCGCCAACAAGTACGGCCTGCCGATCCGCCAGGTGATCGCGCTGAAGTCGCCGCGCAAGGACGAAGGCGCCTACGACGCGACCCGCTGGCAGGACTGGTACGGCGACAAGACCCGCGAAACCGAGCTGGTCAACTCCGAAGAATTCGACGGCCTGGACTTCCAGGGCGCCTTCGAGGCACTGGCCGAGCGCTTCGAGCGCAAGGCCCAGGGCCAGCGCCGCGTGAACTACCGCCTGCGCGACTGGGGCGTGAGCCGCCAGCGCTACTGGGGCTGCCCGATCCCGGTGATCTACTGCCCGAAGTGCGGCGCCCTGCCGGTGCCGGAAGAGCAGCTGCCGGTGGTGCTGCCGGAAGACGTCAACTTCGTCGGTACCGGTTCGCCGATCAAGGCCGACCCGGAATGGCGCAAGACCACCTGCCCGGACTGCGGCGGCGCGGCCGAGCGTGAAACCGACACCTTCGACACCTTCATGGAGTCCAGCTGGTACTACGCGCGCTACACCTCGCCCGGTGCCCGCGACGCGGTGGACAAGCGCGGCAACTACTGGCTGCCGGTGGACCAGTACATCGGTGGCATCGAGCACGCGATCCTGCACCTGATGTACTTCCGTTTCTTCCACAAGCTTCTGCGCGATGCGCGCATGGTGGACAGCAACGAACCGGCGCAGAACCTGCTGTGCCAGGGCATGGTGATTGCCGATACCTACTTCCGCCAGAATCCGGACGGCTCCAAGGACTGGATCAACCCGGCCGACGTGGACGTGCAGCGCGACGAGCGCGGCCGCATCACCGGTGCGGTGCTGATCGCCGACGGCCAGCCGGTGGAGATCGGCGGTACCGAGAAGATGTCCAAGTCCAAGAACAATGGCGTGGACCCGCAGGCCATGGTCAGCCGCTACGGCGCCGACACCGTACGCCTGTTCTCGATGTTCGCCGCACCGCCGGAGCAGTCGCTGGAGTGGAACGAAGCCGGCGTGGACGGCATGGCGCGCTTCCTGCGCCGCCTGTGGGCGCAGGTGCAGAAGCACGCCGCCGACGGCCCGGCCCCGGCGCTGGACGCCGCTGCGCTGACCGTCGAACAGAAGGCGCTGCGCCGCAAGACCCATGAAACCATCGGCAAGGTCGGCGACGACTACGGCCGCCGCCACAGCTTCAACACCGCCATCGCGGCGGTGATGGAGCTGATGAACGCGCTGGCCAGGTTCGATGACAGCTCCGAGCAGGGCCGTGCGGTCCGCCAGGAAGCGCTGCAGGCCACCGTGCTGCTGCTCAACCCGATCACCCCGCATGCCAGCCATGCGTTGTGGCAGGTGCTGGGCCATGGCGAAACGCTGCTGGAAGACCAGCCGTTCCCGCAGGCCGATGCTGGCGCGCTGGTGCGTGATGCAGTGACCCTGGCCGTGCAGGTCAACGGCAAGCTGCGTGGCACCATCGAGGTCGGTGCCGACGTTCCGCGCGAGCAGATCGAAGCGCTGGGCCTGGCCGAGCCGAATGCGGCGAAGTTCCTGGAAGGCCTGACCGTGCGCAAGATCATCATCGTGCCCGGCAAGATCGTGAACATCGTCGCCGCGTAACGCCATGGGGGGCGGGGCAGGGCCCCGCCCTACGTGCTTTGTTCACGCACAATCGGGCATGGTGTCGTCCGCCCCCTGTTGCCGGCTTCGTCCGGCTCCGCCAGACTGTGAACATGACTCGACTTCTGCTTGCCCTTGTCCTGACTCTTACCCTTGCCGGGTGTGGCTTCCATCTGCGCAACAAGCTGATGCTGCCGGCCGACACCGCTGCGGTGAAGGTGGTCTCCACCGCGCCCTACAGCGAACTGGCCAAGCTGCTGCGTCGTGGCCTGGCGGCGTCCGGCGCCACCATTGCCGAAGCCGACAGCAAGGCGCCCGCCGCGCAGCTGCAGGTGGTATCCGAGCGTTGGGGCGACCTGCCCATCGCGATCGACGCACAGGGCCGCGCCCAGGAATACAGCCTGCGCTATGCGGTGATCTTCGTGTTCCGTCGCGAAGACGGCAGCGACCTGGTGCCGCAGCAGGTGATCGAGCTCTCGCGCGATTACGTGTCGCCGCCCAGTGACGCCACCGGTACCACCACCGAGCGCGAGATCCTGGCCGACGAACTGCGCCGCGAAATGTCCGCCTCGATCCTGCGCCGCATCGACAGCGTAGTCCGCGCCGAACTGCAGCGTGGCACGTTGACGCCGCCTGCGGCCAAGCCTGCCGAGGTGCCGGCCGCTGCGCCGGCCACCGCGCCGGCCACCGTCCCGGCGGCGACCAAGCCGCCGCAGGGCGGCTGACCGGTCCGCACGGACCGACCGCACGATGGAACTGCGCCCCGAACAGTTCGCCAGCCAACCGGCCAGCCAACCGCTGGTGCCGGTGTACCTGATTGCCGGGCCGGAAACGCTGCGCGTCCTCGAGGCCGCCGACGCGGTGCGTGCCAAGGCACGTGCCGAGGGCATCACCGAACGCGAAGTATTCGATGCCGACGGCCGCGATTTCGACTGGAACCAGCTCGACGCCACCTTCAACGCCCCCAGCCTGTTCAGTGCGCGTCGGCTGGTCGAGCTGCGCCTGCCCACCGGCAAGCCGGGCAAGGAGGGCGGGGAGGTGATCAGCCAGTTCTGCGCCAACCCGGCGCCGGACGTGATCCTGCTGATCACCTGCAATGAATGGAGCAAGGCCCACCAGGGCAAGTGGGCCGAGGCGGTCAGCCGCGTGGGCATGCTGTCGGTGGCCTGGGCGATCAAACCGCACGAACTGCCGGAGTGGATCGAGCGCCGCCTGCGCCAGAAGGGCCTGCGCGCCGACCCGGCCGCCGTGCAGCGGCTGGCCGAGCGGGTGGAAGGCAACCTGCTGGCGGCCGCGCAGGAAATCGACAAGCTGGCGCTGCTGGCCAGCGGCCAGAACCTGGACGTGGACACCATGGAGTCGCTGGTCGCCGACGCGGCCCGCTACGACGTATTCCGGCTGCTGGAAGCCACGTTCTCCGGGCAGCCGGCGGCGGTACTGCGCATGGTGGCCGGCCTGCGCGCCGAAGGCGAGGCGGTGGCCGCGCTGATGCCGATGGTGATCCGTGAAATGCTGGCCACCGCGGCGCTTGCACGCGTGCAGGCACGTGGCGGCAACCTGGCTGCTGAAATGAAGAGCCGCGGCATCTGGGAATCGCGCCAGGCGCCGTTCAAGCGCGCGCTGCAGCGCCACCCCGAAGCCAAGCGCTGGGAGCGCTTCGTGGCCGAAGCCGGGCTGGTCGACCGCATGGCCAAGGGGCGCGCCGACGGCGACGCCTGGCTGGGCCTGGAGCGGCTGCTGGTGGCGGTAGCCGAAGCGCGCGCGGTACGCCTGCTGGCCCGTGCCTGAGCCCGATGGGCCTGCGCATCCATTACGGCGGCACCTTCGACCCGGTCCACCAGGGCCACATGGCCATCGCCCGCGCCGCGCGCGACCAGCTCCAGGTGGCGGTACGGCTGCTGCCGGCGGCCGACCCGCCGCACCGTCCCGCGCCGGGCGCCAACGCGACCCAGCGTGCCGAAATGCTGGCCCTGGCCATCGACGAGGAACCCGGCCTGCTGCTGGACCTGCGCGAGCTGGAGCGGGCACGGCGCCAGCCGGACGTGCCGTCATACACCGTCGACACCCTGCGCGAACTGCGCGGCGAACTGGGCCCGCGCCAGCCCATTGCCTGGCTGGTGGGCGCCGACAGCCTGCTGGGCCTGACCGGCTGGCATGAATGGGAGGCGCTGTTCGAGCTGGCCCATTTCATCGTCGCCGACCGCCCGGGCAGCCCGCTGCAGCAGCAGCTGCCCGCCCGCCTGCAGGACGCGCTGCACGGGCGCTGGACCGCGAAGGAGGGCGACCTGTTCGGCGCGCCGGCCGGCCGCCTGCTGCACCTGCATGCGCCGCTGCGCAGCGAATCGGCGACCGAGGTCCGGGAACGCATCGCCAGCGGCGGAGACTGGCGCGCACTGCTGCCGGGCAAGGTTGCCGACTACGTAGCCGACCACCGGCTGTACGGACTTGGCGAGTCGTGAACCCGTTCAGGTCGCTGGACCCGTATAATCGCCCCCAAATCTATAGAGTCCCCCTGCTTTGAGCGACCAAGTCCAGCCCCAGACCATCAAGGTCGAATTTTCGAATCCGGCGCCGTCCACCGAAGCACTGCTCGAGTGCGTGCGTAACGCCACCGCAGAACTGAAGGCCAAGGACGTCGTGGAGATCGACGTGATCGGCAAGTCCAGCGTCACCGATTTCATGGTGATCGCGTCGGGCACCTCCAGCCGCCACGTGAAGTCCATTGCCGACGAAGTGGTGAAGTTCGCCAAGCAGCTTGGCACCATGCCGCTGGGCGTGGAAGGCGAGCGCGAAGCCGAGTGGGTGCTGGTCGACCTGGGCGACGTGGTGGTGCACGTGATGCTGCCGCGCGTACGCGAGTTCTATGCGCTGGAGCGTCTGTGGACCGTGGGCGACCAGGGCCCGACCCTGCTGGACGACGAAGCAGACGAAGACGACTACGCCGCGCGCTGAATCCCGCGCACGCAGTAGCGACAACGGCGCCCCGGTGGCGCCGTTGTCATTTCAAGGAGCATGAGGATGAAAGCCAGGTTGATCGCCACCGGCGAACGCGCGCCCAGCTGGGTGGCGCAGGGCTTTGCCGAGTACCAGAAGCGGCTGTCGCACTGGCTGCCGTTCGAGCTGGTGGAGATCGAACCCGGCCTGCGCGGCAAGGGCCGCGACGCGCGTCGCGCCACGGACGACGAAGGCAAGCGGGTAATCGCCGCGCTGCCCAAGAACGCCTACGTGGTGGCGCTGGACGTGCCCGGCAAACAGCTCAGCTCTGAACAGCTGGCGCAGCGGCTGGAGCACTGGCGCGGGCAGGGCCGCGACCTGGCGTTTTTGATCGGCGGCCCGGAAGGGCATTCAGCCGAAGTCTCCGCGCTGGCCGATGAGAAATGGTCGATCGGCCCGCTGACCCTGCCGCACATGCTGGTACGCCTGGTGGTGGCCGAGCAGCTGTACCGCGCTGCGGCGATGCTGACCAACCATCCGTATCACCGCGCGTGAAGAAATTACGCGCGGAAGGGTTACAAGCAGCAAAAAGCCGGTTACAATGCGCACCCCGCCCGAATAGCTCAGCCGGTTAGAGCACTTGACTGTTAATCAGGGGGTCGTTGGTTCGAGTCCAACTTCGGGCGCCAAGTTTTGAGAGCCTCGCAGCGATGCGAGGCTTTTTTTTTGTCCGCGTGGAACGCGCCCGAATCTCGCGGGTCACTGGTAGGGCCGGTTCCCAAACGGCCGCCGACCTCGCACGCGATCACTTTGACGCATGGACCCGTGCGATCAGGCGCCTGACGGAGACGCGACTCCGGATCACTGCAATGCCATCACCGGGTGCGGTGTTGCCATCGGCAGTCGGCTGGGGCGCGACTCTACCGGGGATGCATCCCGATGGATCGACCGGAGCGCTCGGTGGTAGGGTCGCTTCCCAAACGACCGCCAGGATTGTGCGCGATCCCTTTTGCGCATGGACCCGTGCAATCAAGGTAGAGCCGGGCAGAGCCCGGCTCTACGCGGTTAGGTGTACCAGCCCGGGCGGCGACAGGCCACGCGCACTGGTTTCCTGCTTCGCAGCAGCACGCAGCCGGAGGCGATGTGCACGCTCAGGCGTGCGCCTGTTTCGATGCCTGCGGTCTTGAGCCACATGCCGCGCAGGTGTACGGAGGGGACCAACAATTCGCCCGGCTCGGGCTCGTGCTCGTCGTGGTACAGCGAGCCCACCAGCACGCTGCGGGGCGTGTTCCAGTGGTAGATCACACGGGGTGGGGTGGCAACAGATGAATCGCGTTCGTGGTCAGACATGGTAGGCCTCTCCTGGATGTCTCCCTCGCCGGGATGGCGAGGGAGTCGGGGGCTTGTTTAATTGCGGAGCTTTTAGACTCAGGCCCACCCTGCCGATCTGTTGCAGATGCTTCTAGTCGGTGTTTTCTGTTGAATCGGGCAATTCGATTGGCTGCGCCTAATGCAATGTCGTAAACCACTCGAAATGGCTCGAGAGGTGTTGTGCTGGCGAGGTGTTGCGGAGCGTGATGCGCATCGCAACGGAGCGTGTTCGGGGTTTCTCTTATCGAGATTAGCCGATTGATTCCTTGCCGCTTTTGGCTCGGATCGCGCGTGCGGTTGGAGCCATTGTGCCGATCAGTGCAATGCGCCATCGGGCGCGGGGCTGCTATCGGCAGTCGGCTGGGGCGCGACCCTACCAAAGCCCGGCAACCTGTTGACAGCGGTAGGGCCGGTTCCCAAACGGCCGCCGACCACGCATGCGATCGCTTTGACGCATGGACCCGTGCAATCAGGCGCTGACGGAGACGCGATTCCGATCACTGCGATGCCATAACCGAATGCGGTGGTGCTATCGGCAGTCGGCTGTGGCGCGACTCTACCGCCCTTCTGGGACCTGCATTGAAAAAGCCCGGGCAAGAGCCCGGGCTTTTCCGTTTCACACCTGCACCGATCAGTTGAAGGTGTACTTCGCGCCGATGGTGAAGTAGCGGCCGATGGCGCCGCTGAAGTGCAGCGGGTTGTAGTTCACGCCACCGTAGGTGGTCGGATCCAGCGGTGCGGTCCGGTCGAACACGTTCTGCACCGAAGCGTTGAGTTCGAACGCGTCGGTGATGTTGTAGCGACCGGACAGGTCGAACGTGGTGAACGAGGCGATCTTCTCCACCGGCGTGCCGTCGGCGTAGAACGCGAGATAGTCGCCACCGCGCTTGTCCTTGTTCTCCAGGCTGCTGATGTAGTTGACGATGCCGCTCACGCTCCACGCGTCCTGCTTCCAGGTGGTGCCGAAGTTGACGCGGTCTTCCGGCGTGCCGATGCAGTTGGTGACGTCGCAGTTGCCGTGGGTGCCGACGTAGTCGACCGTGGTGTCGCCTTCGGTGCGCTCGAACTTGAGCACGTGGCTCCACTGCAGGTCCATTTCCAGCTGGCCCGGGCCGATGTCGAAGGTCTGGCGGATATCGGTGTCGATACCGCGGACCCGCGACGAGTTGGCGTTCACGTAGGCGGTGTTGACCGCCAGGATGGTGCCGGTGCCGGGAATGCCGTTGATCAGGTCGGTGTCGCGCAGCACGTCGCCCGCCGCGATCGCGTCGGCCGTGCTGCCCTGCGCGATTTCATTGGTGCGCTTGATTTCCCAGGCGTCCACGGTCAGCGAGGTGGTGGCAGTGGGCTGCAGCACGATGCCGAACGAGTAGCTCTTGGACTCTTCCGGCACCAGGTCCGGGTTCGGGCTGGTGATGATGGCCACCGGACGCGCACCGCAGTTGGTGGTCGCATCGGCCGGGGGGCTGACCGCGCAGCGCACCGGGTCGCGGGCGGTGGAGAAGGCAGCCAGGCCGCCGTCACCGTTCTCGGCCGGGTTCGGGGCGCGGAAGCCTTCGGCGTAGGTGGCGCGCAGGGCGACCCAGTCCACCGGCGTCCACTTCACACCCAGCTTCGGGGTGGCCTTGCCGTCACCGCTTTCGTACTTGTCGTAGCGGACCGCGCCGGACAGTTCCAGCTGTTCCAGCACCGGTGCGGACAACTCGACGTAACCGGCATAGACGTTCTGGGTGCCGTCATAGGCCGAGTAGCCCAGGCCGATGATGTCGCCCACGTCGGTGTAGGTCTGCGGGGTAAGGCTGTTGCTGGTCTTGCGCCACTCGGTACCGATTGCCAGACCGAGCGGGCCGCCCTTGAGGTCCATCAGGCTGCGCGACACGGTGAAGTCGAACATGTCCAGGCTGGACTTGGCGTTGGCCTGGATTTCCGGCGAAATGTAGTCGTACAGGGCCTGCGAATTCTGGCCCGCGTTGTCACCGATGCGCCACACGCCACCGGCGCAGTTCGGGTCGCCCAGTGCGCACTGCACGGCGCTGTAGCGCAGGAAGCCGGTGCGCTTGTTGACCAGGTTGGTGCTCGAATGGAGGTAGGCGGTGTCATAACCCCACTCGCCCCAGTTGCCCTTGGTGCCGACCAGGAAGCGGGTGAACTCATTGGTGTTGGTGGTCACGCGCGGACCGACGTCCCAGGCCGAATAGCGCAGGCGTGAGGCCTGGCCGGGGATCACGTTGTCCGGGTGGGCCGGGTTCAGTACCACGGCGCCGGGGCCGCTGCTGGCGTTGACCGGGCCACCGGGATAGCCCCAGCTGCCGGACACACCCGACGGCGTGTTGCTGAACACCGTTTCCTTCTTGGAGTAACCGATCTCGGTGTAGATCTCGCCGCCTTCGCCGTAAGCGAAGCTGGCGCGGCCGAACACGTTGACGTATTCCTCTTTCGGGCTCAGGTCGCGGTACAGCTGCGCCGGGTTCCACAGGCAGCCATCCTCGGCGATGGACGCGTCGGTCTGGCCCGGGATGGTGGTCAAGCCCTGGCAGCCGGGCAGCGGGACCAGGAACGCCGGATTGTCGTCATCGACCAGGCGGTCATCGAACACCGAACCATTCGGGCCGGCGCCGCCGCTGGTACCGCCATTGAGGAAGGCGCCGCCGAGGAACTGCGAATCCTGCGCGCTGATGCCCCACGGGCGCAGGTCGCCCGTGCCGATCCAGTCGCGGTTCTTGCGGTCGCTGATCTTGATCGCGTCGGTCTTGCCCACGTCCAGGCTGAAGAACGCGTTCCAGCCGTCCGTGGCGATGTCACCGGTACCGGCGGTCAGGGTGGCCTTCTTGGCGTCGCCGTCGCTGTCGCCGGACAGGCCATACGAACCGCGCAGGATCACGCCGTCGAAGTCGCTGCGCAGGATGATGTTGACCACGCCGGCGATGGCGTCGGAACCATAGATCGCCGAGGCGCCGTCCTTCAGCACTTCCACGCGCTCGACCGCGTCCAGCGGAATGGTGCTCAGGTCGGTGAAGACCTTCTGGCCGTCATCGGCCAGGCCATAGGTGGCCATGCGGCGGCCGTTCAACAGCACCAGCGTGGAGCCGGCGCCCAGGCCGCGCAGCGAGATGCCCGCGCCGCCGCCGGCGAAGCCGTTGCCGAAGGTCTTGGGGATGGAGCCGGCACCGTCGGAGGTCAGCGTCTGCAGGTATTCGGCCACGGTGGTCTTGCCACTGCGGTCGATGTCCTGGCGCGTTACCACCTGCACCGGGGAGGGGGTTTCGGTATTGGTACGGGGAATATTGGACCCGGTGACCGTGATCCGGTCCAGGTTGGTGGCCTGCTCCTGGGCAAACGCGGAGGAGGAGGCGAAGGCGCCGGCCAGCAGCAGCACGCTGCCGGTGAGTACGGCGGATACGGATTGGGCCAGGTTGTTGCGGCGGCTGCTGTAGAGCCGTTGGATCGGGTATTTCACAGTTTCTCTCCTGACTGGAAAACCTACGTATTAAGTCGTCGGGCGCAGCCGTCTATGCGGAGCGTCGGCGACAATCTAGGTTTCCAACAGGTGACGTAGTCGTGAAAAATTGCTTAATTCGCGTCAATCGTGACCTCTGTCTAAAAGTGGGGAAAACCCGCTTGAGTTTTCCCCACTAATCGGGGTTATTCCGGAAGTGAGAAACTCACCGGCACCAACCCGGTGGCCGCCACTGCCTGGCCGTCGACCTGCGCCGGCACGAAGCGCCAGTGGCGCAGCACCTGCTGGCGGGCGGCGTTGTCCAGCACCCGCGAGCCACTGCTGCGTTCGATCACTACTCTGGCCGGCCGACCCTCGGCATCGACCTGGACCCGCAGCACCACCGTGCCCTGTTCGCCGGCACGGATCGCGGCGACCGGGTAGCTGGGCGGCGGCGCCGAGCGGTACTGCAGCTGCACGCCTTCACCCGATGCCGCCGGCGCCGGTTCCACCGGGGCCAGGGTCGGGGCCTGGATGTCACTGGCCGGCAGCGGGGGCACGGCCAGCACGTCGTCGGCCGTGGCGGTCGGCGGCGGCAGCGGAGCGACGCGTGGGGTGGTGGTGGGGGCGCGGACCGGCACCGGTTCGGTAGGCGGCAGCGGCGGGGGCGGTTCGGGCTGGGTGACTGGCGGGAGGATCATGTTGATCACCGTGCGGTCCCGCGGCAGCGGTGTGGCCACGTAGGCGGCCGGAATGAGCAGCAGCATCAGCGCGAGCAGATGCAGGGCCAGCGCGGTGCTCCAGCCGAGCACGCGCGAGACGTCGATGTGAAGCGGAACCACCGGGGGATGCGTACGGACCATGCGCCACTCTCCTTGCCAGATGTGCGTGCGGGAACATCAACGTACGGGCGCGGCCGATGGGGTTGCAGACTGCAGAAGACGGGGCCGCGCAATGACAGGATTACCGGAGCCGGGCACGGGCTGGAAGTCAGGGGCGCTGTGGGTGTTTGGCTGCCGGTCATAAACGGATGACGGCGCCCGAAGGCGCCGTCCCGTTGTCCAGCGGTGGACCGCTGTCGGATTTACCTGGCCAGGTCGAACACCACGTCCAGGTTCACCGACACCGTCGATTCGCCCGGCGACACCGGGGTGGAAATGTCCGCCGCCATCGGCGCGGCCGCAGCACGCATCATCACCGGGCGGAAGTTGCCACCGCCGCTTTCGGAGATGCTGACGATCCGGCGCACGCGCAGGCCCAGCGACTTGGCGTAGGTTTCGGCACGCGCCTGGGCCTTCTTCAGCGCGGCCAGGCGGGCTTCGTCATAGACCGGTTCGGGCTGGTCGATCTCGAACTGCGGACCGTTGATCTGGTTGGCGCCCTGTGCGGCCAGCGCGTCCAGCACCTTGCCCAGTTTGGCGATGTCGCGCACCTTCAGGCTGACCGTGTTGCTGGCCTGGTAGCCGGTGATCTTCGGCGCCTCGTTCTCGGCGTAGCGGTACTGCGGGCTGAGGTTGACCCCGCTGGTCTGCACGTCGCGCTCGGCAATGCCGGCGGCCTTGATCGCGGCCAGCACCTTCACCATCTGCTCGGCGTTCTGGCGCATGGCGGTATTGCCGTCGGTGGCCTGGGTAACCACCCCGGCCGACAGCGTGGCCACATCGGGCACGCGGCGTGCTTCGGCGTTGGCTGAAATGTTGAGCAGGGTGCCGTCGGCCGGCACGGCGATGGCGGGTTGGGACTGGGCGTGGGCGGTCATCGAGGTTCCCAGGGCAAGCGACAGGGCGAGCAGCAGCGGGGACAGAGCGTTGCGACGCATGTGGATCTCCTTGTGAAGGCGTTGAGGTTGGTGTCGGAGCGATGAACGTCTGGTGAGAAACGGAGGGGTTGGACGCAATTGGGTGTGGTTGCTCGCGATTCAGACAGGGCGCGCAGGTTATGCTTCCGCGATGCTTTATCTTGCCTCCCGTTCCCCCCGACGAACCGATCTGCTGGCGCGCCTGGACCGACCGTTCCGTGCGCTGGACCTGGACGTGCCCGAAGTACGGGCCGCCGGGGAAGCCGCCCAGGACTATGTGCGGCGCGTGGCCGTGGACAAGTCCCGTGCCGGCCTGGCCCTGGTGGCCGATGACCCGCACGCATGCGTGCTTGGCGCCGACACCGAAGTGGTGCTGGACGGGGAGGTGTTCGGCAAGCCGGTCGATGCCGCCGACGCCGCCGCCATGCTGAATCGGCTGTCCGGCCGCACCCACCAGGTGATGACCGTGGTGGCGCTGGTCGCCGCCGGCGTCGAGCAGGTGGTGGAGGTGGTCTCCGAGGTCAGCTTCATCGCGCTGGACGAAGCGGCCATTGCCGGCTATGTCGCCAGCGGCGAACCGATGGGCAAGGCCGGTGCCTACGCCATCCAGGGCGGGGCAGAACGTTACATCCGCCACCTGGCGGGCAGCTATTCGGGCGTGATGGGCTTGCCCCTGCAGCAGACCGAGCAGCTGCTGCAGGCATTCGAATCGAAGGGAGTCGCCCATGTCTGAAGAAATCCTGGTCAACGTCACCCCGCGCGAAACCCGGGTGGCGGTCATTGAAAACGGCATGCTGCAGGAGCTGCACATCGAACGTGGCTGGCGCCGCGGGGTGGTGGGCAACATCTACAAGGGCAAGGTGCAGCGGGTGATGCCGGGCATGCAGGCCGCGTTCGTCGAGGTCGGGCTGGAACGCGCTGCGTTCCTGCACGCCAACGACGTGGTGCGCCCGGCCCCGGTGGCCAGCGCCGACACCGAAGGCACCACGCTGCCGCCGCCGTCGTCGGTGCCGATCGTGGAGCTGCTGCGCGACGGGCAGGACATCGTGGTGCAGGTGGTGAAGGATCCGATCGGCACCAAGGGCGCCCGGCTCACCACCCAGATCAGCATTCCCTCGCGCTACATGGTGCTGCTGCCGCAGTCCAAGGTGGTCGGGGTGTCGGCGCGGATCGAGGACGAAGCCGAACGCGCGCGCCTGAAAACGCTGGTGACCGAGCTCTCGGCCCAGCACGGCGGCTACGGCTACATCGTGCGCACCAATGCCGAGGGCCAGCCGGCCGAGGCCATCGCCGAGGACATCGCGTATCTGTCGCGGGTCTGGAACGTGGTCGAGCGCCGTGGCCGCGAGGCCGCGCCGTGCAGCGTGATCTACGAGGACCTGAGCCTGCCGCTGCGCTCGGTGCGCGACCTGATCCGCAAGGACGTGGACAAGGTCAAGGTGGACTCGAAGGAAACCTTCACCCAGCTGCAGGCGTTCGTGGCCAAGTACATGCCGGTGCTGGCCGAGAAGCTGGAGCTGTACAGCGGCGACCGCCCGATCTTCGACATGTTCGGGGTCGAGGACGAAATCGGCCGCGCGCTGGACAAGCAGGTGCCGCTGAAGTCCGGTGGGTACCTGGTGATCGACCAGACCGAGGCGATGACCACCATCGACGTCAACACCGGCTCGTTCCTGGGCCAGCGCAACCTGGAAGAAACGGTGTTCCGCACCAACCTGGAAGCGGCCCAGTCGGTGGCGCGCCAACTGCGGCTGCGCAACCTGGGCGGGATCATCATCATCGACTTCATCGACATGGACGATGCCGAACACCGCCGCCAGGTGCTGCGCACGCTGGAGAAGGCGCTGGCCCGCGACCATGCCAAGACCACGGTCTACGAGTTCTCACCGCTCGGGCTGGTCGAAATGACCCGCAAGCGCACCGTGGAAAGCCTGGAGCGGCAGCTGTCCGAACCGTGCCCGGAGTGCAGTGGGCGCGGCTCGATCAAGACCGCCGAGACGGTGACCTACGAGATCTTCCGCGAGATCACCCGCGCGGTGCGCCAGTTCGACGCGGCGCGCCTGCTGGTGATCGCTTCGTCGAAGGTGGTGGCACGGATCACCGACGAGGAATCGGCGGCGGTGGCCGAGCTGGAGGAATTCCTCGGCAAGTCGATCCGCTTCCAGGCCGACGAGCAGTACCTGCAGGAGCAGTTCGATGTCGTCCTGCTCTGAGTACCGATGAGCGCGCCGCTGCGCCTGCGACTGCGAAGGATCCGCCGCCATGCTGCCTATGCCATGGCGATCGTATTGGTATGCGTGGCCCTGCTGGTGGGCAGCATCAGCCAGCTGCTGCCGCTGGCCGAGCGCCACCCGGACAAGGTGGCCGGCTGGCTGAGCGCGCGCGCCGGGCAGCCGGTGGCGTTCGATCAACTGCAGACCCGCTGGACCCGGCGTGGTCCGTTGCTGGCGCTCAAGGGCCTGCGCATCGGCGCGGGCGAGGGCCTGCGCATCGGCGAGGCCGAGGTGCTGGTGTCGCTGTATTCCGGGCTGCTGCCGCGTCACTCGCTGACCGAGCTGCGCCTGCGCGGGCTGGCCCTGGTGCTGCAGCGGGCCGAGGACGGCCGCTGGTCGGTGCAGGGCCTGCCGCAGCCCAAGGCCGGCGGCGATCCGCTGGAAACGCTGCGCCGCCTGGGTGAGCTGCAGGTCATCGGCGGCCGCCTGCGGGTGGATGCGCCCTCGCTGAAGGTGCAGGCCGAGCTGCCGCGCATCGACCTGCGCCTGCGCGTGAATGGTGAGCGCCTCTCGGTCGGTGCACGGGCCTGGGCCGATGACCAGGCCGCGCCGCTCACGGCGGTGCTCGACTTCGACCGCGCCAAGGGCGACGGCCAGGCCTGGCTGGCCGCCGACCCCGCCGACTTCCGCGCCTGGTCCGCGCTGCTGACCTTCGGCGGGGCGTCGCTGCAGCAGGGCACCGGCACCTTCAACACCTGGGTGGACCTGCGCGACCACCGCGTGGTGATGCTCACCACCGACGCCGACCTGCAGGGCGTGCAGATAAGCGGGGCGACCCTGGCCGATGGCGAGCGCCCCACCATGCAGCTGGACACGCTGCAGCTGCGTGCGCGCTGGCGCTGGGTGCAGGGCGGCTGGCGGGCCGATGCGCCGCGCCTGCGGATCGGCCTGGAAGGACGCACCGAACAATTGGATGGGCTGCTGATCGCCGGTGGCCAGCACCTGGCGCTGGCCGGCGACAACATCGACGCCACCGCGCTGCTGCGCGGGTTGGCGCTGACCGACCGCATCGATCCGGGCCTGCGTGCCTGGCTGCATGACGCCGCACCGCAGGTGCGGATGCGCCGCGTGCGGGTGGCCGGCGAGCGCGACGGTGCACTGCAGTTCGAAGGCGATCTTGAGGACATCCAGTTCGCCGCGGCCGGCCACGCGCCGGGCCTGAGCGGGGTGGGCGGCCACTTCGATGGCGACGCCAACGGGTTCCGGCTGGACCTGCAGCCGTCGCGGGTGATGCAGTTCGACTGGCCCACCGGATTCGGCGTGCGCCACGACGTGCGCCTGGCTGGCAGCATGATCGGCTGGCGCGACGAAGGCGGCGGCTGGCGCATCGGCACCCCGGCGCTGCGCGTGCAGGGCACCGATTACGCCGCCGACGTGCGCGGCACGGTGTGGTTCCAGGGCAATGGCACGCGCCCGTGGCTGCAGCTGGCGGCCAAGCTGGACGACGTGCCGATGACCGCGGCCAAGCGCTTCTGGATCCATTCCAAGATGAGCAAGGGCGCCACCGACTGGCTCGACGCGGCGCTGGTCGGCGGCTATGTGCGCGACGGCATCGGGCTGGTCACCGGCGAGCTGGAAGACTGGCCCTTCGACAAGCACAACGGTCGCTTCGAGGCGAGCGGCCGGATCGACAACGGCAACATCCTGTTCCAGCACGACTGGCCGACCATGAACAAGGTTGATGGCACCATCGCCTTTATCGGTCCGGGCTTCGAGCTGCACGGTCGTGGCGACCTGGCCGGGGTGGCGGTGGATCATTTCGACGCGGGCATTGTCGACTTCGGTCCCTCGCCGCTGTATGTGAAAGCCACCAGCCGCAGCGACGCCGGTGCCCTGCTGGCGATGCTCAGGCAGAGTCCGCTGCAGCAGACCTATGCCGATTCGCTGGACAACCTGAGCGCGAAGGGACCGGCGGCGGTCACCTTCGACCTGCTGCAGCCGCTGCATCAGGACCAGGGGCCCGGTCACCTGCAGGGCACGGTGGAGCTGGACGGCGCCACCCTGTCGGACAAGCGCTTCGACCTGACCTTCGATGCGATGCGTGGGGTGGCGAAGTACAGCCGGGATGGCTTCGGCGCCGAGTCGCTGGCGGTGCGCCACCTGGGCCAGGACGGCCAGTTGAGCCTGCGTGCCGGCGGCTATGTGCGCGACCCCCAGCAGGCCTTTGAAGCCGAGCTGGGCGCGGCGCTGGACGCTGGCCTGCTGCTCGACCGCGCGCCGGAACTGGGCTGGCTCAAGCCGTATATCGAAGGCACCTCGCGCTGGACCATCGGAGTCACGCTGCCGAAGGTCGCGGCCGGCAGCAAGGTCGCGCCGCCGACGATGCTGCGCCTGCATTCGGAGCTGGTCGGCACCCGCCTGGACCTGCCGGCCCCGTTGGACAAGCCGGCCGAGGTTCCGCTGGCTACCACGGTGACCGCGCAGCTGCCGATGGGCGCCGGGCGGGTCGACGTGGCGTTCGGCCAGCGCCTGGCCCTGGCGGCACGCACCCACAACAACCAGACCGGCGTGCAGGTCACGCTGGGCAGCGACACGGTCGACCGCGAACCGCCGGCCAGCGGGCTGGTGGTGAACGGCCGCAGCGGCTCGCTGGACGCACTGGACTGGATCGCGCTGGCGCGCTCGCCGGGCGGAACCCCGGGCGCCGACCCAATGCCGCTGCGCCAGGTCGACGTGCAGGTCGGGCAGCTGCTGCTGGCCGGCGGCATGTTCCCGCAGACCCGCCTGCAGCTTCGCCCCTCCGACAACGGGATCGACGTGCGCCTGGACGGCCCGTCGCTGGCCGGCACCCTGAGCGTGCCCAGTGCCGACGGCGCACCGATTGTCGGCACGCTCGACCGCGTGCACTGGCAGTCGCCGCCGTCGCCGGTGAAGGCGCCGGGCGACGGCGCGCCGATCATTCTTCCGGCCGACGCGACCTTGCCCGCGCGCGTGCAGGCCAGCGCCAACGACACCAACCCGGCGAAGATTCCGCCGCTGTCGCTGGACGTGGCCGACCTCCAGTTCGGCAAGGCACGGCTGGGCCAGGCGGTGCTGCGCACGCGCCCGTTCGGCAACGGGCTGAGCGTGGACAAGCTGCAGTTCCGCGCGCCGAAGCAGGCGATCGACATCCAGGGGCGCTGGCTCGGGATGGGTGCGGCGGCCAGTACCCATGTCGAGGTCAAGGTGGACAGCGAAGACCTGGGCGGACTGATGCAGAACCTGGACTACGGCGGCCAGCTGCGCGGCGGCCAGGGCCAGATCACCCTCGAGGCCGGCTGGCAGGGCGGTCCCTCGGACTTCCAGCTGGGCGCGTTGCAGGGCCGGATGGAGGTGCACGCGCGCAATGGCCAGCTGCTTGAACTGGAGCCCGGTGCAGGCCGCGTGCTGGGCCTGCTCAGCGTGACCCAGCTGCCGCGCCGGCTGATGTTCGACTTCCGCGACTTCTTCTCCAAGGGCTTTGCCTTCAACCAGGTCGGCGGCACGCTGGCGTTCGCCGACGGCATGGCCACCACCGACAAGGTGCTGATCGAAGGCCCGGCCGCCAACATCAGCATCCGCGGCCGCACCGACCTGCGCCGCCAGCAGTTCGACCAGACCATCGACGTCAATCCGCGTGCGGGCAACCTGCTCACCGTGGTCGGCGCGGTCGCCGGCGGCCCGGTCGGCGCGGCGGTGGGCGCGGCGGCCAACGCGGTGCTGTCCAAGCCGCTGGGCGAGATCGGCGCCAAGACCTACCGGGTGACCGGCCCGTGGGCCGAGCCCAAGGTCGACGTGATCGACCGTGACGATGCGCCGAAACCGGCCACACCGGCGCCGGTGGCACGTTGACCCCCTTTTTCCCGCGCCCGGGTTGCACTCCTGCCCGGCGCCCATAGATCAAGACCATGACCGACAACGCACTCACCCTTGCCCAAGACCGCCTGCTGCTGCCTGCCGGGCTCGACGCCGGTGGCCTGGAACGCACCTTCGGTACCCTGCTGGGGCCGGGCATCGATTTCGGCGACCTGTACTTCCAGCACGCCCGCCGCGAGAGCTGGAGCGTGGAAGACGGCATCGTCAAGGACGGCGCCCACTCCATCGAGCAGGGCGTGGGCGTGCGCGCGATTGCCGGCGAGAAGACCGGCTTCTCCTACTCCGATGACATCCACGGCGACGCGCTGCTGGCGGCCGCGCAGTCGGCGCGCGCGATCTCACGCGACGGCGGTGCGCAGCCGGCGCGTGCGCTGGTGCGCGGCAACGCCCGCGCGCTGTACCCGGCGCTGGACCCGATCGACGGGATCGGCAATGAAGCCAAGGTCGAGGTGCTCAAGCGCCTGGACCGCTACCTGCGCGCGGCCGACCCGCGCGTCCAGCAGGTGATGGTGAGCCTGTCCGGCGGCGTCGACACGGTGCTGATCGCGCGCAGCGACGGCGTGCTGGCCGGCGACATCCGCCCGCTGGTGCGCCTGAACGTGCAGGTGATCGTGGAGCAGCAGGGCCGCCGCGAATCCGGCTATGCCGGCGGCGGTGGCCGTTACAGCTACGAGGAACTGTTTGCCGACGGGCGTCCGGAAGCCTTCGCGCGCGAAGCGCTGCGCCAGGCGCTGGTCAACCTCGAGGCGATCCCGGCCCCGGCCGGGGTGATGACAGTGGTGCTCGGCCCGGGTTGGCCCGGCGTACTGCTGCACGAAGCGGTCGGGCATGGCCTGGAAGGCGACTTCAACCGCAAGGGCACCAGCGTGTACGCCGGCCGCATCGGCGAGCGCGTGGCGGCCAAGGGCGTGACCATCGTCGACGACGGCACCCTGGACGGTCGTCGCGGCTCGCTCAACATCGACGACGAAGGCCACCCGACCCAGTGCACCACGCTGATCGAAGACGGCATCCTCGTCGGTTACATGCAGGATTCGCTCAATGCGCGGCTGATGGGCGTGGCCCCGACCGGCAACGGTCGCCGCGAGTCGTTCGCGCACATGACCATGCCGCGCATGACCAACACCTACATGCGCGCCGGCCAGCACGACCCGGAAGAGATGATCCGCTCGGTCAAGCGTGGCCTGTACGCGGTCAATTTCGGTGGCGGCCAGGTCGACATCACCAGCGGCAAGTATGTGTTCTCGGCCACCGAGGCCTACCTGATCGAAGACGGCAAGGTGACCGCGCCGGTGAAGGGCGCCACCCTGATCGGCAACGGTCCGGAAACCATGCAGAAGGTGCGCATGATCGGCAACGACCTGGCGCTGGACGCAGGCGTGGGCGTATGCGGCAAGGACGGCCAGAGCGTGCCGGTGGGCGTGGGCCAGCCGTCGCTGTTGATCGACGGCATCACCGTGGGCGGCACCCAGGCCTGATCGCCGGATGCCGTCCCGTCTGCCCGGTTCAGTCGTCGCTGTCGTCGTCGAGGTCGTCGGCGTCAGCGTCGCTGTCGGACGCGACCGCGTCCAGGCCCAGCGCGGCCGGCACGAACAGGGTGCGCAGCACCTGGTAGAGCTCGCGGAAGGCGCGCGGCGGCTTGTTCTTCGCCCGCTCGGCCTGCGCGTTGCGCACCAGCGTGCGCAGCTGCTGGCGGTCGGCCTGCGGGTATTCCTCCAGCAACGTGGACAGCGCCTTGTCGCCGTCCTTGAGCAGGCGCTCGCGCCAGTCTTCGGCGCGGTGCAGGGCGGCCACTTCGCGGCGCGAGGTTTCGCTGTTCACATCCAGCGCGTCGCGGATCGCATCCAGCGTGGCTTCGTCTTCGCGGCGCATGTGCTTGGCCAGGAACGCCAGCTGGCGCTTGTGGGCGATATGCGCGGTGATCCGCTTGGCTTCGGCGATGTGCGGCAGCAGGTCTTCCGGCACCGGTACGCGGGCCAGCTGGGCCGGGGTCAGCGACACCAGCTTCTCGCCCAGGGCCAGCACGTCCAGCGCGTCGCGCCGGTTCTGGCTGCGGCTGATATCAAGGAATTCACCGGTTTCTTCGTCGCGTCCGCGCATCGTCTTCTTTCCACATCCAGAACTGTGCCCGGCGTTGCGCCCGGCACTCACCCGTACAGGATAAAGCATTGAACGTGATCTCCCCTGAAGCCGCCGCCGCCGACGACAGCCTGCAGCGGCTGGAACAGCTGGCCGACATCTCCCAGCAGCTGCTGGAGCGGGCCCGGGCGCTGGGCGCCAGCCAGGCCGAAGTCAGCTGCAGCGAAGAGCGCGGGCTGGACGTGAACGTGCGCCTGGGCGAGGTCGAAACGGTGGAATCCACCCGCGACCGCGGCATTGCCGTGACCGTGTACTTCGGCCAGCGCAAGGGCAGCGCCAGCACCGCCGACCTGCAGCCGGCCAGCCTGGAGGCCACCGTGGCCCAGGCCTGCGCGATCGCCCGCCACACCGAGGACGACGAGGCCGCCGGCCTGGCCGACCCGGCGCTGATGGCCCGGGAGTTCCCGGACCTGGACAGCTGGCACCCCTGGGCCCTGCAGGCCGACCAGGCCGTGGACCTGGCGCTGGCCTGCGAAACGGCCGGGCGTGGCGCCGACCCGCGCATCAGCAATTCCGACGGCGCCTCGGCGGCCACCGCCACCAGCCTGTCGGTGTACGCGAACTCGCACGGCTTCATCGGCCGCGACCGCAGCAGCCACCATTCGGTCGGCTGCGCGCTGATCGCCGGGCAGGGCGACGGCATGCAGCGCGACGGCTGGTACAGCAGCGCGCTGGCCCGTGAAGACCTGGAAGACGCCGCCGCGATCGGCCGCCGCGCCGCCGAGCGCACCGTGGCCCGCCTGCAGCCGCGCTCGATGGCCACCGCGCAGATGCCGGTGCTGTATTCGCCCGAAGTGGCGCGCTCGCTGATCGGCCACCTGCTCGGCGCGGTCTCCGGCGGGGCGCTGTACCGCCGCGCCAGCTTCCTGCTCGACAGCGTGGGCACGCAGCTGTTCCCGGAGTGGTTCGCGGTGGATGAGCGGCCGCTGCTGCGCCGCGGGCTGCGCTCGACCGCGTTCGACGGCGACGGCGTGGCCACCCGCGATTCGGCGCTGATCGAAGGCGGGGTGCTGCAGCGTTACGTGCTGGGCAGCTATTCCGCGCGCAAGCTGGGCCTCGTCACCACCGGTAATGCCGGTGGCGTGCACAACCTGCTGGTACGCGCGAATGCCGGCGACCTGGCCTCGATGGCGCGCCAGATGGGCAACGGCCTGCTGGTGACCGAGCTGATGGGGCAGGGCGTGAATGGCGTGACTGGCGACTACTCGCGCGGCGCCGGCGGTTTCCGCGTTGAGAACGGCGAAATCCAGTACCCGGTGGACGGCATCACCATCGCCGGCAACCTCAAGGACATGTTCGCCGCGATCGAAGCGGTGGGCAGCGACGTCGACCGCCGTTCGCACGTGCAGGTCGGCTCGATCCTGGTCGGGCGAATGACGGTCGCCGGTAACGATTGACGGTAACTATTAACGTATCCTGTTCCAGCTGCCGTGGCAGGCGGGGAGCCTGCCACGCACCACCCACACACTGGATAAGGAGTTTCACGTGAGCGAATTCGACAACGTCACCGCCCCGCCGCCGCCGCCGACCAGCGTCGGCCCGGTTCCCAGCGACCAGCGCACCATGGCGCTGGCCGCGCACCTGCTCGGCATCTTCACCTGGTTCATCGGCCCGTTGATCATCTGGCTGATCAGCAAGGACGACAGCAGCAAGGGCTTCGTCACCGACCAGGCCAAGGAAGCGCTGAACTTCCAGATCACCATCACCCTGGCGATGATCGTCTGCTTCATCCTGATGATCGTCATCATCGGCGGCCTGCTGGCCCCGCTGGTCGGCATCCTCAACATCGTGTTCTGCATCATCGCCGCAGTGAAGGCGAACAACGGCGAAGCGTATCGCTACCCGTTCACCCTGCGCCTGGTGAAGTAAGCCAGCAGCAGTGATGGAACGAAAACGCCCGGATTTTCCGGGCGTTTTTTTATGCATGACGTGAACCGCACGGGCGTTCTCCCGCATGACGTAAACCCGCCGTAGTGCCGGCCGCTGGCCGGATCCGCATGATGCCGGCCGAATGAGGAGCCGGCCGGCGGCCGGCACTACGTCAGTTGTTACGTTCGACTGCCAGTCTGCCGAGAGCTCGCAAAGCATCTGCACGCTCGTCATACCCAGCCAGGCTGTCCCGCATGCGCTCACTAAGCGCTGCCAACTCTGCCTTCGCTCCATCCATCCCCAGCAACGCCGGGAACGTGGACTTGGCCTGCGCCTGGTCCTTGCCTGCGGTCTTGCCGAGCTGTTCCGAGCTGGCTTCCACATCCAGGATGTCATCGCGCACCTGGAACGCCAGGCCCAAGGCATCGGCGAACGCATCGAGCTGCAGCAGGTCGGCCTGCGGTGCCTCGCCACACAACGCACCCATGCGCACCGCCGCGCGGATCAGCGCACCGGTCTTCAACGCGTGCATGCGCTGCAGGTCGGCCAGCGGCTGTGCGTGGCCGGTGGCATCGATGTCCAACGCCTGGCCGCCGCACATGCCGGCCGCGCCCGACGCGTGGCTCAACGCCTGCAGGCAGTGCACCCGCAGCAGCGCCGGCAGCGGTGCGTCGGCCAACAGGCCGAACGCGCGTGTCTGCAGCGCGTCGCCGGCCAGGATCGCCGTGGCTTCATCGAAGGCGATGTGCGTGGTCGGCCGACCACGCCGCATCGCGTCGTCATCCATCGCCGGCAGGTCGTCGTGCACCAGCGAATACGCGTGGATCAGCTCCACTGCCATCGCCGGCGCATCCAGCGCGGCTTCGTCGGCACCGAAGATCTGGCCGCTGGCATACACCAGCAGCGGCCGCATGCGCTTGCCGCCGCCCAGCACCGAATAGCGCATTGCCTGGTGCAGGCGCTGCGGGGCAAGTTCCGGGGCGGGCAGGCTGGCGTCGAGCTGGCTTTCGATGCGGTCGCGCCAACGCGCGAACGTGGACTCAACCGTCATGGCTGGGCGGGTCTAACGGCTCGGCGGTGTCCGGGCGCGCCGGGTCGCTGAGCAGGCGCACGCGCAGCTCGGCCTGTTCCAGCGCCTGCTGGCACTGGCGGTACAGCCCGACCCCGCGCTCATAGGCGCTGAGCGACTGTTCCAGGCTCATTTCGCCGGTTTCCATCTTCTCGACCAGCTGCTCCAGTTCTTCCAGCGAATGCTCGAAGTGGGCGACCGGGGAGGCGTCAGTGGGGGATTTCTTGGCCATGCGGCAAGTGTGATGCGCCAGCCCCGGGGGGTCAATTCACGCCGCGCCCGGTGTCCAGCGCAACTGCGCGTTGTGTTCATCCAGCCACTGCTGCAGCGGTGCGCCGATCACCCGGTCGCCGGCCGCCAGCAGGGTCTCGCCCGCGTACAGCAGCGGCAACTGGCGGCGCTGCCAGGGCGGCAGGCCGCTCTGCTGCAGCAGGTCCTTCAGCGCATGCGAATGGCTGCGGCCAGGCAGCTGGATGCGCTCGCCACCCCGGCGCGCGCTGACCTGCACCGGTTCGGCCAGGCGCTTGCTGCCCAGCAGCTCCAGTTCGCCACCGTCCGGCAGCACCAGCGGGCTGCTCCCTTCCCAGTGCACGCTCCAGTCCAGCGGCAAGGCCAGCGCACTGGGCAGCAGGTGCAGGTGGCCGCGCCAACGGCGGATCCGCACCCCCTGCCAGGCAAACTGCGCGTCGGCATCGTGCGCGGCCGGCAGCAGTTCGCGTTCGATCGCCTGCACGCCCGCCGCCGGCAGCGGCGGTTGCCCGGCGCTGCGCACCCAGTGGCGCAGCAGCCGCGCACGCCGCTCGCGCGGTTGCCGCTGCAGCCGCGCGCAGTCGAGCACGCCAGGCGATACCGTGCAGCGGCGCAGCGTGTCGTGGTCGGAGGCGTCCAGCAGCCGCTGCGCCTGCGCGCTCAGCTCGGCACTGCGGGCGAATGCCGCGTCGGCCTGCGGCCAGCGCTGCTGCAGCAGCGGCAGTACGTGCAGGCGCAGGAAATTGCGGTCGGCCGCGTCGCTGGCATTGCTGGGGTCTTCGATCCAGTGCAGTGCGTGCGCGAGCGCATGCGCGCGCAGGTCGCTGCGCGGGTGCTGCAGCAGCGGGCGCCAGATCGAAGCGGCCGCAAACGGCGCATGCGCGCGGATCGCCGCCAGCCCGTCCACGCCGGAACCGCGCAGGGCACGCAGCAGGAAGGTTTCGGCCTGGTCGTCGCGGTGGTGGGCCAGGGCAAGGTGCTCGCCCTCAGGCAGCACGCGGGCGAAGGCTTCGCGGCGGACATGGCGGGCGGCCGCCTCCAGGCCCTCGCCGCTGTCGCGGGGTACCTCAACGCGGACCACCTGCAGCGGGATGGACCACGCTGCGCAGACCGCCTCGCAGTGCGCCGCCCAGCGGTCTGCGTCGGCCTGCAGCCCGTGGTGCACGTGCACCGCGTGCAACCCGGCCGCCCGCTGCACCGGCGACTGGGCCAGCCAGTGCAGCAGCACGGTGGAGTCCAGGCCCCCGCTGAAGCCCACCAGCACCGGCGCAGGCAGGTCGGGGGCGGGGGGCAGGGGGCTGGTCGGGGCGTTGGAGTCAGGCACGGTTCGAGTATCGGCCTTGGCGCTTTTGGCCGCCATCGGAATTGTTGCGGACGTGGCTGGCCGGGCAGAGCCCGGCGCTACCGCGTTGCGTCATTCGGCCTTGCGCTCGAACGCCTTGGGCGTCGGCAATTCCACCGGCACGCCCTTGGCGTCGCAGGTGCCGGCCTGGCACAGGCGCTCGCGCAGGCGCGGGGTGGCCTGCACGATCATGTGGTAGATCGTGTTCTGCTCCATGGTCCCGCGTACCGCCTTGCTGCCCGGGCCGCGGGCCCAGATGCCGACGTCCTCGCCACCGTGGCTTTCGCTCTTCATCGGCACCAGCGCTTCCTGCATGTAGTCCGGGTGCTCGGTGTCGACATGGGTCAGGTCCGGGCGACCCTTGACCGGGTCGAAGCTGCTCGGGCCGTGCGGGTAGGTCTTGGGGCCGGCCGGCTGCTGGTTGGTGGCGCCGGTGAAGCCGGGGCCATTGGCGTAGCTCAGCGTGGTGTAGGGCAGGCCGGTGCCGTCGCGGGCCAGGTCCAGTGCGCCGGCGCCGTCTTCGCCGCCCTTGTCCTTGACCTTGCCCAGGATCGGGTTGCCACGCGCCGGGTAGCCGACGAAGTTCAGGGTGTGCGAGTGGTCGGCGGTGACGATGATCAGGGTGTCCTGGTCGGAGGTCGCTTCCGCTGCCGCGCGTACGGCGTCCGACAATGCCACGGTGTCGCTCAGCGCACGGTAGGCGTTGCCGCTGTGGTTGGCATGGTCGATGCGCGCGCCTTCCACCATCAGCACGTAGCCCTCCTGGTGACGCGAGAGGTTGGCGATGGCGGCCTTGGTCAACTCAGCCAGGCTCGGCTCACCGGACGGGTCATCCTTGCGTTCGATCTCGTAGCGCATGTGATCCGGCTCGAACAGGCCCAGCAGCGCCGGCGCATTGGCCGCCGCCTTCAACTGGTCGGCGTTCCACACATAGGCGCCCTGCGGGTGCGCCTGCTTCCACTCGCTGACCAGGCTGCGCCCGTCCAGGCGCAGGCCGACCTTGTCGTCGTATTCCGGGTCGGTCTCTTCCACGGTGGTGAACTGCGCGCGGCCACCGCCGAGCGCGACCAGCGGGCCCTGGCCGTAGCGCGAGGTGGAGAGCAATTGCTGGGCGATGTCCTTGCAGCCGGCGGCCTTGGCGGCTTCGGACAGGTCGGTGTCGTTTTCCCAGTTGCGCTCCGGGGAATGCGCGTAGGTCGCCGCCGGCGTGGCATGGGTCAGGCGCGCGGTGGAGACCACGCCGGTGGCCATGCCGGCGCTGTCGGCCAGCTGCAGCCAGGTCAGCAGGCCCTTGTCGAGGCTGCCGGCGCAGTCGCTGCGGGTGCCCGCGCTGACCCCGATGGCGCCCATGTGGGTCTTCACGCCGGTGGTGATGGCGGTCATGGTGCCGGCCGAATCGGGCGTCTGCGAATCGGTGTTGTAGGTCTTGCTGAACGCGGTGGCCGGGAAGCGCTCCCACGACAGCAGGTTCTCTTCACCCGGATTGCCGTTGCGCTGGCCTTCGAAAATGCGCGCGGCCGCCACCGTGGTCAGGCTCATGCCGTCGCCCAGGAACAGGATCACGTTCCTGGCGCGGCCGTCCATCGCGCCACTGCCGGCGGCGCGGGCGGCGCCGCTGCGATACCACCACTGCGGGGTTTCACCGGCCGGGTGGGCCACCGGCGGTACATCGACCTGAACGGTGCCGGTGGCGCGGGAGGAGGAGGCGGGAGTGGCGCAGGCGCCGAGCAGCAGGGTGGTGGCGACAGCCGCCAGCAAAGGGGTGGAACGGGGCATGGACGCGCGGATCTCATGAATGAAACGGGCATTCATTATGCCGAACCCCGCAAGGCACGCCGATGACACGCTGGATTCCCCCGGCATGCCTCGTTCCGGCGGGCCGCTTGGGCTATGGTGATCCGCTGTATCACTCTCTCCCTGGAATGCTCATGACGCTGGTATCTGCCTGGCTGCGGATCCCGTTCTGGCAGCGTGTACTCGGCGGTTTCGTGCTGGGCGCGCTGGCCGGTTGGCTGCTTGGTCCCGCCGCCGAGGTCTGGTTCGGCCCGCTGGGCGACCTGTATGTGACCCTGATCAAGATGATCGCGGTGCCGCTGGTGTTCTTCGCGGTGATCAACGCGATCTCCTCGCTGCACGGCCAGAAGTCGGTGGCCGCGCTGGGCGGGCGCACCTTCCTGTGGTTCATCATCACCGCCGCGCTGGCGGTGGGCATCGGCCTGCTGGTCGGTACCGTGATGCAGCCCGGCACCGGTGCGCTGAGCCTGAGCATGGACCACGGCTACACCCCGCGCGACGTGCCGAGCGTGGTCAAGGTGCTGATGGACGTGGTGCCCTCCAACGTGTTCTACGCACTCACCGGGATCGGTACCCGGGTCAACGCCGCCGGTGAGACCGTGCTGGCCGCAGGCCGCGGTTCGATCCTGCCGGTGATCTTCTTCGCCGGCCTGCTCGGCTTTGCCATGGTCAAGCTGGGCGACAAGGTTGCCGAAGCACGCAAGCTGACCGGGCAGATGAGCGACATCATGATCCAGGTCACCCGCTTCGTGCTGGAGATGACCCCGCTCGGTACCTTCGGCCTGATCGCCGGGCTGGTTGGCAGCTACGGCTTCGAGAAGCTGCTGCCGCTGGGCAACTTCGTGCTGGCGCTGTACGTCGCCTGCGCGCTGCACATCGTGGTGGTGTACGGCAGCCTGCTGCTGGCGCACGGGCTGAACCCGCTGAAGTTCTTCCGCGGCGCGGCGCCGGGCATGCAGGTGGCGTTCGTGAGTTCCTCCAGCTTCGCGGCGATGCCGGCGGCGATGCGCTCGATCACCCACAACCTGGGCGTGAACAAGGATTACGCTTCGTTCGCGGTCCCGCTCGGTGCCAGCATCAAGATGGACGGCTGCGGCGCGATCTATCCGGCGCTCTGTGCAGTGTTCATCGCGCAGTACACCGGCGTGCCGCTCACCCCCGAGCAGTACGTGGTGGTGCTGATCGCCTCGGTGCTGGGCAGCTTCGGCACCGCCGGCGTGCCGGGCACCGCGGTGGTGATGGCCACGGTGGTGCTGAGCGCGGCCAACCTGCCGCTGGAAACCATCGGCTACCTGTATGCGATTGACCGCATCCTGGACATGATGCGCACCATGACCAACGTGACCGGACAGATGCTGGTGCCGGTGCTGGTGGCCAAGGAAACCGGCCTGCTCGACCGCGAGGTGTACGATAACCCCTCGACGAACCTGGGCGTGGAAGAACGCTGACTGCGCACTGTGACACCTGTATCGCCGGGTGTAACAGCGCTGATACAGCCAACTGTGAAGCAAGTGTTATCAAGGCTTCGCCCGGAGGCGGTCGTGTTCATGTGATGTGAACATCGACACGGGTGTAACACCTGCGTTGCACACACGCCCCAGGTATCGCCCGAAAGGCCCATGAAACGGGCCTCTGGAAGTTGGCACGATTGCTGCTCCATCCCTCCCGCATCTTGACGGGAGGTCGCAATGGACAGCGTTCACGTATCAGGCAAGGCAACCACGCTGGCGTGGCTGGTAGCGGCGCTTCTGCTGGTACCAGCGGTCGCACAAGCCTCCGGCGCGCGCCAAGGCGTGAAGCAGCAACCGGGTGAGATCGTGCTGCTGCGTGACGTGTCCGCACGGCCGGCCTACCGGCCCGCGCCCCCGGGCGTCGCGTTGATCGCCGACCCCTCCCCGCGCCGCGAAGTGGACGGCGCGCTGGGTACCTCCACCGGCATGGACGAACTGAGCGACGACGATTACGCCTCGCTCGGCTCCAACGCCGGCATCGCATCGAGCCACCACCAGACCACGGTCGAGCGCGTCACCACCGGCACCGTCAACAACACGCTGGGCCGCGCCACCACCAGTGGCGTGCTCTCCGGCAATACGCTCGGCCGCGCCATCGGCGGCCCGATGGGCGCGGTGGGCAATACCACCCGCGGCATCGGTGACCAGGTACGCGGCGCACTGGCCCAGTTCCCGCTGGGCCAGCCTGCAGGTGGGACCGGCAAATGAAACGCGCACCGGTTCTGCTGTTGCTGGGCCTGCTGTCCGCACTGCCACTGCCACTGCCGCTGCTCGCGCAGCAGGCCGACGACTACGCCGGCATGCTCGGCTACCTCAACCACACCCGCCTGGACGGCCGCGCGCTGAGCAACGCCGACGGCGCGGTGACGGTCAACATGGCGGCCGGCGACCTCAACCTGCAGGGCAACCTGATGGGCATCGCCAGCGGCGACAACGCGCAGGTGCAGGTCGACGCGCGCCAGCTCCAATCCAACAACCGGGTGCGCGCCAATGGCGCACTCGACGCCAGCGCCAGCATTGGCGGACAGGCACTCAGCGGCGCTCGCGGCGTCGCCATGATCAACCAGGCCAGCGGCATCGGCAACGCGACGCTCAACATCGTCACGGCCACGCTGGCGCAACAGGGCATACGCGAGACGAACGACGAGGCCCTGGCCGCGTCGGGGGCACTCGCGTCAGCAGGGGGGCAGGGCACCGCAGCACGCGGTGGTTCCGCCGGTACCCGCAGTGTCGCCGTGGAGGACACCGCACTGCAGGGATTCGACGGCGTTCTGCAACTCAATCAAATCGCGGGTTCCGGAAACATCACCGCCAACCAGTTGGGCATATCGGTGCAATCCACCCCGTGATCTGTTTCATCCACCCGATTGATCCGTGAAGAGAGAGGGCATCATGAACACCATGAACAAGACGGTACTGGCGCTGGCCATCGCTGTTGCGGCTACCGCATCTGCTTCCGCCCAGGACAACCAGAACGCGAGCGCTTTCATCAACCACATCCACAACGTGTGGGAAACGCGCACCAACACCAATACCAACACCAACACGAACCTCAATACCGACGTTGATACCAACATCAACACCGATATCGATACCGATGTCGATACCGACATCACCACCGCGATCGATACCAACATCGATACCAACATCCGCAACGACTGGGATTCGCGTACCCGCGTACGCAACAACAGCACCACCAACACCAACTCCGACACCAACACCCGCACCACCACCAAGAGCTACAGCGACACCAGCGACGTCAATCACACCCGCAACGTGAGCGTGAACGAAAACGTCCAGAAGAACAGCAACATCCAGGCCGACGAGCGCAAGGAAAAGAACAACCACGGCGTCGACGTGAACCTGGAATCGGACCTGCAGGTGGGTGCGGATATCCAGTTCCGTGGCCGTCCGACCGTGTCGGGTGACCTGGAAGTCAACTCGGCGGCCATTGCCATCATCGACAACCGCCAGTCGGTTACCGACAACCATGGCAAGAACGAGCTGGTGGAAAACAACTCGTCGATCAGCGAGAACGTCGCGCAGAACGCTTCGGGCAACCTCGGCTTCAACACCGCCGCAGGTGACAACAACGCCCAGGACAACGCAGCCGCGCTGTCCGCCGCCGACGCTTCGTTCACCTTCGGCATGTCCGATGCCCAGGTGTATGTGAACCAGTACGGTGCGGGCAACCGGACCTACAACGACGGCGTGGCCAACAACTCCAGCCTCAGCGGCAATGCCTTCCGCGGCGCCACCGGCAACATCGGCGTGAACAGCGCTGCCGGCAACAACAACGAGCAGAAGAATGCGCTGGCGGCGTCGGTCTCCACCGCACGCATGGCCACCGCGAGCATCAGCTCGAACCAGGTCTCCACCGGCAACAGCGTGTCCAACGAGGGCTATACCAGGGCCATGCGTGACACCACCCAGGTCACCCTGCGTGGCACGGTCCGCGGTGGCACTGCGGCCATCGGTGTCGGCGGCTATGCGGGTCGCGGCAACGCCTACCAGGCCAATGACTACTACCCGGATACCTGGACCGGCGCCACGCACACCGGCGGCAACCAGACCGGGCATATCGACATGGACAGCGCGGCCCAGGGCGCAGTGGACAACCCGTATAGCGAAGGCGCCGGCGGCCTGGCCTTCGACACCGACGAGCGCGGTGTCCTGGCCTACGGTGAAGTCGGCTACGCCGACCTGCATGCCAGCCTGAGCGGGACCGTGTCGACCACCCGGTGGGTGGTGCAGAACGCCGAGAACAACGCCTCGCTGTCCGGTGACGCCTTCCGTGGCGCCAGCGGCAACATCGGCGTGAACGTCGCGGCCGGCACCGGCAACCTGCAGGCCAACAGCCTGGCACTGGCCGTGGCCCAGCCGTCCACCGGCGCCCCGACCCCCGGCGGCGGCGAGTAAGCCTGTCCGTTTTCGCAAGCAACACGCGTTGAGCGCAACAAGCCCGGTCATCCGCCAATGGCCGGGTTCCCCCGGGAGCCCCTGTCCCATCCTCCCCCTTTGGGGCAGGGGCTCCTTCCTTACCTTCCGGAGCTTTCGCCGATGTGGTCGACCCGAGCCCTGTGCTGCCTGATGTTGTTGCTGCTGTTGCCGGCAGGCGCCACGCGCGCCGGTGACGTGGCCTTCAGCGGCGTGCTGCCCAATGGCGCGGTGTTCACCCAGAAAGTGGAGAGCATGCAGGAACGGCGCTTCCGCAACATGGTGCGCCAACACACCGACTACAGCTGCGGCGCGGCCGCACTGGCCACGATCCTGCGTTATGCCTACCACCTGGACGCGGACGAAGGCACGGTGATCGAAGGAATGATGGGGGTCTCCGACCCCGAGCTGGTCCACCAGCGTGGTTTTTCGCTGCTGGACATCAAACGCTATGTGGAATCGCTGGGCATGCGCGGGCGCGGTTACCGTGTCGATGAAGACCGTCTGCGTTCAATGCGCATCCCCGGACTGGTGTTGATGGATGTACGCGGGTTCCGCCACTTCGTGGTCCTCAAGCAGGTCCGTGACGACGTGGTGGACGTGGCCGACCCGATCCTGGGCAACCGCAGCATCCCCATCAACGAATTTCTCGAATCATGGCCGTCGCGCGCCGTGTTCGTCGTGATCGGTAGCGATTTCGACCGCAACACCGTGCTGCTGCAGCCCGGCGAACGGCCCAGCGCGCGTTCGCTGTATGCCCGGCAGGGGCCGATCACCGACGCGGAACTGGTCGACTTCGGTTTTGCCCACGCCGATCTGTTCTAGGAGGCAACATGAACATCGCACCATGGACGCCCGCCGTACTGCTGCTTGCCCTTGCAGGCATCGCCCCGGCCCATGCGGCCGACGCGCCGAAGGCAGAGCAGGGGCGCCCCGGCAAGGGACTGAACGAGATCCCCGACCCGGAACTCAACCTCATGCGCGGCCGCTACACGGTCAATGGCACTTCCGTGGCGTGGTTCGGCGTCACCATGATTTCGCAGTGGCAGGCGGGCAACCAGTCCGCGCAGGCTGCGCTGACCCTGGGCATGGACTTCCGCAACAGCACCAGCACCCCGAAGGTCACGTTCACGCCCAGCGTCACCGTGACCGCGGCCGACGCTCCGATGCCGGTGACGCCGGGTCGCAGTGTCGACTCCAGCGGTCTGCAGAACGTCGCGGGCCTGTCCCAAAGCGTGCAGGTGGCCGGCGACAACAACGTGGCCAGCAACGCCACCCAATTGAACGTGCGTGACGGCAGCGCGCCGCCCGCCAGCGAAACGCCTGCAGCGCCGTCGTCGGTTGCGCAGGCCAGTACGCATGAAACGACGGCCACGCAGGCCGCTGCACAGCAGGCAAACGTGGAGCAGGTCGCCGCACAGCAGGCACCAGCCCAGCAGGCCACGGCCCAGCACGGAGGCGTCAGCGCCGTGGCCCAGCAGGACGGCAACAGCGCCAGCGTGAAGCTGGATATCCAGGGCGTGGGCCAGGTCCAGCAGTGGATCCGCAACGGCAGCGTCGGGCAGAGCATCGCGATCAGCAGCGACGGACAGGCGGTCCGCAACCGCATGCAGATCGACCTGGTCCGGCAGACGCTGGCCAGCGGTGCATCGTTGAACCAGAACGTAGCCCAGGCGATGAACCTGGTGCGCGGTGTTGGCATGGGGCCCGGCCAGTAACCCTGGCCGGTGGGGGGAACGACACAGAACGCAGGGCAAGGAAATGCACACCTCGATACGTAGAACCCCGCTGGCGCTGGCGGCGCTGGCACTGATGGCATCGGCCAGCGCGGGCGCGCAAAGCGCCCCGGCCACGCCAACCGACGAAGCAGACGTAAAGGCACTCATCGAGCAACTGGAACTGCTCAAGGCCAACTACGCCCAGGAAGTGCGCAGGCTGCGCGAACTGGACATGCAGGTGCAGGCCATGCAGGCCCGCCTGAGCGGCAAGACCGCGCCGCTGGCCGGCACCGCGCCCGCCCCGCCGCAGCCGTCCAGCGCGCCCGCCGCACCGCCCAGCGGTGACGGCTATGCCAGCACCGCTTCCGAAGCACAGGAAGCCAAGCAGGCCTCGCGGCGCAGCGTCGACGACGTCAAACAGCAGACCTCCACGCTGTTCACCCGTCGCTTCACCCTGGAAAACAGCCTCACCTACGCGCGTTACGACCGCAAACAGCTCACCCTCAACGGCTTCCTCGCGCTCGACGCGATCTTCCTCGGCAACATCGCCATCGAAAACGTCGAGTCCGACACCCTGACCTACAACCTTGCCGCCCGCTGGGGCCTGACCCCGCGCCTGGCATTGAACCTCGACGTCCCCTACCTTGCCCGCAAGACCGTGTTCCAGAAGGGCGGCGCCGGCGGCGCAGCGGCCGCCATCGCCCAGGAAGAAACCACCGGCAACGGCATCGGCGACGTCAGCCTCAGCGCCAACTACAAACTGTTCTCCGAACAGGGGCGCTGGCCGGAAACCGTGCTGACCGTCGGCGCCACCGCCCCCACCGGGCGCGAACCTTACGGCCTCGACTGGAAAGTCCTGCAGCGCGACGACGACGACTTCATCCGCTTCGCCGTGCCCGCCGAACAACCCACCGGCAACGGCGTCTGGCAGGCCAACGTCGGCCTCTCCGCGGTCAAGACCGCCGACCCCGCGATCCTGTTCGCCAACATTGGCTACATCCACTCGTTCGAACGCAGCTTCGACGACCTCGACGCCAACCCCGACACCATCAACCCGGGCGACGTGAAGCTGGGCGGCTCGTACTACTTCGGTGCCGGCGTGGCGTTCGCCTTCAACGAACGCACCAGCCTGAGCATTTCCTTCAGCGACAAGCTCAGCGCACGCGCATCCACCCGCTTCCAGGGCGGGCAGTGGGTGAAGATCGTGGGGAGCGATGCGAATGCAGCGACGTTGAACCTGGGTATCACGTACGCGTTGAACCAGAAGACGACACTGGTGAGTTTGCTGGGGATTGGGTTGACGCCGGATGCGCCTGATTTCACGTTGGCATTCAAGGTGCCGTACATGCTTTGAGTTGAGAGCTGACACGCGTGGCGTGTCACTACGCGGTTGTCGACGTCCCCCGATGTCACCGACATTTCCGAGGAGCCGGGCAGAGCCCGGCTCTACCGCGTTTCAGCGAATGACCGACCCACCCCCGCCGGCCCAAGCCAGGCGAACCTCAACGAGTAGCGCTCTTGCTCTCAACGCAACTCAGGCAGAGCCAACTGATGTTTCCGGCACAGCCGATACACCGTCACCCGAGACACCTGCATGGTGCGAGCACACGCCGTAATGTTGAACGCGTTGTCGCGCAGAGCCTGCAACAGCGCATCCCGCTCCGCCGCCTGTCGCGCGTCGTGCAGCATCCGCTGCGGCATCTCCACCTGCGGCGGCAGCAGCTCCAGGTCGGCCACGCTGATCAGTTCCGCCTCGCTCACGATCGCCGCCCGCTGCACCCGGTTCAACAGCTCTCGCACATTGCCCGGCCAGTTGAAACGCTGCAGCGCCCGCGCCGCCTCCGTACTGAACCCCCGCGCCCGCGTCACATGCCGGCGCCGGAAGCTCGCCAGGAAATGCTCCGCCAGCAACAGGATGTCCGTCCCACGCTCACGCAACGGTGGCATCGGCAACCGCAGCACATTGAGCCGGTAGAACAGATCGCGGCGGAACTGCCCCCGCTCCACCGCCTGCTCCAGGTCCACATGCGTCGCCGCCACCACCCGCACATCCACCGACACCGGATGGTTGCTGCCCACCCGCTCGATCGTGCCCTCCTGCAGCACCCGCAGCAGATTCGTCTGCGCATCCAGCGGCAGGTCCCCGATCTCGTCCAGGAACACCGTCCCGCCCGTCGCCGTCTCGAACAGGCCCAGCCGTCGCGTCGCCGCGCCCGTGAACGCCCCGCGCTCATGCCCGAACAGCTCAGACTGCACCAGCGCCGCTGGAATCGCCCCGCAGTTCACCGCCAGGAACGGACGCCCATGGCGCGGCGACAGCGCATGTAGTGCCTGCGCCGCCAGCTCCTTGCCCGTGCCCGTTTCCCCCGTGATCAGTACCGGCAGATCCACCGGCGCGAACTTCCGCAGTGCCGCCCGTGCCACCTGCAGCACCGCACTGTCCCCGACCAGCGCCTGCGCACCGGCCGGCTGTCCCGCCGCCTCACCGTCGGCCAGCTGCTGCAGCCGCAGCACCAGCCCGGTCACGTCCAGCGGCGCCGTATACGTCTCCACGCAGCAGCCCAGCAGCGCCTGCAGCGCCGGATCGGCCGGCAGCGGACCGGCCGGCACGATCGCCAGCAGCCGCATGTGCCGGTGCTGTGCCAACAGACCCTGCAGGTGTTCCAGGTTGCCCGGCGGCGCACCGCGCAGGTCCAGCAGCCCGACCACCAGGTCGTTGCTGCGCATGCCGATCGACACGCACTGGTCGCTCGCGACCCCACGTACCTGCCAACCTTCCGCTGCAAGGGCGGCCCGCTCGGCCGCGTGTGGGTGCCCAAACCAGATTACACACCGGGCCGGAAATTCAGGGACTGCCGCCATGCGTCACCTTTGAGGAAAAAATCCCGGGCGGTGTCTACAGGGTCGGCGTGCCCCGACGGGCCGCCCCCCACCGGGATCAACAGCCCCCGCCGGACCCGGCCGGGACTGGTCGCGTGCAAAGCGATTTGCTCGAACGACAGTAGGGACAACGCCGGTTGCCGCCCGTACCGGCCACCGGCCGCCCCAACGAAGAAGGCCGCTGCAGGGCAGCGGCCTTCTTCACGGCAGGCGGGTCGGTCGGGTCGGCTCAGAGCTCGACGCGGCGGGCCTGCATGAACTTGCCACCCCAGTAGCCCGAAACCAGGCTGTCCACGCGGACGTCCTTGCCGGTGCTGGGCGCGTGCAGGAAGCGGCCTTCGCCCACGTAGATGCCCACGTGGTCGACCCGGCCCTTGCGGCCGAAGAACACCAGGTCGCCCGCGGCCAGCGCGTTGCGGTCGTTGATCAGCTCTGCTTCGCCGTCGTGGGCCATTTCACGCGAAACGCGCGGCAGCTCGATGCCCAGCGCGGTCTTGAACACATAGCCGACCAGGCCGCTGCAGTCGAAACCGCTGTCCGGCGAGGTGCCGCCCCAGCGGTACGGCGTGCCCAGCAGGGTCATCGCACGGCGCAGCAGCGACTGCACCTTGCCATTGTCGGCTTCGCCGCCGACCACCACCCCGGTCGCACCGGAACTGGCGTCGTAGTTGGCCAGCAGGCGGCTCAGGTCGCCGGCGAACATCGCCGAGCGGTCCATCAGCGGAATGGTGTCGTTGGCCGCCAGGTGCGGCAACAGGGCGGCAAGGGTGGCGCTGGCAGCGGCATCAGCCTTGCTGCGGGCCGGCGCCTCAGCCTTCGGCTTGGCGGCGGCGGGTGCTTCGGCGACGGCAGCAGCGGCAACCGGCGCGGCATCGACGGCGGTCGTCGGTGCGGTCTGTGCCCAGGCCGGAACACTGGCCAGGCAGAGGGCGAAAGCGAGAAGAGCGGGGCGGGCAGTGCGCCGGAAAGTGGCGGTCTGGCCTTGGCACGTCAGGTCGGCTGTCGTCACGCGGCGGTCACTGAATAAAAACGATGGGTGATGATGCCGTGTAAGACGTGTGATTTGGTACAAATTCCGTTAAATGTTCGTTAAGAACAACGTGATTCAAGTCACACTTTTGAACCTTTCCCCCATTCATTTCAGTGAAGTACGCGTTTCGCCCCCGTGTAGTGCTGCTTCCAGTACGTCCCGCCCAGCGAATCCAGGCGCACCGTTCCCCCGGTGCTCGGCGCGTGTACGAAGCGTCCTTCACCCACATAGATGCCGACGTGGAACACGTTGCCCCGGTCTCCGAAGAACACCAGGTCGCCCGGTGCCAGCCGCTGCGGGTCGATCTTCGGGCCCTGCACCGCCGCCAGGTCGCGCGAGGTGCGCGGCAGCTTCAGGTCGAGCATTTCCCGGTACACGTAGGCGACCAGCCCGCTGCAGTCGAACCCCGACTCCGGCGTGTTGCCGCCGTAGCGGTAGGGCGTGCCGACCAGCCCGATCGCGCGCATCAGCACCGCATTGGCCGCCTGCGGATCGTTCGGTACCACCGTTGGCCAGACCTGGGTGGAGGCCGGCGGCGCGCTCGGGCGGGTGGTCTTGCCACCGCCACAGGCGGCCAGCAGGGCCAGGCAGAGCAGGGCGGCACCCCGGGCGAACGGGCTGATCGAGCGCGGAACTGGCGTCATGTGCGTGATGTCCGGATAATGCGCGACCTCAGAAGGCCGTCATGATGGCGGCGTATCCGGCGGGCGACAACCCGTCCCACCCGTCTGCCCTGGCAGCCTCAGAACAAGAGTTCCCGCATGAAGATCGAAAAAGACCGCGTTGTCCGCTTCCATTACACCGTTGCCGAGCAGGGCCAGGAGCCGATCGAGAGCTCGAAGGACCGCGACCCGCTGGCGATCCTGATTGGCCACGGCAACATCATCCCGGGCCTGGAAAACGCCATGATGGACAAGGAAGCCGGCGCGACCTTCGAGGTCGACGTCAAGGCGGCCGATGCCTACGGCGAACGCCGTGAAGGCCTGACCCAGCGCGTGCCCAAGAAGCACTTCGGCACCACCAAGCTGACCCCGGGCGCCCAGGTCGTGCTGCAGACCAACTTCGGCCCGCGCGCGGTCACCGTGCAGAAGGTCGGCATGAGCGTGGTCGACGTCGACCTGAACCATCCGATGGCCGGCAAGGACCTGCACTTCTCGGTGGAGATCGTGGACGTGCGCGAAGCCAGCGCGGAAGAAATCGAGCACGGCCACGTGCACGGCGACGGCGGCCACCAGCACTGATGTAGAGCGGGGCGCTGCCCCGCTGCTTGTCTGGCTGCGGGGCGTTGCCCCGCAGCTTGCCTGGTTGCCGGGCATGGCCCGGCACTACCCGCCCCGATCCGCGAGTCGCCCGTGAAGCCTGCCACCCCGTCGCTGCAGCCCTTGGCCGGTGGCGACCGCATTGAAGTCATCGACATCCTGCGCGGGGTCGCGCTGCTCGGCATCCTGTTGATGAACATGGAAGCGCTGAGCGGCCCGCTCGACCTAGCCTTCACCGGGATCGACCCGCACTGGACCGGACTGGACTACTGGGTCGACGCGGCGGTGTACGTGCTGGTGCAGGGCAAGTTCTTCACCCTGTTCTCGCTGCTGTTCGGTGCCGGTTTCGCGATCATGGCGCAGCGTGCCGAAGCCGCGCGCCGCGACCTCACCCCGTTCTACCTGCGCCGCAGCGCCGGCCTGCTGCTCATTGGACTGTGCCACGCGCTGCTGGTCTGGTCCGGCGACATCCTGGTGATCTACGCACTGGTCTCGCTGCCGCTGCTGGCCACCCGCGAAGCGCCGCAGCGCTGGCTGCCGGCCATGGGCGTGCTCACCTACCTGTGCGCGGCCGCGATGATGCTGCTGCTCGGTGCCGTGGTCGGCCTGGCCGCGCAGGCGCAGGGCGAGGGCGGCAGCATGGCCAGCGCCATCGCGCAGGGCCAGCACACCGTTGAACTGCAGCGCCAGGCGTATGGGCATGGCACGTTTGTCCAGGCCGTGGCGCAACGTGCCAGCGATCTCGGCACGGCCCTGTCCGGCGCGCTCATCATCGGCCCGGAAGTGCTCGGCATGTTCCTGCTCGGCAGCTGGTTCGCGCGCAGCGGCGCGCTGGCCGAACCGGAACGCTTCGAGCGGCTGTATCGGCGGCTGCGCCTGGGCGCGTTGCCGGTCGGCCTGGGCCTGATGCTGCTCAGTGCGCTGTGGGTCCCGTACCTGGCGCCGGGCACCTTCACCCCCACCACCGGCGCGGCCTACGCGCTGTCGTCGCTGGCCAGCCTGTTGATGTGCCTGGGCTACCTGGCGTGGATCGTGCATTGGCACCGGCACCTGCGCGTGCTCGCACCGATGGGGCGGATGGCGTTGACCCAGTACATCCTGCAGTCGCTGGTCTGCACCTGGCTGTTCTACGGCTACGGGCTGGGCGCGTTCGAAACGCTGCCGCGCGCCTGGCAGGTGCCGTTCGCGCTGGCCCTGTTCGCGCTGCAGGTGCTGCTCAGCCACGCCTGGCTGAAGCACTTCCGCTTCGGCCCGCTGGAATGGGTGTGGCGCGCGATGACCTACGGGCGCTGGCCAGCGTTGCGGCGGTGAGACGCTTCTTGCCGCATCCTCACGCCTGAGGCGCAGGCGGGCGTGGCATGCTTGCGCCCATGACAACGCACTTTGATTACGACCTGATCGTGCTCGGCGGCGGCTCCGGTGGGCTGGCGGCCGCGTTCCGCGCCGCGCAGCACGGCAAGCGCGTGGCGATGCTCGAACCGGGCGAACTCGGCGGCACCTGCGTCAACGTCGGCTGCGTGCCGAAGAAGGCAATGTGGCTGGCAGCCGACCTTTCCGGCCGCGTCGGGCTGGCCGCGGCAATGGGCTTCGACGTACCCGCGCGACCCACGCTGGACTGGAAGGAACTGGTAGTGCACCGCCAGGGCTACATCGCCAACATCCACGCCAGTTACCTCAAGCGCCTGAACGACACCGGCGTGGTGCGCGTGCCGCGCAAGGGGCGGCTGGTCGATGCGCACACGGTGGAATGCAGCGACGGCATCCGCATCAGCGGTGAGCACATCCTGCTGGCGACCGGCGCGCACCCGCAACGCCCGGACATTCCCGGTGCCGAGCTGGGCTCGGTCTCCGACGATTTCTTCAATCTGTGCAGCGCGCCGGAGCGCGTGGCGATAGTCGGCGGCGGCTACATCGCGGTCGAACTGGCCGGGTTGCTGCAGGCACTGGGCAGTCGGGTCACGCTGCTGGTGCGGGGCGAGCGCCTGCTGGAGCGCTTCGATGCCGAGCTGACCGCGCAGCTGGCCGAGAACCTGCGCCACCAAGGCGTGCAGCTGCACTTCAATTACCGCCTGCGCGAGCTGCGCCGCGAGGGTGGCGAGGTCATTGCCTACGGCCACGACGGCCCGGCCGAACCCCGTTTCGACCAGCTGTTCTTCGCCACCGGACGGCGCGGCAACAGTGCCGGGCTGGGGTTGGAAGCGCTGGGGATCGTGGTGGGCGAAAAGGGCGAAGTGGAGGTCGACGACTGGCAGACCACCGCCGTGCCCAGCGTGCATGCGGTGGGCGACATCGCCGGCAAGGTCGGCCTGACCCCGGTGGCGATCGCGGCCGCGCGCAAGCTGATGGACCGGCTGTTCGGCGGCAAGCCGCAGGCGAAGATGGACTATGAAAACATCGCCAGCGTGGTGTTCTCGCATCCGGCGCTGGGCGCGGTCGGCCTGAGCGAACAGGAGGCGCGTGAGCGCCACGGCGACGTGCGCGTGTACTGCACCAACTTCCGCCCGATGGTGCAGGCGCTGGCAGACGGTGCGCAACGCAGCCTGTTCAAGCTGGTCTGCGTGGGCGAAGACGAGCGCGTGGTCGGCGTGCACCTGCTGGGCGAAGCCGCCGACGAGATCCTGCAGGGGTTCGCCGTGGCGGTGAAAATGGGCGTGACCAAGGCGCAGCTGGACGACACCGTGGCCATCCACCCGACCTCGTCCGAAGAAATCGTGCTGATGCGCTGAGGAGGCGCCGCACATGAAAAAGTCCAGGCCCAGCGCCGACGACGCGGCCGATGCCGCCGCGCAGGCGCGTGCGCGGATCCTGGCGGTGATCCGCGCGATCCCCCGTGGACAGGTGATGGGCTATGGCCAGGTCGCGGCCAAGGCCGGGCTGCCGGGCCGGGCCCGGCTGACCGCGCGGGTGCTTGGCATGAACGACGACCCGGACCTGCCCTGGCACCGGGTGCTGCGTTCGGACGGACGGATCGCCATGCCGGAAGGCTCGCGCGGCTGGCGCGAGCAGAACCAGCGGCTGCGCGCCGAAGGCGTGGTGATGGAGCGCGGCCGGGTCAAGCACATGCCCCGGGCCGAAGACGACCTGGATGCTGCGGTGTGGGGCCCGACCTGACGTTATGATGGGCCCGGTTCCAAAGGATGCCCCCATGTTTCCGCGACTGCCCACCGTTACCAAGGCACTGTTGATCGCCAACATCGTGCTGTTCCTGCTGCAGCAGCCGTTCCTGCTCGGCAACGGCACCTTCGAGCCGTTCATGCTGCAACCGCTGCGCGGTGGCTTCGACCCGTTCTCGCCGGGCGGAAACTTCCAGCCGTGGCAGCTGCTGACCTATGGCTTCCTGCATGGCAGCTTCGGCCACCTGTTCTTCAACATGCTGGCGCTCTTCATGTTCGGCGCGCCGCTGGAGCAGACCTGGGGCGAGAAGCGCTTCCTTACCTATTACCTGGTCTGCGTGGCCGGCGCCGGCCTGTGCCAGCTGCTGGTCGGCGCGATGCTGACCGACCCGGCCACCGTGCTCGGTGCCTCCGGTGGCGTGTTCGGCCTGTTGCTGGCCTACGGCATGCTTTTCCCGAACCAGCGCGTGATGCTGCTGTTCCCGCCCATTCCGATGAAGGCACGCACCTTCGTGATCGTATTCGGCGTGATGGAACTGGTGCTGGGCGCGACCGGCTGGCAGCCGGGCGTGGCCCACTTCGCGCACCTGGGCGGCATGCTGTTCGGCTGGCTGCTGATCCGCTACTGGCGCGGCCAACCGCCGTTCAAGCGACGCCCGCCGGGCGGACCGAAGCGGCCCAACCACCTGCGCAGCGTGTAAGCGAAGCACCGACATGGACGCCGGTGTCGTCGATGCTGTCACGGATGCCAGCCTGTACCGGCAGGTGATGGGCAGCGCCTTCGACGCGTTGCCGCCGCAGGTGCAGGCGCTGCATGCGGGATGCGACGCGCGGCAGTGGAGTGGCGTCGCCCGGATCCGCCGTGGCACGGGGCTGCTGTCGCGGCTGGTGGCGGCGGCGATCGGATTTCCGAAGGCGGCAGAACAGGTGCCGGTCACTGTTGCGTTCACGCCGGAGCGCGGCGGGGAACGCTGGACGCGGGACTTCGCGGGCCGTCGCTTCTCATCCTGGCAACGCCGTGGGGCAGGGCGCAACGACGCGCTGCTGGTTGAGCGCTTCGGTGCGATCGATGTCGCCCTGGCTCTGGTGGTGGAGGGCGAGCGGCTCACGCTGGTACCGCGTCGCTGGTCGTGCCTGGGCATTCCGCTTCCGAAAGCGCTGCTGCCGAAGGGCAAGACGTTCGAAACCGAAGTGGACGGGCGCTTCGTGTTCGACGTGGAGATTGCCGCGCCGATCGTCGGATTGATCGTGGCGTATCGCGGTTCGTTGTTGCCGGATTGAACGCATAACGAAAAATGCCGCGATCAGGATCGCGGCATTCTTCTGGGTACGGCCGGGCAGAGCCCGGCGCTACATCAGCGCCAGACCTTGATCTGGTCGCCATCCACACGCTGCATCGGCTGGCCCGGCTTGCAGCTGTAGGTGGCACCGAACGACGGCAGGTTCGACAGCGGACCATTGGTGCGCCACTTGCCCGGGGCCATGGTGTCCGAGGTCAGCCGCTGCGCGGCTTCGTTCGGCGACAGCTGCTGCGGCCACAGGCTGGCCCAGGCGCGGAAGAAGCCCTGCTGGGTAGCCGGCTTGGCGCCCGGCTCCACGGCGTTGTACGCCGCCCATGCCAGCTCCAGCCCGGCCAGGTCGGCGAGGTTTTCTTCGCGGGTCAGTTCGCCGTTGACCTTGGCACCCTTCACGCCGGGGAACTCGTAGCCGCTGAACTGCGCGGCCACGCGGTTGCCCAGCAGGTTCCAGGCGGTCTTGTCGGCCGGGGTCCACCAGCTGCGCAGCTCGCCCTTGGCATCCACCAGCGAGCCCTTGGCGTCGATCGCACGGGTCAGCTCATGCGCCACCAGCGCGCCGTAGCTGCCGTACTTGTCGGCGGTGTCGGACTTTGCGTTGAAGATCGGGCCCTGCAGCGCGGCGGCGGTGACGATCAGGCGGTTCTGCGCGATGTCATAGGCCAGCGCTGGCTGCTGCGGGAGCACGTCCCAGCGACGGTCGGCGTTGCCCTTGCCGATCCGCTTCATTTCTTCGCGGTGGCGCCAGGTCGAAGCGATCAGCATGTTGCTGCCGAAGCTGCCACGGCCCATCGGCTGCACGGTGTAGTCCAGGTCGCGCAGCGGGGTGCCGATCTCGATCTTCATCGCGGCCAGCTTGGCCTGCGCTTCGGTCTTGGCTTCCGGGCTCAGCCAGCTGCTGGCCTTGACCGCTTCGATCTGGGTTTCGCGGATCTTGTCGGCGATCACCGCAGCCTGGCGGCGGTCTTCAGCCGACAGATGGCGCGCGGCGTATTCGCGGCCGACCATCGGGCCGGCGGCCACGTTGATCGCGTCCAGCACCTGCTCCCAGCGCGCCGGGGCGATGGTTTCGCCACGGATCACGCGGCCGCGGAATTCGAACTCGGCATCGCGGTAGGCCTTGGACAGGTACGGCGCCATCGCATCGCCCACGCGCCAGCGCAGGTAGGCCTTCCACTGCTCCGGCTTGATCCGGGTGACCATGCCGTCGAGCGCCTTGAACAGCGCCGGGTCGGACAGCGAGACCAGGTCGTCGTTGACGCCCTGCGCCTTCAGGAAGGCGTCCAGCTGCAGGTTGCGGTAACGGCTGTTGAGCTCCTTGGTGGAGATCGGCGCGTAGTTGTTGAACGGGTTGTTGATGCCGGCCAGCGACTGCGCATTGCGTGCCAGCTCGGTTTCCAGCGCGATCACCGCCTGCGACTCGGCGTCGAGGTCGGCGGCCTTGGTGCCGGTCAGCGCCAGGATCTGCTTGACGTAGGCGCGGTAGCGGGCCATCAGGGCCACGGTGTCGGCGTCGGTACGGGTGTAGAAGGCCGGGTCGGGCAGGCCCATGCCACCCTGCATGAAGTAGCCGATGTGGCGGTCCAGCGCCTTCAGGTCGATGTCCGGGGCGAAGTTGAACGCCACCGGGATGCCGACCTGGTGCAGCGCGGCGATCGAGGCCGGTACGTCCTTGGCCTTCTTGATCGCGTTGATGCGGGTCAGCAGCGGGGCGATCGGCTGCGAGCCATCGGCCTCCACCGCGGCTTCGTCCAGGCCACTGGCCCAGAAGTCGCCCAGCAGTTTCTGCACGTTCCCCTGCGGCGCGTTCATCGCGCCATCGAGCAGTTCGCGCTGCTGCACGCGGGTACGTTCGGCCAGCTGGCCCAGCGCGGTGGTGGCACCGGTCTGCGGCACCGGATTGGCCTTCAACCAGCCGGTGTTGGTGGCGTCGTAGAAGTCGCTGCACTGCGCGGCGACCGCAGGTGCGCGGCTGGCAGCCTTCTTTTTCGGGGCGGCGGAGGCGTCGGTGACGACCAGGGTGGCCAGGCCCAGACCCAGGGCGATGGCAAGCGGACGAAGGTTGGGCATGCGAAGCAAATCCGGAAGGATTGAAGACCGGCGCACTATAGCAAGACCCAATGAAAACGCCGCATGCAAACACGAAGGCCCGGGCAGTGCCCGGGCCTTCGTGCGCATTCACGCATCACGCAGGAACGTGATGGATTACCAGATCACGACCTGCTTGTCGCCGGCGCGGACCATCGGCGAACCCGGCTTGCACTCGAACGCCTTCGCGAAGGTCGGCAGGTTCGACGGCGCGCCCATGGCACGGAACGCGGCCGGGGCGTGCGGATCGGTCTTCAGGCGGACCGCCGCGTTTTCCGGGGTGTACTTGGTGCGCCACACGGTGGCCCAGTTGAAGAAGAAGCGCTGGTCGCGGCTGAGGCCGTCCACCATCGGGTCTTCCTTGCCGGCGCTGGCCTTCTGCAGGGCGTCGTACGCGGTCGCCAGGCCACCCAGGTCGGCGATGTTCTCGCCCAGGGTCAGCTTGCCGTTCACCGCCGTGTCGCCCACCTTGTAGCCGTCGAACTGGTTGACCAGCTTGCCGGTCAGGCCGCTGAAGTTCTTGGTGTCAGCCTCGCTCCACCAGTTCTCGAAGTTGCCGGTCGGCCCGAAGCGGCTGCCCTGGTCGTCGTAACCGTGGGTCATTTCGTGGCCGATCACCGCACCGATGCCGCCGTAGTTCAGCGCGTCGTCGGCCTTCGGGTCGAAGAACGGCGGCTGCAGGATGGCGGCCGGGAACACGATCTCGTTCTGCAGCGGGTTGTAGTACGCGTTGACCGTCTGCGGGGTCATGCCCCACTCGGTCTTGTCGACCGGCTTGCCGATCTTGGATAGGGCGAACTTGTAGTTGAACTCGTTGGCCGCGCGCACGTTGCCGAAGTAGCTGTCACGGCCGGTGGTCAGCCCGCTCCAGTCGCGCCACTTGTCCGGGTAGCCGATCTTCGGGGTGAAGGTTTCCCACTTGGCGATGGCCTTGGCCTTGGTTTCGTCGCTCATCCAGGTCAGGCCCTGGATGCGCTCCTTGAGGGAGGCGGCCAGGTTCTTGACGAGCTCTTCCATCTTGGCCTTGGATTCGGGCGAGAAGGCGACCTTGACGTACAGCTGGCCGAACGCTTCGCCGGCATCGTTTTCGATGGTGCCCAGCACGCGCTTCCAACGCGGCTTCATTTCCTTCTGGCCGTTGAGGGTCTTGCCGTAGAACTGGAAGTTCTGGTCGGCGAAGGCGTCGGACAGGTACGGCGAGGCGCCGTCGATGGTGCGGAAGCGCAGGTAGGAACGCCACACCGACGGGTCGGTGTCGCCCAGCGCCTTGCTCACTTCCTGGTGGAAGCCCGGAATGGCCAGCGAGAACTTCTCCGGCGCGGCAATGCCCTGCGCCTTGAAGAACTCGGTCCAGCTGAAGTTCGGGGTGAGCTTGTCGGCGTCGGCGACGCTGACCGGGTTGTAGTACAGCGACACATCGCGCGAGAGCTGCTCGCTGGACTTGGACGCCTTGGCCAGGCGGGTTTCGAACTTGACCACGTCCGCAGCCTGCTTGGCGGCGTCTTCAGCGGTCGCGCCGGAAAGTTCCAGCACCTTGGCCACGTGCGCCTGGTAGGCCTTCAGCTTGTCGGCGTTCTTGGCATCGGTGTAGTAGGTGGTGTCCGGCAGGCCCAGGCCGCCCTGGCTGGCGTAGGCGATGTTCTGCGAGGAGTTCTTGAAGTCCGCTTCCGGACCGAAGCCGAACAGCACGTTCTCGCCCTTGGCCGCGCTGGTGCGCAGGTAGTTGGCGATGGCGTCCTTGTCCTGCAGGGCGTCGATGGCGGCCAGGTCGGCCTTGATCGGCTCGATGCCCTGCGCGTTGATCTTGGCTTCGTCCATGCCGGTGGCCCAGAAGTCGCCGACGATCTTTTCGATACCGGTCGGGTTCTTCACCGCCGCGACCTGTTCGGCCAGCTGGTGCTGCACGGCGACCGAGCGCTCGTCCAGGATGGTGAAGGCGCCCCAGCTGGTGCGGTCGCCCGGGATTTCATTGGCGGCCAGCCACTTGCTGTTCACGTAGTCGCCGAACGCGGTGCAGGCGTCCAGGCTCTTGTCCAGGTCGGACGGGTGGAAGGCGTTGTAGGCCGGCAGCTTGCTTTCGTCGAGCTTGAACTCGGTGGCGGCCGGGGCAGCGGCGGTCGGGGTGGCGGTGGAGGCCGCGCTGTCCGTAGCCGGTGCTTCGTTCTTGCCGCAGCCGACCAGCGCGGCCGAAACGGCCAGGGTCAGCAGAATCATTTTGGGAGTGCGAGAGATCACGTGTTGGCCTCCGGGCCGAAGAATCTTTCAGGGTGGCCCCACCCGGGGCCGTGGGCCAGACGATACGCCGCTGGACCGGCCTGCAAGGGTGTCGAAGGTCATGGCCGAACACAAGCCGCCACTGCGTGACAGGTCTTCACACGACTGCCACCGCAGGACAAGCGGCCGCGCGCCGGTGTATACAACCGTCCATGGGCACTTCCAACGCGCGTGGGTGGGATGCGGTCATCATTGGCGGCGGGCACAACGGCCTGGTCTGCGCGGCCTACCTGGCCCGGGCCGGGCGCCGCGTGCTGGTGCTGGAGCGGCGCGGCTTGGTCGGGGGCGCGGCGGTCACCGAGGAATTCCATCCCGGTTTCCGCAATTCGGTCGCGTCCTATACGGTGTCGCTGCTGCAGCCGCGCATCATCCAGGAGCTGGCGCTGGCCGAGCATGGCCTGCGCGTGGTGCCCCGCCGGATCAACAACTTCCTGCCGCTGCAGGGCGACTACCTGCTGGCCGGTGCCGGGCTGACCCCGTCCGAGGTAGCGCGCTTCTCCGCGCGCGACGCCGAGCGCCTGCCGGCGTTCGAGCGACGCCTGGAAGCCTTTGCCGACGTGCTGCGCGAGCTGGCCCTGCAGGCGCCGCCGAACGTGGGTGACGGCCATTGGCTGACCCAGCTGCCGGCGTTGTGGCAGGCCGGGCAGCTCGGACGGCGACTGCATGGGCTGCCGCCCGCGCTGCGCCAGGAGCTGCTGGACCTGTTCACCATTTCCGCAGCCGAGTACCTCGACCGCTGGTTCGACAGCGAGCCGGTCAAGGCACTGTTCGGCTTCGACGGCATTGTCGGCAACTACGCAAGCCCGGAGGCGCCGGGGTCGGCCTATGTATTGCTGCACCACGCCTTCGGCGAGAGCAACGGGGTCAAGGGGGCCTGGGGCCATGCCATCGGCGGCATGGGTGCGATCACCCAGGCGATGGCGCGTTCTGCCATTGCCGCCGGTGCGGAGATACGTACCGACTGCGGGGTGGCGCGGGTGCTGGTCGAACACGGTCGCGCGATCGGGGTGGAAACGCTGCACGGCGAACACATCCACGCGCGTGCGGTGGTGGCCAACGTCAATCCGAAGCTGCTCTACGAGCAGCTGCTTGCGCCGGAGCAGGTACCGATCGCCACGCGCGAACGCATGGCCAACTGGCGGTGTGCCTCGGGCACGTTCCGGATGAACGTGGCGTTGTCGGCGCTGCCGTCATTCAGCGTACTGCCGGGGGCAGGGGACCACCTCACCGCCGGCATCATCATCGCGCCGAGCCTGGCGTACATGGAGCGCGCCTATACCGACGCGCGACAGTTCGGCTGGTCGCGCGAACCGATCGTGGAGCTGCTGATTCCCAGCACACTGGACGACTCGTTGGCACCGCCCGGGCAGCATGTGGCCAGCCTGTTCTGCCAGCACGTGGCGCCGGTGCCGCCCGGTGGACGCAGTTGGGATGACCATCGCGAAGAAGTGGCGGATCTGATGATCGCCACCGTGGACCGGCACGCGCCGGGGTTTGCGGATCTCGTGCTGGGGCGGCAGGTGTTGAGCCCACTGGATCTCGAGCGCACGTTCGGTTTGATCGGCGGCGACATCTTCCATGGCGCGCTGAGCCTCAACCAACTGTTCAGTGCTCGGCCGATGCTGGGGCAGGCGGATTATCGCGGGGCGCTGCCGGGGCTGTATCTGTGCGGGGCGGGCACGCATCCCGGTGGTGGGGTGACCGGTGCGCCCGGGCACAATGCGGCGAAGGTGATTCTTTCGGGCTGAAATGACATCGGCCACCCGAGGGTGGCCGATGTTGGTCTGCGAGGACACGCCATGCGTGTCTCCACGGGTACCACCGGCGCCTTAAAGCCCGCCGCCGCCGCAACCCTTGCCGAGGTAATCGTCGATCAGCTTCAGCTGGTCGCCCATGATCTCGCGGGTCCAGGCCGGACCGTGCGCGTAGTCGGCGATGGCGTGGTACTCCACCGGCTGGCCGGAGCTCTTGGCCTTGGCCACGAACCATTCGGACTGCTCGATCGGCACGGTGCGGTCGCGGTCGCCGTGGTAGACCATCAGCGGGATCTTGATCTCGCCGGCCTTGTCCAGTGGGTTCAGGCCGTCCACCGTCTTGGCCTGGGCCTGGCGGAAGAACGGGTTGGTGTAGAACCGCGACCAGATCTTCTTGATGTCGGACACGCCGGCACCGGCAATGGCGCACTTGTACAGGCCATTGGGACGCACGGATGCGGCAAAGGCCGAGTAGCCGCCATAGGAGAAGCCGAACATGGCGATGTGGCCGGGCTGGGCGATCTTCTGCTCGATCATCCACTTGGCGCCGTCGTCCTTGTCGTCCTGCATCTTCTGTCCCCACTCGGCGTCGCCGGCCATCCACAGCTTGCGGCTCCAGTCGGCCGAGCCGCGGAACTGCGGGCGCAGCACGGCCATGCAGCGCGAGGCCATCAGCGGCACCCACATCGAGCCGTCGAAGTCCATGCCGTCGCGGGCCCACGGGCCACCGTGCGGATGCACCACCGCCTTCCACGGACCGGCACCGCACAGCTCGGTGTTCGGGGTGGTCAGGAACGCCGGGATGTCCAGGCCGTCGCGGGCCTTGTAGTACACCAGCCTGGTGGTGCCCAGGGAGGCAGGGTCGATCTGCGGGTAGGTCTTGGCCAGCTCGGTCAGCTGCCCGTTGTTGAACAGGTAGTAGACCGGCGGGTCGGACGGACCGGAGACCGAGACCAGGAAGGTCTTGAGGTTGGCGCTGTAGTCCAGCAGGCGGATCGACTTGCCAGCATCGAGCTGGGTCGTTGCGCGCTGGCCGGTGGCTGGATCAACCAGCGTCACCTCGCTGGCGGTGATCCCCAGTGCCTGGCGCAGGCCCTGCTCCAGCGACTTGAACGTCGGGTCGGTCCACTGGATCTCGTTCTCACGTGGCCCCAGGTATCCCACGCCGAGCAGCGCGCCGAACGGCACGCCCTCCACGTTCCTGTAGCGGTTCATCACCACGTTGCCGGCATTGAAGAACTTGTGCTCGAACAGCACTTCCTTCTGCTTGCGTGCGGCGATGTCGTATTCGTAGATGACGGTCTTGTCGCGCCCAACGTTGCTCTGGATGAAGGCAATGTTCGGGTCATCGGCAAACCCCACCACCTGGGTGATGTCGCGGTCCTTCACGTGCGAACGGAAGTGCTCTTCCCACGCGTTGGTGGCCGGATTGCGGAACTCGGTTGCCACATAGGCGCCGGTACCGTCCACGTCCTGGCGCAGGCGCGCGCGCAGCTCGCTGTTGAGGTCGGTGACGTAACCGGCCACGCGCTCTTCAGTCTTCTGGATGCGCTGGGAGGTGAAGGTGCGCAGGTTGACCTTGTACACGTCACCGGAATTGCTGCCTGAGCCATTGACCACCAGGACGTGGTCCGGATCGTTGGGCAGGATGTCGAGCACGGTGGAGTTGGACAGCGCCTGTTCCAGCTCTTCATTGCGGCTGGTGGTGCGGGCCGGGGTGATCGGCTCCTTCCACTGCTTGCCTTCGGTGTCGGTGATGAAGAACTTGCTGATGAAGGTCTTGTTGACCCGGTCGGTGCGCAGGTCGTAGGGCTGCCACAGGCTGACCGCGAGCAGGCCGTTCTTGATGAAACTCACGCTCTGGAATTTCATGCGTCCGGCACCGATCACGGTCGGCGGCTTGTCCAGGGCATTGGTTTCCCAGACCACGATCACGCGCTCCTCGCCATTGGCGCGCAGGCCGGCGATGTGCTTCCCATCGGGGGACAGGGACAGGCTGGAGATGGCGGGGAACGCGGCCATCTGTTCGATGGTCGGTGCCACCGGCTTGGCGTGCAGCAGCGATGAAGCGCTGGCCAGGGCGGCCAGCAGAAGAATCCGTTTCATTGAAAGCCTCAGTTCGTGGAGCGGGCCGACCACCGGTTTACCAGGGCCGGAAACGAAACCGCCGCCCCGAAGGGCGGCGGATCGTCAAGCGAAAATCAGAACGAGTAGGTCACGTTCGCGAAGTACTGGCGGCCCCAGTAGTCGAAGCCGCTGTACAGCAACGCATTGCCGACGGTGCTGTACACACCCTGGGAAATGGTCGGCGGTTCCTTGTCCGCCAGGTTGCGAACGCCAACGGTGGCCGACCACTTGTCCGCTTCGTACTGCACCGAGAACGACTGCAGGAAGTAGTTCGGGGTGTAGATCTTGTACGGCGAGGTTGCCGGGTCGAACAGGCCCGGGTTGCGCTCCTCGTAGTACGCGTAGCTGTCCATCTGGTCGATCCAGTCCAGGCCGTAACGGACCTGCCACTCCTTCCACTTGTAGGCCATGTCGAACGTGGCCGTGTTGGCCGGGGTTCCCAGCATGCCGGCGTAGTTGATCAGCGGGTCGTCCTGGAAGATCTTGCTGGACTGCTCGATGTAGTGGGTGTACTGGGTGGTGGTGCGGAACTCACCCGGGCCGATGTCACGGACATAACGCAGGGTCAGGTCCACGCCGCGCACCTTGTCGGTGGAGACGTTGATGAAGCCGTTGGTGACGGTCAGTGCGTTGTTGACCGGGTTGCGGTCGACCAGGCGGCACAGGCCGTTGCCAGCGAGGAAGTCGGCGGTCGCGCTGCCGTAGCAGGCATTCAGGATGCCGGCGCCGCCAGCAGCCTGCACGCCGTTCTCGACCTTGATGTCGAAGTAGTCGGCGGCGAAGGACAGGTCACCGAAACCGCTGCCGAACTCCGGCTGGATCACCACGCCTAGGGTCTTGGCGGTGGAGGTTTCCGCCTTCAGGCCGGTTTCCGCGCCACCCTGGGTGATCACGGTCACGCCCTGGGTTGCGATGTAGTCGTTCGGCAGGCCTTCTGCGGCGCAGTTCTGGTAGCGAATGGACGACGGGTCACGGTCGCCGTACTCGTTGCAGGGGTCGGAGGTGCTGCCCAGGAAGCCGGTGGTGCCACCCAGGAACTGTTCGTACAGCGCCGGGGCGCGGTAGGAGGTGCCGTAGGACGCACGGAACGACAGCCACTTCACCGGGGTCCACAGGCCACCGATCTTGTAGGTCTCATCCGAACCGTAGGACTCATAGTCGGTGTAACGGCCGGACAGGTTAACGGTCAGTTCTTCGGCAGCGGTCACGCCGGACAGCAGCGGGAATTCCAACTCGCCGTAGACTTCGGTGACCGAGTCGCTGCCGCGGGTGGGCGCAGCGGAGGTCAGGTTGAACAGGTCGCCGTCGATGGAGTACTGCGACGGGCTGTCGTCGATCTTCGCCTTGCGGTATTCCGCACCGAACGCGCCGCGGACCGTGCCATGCGGCATGTCGAACAGCGGGCCGTTGACGTTGAAGTTGACCGTGTCTTCCTTGTACTTGGTGTTGCCGGTGACCGGCACGAACACCCAGTTCTTCCAGTCCGCCGGCAGGTTGCCGCCGATGGTGTTGGTGTTCAGCCCAGGGGCCGCGATGCAGCCGTTGGACGGGTCGACGCAGGAGAAGCCGCCGGCACCGTTGGACACAACGTTCAGGCTCTGCGCCAGGCGGCTGGTCAGGAAGCTCTGGAAGGTGTAGTCGGCGTTGTTGTCCGAATGCATGACGTTGAAGTCGTACTTCCAGTCAGCAGTCAGGTTGCCACGCAGGCCGGCGTTGAAGCGGTAGTAGTCGACGTTCTGCTTGTTCTGGTCGTTGCCGAAGCCGATGAAGGCACGCACGCCCATCGGCGCGCCGTTGGTCAGGTTGGTCGCCGGACCCGCCACGCTGTCCCGCAGGTTGGCCGGGATCAGCGGGCTGCCCACGGCGTAGTCGAGCGACAGCTGGCGGTAGCCGGTCTGGGTCGACTTGCGCTTGTTGCCCAGGAACTCGTAGTACAGCTCGGCATCGCCCATCGCGCCGAGGTCGAAGCCACCCTGCAGGAACAGGGTGTGGGTCTTGGCCGGCGAGATCAGCGACTGGTTCAGCATGGCGTCTTCGAAGGTGTCACGGCTGAGCGTGCTCACGCCTTCGTAGCCGACCAGGCCGGTGGTGACGGCCGCATTCGGTCGCCAACGGTTGAAGCGGGTGCCGGCGGTGCCCGGTGCGGCGACGCCGGTACGGGTGTTGGTGCCGATCGTGTTGATGGTCACGCCGCCCGCATCCAGGGTGTAGCACTTCGACTTGCCGGTCAGCGGGTCGATGAAGTCGCCGCTGCCCCAGTAGTCGCCCACGTCGATGTCGCGGTACTTGTCGGTGGCGCAACGGGTCCAGTCACGGTCGCGCAGGCTCAGGTCGTTACGGGTGTAGTACTCGTACGAACCGGAGAAGTGCGAACGCTCGCCGGTGGTGCCGAACATGATCGAGTAACGGCGCTGGTCACCGCCGCCACCGTCGGTGGCGTTGTGCTGGCCTTCGAAGGAAACGCCGTCGACCTTGGTCTTGGTGACGATGTTGATGACGCCGGCCACGGCGTCGGAGCCGTAAATCGACGAAGCGCCGTCCTTCAGGATTTCAATGCGGTCCACGATCGCATTCGGCAGCACGTTCAGGTCGGCCGAACCGACCGCACCACGCGAACCTGCCGGCGCCACGCGGCGGCCGTTGAGCAGGATCAGGGTACGGGTCGGGCCCAGGCCGCGCAGGCCCAGGGTGTTGGCGCCCGGGCCGCCGTCGGTGACGTAGCCGCCGTACGCGTTGTTGATCTGCGAGGAACCGGTGGTGACCGCGGTGCTCTGCAGCACGTCGGTGGTGGAGTTGAAGCCGGCAAGCACCGACTCCTGGCGGGTCACGACCTGCACCGGCGAAACCGAGTTGAAGGTGTCGCGGCCAATGCGCGAACCGGTCACGGTGACGGTGTCGAAGTTGGTGGTGGCCTTGGCCTTCTCTGCGGCCAGTTCTTCCTGCGTCTTGGCCCGGGTCTCGGTGGTGTCCTGCGCGAACGCCGGTGCCGCCGCGAACACCATGGCGGTGGCCAGGGCGAAGCTCAGCGGATTCCGGCTGAGCGACTTGCGATTCATCATGTGTGGATCCCCTTGGAACGATCGATTGCGTCAAACACCGGTGACATGGACCAGCAGGCGTCTCCGTGTGCCCTCGGATCAGGTCTGGGCAGCTGACTGCCCCCTGTCTAACCAGCCTTCACGAGCTGATGATTCGAGGTTAACACGGCCTTAACGCAACCTGTCAACTGTTCATCAAGAGGTCATAAAGACAAGTTAGGCAAAGCCTGGCTTTCGTTCTCATTTGTTCTGTAAGTCATTGAGTAGAAAGATCGTTTATTTGGTTTTGAATGAAACAATTTTTGCAATACTGTGACGTATGCACCACTCGTTTTCTGGCCGGATACGTCATTGGAATCCGTCGATGTCCGCTTGATGGCCTGTCGGGAGCGTCCAGGACAGCCTCAAGACAGCGCAGGACAACCCGCCGCGCCGCCCGACCGGCTGCTCTATCATGGGCGGCTTCCCGCAATGCTTTTCCGGAGTGCCCGCAGTGAGTGCCAGCCCGTCTCGACGTCCCCATGCCAGCCAGGTGCAGAAGGGGCTGTCCCTTCATCCGCGCGTCCGTAACGTGATCGCGGTCGGGTCGGGCAAGGGCGGGGTGGGCAAGTCCACCACGGCGGTGAACCTGGCGGTGGCGCTGGCCAAGCTCGGGGCCCGGGTCGGCCTGCTGGACGCGGACATCTACGGCCCCAGCGTGCCGATGATGCTGGGCCTGAGCGGTCGCCCGGAAAGCCCGGACAACAAGTCGATCGAGCCGCTGCGCGCGTTCGGGGTGGAGACCATGTCGATCGGCTACCTGATCGAGGACGAGACCCCGATGATCTGGCGCGGTCCGATGGCCACCTCGGCCATGACCCAGTTCTTCAACGACACCCTGTGGGACGACCTGGACTACCTGCTGATCGACCTGCCGCCGGGCACCGGTGACATCCAGCTGACCCTGACCCAGAAGATTCCGCTGGCCGGGGCGGTGATCGTCACCACCCCGCAGGACATCGCCACGCTGGATGCGAAGAAGGCGCTGAAGATGTTCGAGAAGGTCGAAGTGCCGGTGCTGGGCATCGTCGAGAACATGGCGGTGCACACCTGCAGCAACTGCGGCCAGGTCGAGCACCTGTTCGGCGACGGCGGCGGCGAGCGCATGGCCGCGCAGTACGGCGTGCCGCTGCTGGGCTCGCTGCCGCTGGACATCGGCATCCGCGAACAGGGCGATGTCGGCACCCCGATCACCGCCGCCGCGCCGGACTCCCCGGCCGCGCAGGCCTACCTGCGTGCCGCGCAGCGGCTGGTGGAGGAGGTGGCCAAGCGCCCGCGCGCCAGCATCCCGATCCTGTCCTCGCTGCTCTGAGCTGTTTAGAATCAGTCCCCACCGCGCCCCACACCCAGGACCCCCATGAGCATCAAGAGTGACCGCTGGATCCGCCGCATGTCCGAACAGCACGGCATGATCGAGCCGTTCGAAGCGGGCCAGGTCAAGCAGGCCAACGGCCAGCGCATCGTCAGCTACGGCACCTCCAGCTACGGCTACGACGTGCGCTGCTCGCGCGAGTTCAAGGTGTTCACCAACATCAACTCCACCATCGTCGACCCCAAGCACTTCGACCCGGGCAGCTTCGTGGACATCGTCGGCGACGAATGCATCATTCCGCCGAACAGCTTCGCGCTGGCGCGCACCGTGGAGTACTTCCGCATTCCGCGCGACACCCTGGTGGTGTGCCTGGGCAAGAGCACCTACGCGCGCTGCGGCATCATCGTCAACGTGACCCCGCTGGAACCGGAGTGGGAAGGCCACGTCACCCTGGAATTCAGCAACACCACGCCGCTGCCTGCGCGCATCTACGCCAACGAAGGCGTGGCGCAGATGCTGTTCTTCCAGGCCGACAGCGACGACGTCTGCGAGACCTCGTACAAGGACCGCGGTGGCAAGTACCAGGGCCAGACCGGCGTGACCCTGCCGCGGACCTGATCGCCGCAAGGGGGCACAAAAAAAGCGCGGATCGCTCCGCGCTTTTTTTTTGTCTGCCGGGCAGGGCCCGGCGCTACTTTCCGCGACCGAACAGCAGTCCGATCCCCACCGCCACCAGGATCACCGGCCACCAGGTAAGGATCAGGCGACCGAGGTTCATGTTGGTCCAGCCCAGGTTGCTGGCCAGCAGGAACAGGCCGACGAGGATCAGGACGATGGCAGCGACGAGGTTGGAGCGCATCAGGGGCAGGGTCCGCTTAGGGCTGGGGCGAATATCCTAGCCGTTCCTTCCACATCGCGACATGCTCTTTGAGCACCGCGTCGTCGAACTTGCGCGGCTGGCCGTTGCCCCACACCGGGCCCGGCCACAGCGGATCGCCGTTGTGCCGGCCGACCACGTGGAAATGCAGCTGCGGCACGATGTTGCCGAGCGTGGCGATATTGATCTTCTCGACCCCGTCGGTGCCCATCAGGGCCCGGCTGGCGCGGGACAGTTCAATGCGCAGCTTGTCCTGCTGGTCGCCGCTCAGCTCCATCCATTCGGTGATGCCGGTCACGCGCGGCACCAGCAAAAGCCAGGGGAAACGTTCGTCGTTCATCAACCGCACTTGCGACAGCGGGCCTTCGTCCACCAGCACGCTGTTGCTGGCCAGGCGTGAATCCAGTTCAAAATCGCTCATCCAAGATGCTCCGAAAAGAAGTCCAGGGTGCGTTGCAGCGCCAGGGCGGCGCTGTCTGGATCATACGCGTGTCCGACGCTGCGGTTGAAGGCGTGGTCGGCCGGGTAGACGAAGGTGGCCATCTGCGGCAGCTTTTCGCGGTGGGCCTGGACGGCTTCGGGCGGAATGCTCTTGTCCTGGGCGCCGAAGTGGAACATGACCGGGGCCTTGGCCGGTTCATCCAGGAACTGGGTGTTGCGCGCGCCGTAGTAGCTGACCGAGGGCAGGCCCAGGCGCAGCGCCGCGAGCAGGGCGACGCTGCCGCCCCAGCAGTAGCCCACGGTGCCGACCTTGCCGGACGGGGCCAGCCGCGAAGCGGCCGCGCGGACCACCTCCAGCGCCTTTTCCATGCCCAGCGCGGTGACATGCGCGAGGCCCTGCTTCACCCCGTCCGGGTCGTAGGGCAGGGCGTCGGGATCGGCCCCGGTGCCGTCCAGCAGGTCGAAGAACGAGGGCGCCAGCACCGCATAGCCTTCTGCGGCAAAGCCCTCTGCCACCTCGCGGATGTGCGCGTTGGCGCCGAAGATCTCCTGGATGACCACCAGGCCCCCACGCGGCTTGCCTTCCGGCAGGGCCTGCCAGGCCCGGACCGGACCATGATGCGTATCGAACGTAACCCACTCACCCATTGCCGGACTCCGATTGGTTCAGGCGTTCATTATCGGGCCCGGCAGGGTTAGCAGGGTGTCAGAGCCTTTGCCTTGTCTGTCTGTCGACGCCGAAATGTGCGGCCGCACAACCGCATCGGAGTTTCCGCACGAGCGGCTGCAACCTCCGCTCACAGAAGCTCTCTGACTTCACCGATGGGATCTGCGCGTCCACCCTCCCATCCTTGCTCCATCGCGGTGCGGATGCGCAGGGAGACACGTCAATGGTTCGATTGTGGATGCCGGCAGTGGTGTTACTGCTGCTGATTGGTTGCGAAAAAGACACGGCAGCGAAGTCGCCTCATGTCAGGGATGGACCTGTTGGGCAGGTGGACGGCGGCGAAGGAGGTGCCAGGCGCGAGGAGCCGCAGACCGGTCCGACGTTCGATCCAGAAATGAAGAACGGGTTGGTCAAGGAGGTCCTGAGCGGCCGTGCATTCACGGTAAGGGACTTCGGCTCGCCCCCCGATGGTAACGCTGAGGACGTCATCCGCGGCTTGGAGGAGGAGGCACGCGGCGGCAGTGGAGCCGCCTCCTACGCGATCCACCTGAAGCTCTGGCAGTGCGCCAACGTGCTCAAACCCGGACGGGAGAGAGCGTCTGTGGACGCGCAGCGGTGGAAGGAATGCAAGGACCTTACGCCTGGGCGATTGGAGGAATCCATCGACTGGCTACGCCTGGCTTCGCGTCAGGGACACCTCGGCGCCCAGATCCAGTTTTCTTCAGATGCTGACGCAGTGGTGGGTGGAATGCAGGGCGTGTTCAGAAACCCCGATTCCATCGACGAATTCAAGCAGGCCGCTGTCGGTTTCATGGGTGCTGCGGCCAAGCGCGGCAGCGTGGATGCACTGATGTGGCTGGGCGACACGTATCGGTATGGCGTCATTGCAGAGCAGGACCCTGCCAGGAGTCATGCGTACTACCTGGCGATCAACCGTGCCGCACCTGACCTTGTTTCCCAGCGACTCCTGCAGACGATTGGAAAAGATCTGACGCCTCGGGAGCTCGAACGTTCGCAACTCATGTCCAAGGAGATTTACGATGAATGCTGCAAGTAGGCAGGCGTGCAGAAAGACCACGCGATCCAGAATAATCGTGTTCGGATGCGTGGCACTTTCCATAGGCATCGTGGGTGCATCACTTTATGCATTCGAAAGAGGGCCCATCTTCTGCAACAACGGTTGTCTGGTTGGTGCTCCAGTAAGTGATTCAAGAACCAGCGAGTTCATTCAGTCTCAGCTGGTTCCCGTCGATAACGTGCCATTCTGGATGTATGCCACCAATACAACTTACATGGTCTGCAGTCAGACTCATTGTGCGACGTATCGGCAGACCTTCGACGGGCGGTTCATCACCGACGAGCGGATCGAGCGGGTTCCCACCGGCGGGGCCGGCGGTATTGGCAGCGGTAACGGCAACCCCGGGAACGGTGGCGTCGGTGGTGGTAATGGTGGAAGTGGCGCTGGGGGCGGGGGTGGCGGTGGGGGAACTGGTAGCGTGACCGTCGGGAAGCCGGACCAGGTCAGGCCTCCAAATCACGAGAATTGAGCTTGCAGTGGCGCGGATTCACCATGATCCTTGCTGCAGGTGCGTATGGCGACCGAAGCGCCGCTGTACGTCAGACGTTGGTTGGCAGGTCTGTTCAGGTTATCGCAGCCATTCAGCTGGATTCAGGCCTCGGCCTCAACGCCGGTATACTTGCCGCCGTTTCCGGCCCCAGGTCCCCGCGTCATTCCGGCGTGGGCCCAGGCCCCCAGAGTCCCGCGATCCATGTCCCAGCTGAACCCCAAAGTCGGCTTCGTCAGCCTTGGCTGCCCGAAGGCCCTCGTCGATTCCGAGCGCATCCTCACCCAGCTGCGGGCCGAGGGCTACGACATCGTTCCCTCCTACGATTCGGCCGACGTGGTGGTGGTCAACACCTGCGGCTTCATCGATTCGGCGGTGACCGAGTCGCTGGACGCCATCGGCGAGGCGATGAACGCCAACGGCAAGGTGATCGTCACCGGCTGCCTGGGCAAGCGCCCGGAAGAGATCCGCAAGGCCTATCCGGACGTGCTGGCGGTGTCCGGCCCGCAGGACTACACCAGCGTGATGGAAGCGGTGCACGCCGCGCTGCCGCCCAAGCACGACCCGTTCGTGGACCTGGTCCCGGACTACGGCATCAAGCTGACCCCGCGTCACTATGCCTATCTGAAAATTTCCGAAGGCTGCAACCACCATTGCAGCTTCTGCATCATTCCCTCGATGCGCGGCAAGCTGGTCTCGCGCCCGGTGGACGAGGTGCTGCGCGAAGCCGAGCGGCTGGTGCGCGGTGGAGTCAAGGAACTGCTGGTGGTCTCGCAGGACACCTCGGCCTATGGCGTGGACGTGAAGTACGCCGAGCGCATGTGGCGCGACAAGGCCTACCAGACCCGCATGAAGTCGCTGTGCGAAGGGCTGTCCGAACTGGATGCCTGGACCCGCATGCACTATGTGTACCCGTATCCGCACGTGGACGACGTGGTGCCGCTGATGGCCGAGAACCGGATCCTGCCGTACCTGGACATTCCGTTCCAGCACGCCAGCCCGCGCATCCTGAAGCTGATGAAGCGCCCGGGCGCCGTCGACAAGACCCTGGAGCGCGTGCAGCGCTGGCGCCAGCTGTGCCCGGACATCACCGTGCGCTCGACCTTCATCGTCGGCTTCCCCGGCGAGACCGAGGCGGAGTTCGAAGAGCTGCTGTCGTTCCTGGACGAGGCGCAGCTGGACCGCGTGGGCGCGTTCGCCTACTCGCCGGTGACCGGTGCCACCGCCAACGACCTGCCTGGTGCGGTGCCGGAAGAAGTGAAGCAGGAGCGCCTGGCGCGCTTCATGGCCCGCCAGGCGGAGATTTCCGCCGCCCGCCTGGAAGCGAAGATCGGCACGGTGCAGCAGTGCCTGGTCGATGCGATTGAAGACGGTATCGCCGTGGCCCGCTCCAAGGCCGATGCGCCGGAGATCGACGGCCTGGTGCATATCCAGAACGCCGACGAGGCGAAGCTGCGCGTGGGCCAGTTCGTCAACGTGGAGATCACCGAGAGCGACGACCACGACCTGTACGGCGATGCGCTGATCGAGGCGAACGCCGTGGGCCGGCAGCTCGACCTCAAGGTGCTGTGATCGACACGGCCGCCGCTGCGGCGGCCGAGATCGGCGCCGAGCCCGACAACAGGGCTGCGGTGCGGCGACGCTTCGTCGCGCCTGCGCGCGATGCGGTGGACCGCGAGTGCTTCACGCATCCGCTGTTCACCGGCGTTGCGGCGTTCCACGACCTGTTGGCTGCCGATGCGTGGCCGACCGTTGGCGAACTGGATCAGCGCTTGGCGCTTCCGGGAAAGCAGCTCGTGGTACAGGACGAAACGCTGCTGGCCGACGGCCAGCACTACGAACAGCGCATTGCACAGGGGCGTATCCCCACGCGCGCCGAAAACTGGCATGACCTGTTCAACGCGTTGATGTGGGCGCGATATCCGGCGATCAAGCGCGCGCTCAACACGCGGCAATGCGCGTCCATCGAAGCAAATGGACCCGGCCAACGCGACCGCGCGCAGGCAGCGCTGACCCAGTTCGACGAGACGGGTGTGATCGTGCGGGTGCAGGACGAGGGGTTGATGCGCGCCTGGGACTGGCATGACTGGCAGGCGCTGTTTGTGGATGCAGGGGTTGCATGGCAGGACGGACGCGTTGCTGTAGCTGCTGTCATCGGCCACGCACTGATGGAGCAGGCCTTGCTGCGCGGGCGGTTGCTGGTAGGCAAGTGCGTGGTGGTGCAGGGGTGTGACGACGCGCATGCGGTGCGGCAGGTGGCCGAGGCCATCGCGCGGGGCGATCTGCTCAACGATCCTCTGGAGCTGCGGCCGTTGCCCTTGATGGGCATACCGGGCTGGCATGCTGGGCAGGATGCGGCGTTCTTCGCGCAGACCGACTATTTCCGGCCATTGCGGGACGGCAGGAAGTACCCGTCGATTCAATCCGCGCGGTAGTCCACCGCCACCACCGCAAACCCGGTCCGCCCGCTCGGCAGCTCCACCTCGAACTCATCATCCACGCGCTTCTTCAACAACGCGCGCGCCAGCGGCGAATCGATGCTGATCCAGCCGGCGCCGGCATCGGTTTCATCCGGGCCGACGATCCTGTAACGGCTCACGTCGCCGCTGTCCACGTTCTCCAGCTCCACCCACGCACCGAAGAACACCGCCTGCGGATCGGTCGGCACGGTGTCGACCACCCGCAGCGATTCCAGCCGCTTGGTCAGGTAACGCACGCGGCGGTCGATCTCGCCCAGCTGCTTTTTGCGGTAGGTGTACTCGGCATTCTCCGAACGGTCACCCTCGGCCGCCGCAGCGGCCAGCGCCTTCACTACTTCCGGCCGCCTCACCCGCCATAGGTCGTCCAGTTCGGCCTTCAGCCGCTGGTGCCCCTGCGCGGTGATCAGCGGCGTACTTTTCTCCGCCGGCGGACGCCAACGCGACATCAGCGCTTGCCGCCGAAGATGCCGCCCAAAATCCCGCGCACGATCTGGTTGCCCAGCTTGGTACCTACCGTGCGGGTGGTCTGCTTGGCCATGGTCTCGATCATGCCCTGGCGCCGCTTGGTGCCGAAGATCGCGTCCTTGATCGACTGGCCGAAGCCGCCTTCCTGTTCCTCGTCCTGCTGGCGCGTGCGCGCCTTCGGTGCATCGGCCTGTTCCACCGCCTTGGCCGCGCGCTGGGCCAGCAACTCGGCGGCCGATTCGCGGTTCACCGCGGTGTCGTAACGGGTGCCGACCGGGCTGCCGGCACGCACCTGCGTACGTTCGGCTTCGGTAATGGCGCCCATGCGGCAGCGCGGCGGCGCGATCCGGGTCTGCTGCACCGGCGAGGGAATGCCCTTGTCCTGCAGGGTGGACACCAGTGCTTCGCCGGTACCCAGCTGCGACAGCGCCGCCACCACGTCCAGCTTCGGATTGGGCACGAAGGTTTCCGCAGCGATCTTCACCGCCTTCTGGTCGCGCGGGGTGAACGCACGCAGCGCATGCTGCACGCGGTTGCCCAGCTGGCCCAGGATGTTGGCCGGCACGTCGTCGGGGAACTGCGAGCAGAAGTACACGCCCACGCCCTTGGAACGGATCAGTCGCACCACCTGCTCGATGCGCTGCACCAGCGCGGCCGGGGCATCGTCGAACAGCAGGTGCGCCTCATCGAAGATGAAGACCAGCTTGGGCTTCTCCAGGTCGCCCACTTCCGGCAGCGTCTCGAACAGCTCCGAAAGCAGCCACAGCAGGAAGGTCGAATACAGGCGCGGCTTCAGCACCAGCTGGTCGGCGGCCAGGATCCCGATCACGCCGCGACCGTCGTGGTTGACCCGCATCAGGTCGGCCAGTTCCAGCGCCGGCTCGCCGAAGAACGACTCGCCGCCGTCCTGCGCCAGCCGCAGCAGCGCACGCTGGATGGCCGCCACGGTCTGCGCGCTGACCAGCCCGTACTCGGTGGAGATGTCCTTGCGTTCGTCGGCGACCAGGCCGAGCAGGGCGCGCAGGTCGTCGAGGTCGAGCAGCAGCAGGCCACGGTCGTCGGCCAGCTTGAACACGATGTCCAGCACCCCGGCCTGGGTGTCGTTGAGTTCCAGGATGCGCGCCAGCAGGGTCGGGCCCATTTCGCTGACGGTGGTGCGTACCGGGTGGCCGAGCTTGCCGTACAGGTCCCAGAAGATGGTCGGGCTGCCGGTCGGCGCGTAGTCGGCCACGCCGATCTCCTGCGCACGCTGCAGCAGCGCCTCGGTCCCCGCGCCGGGCACGGCCAGGCCGGAGACGTCGCCCTTCACATCGGCCAGGAACACCGGCACGCCGATCCGCGAGAAGCCTTCGGCCAGGGTCATCAGGGTGACGGTCTTGCCGGTACCGGTGGCGCCGGCCACCAGGCCGTGACGGTTACCCAGCTTCGGCAGCAGGGTCACGGGGATGTCGTCGGTAATGCCTTTGCCGAGCAGGATCGGATCCATGGTCAACTCCCTGAGTGGACGGCCTATGTGAATGGGCAGGATTCTAAACCCGAGCGGGTGCAGGCGGGCTGACCGGGTTGCCCCGATACAAGCGGCGCGGCTACTCTGCCCTGTCTTTCGCCCACAGTGCCAAAAATGCCCGTTCCTGTCCTGCTTGCCCGTGGTTGGCCGTTGTTGGCGCTCGCGTCCCTGTTGTCCTTCGTGCCCGAGGCCCACGCCCAACGGGTCTCGGCCCGCGACAAGGCGAAGATCGAGGTGCTGCAGCAGCGCATGACCGCCGCCGAGAAGCGGTATGCCGACGCACTGGTGCTGGTCACCAATGCCGACCCCAAGGGCAAGAACGAAGGCGACGCCGCGCTGGAAGACATGGAAGATGTGATCAGCGACTGCGTGGCCCAGAAGGGCTGCCAGGTCAGCAACCTGCTGGTGACCTACAAGCGGCTGCTGAAGAACAACGCCGACGCCCGCGACAGCGACGACAGCGACGTGATCGCCAACGACGGCGGCCTGCTCGAAGCCGACCCGGACCACGTCGGTCCGCTGGCTGCAGACGTGCCCGAAGCGGCGCGCGCGGCCGCACTGCTCAACGACAAGCGCCACGCCTTCGACAACATGGTCGAGTACAACCCGGCGGTGCAGGCTGGCATCCGCCGCTGGCTGACCGACATGCGCCCGGCGTTGATGAACACCTACGAGAACTACCAGACCCTGCGCGCGGTGATGTGGCCGGAGTGGGAGAAGCGCGGCCTGCCCGAGGCGCTGCTGTTCGGGATCATGGCCAAGGAATCGAACGGGCGCGTGCACGCGTCCTCGCGCGCCGGCGCCGCCGGGCTGATGCAGTTCATGCCGGCCACCGGCCGCCGCTTCGGGCTGGGCCCGGACGGCACCGGCTTCGACACCCGCTTCGACGCGCGCAGCGCCGCCGAAGCCAGCGCCAGTTATCTCAACGAGCGCATGCGCGAGCTCAACAACAACGTGGAACTGTCGCTGGCCGGCTATAACGGCGGCGAAGGCCGTGCGGGGCGCGTGTACCGGCAGAATGTCGGCCAGAGCTTCTGGGTGGACAACGTGTACAACCAGTTCCCGGCCGAAACCAAGGACTACGTGCCGATGGTGATCGCCGCGGCCTGGATCTACCTGCACCCGCAGCAGTACGGCGTGGACTTCCCCAAGGTCAGCGCGCAGCCGGCCACGATCCGCCTGGCCAAGTCCACCACCATCTATGAGCTGACCATCTGCCTGGGCAGCACCGGCACCCGCGACGGCTACATGCGCGCGCTGCGCAACCTCAACCCGCGCTACGAGGCCGACGGCTGGATTCCGGCCGGCACGATCATCAACGCCACCACCCGCATTGCCGGCCTGTACAACCGCTACTGCGTGAGCGGCCCGCGCGCCGACCTGGCACGCACCCTGATCACCGCCGACCTCAACGCCGCCATCGTCCGCCCGACCGCCGCCAGCTACACCGGCAACGTCGCGGTGGGCAGCGTGGTGCCGATGGCCGGCGTGCAGTCCAGCACCCCGGTGCCGACCGCCCCGGCCGCGCCGGTGGCCGTGCCGGCCGCCAAGCCCAAGCCCAAGGCGGTGAAGAGCCACAAGGTCGGCAAGGGCGAGACGCTGGGCCGGATTGCCGAGAAGTTCGACTGCGACGTGCGTGAGCTCGCCAAGGCCAACGGGCTGAAGGCGCCGGCGTACGCGCTGCGCCAAGGCCAATCGATCAAGCTGCAGGGCTGCGGTAAATAATTTCCGAGGAACGAATGATGGATATCACCGCAATCAACGACATGTTCGCCAACATCCGCGAGAACACCGACTGGGATCTCAACGGTGATCTGGTGTGGGGCTACTTCTTCGTCAACACCACGCCCGAGCCGCTGCACGGCCTGGCCAAGGTGCTGGAAGGGCAGGGCTATACCGTGGTGGAAGTGTTCGAGCCGGAGCTGGAAGCCGACGAAGCGCCGTACCACGTGCTGCACGTGGAGCGCATTGAAGTTCACAGCGAAGCCTCGCTGGACACGCGCAACCACGAGCTGCAGGCATTGGCCGAAGCGAACGGCGTAGAGGATTACGACGGCATGGACGTAGGGCCCGTCGAGTTCGCGCACGACCCGGACAACCCCTGAAACCAGACGCCCCGCGAAAGCGGGGCGTTTTTCATGGTGCGTAGTGACACGCCACGCGTGTCAGGCTTTCACCGCAACGTAGCCAACGCTTGCCCCAACTGCACCGCATGCTCCGCATCCAGGTGCGGCGCGAAATCGGCCACGCCCGGCGGCAGCAGCACGATCACCGTGGACCCGTAATTGAACCGCGCCATCTCGGCGAACCGCTCCAGCGTAATTCCCTTCCCACGGTAATCCTTGCGGGTAATCCGGTCGCCGTAGGCCGGAATCTCTTCTCCGCCCCACACCGTCTCCACGCCCGACACCAGCAGTGCGCCCACCATCACCTGCACCATCGGGCCGAAGTCGGTGTCGAAATGGCAGACCAGCCGCTCGTTGCGGGCGAACAGGCCCGGCACGTTGTTCACCGCCGCGGGGCCCACGCTGAACAACCGGCCCGGCACATGCACGGTTTCGCGCAGGGTGCCGGTCCACGGCATGTGCACGCGGTGGTAGTCCTTCGGCGACAGGTACACCGTGGCGAACAGCCCGTGCCGGAACACCTCGGCGTCGCCCGCATCGCCCAGCAGCTCGGCGGCGGTGAACGACTGGCCCTTGGCCTGGAAGATGTTGCCGTCTTCGATCGCGCCCAGCTGGCTGATACGGCCGTCCGCCGGCATCACCAGCGTACGGGCATCGGCGTCGGGCACGCGCGCGCCGGGCTTCAGGGCGCGGGTGAAGAACTGGTTGAAGGTCGGGTAGCTGCGCGGGTCCGGATTGGCCGCCTCGGCCAGGTTCACCCCGAACTTTTCGGTCACCGTGTCGATCAGCCAGCGCGAGATCCGCGGGTTGCTGGAATACGCCAGGCGCCGCGCCATCGACGACAGCAGGCGGTGGGGCAGGACGTAGCTCAGCGTGGTGGTCAGGCTCATGGGGCGGATTTCTCGGTCAACAGGTTCAGGTCGCGGGCAATCGCCTGCGGATTGAAGGGGGGACGGATCAGGCCGGCCAGGTTGCCGTCCGGGTCCAGCACGGCCAGGCTGGCCGAATGTTCCAGGGTGTAGTCCTGGGGATTGGTCTCGAATTCCTTGCCCGGCACCTTCTGGAACACGAAACCCAGCGAGGTGGCGAAGCGCTCCAGCGAGGGCACGTCGGCGGTGGCGGCCAGGGTGTCCTTGTGGAAGGCGTGCACGTACTCGCCCAGTCGGGCCGGGGTGTCGCGCTCGGGGTCGACCGAGACGAACACCAGCCGCGGGCGCAGGGTGTCCGGCAGGGCTTCCCACTGCTTCTGGGCCTGGGCCAGGTCGGCCAGGGTGGTCGGGCAGATGTCGGGGCAGGCCAGGAAGCCCAGGAACACCAGGGTCCAGTGGCCCTTGAGCTCGCCGGGGATCAGCCGGGTGCCGTCGGACTGGCCCAGGTTGAAGTCCGGCAGCGGGCGCGGCTGCGGGTAGAAGGTGATCGATTCGGTGGCCGGGCGGTTGCCGACCGGCGCGGGCCCGAACACTTTCTGGGCCACGACCAGGCCGAGACCGGCGGCCAGCGCGATGAGCAGGATGATGCCGACATTGCGATTGAACATGTAAGCCCGTTCCCGAAGGGGGCCACCATGATAGGGGATGGGGCGGCGGCCGCACCGTTTCGACTGCAACGGATGCCGTGCTGCGCCGCAGCGCCTATAATCTGGGGCCACTTTGTCTGTTGCCCTGCCATGACCGCCGAAACGGCCGCCGAACTCCATACGATCATCGACCTGATCCGCTACGGCACCAGCCGTTTCAACGCCGCCGGGCTGACCTTCGGGCACAGCTACGACAACGCCCTGGACGAAGCCACCCAGCTGGTCCTGCACGCCCTGCACCTGCCGCACGACCTGGGCCCGGCCTATGGCGCAGCCCGAGTGCTCCAGGAAGAGAAGCTGCAGGTGCTGGACCTGTTCCAGCGCCGCATCGACGAGCGCATCCCGGCCGCGTACCTCACCGGTGAGGCGTGGTTCGCCGGCCTGAGCTTCAAGAGCGACAGCCGTGCGCTGGTGCCGCGCTCGCCGATTGCCGAGCTGATCGAGTCCGGCTTCGAGCCGTGGCTGGCCGGCCGTGACGTCACCCGCGCGCTGGACCTGTGCACCGGTTCGGGCTGCATCGCCATCGCCATGGGCCACTACTACCCGAACTGGGAAGTGGACGGCGTGGACCTGAGCGACGACGCGCTGAGCCTGGCCGAAGAGAACAAGGAACGCCTGCAGGCGCACAACGTGACCCTGCTCAAGTCCGATCTGTTCAACGGCCTGACCGGCCGTCACTACGACCTGATCGTGACCAACCCGCCGTACGTCACCAACGACGAAACCGACGCGCTGCCGCAGGAATACTCGTATGAGCCCGAAATGGGCCTGCGCGCCGGCGACGACGGCCTGGACCTGGTCCTGAAGATCCTGCGCGACGCCCCGCTGCACCTGAGCGAAGACGGCCTGCTGATCTGCGAAGTGGGCGAGTCCGAACAGCACCTGATCAAGCTGCTGCCGGAAGTCGATTTCGCCTGGGTCGAATTCAAGGTCGGCCAGATGGGCATCTTCGCGGTCGAATGCCGCGAGCTGATCGCCCACAGCGCCCGCATCACCGAACTGGCGGCACAGCGGCCGTGAGTTCCAACACCTTCGGCAAGCTGCTTTCGGTCACCACCTTCGGCGAATCGCACGGTCCGGCGATCGGCTGCGTGATCGACGGCTGCCCGCCGGGGCTGGAGATCAGTGCCGACGAATTCGCCCACGACCTGCAGCGCCGCGCCACCGGCAAGAGCCGGCATACCTCGGCGCGCCGCGAGGCCGACGAGGTCGAGATCCTCTCGGGCGTGTACGAAGGCCGCACCACCGGTACCCCCATCGCGCTGCTGATCCGCAACACCGACCAGCGCAGCAAGGACTACAGCAACATCGCCCAGCAGTTCCGCCCGGGTCATGCCGACTACAGCTACTGGCAGAAGTACGGCATCCGCGACCCGCGCGGTGGCGGCCGTTCGTCCGCGCGCGAAACCACCATGCGCGTGGCGGCCGGCGTGGTCGCCAAGAAGTGGCTGTTGCAGCGTTACGGGGTGACCGTGCGCGGTTACCTCTCGCAGCTGGGCGAGATCACCCCGACCGGGCACGACTGGTCGGCGGTGGAAGACAACCCGTTCTTCTGGCCGGTGGCCGGTCAGGTGCCTGCGCTGGAAAGCTACATGGACGCCCTGCGCAAGTCCGGCGACTCGGTCGGCGCGCGGGTGAACGTGGTGGCCGACGGCGTGCCGCCGGGGTGGGGCGAGCCGATCTACGGCAAGCTTGATGGCGAACTGGCCGCGGCGTTGATGAGCATCAATGCGGTCAAGGGCGTGGAGATCGGCGACGGCTTCGCCAGCGCCGCGCAGAAGGGCACCGAACATCGTGACCTGATCACCCCGGAAGGCTTCGCCAGCAACCATGCCGGCGGCATCCTCGGTGGCATTTCCACCGGCCAGCAGGTCACCGCCTCTATCGTGCTCAAGCCGACCTCGAGCCTGCGCCTGCCCGGCGCAACGGTGGACGCCAGCGGCGCGGCCGTGGAGGTGATCACCACCGGTCGCCACGATCCCTGCGTGGGCATTCGTGCCACGCCCATCGCCGAGGCGATGATGGCGCTGGTACTGATGGACCAGGCGCTGCGCCACCGGGCCCAGTGCGGCGACGTGGGCGAGATCGCCCCGCGCATCCCGGGATCCATCGATGGCTGAGGCGCGGCCGAAGGTCTGGGTGAGCCAGCCGCTGTTCGATGACGTCATCGAGCAGCTCGGGCAGCATTTCGATCTCACCACGACCGACGCCGTGACCCGCCACACGCCCGAGTCCCTTGCTGCGCAGCTGGCCGGGGTCGACGGCGCACTGATCACCCTCAACGAACGCGTGGGTGCGGCTGAAGTGGCGCAGGCGCCGCAGCTGCGCGCCATCGCGAATGTGGGTGTGGGCTACAACAACCTGGACCTGGACGCGCTCAGCGCGGCCGGCATCCTGGCCAGCAACACGCCCGACGTGCTCACCGAAACCACCGCCGACCTTGGCTTCGCGCTGCTGATGGCGACCGCGCGCCGCATCACCGAGTCCGAGCGCTGGCTGCGCGAGGGCCAGTGGGGGCAATGGTCGTTCCAGACCATGCTCGGCGCGGACATCCACGGCAGCACGCTGGGCATCCTCGGCATGGGCCGGATCGGGCAGGGCATCGCCCGCCGCGGCGCGCTGGGGTTCGGCATGCGCGTGCTGTACCACAACCGTTCGCGCCTGCCCGACGCCACCGAAGCGGAAGTGGGCGCGCAGTACGTGGACCTGGACACGCTGCTGGCGCAGGCCGACCACCTCGTGCTCGTGCTGCCGTACAGCGCGTCGTCGCACCACATCATCGATGCCGCCGCGCTGGCGAAAATGAAGCCCACCGCCACGCTGGTGAACATCGCGCGCGGCGGCATCGTCGACGAGCTGGCCCTGGCCGACGCGCTGGCGCACGGGCGGCTTGCCGCCGCCGGGCTGGACGTGTTCGAAGGCGAGCCCACCGTGCGGCCCGAACTGCTGGCGCTGCGCAACATCGTGCTGACCCCGCACATCGGCAGTGCCAGCCAGGCCACGCGCCGGGCGATGGTGCAGCTGGCAGTGGACAACCTGACCGCCGCGCTGGGCCAGGGGCCGCATGCCGGCCGCCCGCCGAGCGCGCTGAACGCCGACGCCGTCGCTGCCGTGAAAGCCGGCGGCGCCACCGTGGGCGGCAAAAAAATCGACGCAAAACGATAGGGAACCGCGCGGCCATCACGTGAGGTTCCCCGAACCCAGCCCGTTGTGCGCACCCCATTTTAGCTCTTACCGAGAAACCCCATGAACAACCCTGATCGTCGCTTCCATGTCGCTGTCGTCGGTGCCACCGGCGCCGTTGGCGAAACCATGCTGTCCATCCTGGCCGAGCGCAACTTCCCGATTGCCACCCTGAGCCTGCTCGCTTCCTCGCGTTCGGCCGGTGGCGAAATCGAATTCGAAGGCCAGAAGATCAAGGTCCAGGACCTGGCCACGTTCGATCCGAGCGGCGTGGACATCGCGCTGTTCTCCGCTGGCGGCAGTGTGTCCAAGGAATTCGGCCCGAAGTTCGCCGCTGCCGGTGCGGTGGTGATCGACAACTCCTCGGCCTTCCGCTACGACGACGACGTGCCGCTGGTGGTGTCCGAAGTGAATCCCGAGGCGCTGAAGAACCGCCCGCGCGGGATCGTCGCCAACCCGAACTGCTCGACCATGCAGATGCTGGTCGCGCTGGCGCCGCTGCACCGCCAGTACGGCATCCAGCGCATCAACGTGGCCACCTACCAGTCGGTCTCCGGCGGCGGTCGTTCGGCGCTGGAGGAACTGGGCAAGCAGACCGGCCAGCTGCTCAGCTTCCAGGACATCGACCCGCAGCGCTTCCCGGTGCAGATCGCCTTCAACCTGATCCCGCACATCGACGACTTCCAGGACAACGGCTTCACCAAGGAAGAAATGAAGCTGGTCTGGGAGACCCGCAAGATCCTCGGCGACGACAGCATCCTGGTGAACCCCACTGCCGTGCGCGTGCCGGTGTTCTATGGCCACTCCGAAGCGGTCAGCATCGAAACCCGCGACAAGGTCACGCCGGACGCGGCGCGTGAACTGCTGTCGCGTTCGCCCGGCGTGGAAGTGGTGGACAAGCACGAAGCCGGCGGTTATCCGACCCCGGTGACGCATGCCTCGGGCACCGACGCGGTGTATGTCGGCCGCATCCGTGAGGATCTGTCGCACCCGCGTGGCCTGAACCTGTGGATCGTGTCGGACAACATCCGCAAGGGCGCTGCGTTGAACGCGGTGCAGCTGGCGGAGCTGGTTGCGGCTGAAGGCTGACGGATGGTTTTTGCCACGCAGGGCGTGGCACTACCGGCGATTCCCGCATGGCTGGAATCGCCGGGAATCGCTATATTGCCGCCATGAAGAAACGAGCTCCGGGCGCAACGCGCCCGCTCAAGGTGGTATCGACCCTGCTGCTGGCCCTGGCCAGCAGCTCGGCCATGGCCCTCGGGCTGGGCGACATCCGGGTCCTGTCCAAGCCTGGCCAGCCGCTGCTGGCTGAAATCCCGGTCATTTCCGCCGACCCCTCCGAACTGGAAAACCTGCGCGTGGCGCTGGCCTCGCCGGTGACCTTCGCCCGGGTCGGGCTGGACCGTCCGACCGGACTGGTCAGCGAACTGCAGTTCGAGCTCTCCCGCGATGCCAACGGCCGGGCCGTGGTGCGGGTCAGCTCGCAGGCGCCGGTAACCACGCCGTCGCTGAATTTCCTGATTGAAGCCGACTGGGGGCAGGGCCGCCTGGTCCGCGAATATTCGGCGCTGGTCGATGCACCCGACAGCGCCCTGGCCGTGGCCGAACCGGAGATCGTGGCGCCGGCCGGTGCCATGTCCAATGCCATCGCCCGTGAAGCCGAAGCCATGCAGGCGCCGGTCCCGGCGGCCGCCGCCGAAGTCCCGGCGCCGCCGCGCGCTGCGCCCGCCGCACCCGCACGCCCGGCTACGCCGCGCCAGGCCGCCGCACCGGCGGCCGCCACCGTGTCCGCCGACGGCAGCATTACCGTGCAGCGCGGCCAGACCCTGTCGCAGATCGCCGGCAGCGTGGCCCGCGAGCAGGGCATCAGCCGCGACCAGGCGATGATCGCGCTGCTGCGCGCCAATCCCGAAGCCTTCATTCGCGGCAACCTCAACCTGCTCAAGCAGGGTGCGGTGTTGCGCAACCCGGGCGCCGACGCCCAGATCGATGCCGCCCAGGCCGCGGCGATGGTCCGCGAACACGCCGCGCAGTGGCGCCAGGCGCGCTCGTCCATTCCGCAACCGGCCAGCAGCGGTGTGGCCGCTGCGCCGCCGGCCCCGGCCGCCCCGGCCTCGGGTACCGGCGCTCCGGCCGCAGGCGGACGCCTGGAGATCGCCCCGGCGGTCGCCGCCACCGACAACAACGCAGGTACAACCACCGGCACCGCCGCCGGCAGTGAGGGTGACATGCTGGGCAACGAACAACTGCGCCAGGCCAAGGAAGACGTGGCCACCCGCGATGCCGAGATCCAGGAGCTGCGCAACCGCGTGGCGGACCTGGAAAAGCTCAAGCAGCAGCAGGCCTCGCTGATCGCGATGAAGGACACCGACCTGGCCGCCGCGCAGCAGCGCCTGGCCGAAACGCCGGCCGCGCGCGAAGGCGGCAGTGGCGGCTGGGCCTGGCTCGGCCTGCCGGTGCTGCTGCTGGCGGTCGCCGGCTGGGCGATCTCGCGCCGCCGCAAGCCCTCGCCGCTGCCGCCGCTGCGCCGCGACGGCCTGGATGCCGCCAGCCTGGCGGCTGCGGTGCCGGCAGCCGACTACGTGGACGAACTGGCTGCGCAGCGCGAGGTCGAGGCCGACGCGCAGGATCTGCGCGATGCGCCCGACTACGTGCTGGCAGGCGAGGGCGACGAGTACGGACGTCGCGAACCGGTGTTCACGCTCGAGCCGGAGCTGGACCCTGTGGCCGAGGACGTGGCCGAAGCTCCCATAGCCGAGCCGGCGACCGCGCCGGACCACGATGTGGTGCCGGCCTATGCGCTGGAGGCTGCCGCCCAGCCGTCCTTCCGCGGCGTGTTCGAGATTCCGGAATGGAACCCGCCGCAGACCGTCGCCGACGTCGAAACGCCGCCGCCCGCTGCGGAAGCGACCGTCGCGCCGCTGGGCGCGCCGGGCCGCGACCGCCTCGAACTGGCGATCGCCTACCTCGATCTGGGCGATGCCGACACCGCCCGCACCCTGCTGCTGGAAGTGGCCCAGGCCGGTGACGCGCACAGCCAGCTGCAGGCCCGTGAACTGCTGGCCCGGCTCGGCTGAGCATGCGCTACGCACTAGGGGTTGAATACGACGGCAGCGAGTACAAGGGCTGGCAGCAGCTCGGTGAAAGCGGCTGTCCCAGCGTGCAGGCGAGCCTGCAGGACGCACTGTCGTCGATTGCCAATGCGCCGATCCAGGTGGTCTGCGCCGGGCGTACCGACGCCGGCGTGCACGGCGAATGCCAGGTGGTCCACTTCGACACCGACGTGGTCCGCGACCCGCGCAGCTGGACGTTGGGTACCACCACCCGGGCGCCGCGCTCGATCGCAGTACGCTGGTGCGTGCCGGTGGCCGACGACTTCCACGCGCGGTTTTCCGCGCGTGCACGGCGTTACCGCTATCGCCTGCTCAACCGGGCGATCCGCCCGGCGCTGTACCGGCAGAGCCTGAGCTGGGAGCGCCGCCCGCTGGATGCGGCGTTGATGCACGCGGCCGGGCAGGCCCTGCTGGGCGAAAACGACTTCAGCGCATTCCGCAGCGTCCAGTGCGAGGCCCTGCATGCCCGCCGCGAGCTGCAGGCGATCAGCGTGACCCGCCAGGGCGAGATCATCGAGGTCTGCGTTCAGGCCAATGCATTCCTTCATCACATGGTGCGCAATATCGTCGGCTCATTGATCCTGATCGGCAGTGGGGAAAAGCCGGTGTCGTGGATGGCCGAACTGCTGGCTGGCCAGGACCGCACCGTGGCCGGGCCCACCGCACCGCCGCAGGGATTGGTATTTGTTGGCCCGTTGTATCCCGACAACTGGCACCTACCTGCCGAGGTCACCCTATGAGCCGCTCCTTCTACCGCACCCGCATCAAGTTCTGCGGCATGACCCGCGCCGGCGACGTGCGCCTGGCCGGCGAACTGGGCGTGGACGCGGTGGGCTTCATCTTCGCCCGCGAAAGCCGGCGCCGGGTCGCCCCGGCCGAGGCCCGCGCGATGCGCCAGGCGATCGCGCCGATGGTCGACGTGGTCGCGCTGTTCCGCGACAACAGCAAGGAAGAGGTGCGCGAGGTGCTGCGCACGGTGCGCCCGACCCTGCTGCAGTTCCATGGCGAGGAAGACGAATCGTTCTGCCGCAGCTTCAACATGCCGTACCTGAAGGCGGTGGCCATGGGCGGCCGTGAAGAGGTCAACGCGCGGCAGCTGCAGCTGCGCTATCCCAGCGCGGCCGGTTTCCTGTTTGACAGCCACGCCCCGGGCGGCGGCGGTGGGACCGGCGTGGCCTTCGACTGGACCCGCCTGCCGACCGGCCTGCACCGTCCGTTCCTGCTGGCCGGCGGGATCACCCCGGACAACGTGTTCGACGCGATCGTCGCGACCCTGCCGTGGGGCGTGGACGTCTCCAGCGGCATTGAATCCGAGCCGGGGATCAAGGACGGCTACAAGATGCGCAAGTTCGTCGAGGAAGTCCGCCGCGCGGATTGCCACGAGGCCGATTGAGCCCAGCGGGCGGAACGTCGCTTTCCCCCCTGTGCGCACCCCCCATATTTCACGTAGCATCGACAGGACAAGGACAGGCCGGAGCGCCTGTCCGGATCCGCAGCGGTGGGGACCGCTGCACCGATGCAAGGAAGACGTGAATGGCCGAATTTCTCAACGTCGCACTCAGCTTTCCCACGCTGCCGTACAGCATCGTGCTGGCCTTTGCCGTGGTGTACTGGATGCTGGCCGCCTGCGGAGTCATTGACGACGGCTTTGCCACCGACGGCATCGAGATCGGCGACGACGGCCTGCAGGGCATTTCCGGGATGTTTTCACGGCTCGGCCTGGGCGGTGCCCCGTTCATGCTGGTGATTGCGCTGCTGACCTTCTTCGGCTGGACGGCCACCTACTTCGTGCACCTGTTCCTGCTGCAACCGCTGCCCGCGCCGATGCGATGGGCGGCGGGCGGCCTGACCGTGGTCCTGGCGCTGGTGCCGGCCGTACCGCTGACCGCGGCGGTCCTGCGCCCGGTGAGGCGCCTGCTGCTGCGCCTGCGTCCGGTCGCCCAGGCCTCGCTGCTGGGGCGTGTTGGCGTGATCGCCTCGCCCCAGGTCACTGCAAGTACCGGGTTCGCCACGGTCGACGACGGTGGCGCCGGCCTGATCCTGCAGGTACGCCTGCCTGAAGGCCACACCCTGCCGCGCGGCCGCCGCGTGGTGCTGCTGGACTACCTCCCCGAGCACAACCATTACCTGGTGGCCGCCGAAGGCGACCATCCCGCATTGTTAGATAAGGAGATCCACCGATGAGCATTGCAGCCTTGGCCCCCTTCCTGATCGGGGTCGGCGTCCTGCTGGTCCTGCTGCTTGGCCTGGCCGGCCTGTTCAAGGCCTTCTACCGCAAGGTGGACCAGGGCGTTGCGTTGATCGTCAACGACATGAGCTCCCAGCCCAAGGTGCACTTCACCGGCGCACTGATCATCCCGGTGCTGTACCGCGCCGAGCTCATGCGGATCAGCCTGATCACCCTGCAGATCGACCGCCGCGGCAAGGAGGGCCTGATCTGCCGCGACAACATGCGCGCCGACATCGCCGTGGCCTTCTACCTGCGCGTGAATGAAACCCAGGCCGATGTACTGCGCGTTGCCAAGGCCATTGGCGCCGACCGCGCCTCCGACAAGCACGCCGTGGACGAACTGTTCAACGCCAAGTTCTCCGAAGCGCTGAAGACGGTGGGCAAGAAGTTCGAGTTCACCGAGCTGTTCGAGAAGCGCCAGGAATTCCGCGACGAGATCATCGCGGTGATCGGCAACGACCTCAATGGCTACGCCCTTGAAGACGTGGCCATCGACTACCTGGAGCAGACGCCGAAGCTGCTGCTGGACCAGAACAACATCCTCGACGCCCAGGGCATCCGCAAGATCACCGAGCTCACCGCCACGCAGAACGTGGTGACCAACGAGCTGGAGCAGAACGAAAAGCTGGCCATTACCAAGAAGAACGTGGAAGCGCGTGAAGCACTGCTGGCGCTGGAACGCCAGCAGGCGGAGGCCGAAGCCCGCCAGAAGCGCGAGATCGAAACCATCCGCGCCCGCGAAGAGGCTGAAACCGCGAAGGTGCAGGAAGAACAGCGGCAGCTGTCCGAGCAGGCCCGCATCGAAGCGCAGGAAGTCATCGACATCCGCGAGCAGAACCGTCTGCGCGAGGTGGAAGTGGCCGAACAGAATCGCCAGCGGGCGGTCGCCATCGAAGCCGAGCGGGTCGAGCGTGCGCGCCAGCTGGAGCAGGTCACCACCCAGCGTGAAGTCCAGTTGCAGGGCGTGGAGCGCGACAAGGTGGTCGAGTCCGGCAAGATGGACGTGGCCAACATCACCCGCGAGCGCATCGCCATCGACAAGACCGTGGCCCAGGAAGAGGAGCGCATCAAGGAAGTACGCGAAGTCTCCGAGGCCGATCGCCAGAAGCAGGTGCTGATCCTCGAGGCCGAAGCCAAGGCACAGGAACTGATGGTGCGCCAGGTGAAGGAAGCGCAGGCCGCTGAAGCCTCGGCCAGGCACCGCGCGGTGGAAATCACTACCCTGGCCCAGGCTGAACACGAAGCCGCAGGCAAGCAGGCCGAAGCAAAGCGCCTGCTTGCCGACGGTACCCGTGCCGAACGCGCGGCGCCGGGGCTCGCCGATGCCCAGGTGCGCGAAGCGTCCGCGCTCGCCATCGAAAAGGTCGGTATCGCCGAAGCCCGCGTGATCGAAGCCAAGGCCGACGCGACCCTCAAGCAGGGCACCAACGAAGCCCGCGTGCTGGCCGAGACCCTGCAGGCGCAGGCCCAGGGCGAGGAGCAGATGGGCCTGGCCCGTGCCACGGCCACCGAGTCGGTGGGCGGTGCCGAAGCCGGCGTGGTGCAGAAGAAGCTGCTGGCCGAAGCCGAAGGCCTGGTCCGCAAGTTCGAGGCGCTGGCCTCGCTCAGCGACACCGCGCGCGGCCATGAAGAGTTCCGCATGATGCTCGACAACAGCCTCAAGCAGGCCCTTGCCTCCATCGAGGCCGGCAAGGAAGTCTCGCGCGAGAATGCCGGCGTCATTGCCAGCGCGCTGCGCAACGCCGACATCGACCTGGTCGGTGGCGACGGCGGCATGTTCGAGAACCTGATCAAGGCGGTCTCGCTGGGCAAGTCGATTGAAGGCCTGGCTGGCAAGAGCCCGATCGTGCAGGACCTGATGCAGCGCTACCTGGGCGTGACCCAGCGCGAAGATGCGCCGCGCCAGGAGGCCCCGCGCCAGATCACCGACGAGCACGCCACGGCCGCCGTGGTCGACGCGCGCTGAAGCGCCTGCACGTGACCCGGAAGGAAGCCGATGTCTGAACCCGCCAATCGTCCCGCCCCGTCCTCGCCGGACGCCACCGCCACCGTCGACCAGGCGGTGGCCCAGGGGGGCGCCTACGAGGTGCTGCGCCGCCGCCTGCTGGAGCAGGGAGGCCGCCTGCGCGGCCTGGCAGAGGCCCTGAACGGGCAGCGGCTGGTCGAGTTCGGCGACAGCCGCCTGGAGGTGGCCGGCCGCTTCCGCATCCGCAGTGAAAACAACTGCGTGGGGCGCGACATCGTCCAGGTCGGTCCGGACCTGCTGCTGTTCGGCTACAACGTGTTCCTTGGCCTCAAGACCCAGACCCGGGTCGAGGACGTGTTCGGCCTGTACCGTCTGGTCCAGGCCGGCGATGGCTACGACGTAACGCCGGTGGATGCCAAGGGAAGTTTCCTGGCCGAGCCGGGCTTCGTGCACGATTTCAGCGAGCTCTACGCGTACTACAAGCACGCTCGCCTGCTGCAGCTGATCAAGGTGGGCGACAAGCTGCTGGCGTCGTTCCAGATCGGCGAGCGCAGCACCGACGTACGCGTGTTCCGCTGGGCGGTGGCGCGCGATGGCGCGCTGACCTACCTGGACGCACGCGGCGAACGCGACATCGCGCTGCCTCCGCCGTTCGATTTCGAATGGGTCCGCGCTACCCGCGACATGGCGGTCAGCGGCCGCCATTCGCACCTGAACATCCTCGACACCCTGTTCGTGGAAACCACCGGCGGCGACCTCACCGTCAAGGTCGAGAACAATACCGAAAGCGGGCAGGGGCTCTACAGCGAGCCGGTGGACGACAGCACCCAGTCGCTGGACGACGCCCAGTTCGACTACGCCCGGGTCGGCTCGCTGGTACTGCTCAAGGTGCTGCCGTACCGCGAAACCGTGTGGCGCGGTCTGATCTACAACACACTCACCGGCACCATCGTGCGCAACGACGCCATCGTGCAAGCCTGCGTGCAGCTGCCCGAAGACCACGGCATCATCTTCCCGGGCGGGTACTACCTGCAGAGCGGCGAGCACAAGGCGTTCGACGCGTCCATGCAGGGCATGCAGTTCAAGCGTGCGATCCGCTCGCCGAACGGCGAGGACGTGCTGTACATCTTCTACGAACGCGAAGGTGGGCGTTCGGCACTGTTCGTCTACAACACCATCCAGCGCGTGCTGCAGAACCCGGTGTTCGGCCATGGTTACGCGTTCCTGCACGACGGGCGCATGGTGCTGTTCCATGCCGAAGGCACCGAACCCACCCGCATCCACCCCATGCAGGTCTGGCAGACCCCGTTCAGCAGCGACGAGTTCGCCGCCAGCCGCCCGCCGGGCAATACGTTCATGGGCAGGATCGGCAATGCCGAACTGGTGCGCGGGATCTCCAACCTGTTCGACCTGGCCCGCGGCATCGAAGGCCAGGACGTCTCGGTGCAACGCTACCAGCGCCTGGTGCAGGACACCCGGCGACTGTTCGACGCGCACCATTGGCTGGACGACGCGCACTGCGATGGCGCGGCCGCGCTGTTGCGCGAGATCAGCGGCACCGGCGAGTCGGTGCTGGACGAGTACGAGAAGGTGCAGTCGATCCGGCAGCAGTCCGCGCAGGCGATGGCCAAAGCGCAGGCAGCGCAGAAGGCGTTGCTGGCGGGATTGCAGCCGGAAAACTGGCGTGAGGTGCAGTCGTTCGTGGAGGCGCTCAACGCGATTTCCACCCAGCGCGGCCACCTTCTCACCATTCGCGACTACCGCTACATCGACACCGACGTGATCGATGCGATGACCACTGCCCTGCAGGAAGCCCACGACCGCATCGGCGCGGCCACGGGCCAGTTCCTGGGGGGCGACAGTGCATTGGCACCGCTGGGCGAGCGCCTGCAGGTCCTGGATGCGGCTGCCCAGCAGGCCGAAAGCGCACGGATCCTGGACGAGCAGTTGGCTGGCATGCGGGACATGGCCTCCGACCTGGACATGCTGTCGGCGCTGATGGCCGGGCTCAAGGTCGACGATGCCACCGCACGCACCCGCGTGGTCGAATCCATTTCAGCGGTCTATGCGCGGCTCAACCAGATCCGTGTGCGCGCCGAGCAGCGCCGCCGCTCGCTCGGCTCGGCCGAGGCCGTGGCCCAGTTCGCCGCGCAGTTCGCGCTGTTCTCGCAGGCGATCACCAGTGCGCTGGCGATGGCCACCGACCCCGAGCGGGCCGACGAACAGATGTCCCGCCTGCTGGTCCAGCTGGAAGAACTGGAAAGCCAGTTTGGCGAGCATGAGCAGTTCCTCGGCGACATCCTGGCCAAACGCGAAGAGCTGATCGAAGCCTTCGAAACGCACAAGCAGGCGCTGCTGGACGAGCGCCAGCGCAAGGCGCGTTCGGTGCTGGACGCGGCCACGCGCATCCTTGACGGCCTGGCCAAACGCACCGAGCGTTTTGCCGGTACCGACGAACTCAATGCGTTCTTCGCCGGCGACCCGCTGGTGCTCAAACTGCGGGAACTGGCTGGACGCCTGCGCGAGCTGCGCGACAGCGTCAAGGCCGACGACGTTGAAGCGCGGCTCAAGGGCGTGCGTGACCAGGCCGTACGCGCGCTGCGCGATCGCAGCGAATTGTTCGAGGCTGGCGGCAACGTGGTCCGGCTGGGTCCGCGCCATCGTTTCAACGTCAACACCCAGGCACTGGACCTGACCCTGTTGCCGCGCGGCGATGAACTTGCCATCCACCTGACCGGCACCGACTTCCTCGAAACCCTGGATGACCCGGAGCTGGCCGGGCTGAAGGAATACTGGCAGCTGGGACTGGATTCCGAATCGGCGCAGCTGTACCGGGGCGAGTACCTGGCCGGCAGCCTGCTGCTGGCGGCGATGGAAGGTCGCGAGGGCCTGGACCTGCCCACCCTGCAGCACGCGGCCGCCGAGCCGGACGCGCTGGAGCGGATCGTGCGCGACTTCGCCGCGCCGCGGTACCGCGAAGGCTACGAACGCGGCATCCACGATCACGATGCCAGCCGCGTGCTGCACGCCCTGCTGCCCCTGCAGCAGGCCGCCGGAACGCTGCAGCATGCGCCGCGCGCGCGTGCCGTGGCGCTGTTGTTCTGGGCCACGCATCAGCGCCGCGACGACGTGGCCCAGTGGGCCAGTCGCCAGGCCGGCGCCGATGCCATTGCCCGCCTGTTCCGGTCGCCCGAAGGGCAGCAGGCCCTGCTGGCCGAGATGGACCGTGCGGTGGCTGGTTTTGTCGCCGAGCGTGCGCTGCCGTTCAGTGCTGCCGATGCACAGGCTGCGGCGGCCTGCCTGGCGGACGAGCTCAGCGCCGGCGACCTGGTGTTCAGCACCAGCCGGTACGCGCAGGCCCTGCTGGACGCACTGGGCCAGCACCTGCAGGCGGCCGGTCAACGCGAGGCCTTCGACCGGGCATTGCATCGCGAGCAGGACGGCCTGGCCGCGCGCTGGGCGCTCGCCGGGCAGTGGCTGCGTGCGCTGTGCCAGCTACCCGCGTTCACCGACCACGCCGCCTATGCCGATGAAGCCGCCGCGCTGCTGCTGGTTGCGCGCGCGGTTCGCACCCGGCCCAGCGATGTTGCACTGCTGGTGCAGGTCGAGGGCCTGCTCGGTGAACACGCACGCATCCAGCAGGGGCGACTGTTGTTGTCGCTGGACGACTTCCTGGCCCGACTGCGTACGCACCTGCATACGTTCGTGCCTGCCTTCCACGCCTACCAGGGTGTGCGCCAGCGCATCATCGCGCGCGAGCGCGATGCGCTGCGCCTTGCCGAGTTCAAGGCCAGGCCGTTGTCCTCGTTCGTGCGCAACAAGCTCATCAACGACGTCTACCTGGGCGTGATCGGCGACAACCTGGCCAAGCAGATGGGCACGGCGGGCGAGAACAAGCGCAGCGACCTGATGGGCCTGCTGATGATGATCTCCCCTCCGGGCTACGGCAAAACCACGTTGATGGAGTACGTGGCGCACCGGCTGGGGCTGGTCTTCATGAAGATCAACGGTCCTGCGCTGGGTCACGAGGTGCGTTCGCTGGACCCGGCCCAGGCTCCGGACGCCACCTCGCGGCAGGAGCTGGAGAAGCTCAACCTGGCGCTGGAGATGGGCAACAACACCATGCTGTATGTCGACGACATCCAGCACACCCATCCGGAGTTCCTGCAGAAGTTCATCTCGCTGTGCGACGGCACCCGCCGCATCGAAGGCGTGTGGCGCGGCCGCACCCGGACCTACGACATGCGCGGCAAGAAGTTCTGCGTGGTGATGGCTGGCAACCCGTACACCGAATCCGGCGAGGTGTTCAAGATTCCGGACATGCTTGCCAACCGCGCCGACATCTACAACCTGGGCGACGTGCTGGGTGGCATGGAGGATGCCTTCACCCTCAGCTATGTCGAAAACAGCCTGACCTCCAACCCGGTGCTGGCACCGCTGGCCACGCGCGAGATGGCCGACCTGTACCTGCTGGTCGACCGCGCGATGGGCAGGGAGGTGTCCACCAATGCGCTCAGCCATGCCTACAGTGGTGCCGAGATCAACGAGATCGTCGGCACCCTGCAGCGCATGCTCGCCATGCGCGACGTGGTCTACCGGGTCAACCAGCAGTACATCGCCAGCGCTGCACAGGACGACCGCTACCGGACCGAACCGCCGTTCCGCCTGCAGGGCAGCTACCGCAACATGAACAAGCTGGCCGAGAAGCTTTCCCCGGTCATGAACCCGGCCGAGCTGCAGCAGTTGATCTCCGATCACTACCTGGGCGAGGCACAGCTGCTCACTACCGGTGCCGAAGAGAACCTGCTCAAGCTGGCCGAGCTGCGTGGCGTGCTCACCGAAGAACAGCAGCAGCGCTGGGCGCAGATCAAGCGCGACTTCCTGCGCAACAAGGCGATGGGTGCCGGCGACGCGGATGTCGGCGGGCGCGTGGTGGCGCAGCTGGCCGATATTGCCGGCGCCCTGCAGCGCACTGCCGAGCCCGCGCCCGTGGCGGTGGCCGACCCGGCACCGTGGCCGGCGCTGCTGGCCGCGCTTGAGCGGCTGGCGCAGGCACAGGTGGAAGCAGCCGTCGTGCCTGCCGACCCGGTACCCCTTTCGCAAGGCTTGCAGGATGGGCTTGCGCCGTTGTTGCAGCTGATCGGCCAGTCCAACGCCGAGCAGGCACGCACCGGCGAAATCCTGGCGCTGCTGGCCGGCTGGGTGCGCCAGCAGATGGAGCGTGAACCGGCAGCGGCACCGCGTGCGCGCGTGCGGCGCGCCAGCACGCCTGAGGAGCGCGCACTGGACGAGGCGCTGATGCGTCACTTCTACGGCGCCGCGTCGGTGCCGCCGCGCGACACTCCGGCCCCCGACGACGCGCGCGTATGAGTTCACCCTGGCCCGTGCCGGAGCCACCCGCCCGGGACGCGTCCAGTCTGGCGCGCTATGGCGAAGCGCTGCTTGCAGCGCTGGAGCAGGCCGGTGCACCTGCTGCCGCAGACCAGGCAGGGCAGCCGCTGCTCCAGGTGCTCGACCAGCTTGCGCAGGTGATGCAGTCGGCGACCCCGGGCGGCGTGCGCCGCAAGGCGGGCTGGTGGGATCGGCTGTGGGGTCGTGACGTGGCGCGCGAACTGGACGCCCAGGCCTGGCAGCCGCGCCTGGGGGTACTGCGTGCCCAGGCGGAAGCCGCGCTGCAGGCGTTACGCGATCAACGCGCGGACCGTGACCTCGCGCAGGCGCGCGCCACCACTGCCGTGCAGGCAGTACAGGCGTGGATCGAAAGCGGGGAGGAACAGCTGTCGAGCCTGCCTGCAGCACTGCAGGAGGTGCTGGTCCAGCGACTGGACCACCTTCGTCGCCTGGGTGCCCTGCAGCAGGTGGAAGCGGGCCAGTGGCGGTTGCTGGCCGAGCAGGATGGCGCACTGCTGGCGCGCAGCCAACGCATCCTCGAAACCTTGCTGCCCGCCTGGCGCCAGGCCGTACTGGCCAGGCACGCCGGCGACCAGCAGCAGCGCGACCAGCAGGCCGCGCAGCTGCACGCACAGGTCAGCGCCGAGCTGGCCTCGGTGCAGGCTAGACTGGACTGACCCGTGCACCCCAATGACCCTCTTCAAGGAGATCGCACCATGACCCAGGACACCCAGGCCAATCCGGTGCTTGCCGTGGCACCCACCGCCGTGGACGACGCCAGCCTGCAGGCCTTGGGCCTGGTGCGCGAGGATCTGCCGCGCATCGCCGAAATCGGCCGCAGCCTGGAGGACATCCGTCCGGGCAACCTGCAGGTGTTCGGGCGTGACGCAGCCGCCAAGACTGCTGCGTTTTCCAGCCAGCTGCTCGACCAGGTGCGCAACCGCGACCTGGACGCCAGTGGCGACAAGCTGGGCGAAGTGGTGCGCATTGCGCGCACGCTCAACCTGGATGCATTGACCCAGCGCTCCAAGCTGCCGGTGATTGGCGGTTTGATCGACAAGCTGCGCGCGTCCAAGGGCGAACTGGTACAGAAATTCAGCGACACCAACCGCCAGATCGAACAGCTGCTGGGCGATGTGGGCGGCCAACAGGCACTGATGGGCCAGCGCGTGGGTGAGTTCGACCGCATGCACGAGATCGTGCGGGAGGAGCGCCATGCGCTGGGGCTGCACATCGCGGCGGGCAAGCAGCGGCTTGCGGAGTTGCATCTGGAACAGCAGGCCAACGTGGGTACCGACGATCCCCAGCTGCGCATCCGACAGAACGAACTGGACAATGCGATCCGGCTGCTGGACAAGCGCGTGGGCGACCTGCGGGTGATGCAGCACGCGGCCGACCAGTCGCTGCCCATGATCCGTCTGATCCAGGCCAATGCGATCCAGCTGATCGAGAAGTTCAACACGGTTCGCGACATCACCATTCCGTCGTGGAAGCGCCAGTTCGCCATCCAGCTGTCGCTGAGCGAGCAGAAGAATGCGGTGGAGCTGTCCAACGCGATCGACGACGCGACCAATGACCTGATGCGCCGCAATGCGGACCTGATGCGCCAGACCTCGGTGGAAACCGCCAAGGCCAACCAGCGCGCCGTCATCGACGTGGCCACCCTGCGCCACGCGCACGACCAGCTGATTGCCACCGTGGAAGAAGTCCGCAGCATCCACCGCGACGGCATGCAGCAGCGCCAGCAGGCCGAGGTGGAGCTGGCCCGGCTGCGCGATGAAGTGCAGCAGCGCCTGGCGCAGCCAACCGCTGCGTAATGCCGGCCAGCGGCCGGCACTACGCCAACGTACTCGCCAGCCAGTCGCTCAATGCGTCTACCCGCGCATCCTGCCGACCCTCCGGCGTCGCCAACACCCAGAAACCGCCGGTCGCGCCGAACCCCCACGGCGCCAGCAGCCGGCCCGCCGCCAGCTCATCGGCCACCAGCGGTTCCGGTGCGATTGCCACGCCCAGCCCGGCCACGGCAGCTTCCAGCAGGAAATACAGATGCTCGAACCCGGTGCCCAGCTGCAGCTGCGCCGGGTCCAGGCCATGCGACAGCGCCCACTCCGGCCAGGCCTGCGGGCGCGAGGTGGTATGCAGCAGCGGTTCGCCGAGCAGCGCGTGCGGTGGCTGGTGGCGGAAGCGGGCGGCCGCCGGATGCTGCGGGCTGACCACCACGCCCACCCGTTCCGGGGCCAGTTCGCGGACCTGCCAGCCGCGCGGCCACGGCGGCTGCGCCAGCAGCAGCACCGCGTCCAGTGCCTGCTGCTGCTCGGTGAAGCTGCCGTCCTGGGCCGACCAGTGCAGCGCCAGCTGCGGCAGCTCGGCCTGCAGGGCGGGCAGGCGCGGGATCATCCAGCGCGCCAGGATGCTGCCGCTGCAGCCCAGTACCAGCGCGTCGGGGCGCTGCTGGCGCTGCAGGCGGTCCACCGCGTCGCGGATCTGGGTGAAGGCGCCGTCGCACGCGGCCTGCAGCGCGGTACCGGCGGCGGTCAGCCGCACCCCGCGCCCCTCGCGCTCGAACAGCGTCACGCCCAGATGCTCCTCCAGCAGCCGCAACTGGCGGCTGATCGCGCCGTGGGTGACATGCAGTGCTTCGGCGGCCCGACCGACCCCGCCCAGCCGGGCCGTGGCCTCGAAGCTGCGCAGGGCATTGAGCGGGGGCAGGGGCGTCTGGCTCATGTGAGTTTTCCTGACGGGTCGATGCAGATAATATCGATATTCCGGTAAGGACATGTGCGTTAGATTGTCAGCCTGTCTCCATCGGCTGTCGCGTCATGTCCGCATCCCCCGCATCCCCCATCACAGATTTCCACGCCTATCCCGACGCCCAGGGCCACTTCGGCCGCTACGGCGGCAGTTTCGTCGCCGAAACCCTGATCGGGCCGCTGCAGGAACTGGCCGCGGCCTACGACGAAGCGCGCCGCGATCCTGCCTTCATTGCCGCCTACGACAAGGACCTCACCCATTACGTGGGCCGGCCCAGCCCGATCTACCACGCCGAGCGGCTCAGCCAGCAGGTCGGCGGTGCGCAGATCCTGCTCAAGCGCGAAGACCTGAACCACACCGGCGCGCACAAGATCAACAACACCATCGGCCAGGCGCTGCTGGCCGCGCGGATGGGCAAGAAGCGCATCATCGCCGAGACCGGTGCCGGCCAGCACGGCGTGGCCAGTGCCACGGTGGCCGCGCGGCTGGGCCTGGAGTGCGTGGTGTACATGGGCGCCACCGACATCGAGCGGCAGAAAATCAACGTCTACCGCATGAAGCTGCTGGGCGCGACGGTGGTACCGGTGACCTCCGGCTCGGCCACCCTGAAGGACGCGCTCAACGAAGCGATGCGCGACTGGGTCACCAACGTGCGCGACACCTTCTACATCATCGGCACCGTGGCCGGTCCTGATCCGTACCCGCGCATGGTGCGCGACTTCAATGCCATCGTCGGCCGCGAAGCGCGTGCGCAGATGCTCACCGACTACGGCCGCCTGCCCGATGCGATCACCGCCTGCGTCGGCGGCGGCAGCAATGCCATCGGCCTGTTCCATGCCTTCCTCAACGATCGCGAGGTCCGCATCGTCGGTGCCGAAGCGGCCGGTGATGGCATTGAAACCGGCCGCCATGCTGCCTCCATCGCGGCAGGTCGTCCCGGCGTGCTGCACGGCAACCGCACCTATGTGATCTGCGACGACGACGGCCAGATCATCGAAACCCATTCGGTGTCGGCCGGCCTGGACTACCCCGGCGTGGGTCCGGAACATGCGTTCCTGGCCGACAGCGGCCGTGCCGAATACCTGGGCATCACCGACGACGAAGCACTGGCCGCGTTCCACCAGCTGGCGCACAGCGAAGGCATCCTGGCCGCGCTGGAATCCAGCCATGCGGTGGCCCAGGCGATCAAGCTGGCGCGCGAACTTCCGAAGGACAAGCTGGTGCTGTGCAACCTGTCCGGGCGCGGCGACAAGGACGTGCATACCATCGCCGCGCGCGAGGGTCTGATCCTGTGAATCCGGTGCTGCGCCAGGGAAGTGCGCTGCTGATCGTGGCCGGCCTGGCCGGCTGCACCGCGCCGGAGCCGCCGGTGCTGGCGACGCCGGCGAAGCCGGCCGTCGACCCGCCCCCGGCATCGGCCCCTACGGACGACGCGGCCAAGCGTCCGCTCGACAGCGCGCCTGAAGGCGCCATCGGTGCCGACGCCGATGCAACCGCACCCGCAGTGGTGTCGGTGGCACTGGACCACGCCGGCGATGTGCTGGTCGGGCAGCGCTTCAGCGAGGTCGAAGCCGAGGGCGAATGGCACTCGGCCGGGCTGAGCGACGGCGAGCCGGCCGGCGCCTGCGAGTACTACGAGCGCGGCAGCCTGCCTGAAGGCGTGGCGATGATGGTCGAGGACGACCACGTGCAGCGTTTCGACCTGGCCAGCATTGACGGGTCGAACGAGGCGATCACCCAGCCCGGCCCGTTCGGGCTGCGCCTGGGCATGACCGAAGCAGAGGCGCTCAAGCGCCTGCCGCCGGGTACTACCCGCAAGCCGCATGCCTACGACCCGGAAACGGGTCACTACCTCACCTGGCAGGACCCGGGCTCGGATCTGGCGATCCGCCTGGAGATCTTCGACGGAATGATTTCCACGCTGTATTGGGGCGCCAGTGGCGCTGTTGAACTGATTGAAGGATGTGCCTGAAATGCCTGTCGACCGACTCGATGCCTGCTTTGCCCGCCTGCGTGCCAGCCACCGCAAGGCGCTGATTCCGTTCATCACTGCCGGCGATCCGGGCCTGGAGGCCACCGTGCCGGTCATGCACGCCCTGGCCGCCGCAGGCGCCGACGTGATCGAACTCGGCGTGCCGTTCTCCGACCCGATGGCCGACGGCCCCACCATCCAGCGCAGTTCCGAGCGCGCGCTGGCGCGTGGCGCGGGCCTGCGCTACGTACTGGAAACAGTCGCCGCGTTCCGTCGTGACGACCCCACCACCCCGGTGGTGCTGATGGGCTACCTGAACCCGGTGGAGATCCACGGCACCGCGAAGTTCGCCGAGGCGGCCATTGCCGCAGGCGTGGACGGGGTGCTGCTGGTCGACCTGCCGCCGGAAGAGGCCGAAGAGACCCTGGCGATCTTCAACGCGGCCGGGCTGGCGCTGATCCTGCTGGCCTCGCCGACCACCGCCGACAGCCGCCTGGACCTGCTCGCGGGCATGGCCCGCGGCTACCTATACTACGTGAGTTTCGCCGGCGTCACCGGCGCCTCCGAGCGCCTGGACAGCAGCGCCGCCGGCGCCCGCCTGCGCGATCTGCGCGGGCGTTCCAGCGTGCCGGTAGTGGCTGGTTTCGGGATCAAGGACGCCGCCAGCGCAGCGGCGATGGCCGCCGAGGCCGATGGCGTGGTGGTGGGCAGCGCACTGGTGGCGGCGCTCGCGGAGGCAGACAGCGCCGAGGCTGCGGCCCGCACGGCCAGGGTATTCCTGCAGCCGCTGCGTGACGCCCTGGATGGCCCGCGCTGATCCGATGTCCCAATCCACACGCCCCCGTAGGGATCCCGGCTCCACAGCCGGTGAGCTAGACTGTCCGCCTTTGCGGCTTTCGGGCCGCCCTGAACGGAAGTGTCATCCCGCATGAGTTGGCTCAGCAAGTTGATGCCGTCGGGCATCCGCACCGACAACGTCCCCAGCAAGAAGCGCAGCGTCCCCGAGGGCCTGTGGGAAAAGTGCAGCAGCTGCGGCAGCGCGCTTTACGGTCCTGAGCTGGAAGAAAACCTGGAAGTCTGCCCGAAGTGCGGCCACCACATGGCGATCCGCGCGCGCGCACGCCTGGCCTCGCTGTTCGACGCCGACAGCACCACCGAGATCGCTGCGCGCCTGGGACCGACCGACCTGCTCAAGTTCAAGGACCAGAAGAAGTACAGCGAACGCATCAAGGCCTCGCAGAAGAACACCGGCGAGTACGACGCGCTGATCGCCATGCAGGGCCTGCTCAAGGGCCGGCCGCTGGTGGCCTCGGCCTTCGATTTCGCCTTCATGGGCGGTTCGATGGGCTCGGTGGTCGGTGAGCGCTTCTCGCTGGCAGCCGAAAAGGCGCTGGAAATCGGTGCCCCCTACGTGTGCTTCTCCGCCAGCGGCGGCGCGCGCATGCAGGAAGGCCTGTTCTCGCTGATGCAGATGGCCAAGACCTCGGCCGCGCTGGGTCGCCTGCGCGACGCCGGCCTGCCGTACATCTCGGTGCTGACCCACCCGACCACCGGTGGCGTTTCCGCGTCGTTCGCGATGCTGGGCGACATCAACATCGCCGAACCGCAGGCGCTGATCGGCTTCGCCGGCCCGCGCGTGATCGAACAGACCGTGCGCGAGAAGCTGCCGGAAGGCTTCCAGCGTTCCGAATTCCTGCTCGAGCACGGCGCCATCGACCAGATCTGCGACCGCCGTGAAATGCGCGACCGCCTGGCCGAACTGCTGGCCATGCTGGGCCGCCAGTCCGCGCCGGACGCCGCCGCCTGATGGCCGCGCGTAAGTACTTTGGCACCGACGGCATCCGCGGTCGGGTCGGGCAGGGCGTCATCTCCGCCGATTTCGTGCTGCGCCTGGGCAATGCGCTGGGCCGGGTGCTGACCGAGCGCAGCACGCATGCGCCCGGCGTGCGTCCGGTGGTGGTGATCGGCAAGGACACCCGGATTTCGGGTTACATGTTCGAAGCCGCGCTGGAAGCCGGGTTGGTTGCCGCGGGTGCCGACGTGCAGCTGCTGGGCCCGATGCCGACCCCGGCGGTCGCGTTCCTGACCCGCACCCTGGGTGCCGACGCCGGCATCGTGATCAGCGCCTCGCATAACCCGCACTACGACAACGGCATCAAGTTCTTCTCGGCCGACGGCGAGAAGCTCGACGACGATACCGAGCTGGCGCTGGAAGCGGCGCTGGACACCGAGTTCACCACGGTCGATTCGGACCGGCTGGGCAAGGCGGCGCGCGCACGCGACGCGGTCGGCCGTTACATCGAGTTCTGCAAGGCCAGCGTGCCGCGTGGGTTCGACCTGCGTGGCCTGAAGATCGTGCTGGACTGCGCGCATGGCGCCACGTATCACATCGCGCCGCTGCTGTTCCGCGAGCTGGGTGCGGAGGTCGTGGCCATCGGCGCCGAGCCCAATGGCGTGAACATCAATGATGGCGTCGGCTCGATGCACATCGACAACCTCGCCGCGAAGGTGCGCGAGGTCGGTGCGGACCTGGGCATCGCCTTCGACGGCGACGGCGACCGCGTGCTGATGGCCGACGACCAGGGCAACCCGGTCGACGGCGATGATCTGCTGTACGTGCTGGCGGCGGCGTGGCAGAAGTCGGGCCGCCTGCGTGGTCCGGTGGTGGGCACGCTGATGACCAACTTCGGGCTGGAGCAGGCGCTGGAGCGCCTCGGCCTGCCGTTCGTGCGCAGCAATGTGGGCGACCGCTACGTTCACCAGGCGCTGGTGGAAGGCGGCGGTGTGCTCGGTGGGGAGGCCTCGGGCCACCTGCTGTGCCTGGACCGTGCGACCACCGGCGATGCGATCGTCAGCGCGCTGCAGGTGCTGGAAGTGCTGCGTCGTGGCGGTATCTCGCTGCGTGCGGCGCTGTCGGACGTGACCAAGGTGCCGCAGAAGACCGTCAACGTGCGCCTGGCCGGTGTATCGGCCAAGGCCATCGTGCAGTCCGAAGGCGTGCAGTCGGCGCTGTCGGCCGCACAGCAGGCGGTCAAGGGTCGCGGCCGCGCGTTCCTGCGCCCGTCCGGCACCGAGCCGGTGGTGCGGGTCACGGTGGAGGCCGATACCGCCGAGCTGATGCAGGGCACGCTGGACAGTCTGTCCGATGCGGTGAAGGCAGCGGCTGCCGCGTGATACGTAGCCGCCGCTGATATGAAAAACCCGGCCAAGGCCGGGTTTTTTGTGTGCGTTACGGTCCCGGCGCCATCTTCTTCTGCCTGGCCTTGAACCGGTTGAACACCGGCGCGATCAACGGGTGGTAACTCCACGCGATGCGCTTGCGCAGCCAGCTCGCGGGCCGGTTGCGGATGGCAAACCGATAGATGTGTTCCGGATCGCCACCCACCACGTTGCGCCCGAACGGGTGCGTGGTGTGCAGGTAACGGAAGCCCTGCGCCCGTGCGATCGGCAGGTAATCCTCGTCGAAATCGCCGTACGGCCAGCACAGGGTATCGGACACTTCGCCCAGCTGTTCCTGCAGCACCGCGCGCGCCATTTCCAGGTCGCGGGTGATGCCGTCGCGCTTCTGCGCACGGCTGATGTCCTGCTTCATCCAGCGCGTGTGGGTATGGGTGTGGCAATGCACCTCGAACGTGCCGGCCTCGATCATCGCGCGCGCTTCGCTCCAGCGCATCATCACGTCGTCATGGCGGTTCTCGCGCAGGATCGCGTCTTCGCAGCCGCGGTGGTCCGGCGTCGCCGGCAGCGTCGCGCCGGGCTGGCCGGCGTGGGGACGCACCGGGCCTTCACCCATCCAGCCGGTGACCACGAACACCACCGCATGCATGCCGTACTTCTGCAGGATCGGGTGCGCATACACCCAGTTGTCCAGGTAGCCGTCGTCGAAGGTGATGACGATGGATTTGCGCGGCACCGGCCTGCCGGCCAGGAAGTCGGCGTACTGGGCCAGCGTCAGCGAGGTCCAGCCGTTGGCGGCCAGCCACGCGATCTGGCTCTCGAAGTTTTCCGGCGACACCGTGATCATGCCCGGCGAGGGCGAAACATGGTGGTGCATCAGCACAGGTACGGTTCTAGCGTTTGCCATGGCCCAGTTCCTTCAACCACTGGTGGTAATAGTACTCGGTGGCCTCGGTATGGCCGGTGGGGGTGAAGCGATGCGCGCTGCGCATCCAGTCCCAGCCGGCCTGGCCCATCTGCCGGCGGCGTTCGGGCTGCTCCACCAGGGTCTGCAATGCTGCAGTCAACGCGGCCTGGTCGCCGAGCGGAGCGAGCAGGGCATTGCTGCCTTCCACCAGCATTTCCGGCACGCCGCCCACGCGCGTGGCGACGATCGGCACACCCACGTAGGCGGCCTCCAGGAACACCGTCCCAGCCGCTTCCTTGTGGCTGGCCAGGGCGAAGATGTCGAAGGCGGTCATCAGCCGGCAGGCACCCAGCCGGTAGCCGAGCAGGTGCACCTGCTCGGCAATGCCCAGCTCGGCGCGCAGCGCGGTCAGCCGTTCCATCATCGGCGCGCCGTCGCCCACGATGACCAGTTGCAGGTTCGGGTGCTGGCGGCACAGCGGCGCGATCGCGCGCAGCAGGTCGGCATGGCCCTTGGCCTCGCCCAGCACCGCCACGCAGCCGACCACGACCTGGTCGTCGCGGAAACCCAGTTCGCGGCGGACCTCGGCGCGGGTGTCCTGCAGGCACTGCCAGGCGTCGTGGCTGGTGGCCTGCGACCACTGTGGCGGGACCGCGATCGGCGGCACGATGCCGATCCGCTCGTCGGCGATGCCGCGATGGACCAGCAACTGCTTGACGAAGCTGCTGACGGTCAGCACCCGGTGCGGCAACCCCGTGTAGGTGAGCAGCGAATTGACCGGGCTCATCAGGTGGCGCGATCGGACCACCAGCGGTGCACCGCCCAGGCGTGCGCCGGCGGCGGCGATCAGGGCATCTCGGCGGCTGGTGGTATTGACCACGTCATAGGTGTGCCGCCGCACCAGCCGCGACACCGACCAGATGCCGCGCAGCATCCGCAGCAGGCCGCCCATTTTCAGCGCATGCACGGTGAAGCCGGCCTCGCGGGCCATTTCGCCCAGGCGCGCGCCGGGCTGGCACAGCAGCGACACGTCGTGGCCGCGATCGCGCATGGCCAGCATGTGGCGATAGATGTAGATCTCCTGCCCGCCAAATCCCTTGGCGGCTTCCGTGTGCAGGATCTTGAGTGGCTTGTTCATCGTGAACGTTCCATGGGTTCCAGACAGTCAACGTCATTGCTTGCGGAATTGGGTCAGCGCCTTCCAGGCACTGCGCACGGCGGCTGGATCCGGTGCCTGGTCCGGCATCGGCAGGTAGTTCGCATCCAGGGTGGTGGCATTGCCGAACTTGTCGAATACGTAGGTGCGCCCGCCCTCGCGGATGCCGCGCTGCGACCAGCTTTCCACCAGTAGCGGACGTTCGCTGCGCGCGCTGTCGAACAGGTCCTGGCCGGTACTGAAATCGGCCAGCGGGTTCTCGCAGCCCAGGCTGTGGCGCATCAGCGTCGGCACCCAGTCCTCGTGGCTGCTGGCGGCGCGGTGCGCGGCGGGCGCCCGGCCCGGCCAGTGCAGCACGAACGGGACCTGCATCTGATAATCGGAGAAGTTGCCGTTATGGCCCCAGTAGTTCAGGCCCAGGTCGTTGAACTCTTCGGCGTGGTCGCCGGTGACCAGCACGATGGTGTTGTCGGCCTGGCCGCTCTCGCGCAGGATTGCCAGCAGCTGGCCCAGCAGCGCATCTGTGTAGTGCACGGCGGTGCGGTAGCGGTTTCTCTCCGGCGTGGCGTCGTGGTCTTCGTCGAAGGCAAGGAAGTTCACGGTGCTGGCCATCGGCGTGGCCAGCGCCGGGTAGCCCTGCGGCAGGTGGTACGGCGCGTGCGTGCTGTCCAGGAAGGCCATGCCGAACCACGGTCGCCCGTCACGACGCTGCTGGATGTCCTTGCCCAGTGCAGAGACGACATGCGCGTCGCGCTCGGCCACCGGCAGTGCCGAGGGCGCGGTGTGCAGTTGGTCGCGCACCTGCGCGAACACGGTGCGGTCGAATTCCGGGCTGTACAGCGGCGCGCTGCCGTACAGGTGCAGGTCGTAGCCCTGCTGCTGCAGCACGTCGAACAGCAGCGAGCCGCGCTGCTCGCTGAGCATGCTCTCCCAGTAGCCGCCGGGCAGACCGTACAGCAACCCGAACAGGCCGTAGCGGGTGGCGTTGCCACTGCTGTAATGGCGCTCGAACACCTCCGACTGCGCCGCCAGCGCCGACGCGTTGGGCATGGTGGTCGGATCCAGTGCGTCATGCCGCAGCGACTCCAGCACCACCACCAGCACATTGGGGCGGGTGTGGCTCTGGCAGCGCAGCGGGGCCAGCGGATAGTCCAGCTGGCTGTGGCGCGGGTCGGGCAGGTTGGCCTGGGGCAGGCTGCGTACGCCAAGCCGGTGCATCTGGCGCTTGGCCGTGATCGGCTGCGCCCAGGGCAGATAGGCCCATTGCCCGGTGACCGCGCGTTCGCCCAGCGCGTCGTAATAAGCCGTTGCCACCTGGCCGGTGGCCATCAGTGCCAGGCCTGCCGCCCACGCGAGCAGCACCGGGCGGCGCCGCGCCGTTCCGGGCAGCAGTTTCCAGCAGGCCCAGGCCAGCAGCACTTCGGCCGCCGCCACCGCAGCAAGTACGCCCAGCGATTGCAGCCAGCTTTGCCAGGACAGCGCCACCTGGTCCTGCAGCGCGCCGCCGAACACCATGTTCATCACCATCGCATTGAGATGGAAGCGGTACAGGGCGAACACCTTGGCATCCACCAGCAGCAGGCACAGCCACAGGCCCTGGAGGACCACCGCGCTGACCACCAGCGGCCGCGGCGAGCGCGGCCACAGGCCCAGCGCAAGCGGCAGCAGCGACACCAGCGTGCCGAAGGCGAGGAAGTGGCCGGGCAGGGCAAGCGCCAGGTAGCCCAGTCCCAGTGCGCCGCCCGGGTTGTCGTCCAGCGGGGTATTGCCCAGTGCGATGACGATGGCCACGCAGGAATTGATGGCGGTGAACAGGGTCAGCCACGCCAGGCGCGTCCAGCGCGACGGTGCGGGCAGAAGGGCAGGGGAACGCGATACGTCCATGCAGGATCAGGCACGAAGAAGAGTGGGTCGGAAGACGTGGCGGCGGCGGCGTCCTTGGCCTCCCTGCGGCGTCGAGGCCGCGGGCCGGCGCATTGTATCGGTTTGTATCAATGTATCGTCAGTGCATATCCTCTGATCTGGCACAATGTTCAGCCGGGCCACAGCCGTGGCCTACCTCCACCCCGAACCAGCCAGGAACCGCAGTGAGCCAGATCCCCACCCTCGACATCACCCGTTTCGACAGTGACCGCGACGCGTTCGTCGCCGAGCTTGGGGCGGCCTACCGTGAATGGGGTTTTGCGGGCATCCGCAACCACGGCATCCCGCAGGCGGACATCGACGGTGCGTACGAGGTCTTCAAGGCTTTCTTCGCGCTGCCCGAAGCCACCAAGCTGCAGTACCACCTGCCGGGCACCGGCGGCGCGCGCGGCTACACCCCGTTCGGCGTGGAAACCGCGAAGGGCTCCAAGCACTTCGACCTGAAGGAGTTCTGGCACATTGGCCGCGAGATCCCGGACGACTCCAAGTACCGTGACGTGATGGCGCCGAACCTGTGGCCGACCGAAGTACCGGGCTTCCGCGAGAAGGGCTACGGTCTGTTCCAGGCGCTGGACCAGCTGGGCTCGCGTGTGCTCTCGGCGCTGGCGCTGCACATCGGCCTGCCGATCGACTTCTTCGCCGACAAGACCAACAACGGCAACTCGATCCTGCGCCCGATCCACTACCCGCCGATCACCGCCGACGACATTCCCAACGTCCGCGCCGGCGCGCATGGCGACATCAACTTCATCACGCTGCTGGTCGGTGCCAGCGCCGCCGGCCTGGAAGTGCAGTCGCACGAGGGCAAGTGGGTGCCATTCACCTCGGACGCGGACACCATCGTGGTGAACATCGGCGACATGTTGCAGCGCCTGACCAACCACGTGTACCCGTCCACCATCCACCGCGTGGTCAATCCCCCGGGCGAGCAGGCGCGCCAGCCGCGCTACTCGGTGCCGTTCTTCCTGCACCCGAACCCGGACTTCCTGATCGACGTGCTGCCGACCTGCATCACCCCGGACAACCCCAGCCGCTACCCGGAGCCGATCACCGCCCACGGCTTCCTGGAAGAACGCCTGCGCGAGATCAAGCTCAAATAACCGACTCCAAAGGCCGCCTCCGGGCGGCCTTTTTCATTATCCATTTGAAATGTAAGCGTTTTCCTGAAACGCAGATTCGTTACATCCGGTATCATCACCGGCTGATACCCAAATGGAGCCCGCCCATGCGCCGCAAGATCGTCGCCGGTAACTGGAAGCTGCACGGCAGCCGCCAATTCGCCACCGACCTGGTCAGCGACATCGTCGCCGACCTGCCCAAGGAGGGCGTGGACGTGGTGATCCTGCCGCCGCTGCCGTACCTGGGCGAGCTGGTGGAGGCCTTCGAGGGTCGCGCTGTCGCTTTCGGCTCGCAGGACGTCAGCTCCAATGAAAAGGGCGCCTACACCGGTGAGGTGTGCGCGGCCATGCTGGCCGACGTCGGCGCCCGCTACGGCCTGGTCGGCCATTCCGAGCGCCGCCAGTACCACAACGAGACCAGTGAGCTGGTCGCGCGCAAGTTCGCTGCCGCCGTGCATGCCGGGCTGGTCCCGGTGCTGTGCGTGGGCGAAACCCTGGAGCAGCGTGAAGCCGGCCAGACCGAGCAGGTCATCGCCAGCCAGCTGACCCCGGTGCTCGACCTGGTCGGGCCAGAGGGCTTCCAGCACGCCGTGGTCGCCTACGAACCGGTCTGGGCGATCGGCACCGGTCGCACCGCCAGCAAGGAGCAGGCCCAGCAGGTCCATGCGTTCATCCGTGGCGAAGTGGCCAAGCGGGATGCTAGAATCGCCGATTCGTTGCCGATCCTGTACGGCGGCAGCGTGAAGCCCGACAACGCGGGGGAGCTGTTCGCACAGCCCGATGTCGATGGTGGGCTGGTAGGCGGCGCCTCGTTGGTGGCCGCGGATTTCCTGGCCATCGCCCATGCGGCGGCCGGGCACTAACAAGACAAGAATTGTCCGAGGACGGATTCGAAATGCTGATGTTGATCCTCAATGTGGTCTACGTGCTGGTGGCAGTGGCCATGATCGCGCTCATCCTGATGCAGCGTGGTTCCGGTGCGGCCGCAGGGTCGGGGTTCGGCGCCGGTGCCTCGGGCACGGTGTTCGGCGCGCGCGGCGCGTCCAACTTCCTGTCCAAGTCGACCAAGTGGCTGGCCGTGGTGTTCTTCGGCATCAGCCTCTTCATGGCCTGGTACGCCAGCCATGGCGCCCGCCCGGCGGTCCAGCAGGACCTCGGCGTGATGTCGGCCCCGGTCGCGCCTGCCGCGCCGGCGGTCCCTGCCGGTGAGCTGCCGGCCGTGCCGAAGGCCCCGGAAGCCGCTGCGCCGCAGCCGGTTCCGCAGGCTACTGTGCCGGCTCAGGCGGAAACGCCGAAATCGGGTGAAGAAAAGCCTTCGGAAGGCTCCCAGACTCCCTGAAGACGGTTACAATATGCGGCGCGTTGGGGGAGTCCGCCAGGAATCACGCCCAGCGCGATACGTAATGCAATGCCCAGGTGGCGGAATTGGTAGACGCACTACCTTGAGGTGGTAGCGACTTAGGTCGTAGGGGTTCGAGTCCCCTCTTGGGCACCATTTTGTTTGTAAGCGGGTTCGTCTGGCGCGCAAAGCGCCAGCAACGTTTTCCGTCCACTCCCCCATGCCAAGACGCCTGCAGGCGTGGCGGCAGAGGCAAGAGAGAATCGCTGTGCTGGCCGAATATTTGCCGTCTCTGCTGTTTCTGATTGTTGCCACCGGTATCGGCGTTGCGCTGATGCTGGTCGGTCGGTTCCTCGGTCCCCGGCGTCCAGATCTGAAAAAGCTCTCGCCGTACGAATGCGGCTTCGAGGCTTTCGAGGACGCGCGCATGAAGTTCGATGTGCGCTACTACCTGATCGCCATCCAGTTCATCGTATTTGACTTGGAAATCATCTTCATCGTGCCGTGGACCCAGGTCTTCATGGAGCTGGGCGCACGTTCGCTGGTCACGATGGGCCTGTTCGTGGGCATGCTTTTCCTCGGTTTCATTTACGTCTGGAAGAAGGGAGCGCTGGAATGGGAGTAATTCAGACTCTCGATGGCCTGATGAACAACCCGGTCCCGGAAGGGCGGGTCGACGACATCCTGCGCCCCGAAGGCGACAACCCGCTGCTCGAGAAGGGCTATGTGACCACCAGCGTCGACGCGCTGTTGAACTGGGCACGTACCGGCTCGATGTGGCCCATGACCTTCGGTCTGGCCTGCTGCGCGGTTGAAATGATGCATGCCGGCGCCGCGCGCCTGGACCTTGACCGCTACGGCGTGGTGTTCCGCCCGTCGCCGCGTCAGTCCGACGTGATGATCGTGGCCGGCACCCTGGTCAACAAGATGGCCCCGGCGCTGCGCAAGGTCTACGACCAGATGCCGGACCCGAAGTGGGTCATCTCCATGGGCAGCTGCGCCAACGGTGGCGGCTACTACCACTACTCCTATGCAGTGGTGCGTGGTTGCGACCGCGTGGTGCCGGTGGACGTGTACGTCCCCGGCTGTCCGCCTACCGCCGAAGCGTTGGTGTACGGGATCCTGCAGCTGCAGAAGAAGATCTGGCGTACGCAGACCATCGCCCGCTGACATTCCTCCTGACAAGAGCGCGCCAAGCCCCCATGGCAGAGCAAGCATCCTTCATCGACCGACTTTCCGCACGTTTCGCAGGTGCGCAGGTCTTCGTGGTCGAACCCCGCGGCGAAGTGACGCTGGAAGTGCCCGCTGCCGACTGGCATGCCACTGCTCTGGCGCTGCGCGACGAATTCGGTTTCGAGCAGTCCGTCGACCTGTGCGGCGTTGACTACCTCGGCTATGGCAGCGACGAGTGGGACACCGCCGACGTCTCTTCGCACGGTTTCAGCCGTGGCGTGGAAGGCAAGGGCGCCGGCCGTTTCGCGTGGGGCGAGTTCCCCACCCGCGAAACCCCGGAAGGCGCCCAGCCGCAGCCGGTTCCCCTGCAGCGTTATGCCGTGGTCGCGCAGCTGCGTTCCTACCAGCACAACCTCACCATGCGCATCCGCTGCTTCGCGCCGAACGAGGAGCTGCCGGTGGTCGCCTCGCTGACCAGCGTGTGGCCGGGCCTGAACTGGTTCGAGCGTGAAGCGTTCGACCTGTTCGGCGTGATCTTCGAAGGCCACCCGGACCTGCGCCGCATCCTGACCGACTACGGTTTCGTGGGGCATCCGTTCCGCAAGGACTTCCCGCTGATCGGCAATGTCGAAGTCCGCTACGACGAAGAAAAGAAGCGCGTCGTGTACGAACCGGTCACCTCGGTGGAGCCGCGTGTCGGCGTGCCGCGCGTGAACCGTGACGACGCCCGTTTCCAGACCGCTGCCGGCGAAACCGCGCAGTCGGAGGCAAGCAAGTGAGTGAGTTCAAGCAAGCCCACCAGGCCTTTGCGAGCAACCCGGCCGAACTGCGCCAGGAAATCCGCAACTACACGATGAACTTCGGTCCCCAGCATCCGGCCGCGCACGGTGTGCTGCGCCTGATCCTGGAAATGGACGGCGAAACCATCATGCGTGCCGACCCGCACGTCGGGTTGCTGCACCGTGGCACCGAAAAGCTGGCCGAATCCAAGCCGTTCAACCAGTCCATCGGTTACATGGACCGCCTGGATTACGTGTCCATGATGTGCAACGAGCACGCCTACGTGCGCGCCATCGAAACCCTGATGGGGATCGAAGCGCCCGAGCGTGCCCAGTACATCCGCACCATGTTCGACGAAATCACCCGCATCCTGAACCACCTGATGTGGCTGGGTTCCAACGCGCTCGACCTGGGCGCGATGGCGGTGATGCTGTACGCCTTCCGCGAGCGCGAAGAGCTGATGGACTGCTACGAAGCGGTCAGCGGCGCGCGCATGCACGCGGCGTACTACCGTCCGGGCGGCGTGTACCGCGACCTGCCGGACCAGATGCCGAAGTACAAGGAATCGCGCTGGCACAAGGGCAAGGCCCTGAAGAACCTCAACGCCTCGCGCGAAGGTTCGCTGCTGGACTTCCTGGAGAACTTCACCAAGGAGTTCCCGTCGCGCGTCGACGAGTACGAAACCCTGCTCACCGACAACCGTATCTGGAAGCAGCGTACGGTCGGCATCGGCGTGGTCAGCCCGGAACTGGCGCATGCCTGGGGCATGACCGGCGTGATGCTGCGCGGCTCGGGCATTGCCTGGGACCTGCGCAAGAAGCAGCCGTACGCCAAGTACGACGCCGTCGATTTCGACATCCCGCTCGGCAAGGAAGGCGACTGCTACGACCGTTACCTGGTCCGCGTTGCCGAGATGCGCGAATCCAACCGCATCATCAAGCAGTGCGTGGACTGGCTGCGTGCCAACCCCGGCCCGGTCATGGTCAAGAACTTCAAGGTCGCGCCGCCCAGCCGCGAGGACATGAAGGACGACATGGAAGCGCTGATCCATCACTTCAAGCTGTTCAGTGAAGGCTACTGCGTCCCGGCCGGCGAAACCTATGCCGCGGTCGAAGCGCCCAAGGGCGAGTTCGGCTGCTACCTGATGTCCGATGGCGCCAACAAGCCGTTCCGCGTGCACCTGCGCGCGCCGGGCTTCGCCCATCTGTCCTCGATCGACTCGGTCGTGCGCGGGCACATGCTCGCCGACGTGGTGGCCATGATCGGCACCTACGACCTGGTGTTCGGTGAGGTGGACCGGTAATGGCAAGCGCATGCACGATGCCTGACACCCGCCGGCCGATGCCGGCGCTGCAGGTTCTGGTTCCCAATATTCTGGTATTTGCAGGGGTCGGCCGATGAAGGCGACGGGTAATTTCGAGGCGGCGCGCGACGTCGACCCGATGGTGGTGTTGAGCGACAAGACGCGCGCACACATCGATCACTGGCTGTCCAAGTTCCCGCCGGACCGCAAGCGTTCGGCGGTGCTGCAGGGCCTGCACGCTGCCCAGGAGCAGAATGCCGGCTGGCTGACCGACGAGCTGATCGCCGGCGTCGCCAAGTACCTGGACCTGCCGCCGGTGTGGGCCTACGAGGTTGCCAGCTTCTACTCGATGTTCGAGCTGGAGAAGGTCGGCCGCCACAACGTGGCCTTCTGCACCAACATCAGCTGCTGGTTGAACGGCGCCGAGGACCTGGTCGCGCACGCCGAGAAGAAGCTCGGCTGCAAGACTGGCCAGTCCACCGCCGACGGCCGCATCTACCTCAAGCGTGAAGAAGAATGCCTGGCCGGTTGCGCCGGTGCGCCGATGATGGTCATCAATGGCCATTACCACGAGCGCCTGACCGTCGAGAAGGTCGACGAGCTGCTGGACGGGTTGGAGTAAGACATGGCACATCATCACGCACCGTCCGGTCCCGTCGGTCCCGCACCGCTGCCGCACCAGGTGGTCTACACCACCCTGCATTACGACACCCCGTGGTCGTACGAAAACTACCTCAAGACCGGTGGCTACGCCGCCCTGCGCAAGATCCTCGAAGAGAAGATCTCGCCGGAGCAGGTCATCGAGATGGTCAAGCAGTCGAACCTGCGCGGCCGTGGTGGCGCGGGCTTCCCGACCGGCCTGAAGTGGTCCTTCATGCCCAAGGGCACCATGCAGAAGTACATCCTGTGCAACTCGGACGAGTCCGAGCCGGGCACCTGCAAGGACCGCGACATCCTGCGCTACAACCCGCATTCGGTGGTGGAAGGCATGGCGATCGCCTGCTACGCCACCGGCAGCACCGTGGGCTACAACTACCTGCGCGGTGAATTCCACCACGAGCCGTTCGAGAACTTCGAACAGGCCCTGGCCGACGCGTACGCGAACGGCTGGCTGGGCAAGGACATCCTTGGCAGCGGCGTGGACATCGACATCTATGGCGCGCTGGGCGCCGGCGCCTACATCTGCGGCGAAGAAACCGCGCTGATGGAGTCGCTGGAAGGCAAGAAGGGCCAGCCGCGCTACAAGCCGCCGTTCCCGGCCAACTTCGGCCTGTACGGCAAGCCGTCGACGATCAACAACACCGAGACCTATGCCTCGGTGCCGGCGATCATCCGCAATGGTCCGGAGTGGTTCCAGGGCCTGAGCCTGACCAAGAACGGCGGTCCGAAGATCTTCTCGGTCTCCGGCTGCGTGCAGCAGGGCGGCAACTTCGAAGTGCCGCTGGGCACCACTTTCGACGAGCTGCTGGAAATGGCCGGCGGCCTGAAGCCGGGTCGCACCCTGAAGGGCGCGGTGCCGGGCGGCGTCTCGATGCCGGTGCTGAAGGCCGAAGAACTCAAGGGCCTGCAGATGGACTACGACACCCTGCGTGCCCTGGGCACCGGCCTGGGGTCGGGTGCCATCGTGGTGCTGGACGACAGCGTCTGCTGCGTCAAGTTCGCCTGCCGCATCTCGCAGTTCTTCCACAAGGAATCCTGTGGCCAGTGCACCCCGTGCCGTGAAGGCACCGGCTGGATGCACCGCGTGCTCGAGCGCATCGTCGCCGGCAAGGCGACCATGGAAGACCTGCACCAGTTGAAGGCGGTGGCCGGCCAGATCGAAGGCCACACCATCTGTGCGTTCGGTGAAGCGGCGGCATGGCCCATCCAGGGCTTCCTGCGCCAGTTCTGGGACGAATTCGAGTACTACATCGTCAACGGTCATTCGATGGTCGACGGCAAGAAGGTGGAGGCAGCCGCCGCATGAGCGCGCAACCCAACAACCCTGGTGGCACCCCGGCGATCGTGCCGGAAGGGCATGTGACCGTCGAGATCGACGGCCAGTCCCTGGTCGTGCCCAAGGGCTCGATGATCATCCAGGCCGCCGACAAGGCCGGCATTCCGATCCCGCGCTTCTGCTACCACGAGAAGCTGCCGATCGCGGCCAACTGCCGCATGTGCCTGGTCGACGTTGAAAAGTCGCCCAAGCCGGCGCCGGCCTGCGCCACTCCGGTGATGGACGGCATGAAGGTCGCCACCCGCAGCGAGAAGGCACTCAAGTTCCAGCGTTCGGTGATGGAGTTCCTGCTCATCAACCATCCGCTGGACTGCCCGATCTGCGACCAGGGCGGCGAATGCGAACTGCAGGACGTCTCGCTCGGCTACGGCCGTTCGGTGAGCCGCTTCAACGAGCGCAAGCGCGTGGTGCCCGACGAGGACATCGGTCCGCTGGTCGCCACCGAAATGACCCGCTGCATCCAGTGCACCCGCTGCGTCCGCTTCACCGCCGACGTCGCCGGTACCTATGAACTGGGTGGCATGTACCGCGGTGAAAACCTGCAGATCGGCACCTACGACGGCAAGCCGCTGACCACCGAGCTCTCGGGCAACGTGGTCGACGTGTGCCCGGTCGGCGCGCTGACCAACAAGGTGTTCCAGTTCCGCGCCCGTCCGTGGGAACTGACCGCACGCGAGTCGCTGGGTTACCACGACGCGATGGGCTCGAACCTGTTCCTGCACGTGCGCCGCGGCGAAGTGCTGCGCTCGGTGCCGCGCGACAACGAGCTGGTCAACGAATGCTGGCTGTCCGACCGCGACCGTTATTCGCACCAGGGTCTGTACAGCGCCGACCGCGCGGTCAAGCCGCTGCGCAAGGTCAATGGCGAATGGCAGGAAGTGAGCTGGGCCGAAGGCCTGGCCGCCGCCAAGGACATCCTGGCTGCCAACAAGGGTGACGACCTCGGCGTGCTGGTGCACCCGTCGGCCTCGAACGAGGAGGGCGCACTGCTGGCCCGTCTTGCTTCCGGCCTGGGCACCGGCAACATCGACCACCGCATCCAGAACCGCGATTTCTCCGACGCCGCGACGGCCAAAGTGTTCGGCCTGTCGCTGGCCGAGATCGAAGCGGCCGACACCATCGTGGTGCTGGGCAGCAACATCCGGCACGAACTGCCGCTGCTGCACGCCCGCCTGCGCAAGGCGCAGACCACCCGCAACGCGAAGATCCACGCGATCAACCCGGTCGACTTCGACTTCGCGTTCAAGCTGGCCGGCAAGCAGATCGTGGCACCGTCGAAGTTCGTCGACGCACTCGGCAACGCCGAGCTGCGCCAGGCGGTCACCGGCAACGCCGTGCTGATCGTCGGTGGCATCGCCGAAAACCACCCGCAGGCCGCCGCGATCCGCGCCGCCGCGCGTGATTTCGCTGCTGCAACCGGTGCCAAGCTGTGCCGCATTCCGCAGGGCGCCAATGCCGTGGGCCTGTCCCGCGCCGGCGTGCTGCCGGCCGGCAAGGACGTCAACGCCATGCTGGCCCAGCCGCGCAAGGCCTATGCCCTGTACGGCATCGAGCCGGGCCTGGACTTCGCCGACACTGCCGCCGCCCGCAAGGCGCTGGCTGGTGCGCAGGTGGTGGCCTTCAGCCAGTTCGCCTGCGCCTCGACCCGCGACGTGGCCGACGTGATCCTGCCGATCGGTGCGCTGCCGGAAATCGACGCCACCCTGACCAACCTTGACGGTCGCGAGCAGTCGGCACGTGCCGGCGGCAAGCTGCCGGGCGAAGCCCGTGAAGGCTGGCGCGTGCTGCGTGCGCTGGGTGGCGAGCTGGCCCTGGCCGGTTTCGAATTCACCGACCTGGCCGGCCTGCGTGCCAGCCTGGCCCCGGTGTCCGTCAACGTCTCCACTTCGGCGGCAACGCCGGTGGCCGGCGAAGGCCTGGAAGTGGCGTCCACCGCTGCGATCTACCGCACCGACGCGGTGGTCCGTCGCGCCCAGGCGCTGCAGTCGCACCCGCTCAACGTCGCGCCGCGCATCGTGCTCAACAGCGATGACGCCGCCCGCCTGCAGCTGGTCGAAGGGCAGATGGCCAAGGTCGGCACCGATGCCGGCAAGGCCACCCTGCCGGTGGTGGTCGACGCCCGCGTCGCCGCGGGTTCGGTCTGGATTGAATCGGGCCACGGTGCAACCGCACCGCTGGGTGCCGCACGCGTAACGGTGGTGGCTGCATGAACGAGTTGCTGATTAACGCGGTCGACCCGCTTCACCAGTGGCTGCTGGGCCTGGGTGAAATCGGCGCGCTGCTGTGGATCGTGCTGAAGATCCTGGTGATCGCCATGCCGGTGATCATCGCGGTGGCCTTCTTCGTGGTCTGGGAACGCAAGCTGATCGGCTGGATGCACGTCCGCCACGGCCCGATGTACGTGGGCATGGGCATCTTCCAGGCCTTCGCCGACGTCTTCAAGCTGCTGTTCAAGGAGATCATCCAGCCGGCGAGCTCGCACAAGGCGATGTTCGTGCTGGCGCCGCTGATCACCCTGGCACCGGCCTTCGCGGCCTGGTCGGTGGTGCCGTTCGACGCGCAGCTGGTGCTGTCCAATGCCAACGCCGGCCTGCTGTACCTGCTGGCGATGACCTCGCTGGGCGTGTACGGCATCATCCTGGCCGGTTGGGCATCCAACTCCAAGTACGCGTTCCTCGGTGCCATGCGCGCCTCGGCGCAGATGATCAGCTACGAAATCGCCATGGGCTTCGCCCTGGTCGGCGTGATGATCGCGGCGGGCAGCCTGAACCTGAGCAGCATCGTGATGGCGCAGGCCGGCAACTCCGGCTTCTTCGACTGGTTCCTGATCCCGCTGTTCCCGCTGTTCGTCGTGTACTGGGTGTCCGGCGTGGCCGAAACCAACCGCGCGCCGTTCGACGTGGTGGAAGGCGAATCGGAAATCGTCGCCGGCCACATGGTCGAGTACTCCGGTGGAGCGTTCGCGCTGTTCTTCCTGGCCGAATACGCCAACATGATCCTGATCAGCTTCCTGATCTCGATCTTCTTCCTCGGCGGCTGGCTGAGCCCGTTCCAGGGCTGGATCACGGCGGACATCTCGCCGTGGATCGACTGGATCTGGAAGGGCGGCGCCCCGTGGCTGCTGCTGAAGGTGTTCTTCTTCGCCAGCGCCTACATCTGGTTCCGTGCCAGCTTCCCGCGCTTCCGTTATGACCAGATCATGCGTCTGGGCTGGAAGGTCTTCATCCCGCTCACCATCGCGTGGATTGCTGTGACGGCGTTGATGGTGTTCTACGGCGTGATCCAGAAGGGCGTCTAAGTGATGAATCGAATTACCCATTACTTCAAAAGCCTGCTGCTGCTTGAGCTGCTCGGGGGCCTGTGGCTGACCCTCAAGTACACTTTCAAGCCGAAGTACACGCTGATGTACCCGATGGAGAAGTTCCCGCAGTCGCCGCGCTTCCGCGGCCTGCACGCGCTGCGCCGTTACCCCAACGGCGAAGAACGCTGCATCGCCTGCAAGCTGTGCGAAGCGGTGTGCCCGGCGCTGGCGATCACCATCGACTCGGCCAAGCGCGAAGACGGCACCCGCCGTACCACCCGCTACGACATCGACCTGTTCAAGTGCATCTTCTGCGGCTTCTGCGAAGAAAGCTGCCCGGTGGACTCGATCGTCGAGACGCACATCCTCGAGTACCACTTCGAGAAGCGTGGCGAAAACATCGTTACCAAGCCGCAGCTGCTGGCCCTCGGTGATCGGCTTGAAGCCGAAATCGCCGAGCGTCGCGCCGCCGACGCCGCTTTCCGCTGAGGTCCATGATGGATTGGGTAAATATCTTCTTCTGGGTCTTCTCCATCGTGGCGGGCATTTCCGCCGCGGCGGTGATCAGCGTGCGCAATCCGGTGTATGCCGTGCTGTGCCTGATCCTGACCTTCTTCTCGGTGGCCTGCATCTGGATCCTGGTCGGGGCTGAGTTCCTCGGCGTGGCGCTGGTGCTGGTCTATGTCGGCGCGGTGATGGTGCTGTTCCTGTTCGTGGTGATGATGCTGGACATCGACGCCTCGAACCTGCGCGAAGGCTGGGTGCGTTACCTGCCGCTGGGCCTGGTGGTCGCGGTCACCATGCTGGTGCAGATGCTGATCCTGATCGGCGTGAAGGGCAGGGCGGTCAACCCGCTGCCGGCCGACAACGCCGCCGCGCTCGCCGCCGACAGCTCCAACATCACCTGGCTGGCACGCAGCCTGTTCACCGAATACCTGCTGCCGTTCGAGTTCGCCGCCGTCATCCTGACCGTGGCCGTGGTCGCCGCCGTCATGCTGACGCTGCGTCGCCGCACCGGCCTGAAGACCCAGAACCCGTCCGAGCAGACCATGGTCAAGGGCCATGACCGCCTGCGCGTGGTCAAGATGGATGCCGAAAAGCCGGTGGTTCACACCCTTACCAAGCCGTCCAGCAACGAGGAGGCCGCCCCGTGATCACCCTTGGTCATATCCTGGCCCTTGGCGCGCTGCTGTTCTGCATCAGCCTTGCCGGCATCTTCCTCAACCGCAAGAACATCATCGTGCTGTTGATGTCCATCGAACTGATGCTGCTCTCGGTGAACATCAACTTCGTCGGGTTCTCGCGTGAGATGGGCGACACGGCCGGCCAGCTGTTCGTGTTCTTCATCCTGACCGTGGCCGCGGCCGAGGCCGCGATCGGCCTCGCGATCCTGGTAACCCTGTTCCGTACCCGCCGCACCATCAATGTCGGCGAAGTCGATTCGCTGAAGGGCTGATCCGTAGATGGAAATTACTCTCTCCAAGAGTCTGTTGATCGCCGTGGTGCTTGCGCCACTGCTCGGCAGCATCATCGCCGGCCTGTTCGGTCGCCAGGTGGGTCGCCTCGGCGCCCAGACCGTCACCATCCTCGGTGTCGCGGTCAGCTGCGTGCTGTCCAGCTATGTGTTCTACCAGCTGCTGTGGGGCGGCGCGCAGCCGTTCAACGAAAACGTCTACACCTTCTTTGAAGTCGGCCGTTACTCGGCGCATGTCGGTTTCATGATCGACAAGCTCACCGCCATGATGATGGTGGTGGTGACCTTCGTGTCGTTCCTGGTCCACGTGTACACCATCGGGTACATGCAGGACGACCCGGGCTACCAGCGCTTCTTCAGCTACATCTCGCTGTTCACCTTCTCGATGCTCACCCTGGTGATGAGCAACAACTTCCTGCAGCTGTTCTTCGGCTGGGAAGCGGTGGGCCTCGTCTCGTACCTGCTGATCGGCTTCTGGTTCAAGCGTCCGACCGCGATCTTCGCCAACATGAAGGCGTTCCTGGTCAACCGCGTCGGCGACTTCGGCTTCATCCTCGGCATCGCCGGCGTGCTGTGGGTGTTCGGCACCCTGGACTACGCCACCGTGTTCGCCAATGCCTCGATCCTGGCCCACCCGGAAGCGCAGCTGCAGGTCTGGTCGGGTTCGCTGACCCTGTTCGGCCAGAACATCCAGCTGATGAGCGAGCCGGTGATCTGGTCGATCGCCACCATCATCTGCATTTGCCTGTTCATCGGCGCGATGGGCAAGTCGGCCCAGGTGCCGCTGCACGTCTGGCTGCCGGACTCGATGGAAGGCCCGACCCCGATCTCGGCACTGATCCACGCCGCGACCATGGTCACCGCGGGCATCTTCATGGTCACCCGCATGTCGCCGCTGTTCGAGCTGTCGCAGACCGCGCTGAACTTCGTGCTGTTCATCGGTGCCACCACCGCGTTCTTCACCGGCCTGATCGGCATCGTGCAGAACGACATCAAGCGCGTCGTCGCGTACTCCACGCTGTCGCAGCTGGGTTACATGACCGTGGCGCTGGGTGTGTCGGCTTACTCGGCGGCCGTGTTCCACCTGATGACCCACGCCTTCTTCAAGGCGCTGCTGTTCCTCGGCGCGGGCTCGGTGATCATCGCCATGCACCACGAGCAGGACATGCGCAAGATGGGCGGCCTGCGCAAGTACATGCCGATCACCTTCATCACCATGTGGATCGGTACGCTGGCCCTGGTCGGTACCCCGTTCTTCTCCGGCTTCTACTCCAAGGACACCATCATCGAAGCGGCGCAGCACCACGCGCACGTCTCCTCGAGCTGGGTGGCGACCTACGGGTACTGGGCGGTGCTGGGTGGCGTGATCGTCACCAGCTTCTACAGCTTCCGCCTGCTGTTCCTGACCTTCCATGGCAAGGAACGCTTCCGCGACGCGCACCACGATGACGCGCATGGCCACGGCCATGACGACCACCATGCTGCCGATGCACACCATGCCGACGCCCACCATGGCGACGCGCACCATGACGACCACGGCCATGGCCACGGTCCGCATGAGCCGCACGAAACCCCGTGGGTGGTCACCCTGCCGCTGATCCTGCTGGCAATCCCGTCGATCCTCGTGGGTTTCTTCAGCATCGGTCCGATGCTGTACGGCACCGACTGGGCCGGCCACCATGCCGAGCATGCGATTCCGGGCCAGGTGCATTCGTTCTTCACCGGCGTGGTCGACTTCTATGACCCGGCGCGCAACACCATTGGCGCCCTGGCTGAAGAGTTCCACGGTCCGGTCGCGTTCGCCCTGCACGGCATGATGGCCCCGGCGTTCTTCCTGACCGTGGCCGGCTTCCTGCTGGCGGTGCTGTTCTACCTGTGGAAGCCGGAACTGGCGACCCGTGCGCGCAAGACCTTTGCGCCGCTGGTCTCGGTGCTGGAAAACAAGTACGGGTTCGACAAGCTGTGGATCGGCGGCTTCGCCGGTGGCGGCGTCAAGCTGGGCAAGGTTTCGCGCGCGATCGACACGAACATCGTCGATGGTGTGGTGGTCAACGGTTCGGCGCGCCTGATCGACCTGGCCGCCAACCTGCTGCGTCGCACCCAATCCGGTTTCCTCTATCACTACGCCTTCGCGATGATCATCGGCCTGATTGCCCTGCTGGGCGTCCTGATGCATTACCTGCGTTGATGACCTGTACGGAATAAGAAGACGTGTCGAACTGGCCTCTACTCAGTGTTCTCATCTGGCTGCCGATCCTCGGCGGTGCCCTGATCCTTGCCATCCGTGATGCGCAGACCGCCCGCTGGGCGTCTCTGGGCGTGGCGGTGCTGACCTTCGTGGCCAGCCTGTCGCTGCTCAGCGGCTACGACGTGTCCAACGACGCGTTGCAGTTCGTCGAGACCCGCGCCTGGATCCCGGCCTACGACATCGGCTACAACCTGGGCGTGGACGGCATCGCCATCGCGCTGATCCTGCTGACCACGCTGGTCTCGGTGCTGGCGCTGATCGGCGCCTGGAGCGCCATCGACAAGCGGGTCAACCAGTACGTGGCGGCCTTCCTGATCCTGGAAGGCGTCACCGTCGGCATCTTCGCCGCGACGGACGCGATGCTGTTCTACGTGTTCTTCGAAGCGATGCTGATACCGATGTTCCTGATCATCGGTGTCTGGGGCGGCCCGCGCCGCATCTACGCCGCGCTGAAGTTCTTCCTGTACACCTTCCTCGGCTCGGTGCTGATGCTGGTGGCGCTGATCTACCTGTACCTGAAGGGCGGCAGCTTCCAGCTGGCCGACCTGTACCAGCTGCAGCTGTCCAGCCAGGAGCAGACCTGGATCTTCTTCGCCTTCCTGATCGCCTTCGCGGTCAAGGTGCCGATGTTCCCGGTGCACACCTGGCTGCCGGACGCGCACGTCGAAGCGCCGACCGCCGGTTCGGTAATCCTGGCCGCCATCGCGCTGAAGATCGGCGGTTACGGTTTCCTGCGCTTCAACCTGCCGATCGTCCCGGACGCCTCGCACGACTGGGCCTGGCTGGTGATCGCGCTGTCGCTGATCGCGGTGATCTACGTCGGCCTGGTCGCCCTGGTCCAGGACGACATGAAGAAGCTGATCGCCTATTCGTCGATCGCGCACATGGGCTTCGTCACCCTGGGTACCTTCATCGCGCTGTGGCTGGTGCGTGACGCCGGCAACGCCGACGCCGCCCGCCTGGGCCTGCAGGGCGCCATGGTGCAGATGGTCTCGCACGGCTTCGTGTCCGGTGCGATGTTCTCCTGCGTGGGCGTGCTGTACGACCGCATGCACAGCCGCCGCATCGCCGATTACGGCGGCGTGGTCAACGTGATGCCGTGGTTCGCCACCTTCGCCATGCTGTTCTTCATGGCCAATGCGGGCCTGCCGGGCACCAGCGGTTTCGTCGGCGAGTTCATGATCATCATGGCCAGCTTCCAGCGGAACCCGTGGCTGGCGCTGGGCGCCGCGACCACCCTGGTGATCACCGCCGCCTACACGCTGTGGCTGTACAAGCGCGTGTTCTTCGGTGAAGTGGCCAACAAGCACGTGGCCGAACTGAAGGACATCAACGGCCGTGAGTGGCTGGTGCTGGGCGTGTTCGCCGTCGGTACGCTGGCGCTGGGTCTGTATCCCAAGCCGCTGACCGACCTGATGGAGCCCTCGATCGCAAAGCTGGCGATGCAGATCGCATCCAGCAAGCTGCTGTAATTCCAGGATTTGATGATGACCACCTCGCCGCTGTTGCCATTGACCGCCGCTGACCTGCCGCCGCTCGCTCCGGAGCTGGTGCTGATCGGCAGTGCGTTCGCCCTGATGATCCTCGACCTGTTCATCAGCAAGCAGAACAAGATCTGGACCCACCTGTTCTCGGTTGCCGCGCTGGCAGTCGTGCTGTTCATGCTCGCCACGGGCGTGGGCGGGCAGGGCGAGGTCTTCCACGGCATGTTCGTCCGCGACACCGCGGCTGATGTGATGAAGGTCGTGGTCGTGCTGTGCAGCGGCCTGACCCTCATCTATGGCTGGAGCTACCTGCGCGAGCGCGACCTGTTCCAGGGTGAAATCCCGGTACTGGTGATGTTCGCCACCGCCGGCATGATGATCCTGGTCTCGGCCGGCAGCCTGCTGATGGTGTACCTGGGCCTGGAACTGCTGGCGCTGTGCTCCTACGCCCTGGTGGCCAGCAACCGTGACAATGGCCTGGCGACCGAAGCGGCGATGAAGTACATCGTGCTGGGTTCGCTGGCCTCGGGCCTGCTGCTGTACGGCATGTCGCTGATCTACGGCGCCACCGGCTCGCTGCACCTGGACGCGATCAACGCCGCCATTCCGCAGTCGGACGAGAAGATGCTGCTGCTGACCGGCGCGGTGTTCATGATCGCCGGCGTCGCCTTCAAGCTCGGCGCGGCCCCGTTCCACATGTGGCTGCCTGACGTGTACCAGGGTGCCCCGGCACCGATCGCACTGTTCATCAGCTCGGCGCCGAAGCTGGCCGCGTTCGGCATGGCCTACCGCCTGCTGGAAATGGGCATCGGCCCGCTGTCGGACGAGTGGAAGTACCTGATTGGTGGCCTGGCCGCGCTGTCGCTGGTGGTCGGTAACCTGATGGCGATCGCCCAGAGCAACCTCAAGCGCATGCTGGCCTACTCGACCGTGTCGCACATCGGCTTCCTGCTGCTCGGCATTGCCGGCGGCGGCGAGCGCGGTTACGCCGCAGCGCTGTTCTATGCGCTGAGCTACGCGATCATGTCCACCGCCGGTTTCGGCGCGATCATCGCGCTGTCGCGCAATGGCTTCGATGCCGAGAAGATCGACGACCTGAAGGGCCTGAACGCCCGCAACCCGTGGATGGCGGGCCTGGTCCTGTGCATCATGGCCTCGATGGCCGGCATTCCGCCGTTCCTGGGCTTCTGGACCAAGCTGGCAGTGCTGGGCGCGGCGATCAACGGCGGCATGCTGTGGCTGGCGATCCTCGGCGTGATCTGCGCGGTGATCGGCTGCTTCTACTACCTGCGCGTGATCAAGGTCATGTACTTCGACGAGCCGGTGGGCGAGCCGCTGCCGGCCAACAACGACCGCGTGCTGGGCGTTGTGCTGGGCGTGAATGCCCTGGCGCTGCTGGCGCTCGGCCTGGCTTGGAACCCGATCATGGTCTGGTGTCAGCAGGCTTTTGCACATCTCGCATAAAAAGCGATACAAAACTGCGTGAATAGTGTAATATTCGTTTCCTGAGTTGTTGATGCAGCGGTTTCGCCAGAATATCGTTGCGGTATGAATCGACTCACCACTTCTGCTGCGGGGTGGAGCAGTCTGGCAGCTCGTCGGGCTCATAACCCGAAGGTCGCAGGTTCAAATCCTGCCCCCGCTACCAAATTGTCCCGGTGCAAACCGGTGACTGGAACGACGAAGGCGATCCCGGCAACGGGGTCGCCTTTCTCGTTCCGCGGTAGTGCCACGCCCTGCGTGGCAACCCCAGCCAAGCTGATCGCAACGAATCGTGGGGTTGCACGAATGGGTAAACTCCCTTACAATTCCGCTTCTGCTGCGGGGTGGAGCAGTCTGGCAGCTCGTCGGGCTCATAACCCGAAGGTCGCAGGTTCAAATCCTGCCCCCGCTACCAAATAGTATTGCTGGACGTCAGACATCCAGCACCAGAACGGCGACCCTCGGGTCGCCGTTTTGCGTTGCGCGCACTCCGCGCTATATCGAAGAGAGTTTGTAGCGAAGTCCCACCAGCCGGCTGAGCACACCGTTGAGGATGGCGGTCCGACGTTTGCGCCAGCCGGTCTGCGGTTCCATGATCCGGCGCGTGCCAAAACTCCGGTTGCGGCCCATGTTGGGCATGAACTCGGCCTTTCCCTGGAACCCGCTGGTGGGTACGCCCAGCTTGTCGGCCACGCGCTGCGCCTGCGACGCGTACTTGCCGCCGAACGCCGTCCTGCACGACTGCAGTTCCATGCGCTGGAATACATGGTCCTTGCCGAAGCTCTTTCGAATGATGGACGCCAGCTTGCCGCCCGACACGTTCTCCTTCGTAGCGGTCAGGAACCGCGCGCCGTGGCCCTGGAAGATGTCGATGAAATCGTCACTGGCAATCTGCGAGCTCCCGAGCAGATCGTCGCCCACACTGACGATGCTTGTCTGCGACCCGCGTGCCGACGTGCTGATCGGCCACGCCTTCAACGTGGTACGCATGCCTTTGTCGGCGAACGTCTGCGGCCGCGCGCTCGCCAGCCGCTGCACGAACCGTTTGCCCTTGCTTGCCAGTTGCGTCCCGGCCTTGGCGATGGCGGGAAGTGCGGCGACGACGCCGGCGGCGGTCAAGCCGATCCCTGGCCGAGTAGGGGCGGTGGTTGCGCGGCCCCAGCAGGTAGAGGCCGCTGGCCGTGTCCAGTAGTTCGCCGTTGAAGCCAAGCTGCGCAAGCGGCGATAGCGGGCGGAGTGACGTGGCCGCGTGGTGTCCGTGTGGCGCGTAGGCCACCCCGCGCGGCGCGTCGTCCAGTTCCAGGGCAGGGGAGAGGGATGCATCGGTGGCCAGCAGCAGCGGCACGAACGATCGCGCAGGCGCGAGTTCGGCCACAGGCTGATCGGCGATCCATAACCAACTCACCGGGTCGTGCGGGTCGGGATCCTGTGTCCCGGCTTCGGCAGCGGCACGGTCGTCCCGCCAGTAGCGATACCGATTTGAATCGGGACTGCTGATGCAGGACAGCAGGCCCTCGGCGTCATAGCAGAAGTGTGCGAGCGCGGAGATTGAGCGTGTCGGCGTTGCCGATGGAACCTGCGCCAAGGTGATGCCCTCGCAAGCGCGACTGATCCCGCGCGACAGCAACCCCCGTTGCCTTGCCGGTGGACGAGCGGATGCCTCCGGCATCGCCTTGGATACCGCCAGCGCCGTTAGCCTGGCATGAAGTGCAGGGCATACGAAAATCGCAGAAAAACCTCACGCCAAATTTACGATGCCGGGCGTACATAGCAGGTTCTGTCCAAGACAGGAATCGGGGGATTCTTGCGGTAGTTCGATGGGGAATTCGCCATGGAAAAGAACACAACTGCCCCGGGGCGGGCAGAGCACACGTTCAATGCATTCTCCCGCTTTGATGCAACGATACGCTCGCCCGGCACACGGCTTTATGCGAACGGTCGCCAGGAAGTTTTGCTGCAGGTCCACATCCATCCCCATTTGGATGGTGTACCGGCCGCGTTGACAACAAAGGAGCTGGCCAGCGTCAGGTTGGTCAACTATGACACCGATGAAGAGCTGCCTGCCGGTTGGAAGATCGGGCGGGTTTGGCAGGGCTATGACTACTACCCCGAGAACGGGAAGAGCACCCTCGCGCCCGCATCCGCAGGTCCTGCGGAGGACGGCAAGTATGTCATCGACCTGTTCGTTTCCACCCTTGAAGGCTCCGGACTCACCCATAGGTTGGCGCTGGCGCTGACCCGGGAAAGCGATAACCAGGTGATCATCACCAACGGAACGGACTTCTGGGAGAAAGACTACGAGGTGACGCTGCGGCCGATCAAGCCGCCGAGCTACACCATCGAAAACTACCCCTTCAAAAAGATCATCGTGCGCGAAACGCCCGGCATCCGCGATGCAGCCAGCGAGTTCGACAAGGACCGTCTTCGCGAAGATGGCGGCTCGCCGGTCTTCGTTGCGTATTACCACCTGGCCGTAGTGGGTAACGACAACGTGCCCGTCGGGTTCCGGAGCATGGAAGTCGAAAAGGGCGGCATGATCCAATGGCATGACAAGGCACCGCAGGAAACCTTCGCCTCCTACGTGGGCTATGGCGAGCCGAACAGCGACGAAGCCATCTACAACCGGCAGATCGTGTACGGAAGTCACACTCCCAATCCCACGATAAGCAACCCGATCGAGGACAAGGGGACCATCATCCTTGCCGGCGACACGAACATCCTCTTCGACTATGACAGCGCCGTATACCACGATGGGCCCTGCAAGGTTACCGCGATCGATGCGAACGGCAACGACCACGCACTGAACATCAAGTTCAAGGACGACAGCCCGACCGGTCGGTTCGACCTCGAGCTGTACAAGTAGCGTCTTCCGTTCTGGCATGTGCCGTCGGCGCCAAAGCGCCGGCGCCGCCTCGCCTTTGCCACTTCCCTGTGCAGCATCCAAGCGGAGCACGTTCATGTCTGTCACCGATGACACCATCCAGGATCCATCCGAACAACCCGAATCCGCTCCGGAGGGCCCGTTCAATACGGGATCGCCCAACTACTCCAATGCGCAGAACTTCCTGAGCCACCTGCAGACGGGCGTGGACGTGCGCACCGGCGACTTCACCTGTTCCATGAGCCTGCCGGCCCTGGAGGCCAACAACCTGCAGGGGCCCACGGTGCAGCTGAGCCTGGGCTTCAGTTCCCAGCTCATCGACGACCTGGGCTATGGCGAAGGCTGGGCATTGGGAGGGCTCACCACCTACGAACCGTCGAACAGGATCGTGTCGCTGTCTACCGGCGAACGCTTCGTGGCAGACCTGACGGTGAGCGAATTCACCTTCAAGGATCGCAAGCTGGTGACGTTCCACATGCGGCGTGACCCGGACAGCGCCGGCACGTTCTGGGTTCAGCACAAGAATGGCGTCGTCGAGAAACTGTCAACGCTGAACGGCACGGCCGACGTGGCGGTTCCGGTGGAGATCCGCTCGCCGGACGGGCGACGCGTGTACCTGGAGTACTCGTTCACGGCAGCCCCCCGCCTGCGCAAGGTGAGTGACGAAACGCACACGCTGCTGGCGATCGAGCGCACGTCGGCCCTGGTGACGGTAACGGTACATCCCGAGCGTCCGAAGCCGGTGGTATTTTCCCTGGTCCAGAACAACGACAAACTGTCGCGCCTGAAGCTCCCGGAGGAGGTGGGAGATACGGGATGGAGGTTCACCTACAAAAAGGTTGGCGGGCTGAACTACATCACCGAAGTGGAACTGCCGACCGGCGGCTTCGAAACGGTGGAGTACACCGAGGAAGGCCATCAGTGCCTGCCAGGTGCACCAACCAGCCACGTCCCGTATGTCAGGCTGCACCGGCGGACGGCCTATCCGCAACCTCCCATCACGACAACGTACGAGTACAGCAGCCGCAATTATCTTGGTCACAATTCGGGCCTGCAATGGCGCGCCAACGAAGACAACCTATACCGTCTCACTGCAGCCGCGGGCGAGGAATACCTTTACCACTGCATCGCGACCATGGACATGGAGGTCGAGAGCGGCAAGCTCACACGCACCGTCAGGTCCGAATTCAACCGCCTGCATCTGCTGGTGAAGGAGACCACTACCCAGAACGACTGCGTGCTGGCGAAGAGCACGGACTACCACGACGACCCCGCGCTTCCTTTTGTCGAGCAGAAGCCGTACTTCCAGCTGCCGCACACCGTTACCACCACCTGGTCACGGACCGGGGAAAACCCGCCCCCTCCGCGCGTGGAGGTGGTTATCACCGACTACGACGACTACGGAAATCTCATCTACCAGCTCGACGAAACCGGGCTGACCGAGACACGCGCCTACTACAAGGCCGAAGGCGAAGACGGCTGCCCGCCGGATCCACTGAACATGGTGCGCAGCCTGAAGACGCTGACCGCCACGCCCATGCCCGGGCGCGCGGCGGGTGCTGCGCCGGTGGAAACCATCTATCGGTATGACCTGCTCCCGTCCCGTGTTGAAGACGATCCCGGCTATCTGGTGCTGGTCAACGAAGTTAAAGTGGCACTCGATGGCGATATGAAGATCGACCTGGGTACCAGCAGCACGGAGTACATCAACGACGTCGAAAGCGCCTGGCATGGCCTGGTGGACAAGGAGACCACCACGCTCAATCGCCACGCTTCCAACGTACAGTACACGTATACACTGGACGAGGCCAAAGCGACGCTGCGGATCGACACCGTGTTCACCGGGCATGACGAGCACAAGCGTACCGCCACAGAAGTCCAATCGCTGGTCAGCGGTCTGACCATCCATGAGGACGAGGCCGACAGCGCCATCGATTACACCTTCGATGTGCTGGGCCGCGTGGTCGCGCAGACGGCAGCGCCGGGCACGACATTCGAGGCCACGCGTACCATGAGTTACGTGCTGGCCAGCAAGGCGGGCGATCCGGTCTCGATCACCACCCATGAGGTCACCGGTGGCCGTGCGGTAGCCCACCTGGATGGCCTGGGTCGGGAGGTGCGGGGCGAGGTCGAAGACGTGGACGTGAAGGTCGACACCTTCCGGGAGATCTGGACCAAGACCTACAACGCCTTCGGCGAACTGGTCGCGCAGAGCCACACCGACTGGGTGGATGGCGTGAAGCGTGCCACCCTGACCACGAAGTTCGTGTATGACGACTGGGGCCAGCAGACCCGGACGGTGCACCCGGACGGCACCGTGGACGTCATCGACGCCGACCCCCTGACCCTGGTCGAAACCACGTGGATCGAGGATGCGGGCGGGAAGAAGACCGGACAGACCAAGACGTACGGCACCGTGTTCGGCAAACCGTACAAGATCGAGTATCTCGATGCCGCCGGGAAGCTGCACGGCACGGAGTCGTTTGAGTACGATGGCATCGGGCGCTGCGTGGAGTCCACAGATCGGCGTGGTTACAAGACCTCCTATACGTTCGATGCGTTTGACCGCGTCGTCAGCACGACCCTGACCGATGGTGCCGAGGTCGACACCAGGTACGCCGACCACAGCGGCGATGAGCTGCCGGTGGAGATCGGTATCACCCATCCCAGCCTGGGCGGGCGCCTGCTGCTGGGCACGCAGACCTTCGATGGCCTGTCGCGGCGACGCACCTACGTGGTCGGCGGGCGTACGGTGACTTTCAACTACGACGAAGGCATCCTGCAGCCAGAGTCGATGATCACGCCACTGAACGAGAAGGTGAGCTACACCTACGAGCCCAGGCTCGGCATGCGGCTGACCAAGATGACGTCGGAGAGCGAGTCGATCTTCCACTACAACCCCAAGAACGCGCAGCTCACCTGCACCGAGCGCGACGGCCTTACCAAGAACCTGGAGTACTACGACTCGGGAATGCTCAAGGTCGAGCGCTGGAACAACGAGACCGGTGTGGAACGTTCAGCATCGCATCGGCACTCGCTGCTGGGTACCGCACAGTCCTACACCAACGTGTTCGGGGTGACGCAGGAGGTAACCCACGACCAGTTTGATCGCCCGGAGAAGCTTACGCACGGCAACCTCACCGCGGAGCTTACGTACGACACCTTCGGACGCGTGCACAAGATCGAGACGCACGAAGGCCTGCAGTCCATGGTGACGGACATCGTGTTCGATGATTTCGGTCGTGAATTGAGCCGGAAGTTCACCGCCGTAGCCGGTGGGAAGACCGTGGTCCAGGAGCTGTCGATGCGTTACGACCACAGCGGACGACTCGAGAAACGCAAGCTGGAGCAGGCAGGCGACGTGCTGCGGCAGGAGATTTTCACCTACGACGAACGCGGTCGACTGGTCGACTACCGGTGCACGGGCAGCCAACCACCGGTTGATCCCTGGGGGAAGACCATCAACCGGCAGCAGTTCCGCTTCGATGCCTTCGACCGCATTCTCAGCATCACCACGCGCTTCCCCGGCGGCTGGAATGTCGCGCGCTACGACTACGAGGAAGATGATCCCGCCCAGCTCACCCGGATCGTGCACAGCCATCAGGACTATCCCAGTCGCCTGCTGGATCTGCAGTGGGACGGGGCAGGGCGGATGATTCGCGACGAGCGCGGACGCACGCTCAGCTGGAACCGGCAGAACCAGCTGGTTGAAGTGGCCGCTCCGACGGCATCGAGGTAGCCCATGGTTACGCACGGCGAAGAAGGCGTCCTCCAACTGGGGCGGCTGCCGCAGTCCTATGGCTACGACGCAGCCGGTGTCCTGGTGCGTCTAACCCGGCCGGATCGTACCCACTGGCGTTGGTGGGCGGGCGGGCGGGTGGCCAATGAGCTGCGGGTGCCCACCGATGGCGCGGACGACGACCGGGTGACCTGGGTAGGCGGCGCAGGCAGCACGCTGGCCGAGCAGGTGGCAGGTGCCGGTGCGCGCTCGACGCTGCTGGCGTCGGCACCCGGTGGCTCGGTCCTGCTCGAGGCGGACACGGCCGTTCGCCCCCTGGCGTACGCCCCGCATGGCCATCGTGACGAAACCGCGGCGCTCGCCACCCCGGGTTTCAACGGTGAATGGTTCGATGCCGGTTCCGGGTGCTATCTGCTGGGGGCAGGGCACCATCGCCCCTACAGTCCCACCCTGGGCATGTTCCTGGCACCCGATACGGCCAGTCCGTTCAGTGCCGGTGGTTTGAACACACTGGCGTACTGCGCGGGTGACCCGATCAACCGTACCGACCCGAGCGGGCACTTCTGGAAATGGATCGGCATTGCCGTTGCGGCCATCGCCACTGTCGCGAGTTTCGGTACGTTGGCGGTGGTGGGCGTAACGGTTTCCGGGGTGATCGGAGCTGCACTTGGCGTTGCGGGACTGGGCGTTGAAATCGCGGCTGCTACGGTGAAGGACGAAGCCACCTCGTCGATCCTCTCGTATGTCGGTCTTGGCATCGGCGCAGCGGGCCTGGTCGCGGCCGCGCCGGCCATCGCCAAATCAGTGGTGAAGCTCGGGCAGAAGTTCACCCGATGGAATCGCCACATCGCCAACATCCGCAACGTAGGGCTGTCCGGGCGCGGTGCGTCCCGGGCCGGTGCCAGCTGGGCGCAACAGACCCGCGCGGTGGGCGGGGCCGCCGAGGCCGGCGCCTCCGGTACCGGAGATTCCGTGCAGGCGGTGAGCCGTGCTACCCGCAGCCGCTACGCAAACGAAACCGCGCGCGAGCTGGCACGAAACCGTAGCTATCCGCTCCTGAGCGAACTCTCCGAGTACGGCCGGTCCAACGCGCAGGCCAACGCGAGAAACTGGCTCGGCCAAGCCAGGGGGCGGGAGGCGATGTTTGATTTCACCCACGAAGAAGGTTTAACCAGCGTCCAGTTTGGCTCAGACCGGGTGTTGGCACGCTGGAACCCGAATCCCCCCCCCCGTCCTGCGGTGCGTACGCCTGTCCGCGCAGCCCAGGCTCGGGAGATCCCCGTGAACCTTCACCCGTTTCGGCGTACCGCAACCCGCTGGGACGATGTTCCCCCTGCTTTCGCAGATCGGAACTTCACACGTTTTCCTTCCAGTCCACCGGCCTACGATCCTGGCCTGCCGCCGCCGTATCCGCAGGGCTCGCCACCGCCTTACAACCCGAACGAGTTCTACTTCTGACCGCGCACGAGTGCGATATGGACAGCATGCCGATCCAGCAGTACTGCTATGACGCGACCGGGTTGCTGGCCGGCATGCGCGCGCCAGGACGAAGCAGCGACCTGTTCTGGCGTGGGAGGTATCCGGCCAACGCATTGCGCAGGCAGGGCGATGGCGACGTGCGCGTCACCTGGCTGCGCGAGGCCGGGCGACCGATGGTCGAGGAAACAGATGGCGGCGTTGCGCGGCGCATGCTGCTGGCCACCGACGCCGCAGGTTCGGTGCTGCTCGAGGCTGACGCACAGGTGCGCCAGGCAAGCTATGCGCCGCACGGGCACCGCAACGGGGGCCTGACGACCGCAGCCTTCAACGGTGAGCTGCGCGACGAAGTCTCCGGCTGTTACCTGCTGGGCGCGGGACATCATCGTCCCTACAGCCCGCTGCTTGGGGTGTTCCTGGCGCCAGATCGTGCCAGTCCATTTGGCGCGGGCGGCCTGAACACGCTGGCGTGGTGCGCAGGCGACCCTATCAACCGCTCCGATCCGAGTGGGCATTTCTGGAAGTGGATCGTTGCCGCCGCAGGCATCGTGTTCGGCGCGGTGGCGGTGGTGGCCAGCTTCGGCGCGGCCAGTGCGGCAGTGGGTGCACTGGCTGCGGGAGGGATTGCCGCGTTGACCAAATCCGGGGCAGGCGCGATCGCGGCCCTGACCCTGGGCGTGTCCGCGCTCGGCGCCGAAACGGGCGCGATTGTCGCCGGCGCAACAGGCAATCATGCGACGGCCGAGGTCCTCGGCTGGGTAGGTCTCGGGCTGGGCCTGGTCGGCGCCGCGCCCGCCGTCGCCAAGGGGGCGGGCCGACTGCTCACCCGGTTTACCGGTTTTACCCGCCGCATTGACCGCATCCGCCGCGTGGGCTTGTCCGGCGACGGTGCGATCAGCGCAGGACAGCAGATGGCGCGTCGGCCCAGCATGGCCGCCCCCGCACGCCGGGCCAGCATGGCCGCACCGGCGCAACGGCCCCGCCGGGCGCCCATCGTGCCGGGCTCCAGTTCGGGGCGCAGCGGCTCCACCTTCGTGGGCTACCACGGCACCTCCGGCGCAAACGCCGAGAAGATCCTGAGCGGCGGTGCCGACAGCCTATATGTAACCGATCGGTACGGCTCGGCCGCGCACTACGCCAGCCGCAGCGAGGACGGCGTGGTGCTGGCCATGTATGCCGACGACGTCGACGCCCTGCGCGTGACCCAGCGTCCGGCGGTCAACGGCAAGGGCATCGCCGAAGCGATCACCACCAATACCCGGCTGCGCGCGGTCAAGGTCACCGACCCCAGTACCGCCACGCCGATGCACAACTTCATCGACTTCTACATGGTGCGCCAGCTCGGGGGCGACGACATCCTGGCCCAGCTGCGCCAGATGAACGGCAATGCCGAAATGGACAACCTGCTGCGGCGGCACGGCATGATGCCGCCCGTTCCCGAATGACACCGACGGAGCACGCATATGGCAACGCATGACGATGACACGGGTCGCAGTCCGTTCGAACTGCCGCAGTCCTATGGCTACGACGCTGGTGGCCTGTGGGTGCGAATGTCGAATCCGGACCGTACGCACTGGCGCTATTGGCGGAATGGGCGGGTGGTCAACGAACTGCGCGCCGCCAACGACGGCGGCGACGAGGTCCAGGTGACCTGGGTGACGTCCGTGGCGGAGCAGGTGGCCGGGCCGGGCGAACGCTCCACCTTGCTCGCCGGCGCGCCCGGCGGCTCGGTCCTGCTGGAAGCCGATGCCGAGGTGCGAACGCTGGCGTACGCGCCGCACGGCCACCGCGAGGAAACCGCTGCGCGCGCCACGCCTGCGTTCAACGGCGAATCGCTGGATGTCGGCTCGGGCTGCTATCTGCTCGGCCCCGGCCACCATCGTCCGTACAGCCCCACCCTGGGTATGTTCCTGGCGCCGGATTCGGCCAGCCCGTTCAGTGCCGGTGGCCTGAACACACTGGCCTACTGCGCGGGCGACCCGATCAACTTCTCCGATCCGAGCGGCCACTTCCTGAAGTGGATCCTGGCCGGCGTGGGAATCGCCTTGGGCGTGGTCGCGGTAGTGGCGAGCTTCGGCGCGGCCAGTGCAGCAGTCGGTGCGATAGCGGCCGGCGGAATCGCAGCGCTCACCAAATCCGGTGCAGCGGCCATTGCCGCCACCACCCTGGGTGTCCTGTCAGTAGGTGCCGAGGTGGGCGCCCTTGGCGCGAGCGCTGCGGGTGATGAAAAGGCCGCCAACGTGTTGGGGTGGGTCGGCGTGGGGCTGGGGGTCGCCGGTGCCGCACCGGCCGTTGCCAAGACAGCAATGAAAGGCGCCATGCGCTTCGGACGCTTCGCACAACGCATTGCCGGTGGTCGGTCCACCGCGATCTCGCTGCGGGCGGGCGCAGGGGGAGGGCGCGCCTCGCAGGGAATGATTTCGTCCGCAGCGCGTACGCCCGCGCCTTCGCCCTCTGCCTCATCCTGGTATGCGGCCAAGGCGCCGCACCTGGGCAAGTCGTCGCGCACGTTCGCAACGTACCCCGTATCAAATTCGGCCCCGCGACCGGGGGGGGCGCCCTGCATTCCGCCGACAGCTGGCCGTCCACCCTGATGGCAGTAATGCGGCGGAGAACAACGCGATTCTCGACGGCTTGGCGAATGCGAATTATCAACCTGTGGTGGAGTGGACGCCCCCACCGCTCAAACAATATCCGTCCCCTGCTTACACGACCGGGCATATGGCCGTCACCGGGGGAGCGGGGCGGCCGGTCAACGCGGCCGGGCATGTCTCCGCCATTGAAGCGATGGCCGCCTACGAGCAGGCGGCCAGGCGGCAGGAGCTGGTGCGCTGGATCGGTGCCCGATGGAAGTCGCTGCTCGATCGGCCGCCGAGTTATGACCAGGCGACCTTGCCCGGCTACGACTCGCTGGGCTTCGGCAGGTAAATCTGAACGGGGTGCCCAGGTCTGAAGGGTCCCCAGCCGTTGCACCAGCGCGGTGCAACGGCTATCATCCACGGCTTAGCGGACTACCTGACAGGACCCATTCCCCGGAATGCGGACCGTCCCGCGACCGGCTTCCGGGCCGTGCGACTTCCCACCAGGTAGTCGTGACCCCCCGGAAGGCTGGCCATCCAGCATGACCGGAGTCGTTCCGGACAAGGGGCCCAGCGGGCCCTTTGTTGTTTCCGGGCCCCAGGGCGCAAGCCGGGGCAGCACCTCTTTCAACGAATCAAGGCAGACTGTGAGCGACAAGGCAACTGAAATCGCGAATCTGCTCGGCCCCACCGTTCAGTCGCTGGGTCTCGAGCTGCTGGGTGTGGAATACCTGACCGCCCCGGGTGGCGCCACGCTGCGCCTGTATATCGACGTGCCGCTGGCCGAACAGCCCGAGCGCATGGTCAATATCGACGACTGCGAGCGCGTCAGCCGCGAAGTGTCGGCCCAGCTGGACGTGGAAGACCCGATCACCGCCAATTACACGCTGGAAGTGTCCTCGCCGGGCGTGGACCGCCCGCTGTTCACCCTCGAGCAGTTCGAGCGCGCCATCGGCGAATCGGCCAAGGTCGTGCTGAAGCTGCCGCAGGACGGCCGCCGCCGCCTGCAGGGCGAAATCCTGGGCGTGGACGCCGAACAGAATACGGTCACCTTCAAGGTCGACAATTCCCCGTTTACCGCCGATGTCGAGAATATCGACAAGGCACGCATCATGCCGGACTGGGCCGCCCTCGGCCTGGCTCCGACCAAACCGACTGGCCCGGCGCCCAAGCAGGGTGGCAAGGCGAACAAGAAACCATCCAACGAGCCCGCGGCCAAGAAGCCGCGCGCGGAGTGAGCCAATGAGCAAGGAACTTCTGCTGGTAGTGGATGCGGTCGCCAATGAAAAGGGCGTTCCGCGTGAAGTGATCTTCGATGCCATCGAGGCCGCGCTGGCTTCGGCCGCGAAGAAGCGCTACCCCGATGAGGAAGTGCTGGCCCGTGTGTCGATCGACCACAAGGACGGCACCTACGAAACCTTCCGCCGCTGGGAAGTGGTGGCCGATGACGTGGTCATGGAATCGCCGGACCGCCAGGTGCGCCTGATGGACGCCATCGACGAAGCCGACGGCGTGGAAGTGGGCGACTTCATCGAAGAACAGATCGAAAACCCGGACTTCGGCCGCATTGCGGCGCAGGCCGCCAAGCAGGTGATCGTCCAGCGCGTGCGCGAAGCCGAGCGCCAGCAGGTGGTCGATGCGTGGAAGGACCGCGTGGGCGAACTGGTCACCGGCGTGGTCAAGCGCGCCGAGCGCGGCAACATCTACGTGGACCTGGGCGGCAACGCCGAGGCCTTCATTCCGAAGGACAAGGGCATTCCGCGCGACGTGCTGCGCGCCGGCGACCGCGTGCGCGGTTACCTGGCCGAAGTGCGCTCGGAACCGCGTGGCCCGCAGCTGTTCATCAGCCGCGCCGCCCCGGAGTTCATGATCGAGCTGTTCAAGCTGGAAGTGCCGGAAGTGGGCCAGGGCCTGGTCGAGATCAAGGCCTGTGCACGCGACCCGGGCGACCGCGCCAAGATCGCCGTGCTCGCCCACGACGCGCGCACCGATCCGATCGGCGCCTGCATCGGCATGCGCGGTTCGCGCGTGCAGGCCGTGTCCAACGAGCTCAATGGCGAGCGCGTGGACATCGTGCTGTGGAACGACAACCCCGCCAACTTCGTCATCAATGCGATGGCGCCGGCGGAAGTGCAGTCGATCATCGTCGATGAAGACAAGCACTCGATGGACCTGGCCGTGGCGGAAGAGCGCCTGGCCCAGGCGATCGGCAAGGGCGGCCAGAACGTGCGCCTGGCCAGCCGCCTGACCGGTTGGCAGCTGAATGTGATGACCCAGGACCAGGTGACCGCCAAGTCCGAGGCAGAGCAGGGCGTTGCCCGCCAGCTGTTCATGGACAAGCTGGAAGTGGATGAAGAAATCGCCGCCATCCTGGTGACCGAAGGCTTCAACACCGTGGAAGAAATCGCCTACGTCCCGGTCGGCGAACTGCTGGCCGTGGAAGGCTTCGACGAAGACATCGTCGAAGAACTGCGTGCCCGTGCCCGCGATGCGCTGCTCAACGAAGCGCTCGCGGTGGAAGAAGGTCTGGATGAAGGTTCGCCGTCTGAAGACCTGCTCGCCCTGGAAGGCATGGACGAGGGAACCGCCTACGCCCTGGCCGGCCATGGCGTGCGTACGAGTGAGGACCTGTCGGACCTGGCCGCCGACGAGATCCTCGAGTTCGGCATCGAAGACATGGACCAGGAGCGCGCCGCCGCCCTGATCCTTGCCGCCCGAGCCGAGGAGATCGCCCGCCTGGAGCGCGGCGAATGAGCCAGCGATGAACAGTGCCCTGACCCGATCAGGGCTTAGACTCCGCGCTGCCTTCGCCCGTTTCGAAGGAGCGCCAACCAGATCATAGGATCCGAATGTCGCAGCAAACCACCATCCGCAAGCTTGCCGAACTGGTCAACACGCCGGTCGAAAAACTGCTTGTACAACTTGCCGAAGCCGGCATGAAGTTCAGCGGTCCCGACCAGGTCGTGACCAGCACCGAGAAGGTGAAGCTCCTGGGCTTCCTTCGTCGTTCGCATGGCAAGGCCGAGCAGCCCGTCGAAAGCGCAGACGAGGCGGCAAAGAAGATCACCCTGAACCGTCGCAAGTTGCAGGAAGTGACCGTCAGCGCTGGCCGCAGCAAGACCACCGTCAACGTGGAAGTGCGCCAGAAGCGCACCTACACCAAGGACGCCAGTGGCAAGGCGATGACGCCGGATGAGGAGCGCGCCGACATCCTGCGCAAGCTGGAGGAATCCCGCCAGCGCAATCTGGACGAGCAGCGTTCGCTGGCCGAAAAGGACCGTGTGCGCGACGAAGAAATCGCACGCAAGCGCCAGGAAGAGCAGGACGCCAAGGACCGCGCCGAAGCCGAGCGCAAGGCCGCCGAAGCCGCTGCGGAAGCCGCAAAGAACGCGCCGCCGGCACCCGTGGCTGCACCGCGCCCGGCCGCCAGCGAAGCGCCGGCACGTGCTGCCGCGCGTCCGTCGGCACCGGCTCCGGCCCGCCCGGCCGGTCGTGCGGATGACCGCAATTCGAACAACAACCGCCCCGGCGCCAAGCGCGACGAAGACGGTGGCAACCGCTTCGCCGGCCAGATGCACCTGTCGGCCGCCGACCGTGCGCGCCGTGGCAACAACAGCAACACGCGTGGTCGTCCGGGTGGGCGTGCCCAGCCGGGTCGCCGCGACAGCAACCAGTCGCGCAGCGGCGGCGGTGCCCATGGTTTCGAACGTCCGGTCGCTCCGATCGTGCGTGACGTCACCATCGGCGACACCATCACCGTGGCCGACCTGGCCCAGAAGCTGGCCCTGAAGGGCGGCGACGTGGTCAAGGCGCTGTTCAAGATGGGCGTGATGGCCACCATCACCCAGACCATCGACCACGACACCGCCGCGCTGGTGACCGAAGAACTCGGCCACAACGTGACCCGTGCCAACACCAACGACGCCGAAGACGCGCTGCTGGCGTTGAACGAAGGCGAGCAGGGCGAAGCCATTGCGCGTCCGCCGGTGGTCACCATCATGGGCCACGTCGACCACGGCAAGACCTCGCTGCTGGATTACATCCGCCGCACCAAGGTCGCCACCGGCGAAGCCGGCGGCATCACCCAGCACATCGGTGCGTACCACGTTGAAACGCCGAAGGGCGTGATCAGCTTCCTGGATACCCCGGGCCACGCCGCGTTTACCTCGATGCGTGCCCGCGGTGCCAAGCTGACCGACATCGTGGTGCTGGTGGTGGCAGCCGACGACGGCGTCATGCCGCAGACCAAGGAAGCCATCCAGCACGCCCGCTCGGCCGGCGTCCCGCTGATCGTGGCGATCAACAAGATGGACAAGTCCGGTGCCGACCCGATGAGGGTCAAGAACGAGCTGCTCACCGAGCAGGTCGTGGCCGAAGACTTCGGTGGCGACATCCAGATGGTGGAGATCTCGGCCAAGGCTGGCACGGGCGTCGACAACCTGCTGGACGCCATCTCGATCCAGGCCGAACTGCTGGAACTGAAGGCCGTGGCCGAAGGCCGCGCCAGCGGCGTGGTCATCGAGTCCTCGCTGGACAAGGGTCGTGGCCCGATCGCCACCGTGCTGGTGCAGCAGGGTTCGCTGAAGAAGGGCGACTACCTGGTGTGCGGCATCCAGTACGGCCGCGTGCGCGCGCTGTTCGACGAAACCGGCAAGCAGCCGGACCACGCTGGTCCGTCGATTCCGGTGCAGGTGCTGGGCCTGTCCGGCGTGCCGGACGCAGGCGACGACTTCGTCGTGGTCGAGGACGAGCGCCTGGCCAAGGACGTCGCGCAGCAGCGCGAAACCAAGCGCCGTGAATCGCGCATGGTGCAGTCCGCCGGCAGCCGCATGGAAGACATCATGGCGACCCTGGGCAAGGGCAATGGCCAGCAGGTGCTGAACCTGGTGATCAAGGCCGACGTGCAGGGTTCGGTGCAGGCGCTGAGCCAGGCCCTGGTGGGTCTGTCCAACGACGACATCCGCATCAACGTGATCCACTCCGGCGTGGGCGGCATCACCGAGTCCGACGCCAACTCGGCCGTCGCCTCCAAGGCCACCGTCATCGGCTTCAACGTGCGTGCGGACGCTTCGGCGCGTCGCATCATCGAATCCAATGGCGTGGACCTGCGTTACTTCTCGATCATCTATGACGTGATCGACCAGGTGAAGCAGGTGGCATCCGGTCTGCTCGGCGTGGAAATCCGCGAAGAGATCATCGGTATCGCCCAGGTCCGCGACGTGTTCCGCAGCTCCAAGTTCGGTGCCGTGGCCGGCTGTATGGTCATCGAGGGCACGGTCAAGCGCAGCAAGCCGATCCGCGTCCTGCGCGACAGCGTGGTGGTGTTCGAAGGCGAGCTGGAATCGCTGCGTCGCTTCAAGGAAAACGTGGAAGAAGTCCGCAACGGTACCGAATGCGGTATCGGCGTGAAGGCTTACAACGACGTGAAGGCCGGCGACCAGATCGAATGCTTCGAACGTATCGAAGTGCCGCGTACCCTGTAATACCCCGCGCGGCCCGACCCCCTCGGTCGGGCCGCGAACAGATACCGTAGGTCCGGCCGCTGGCCGGACACTCAAAGAACCAAGAGACCACCTGTGCCCAAAACCTTCCATCGAACCGACCGTGTTTCCGCCCAGATCCGCCGTGAGCTGGGTACGCTCGTGCACAACGCGGTGCGTGAACACGGCCTGCCTTCGGTGAGTGTGTCCGACGTGGAAATCACGCGTGACATGGCGCACGCCAAGATCTTCGTCACCGCCCTCATGCCGGAACGTTCGGAAGAGGCGATGAAGGGCCTGAAGGAAATCGCCTGGGGCCTGCGCATGGAACTGGCCAAGGCCATGAAGCTGCGCCACGTGCCGGAGCTGCACTTCCACTACGACGACTCGGTCGACCGTGGCGAGCGCATCGACAACCTGTTGCGTGACCTGCCTGACACGCTGGCGGCGGAAAAGAGCCGCGAAGCCGAAGACGGCGACGACGACAACAACACCGAAGCCAAGTGATCCAACCACGACAGCCCGAAAGGGCTGTTGTCACATTCGAAATACCATGACCCGAATCACCTTCCGTCGCCTCGACGGCATCCTGCTGCTCGACAAGCCCGCCGGCATGAGCTCCAACGCCGCGCTGCAGATCGCGCGCCGTCTGTTCCGTGCTGAAAAGGGCGGCCACACCGGCAGCCTCGACCCGCTCGCCACCGGCCTGCTGCCGCTGTGCTTCGGCGAGGCCACCAAGATCGCCGGCCTGCTGCTGGGCTCGGCCAAGGCCTACGACGCCGAGGTGGTGCTGGGCCAGACCACCGACACCGACGATTCCGACGGCAGCGTGCTGCTGGAACGCCCCGTGCCCGCCATCAGCCGTGAGCAGCTCGAAGCCGCACTGGCGCCGCTGAAGGGCCGGATACGACAGCGCGCACCGATCTATTCCGCCCTCAAGCAGGGTGGCGAACCGCTGTACATGAAGGCGCGTCGTGGCGAGACCATCGAAGCGCCGGAGCGCGACGTGGAGGTCCACGCCATCGAGGTGCTGGACCAGCAGCCGACCCGCTTGTCGCTGCGGGTGACCTGCGGTTCAGGCACCTACATCCGCAGCCTGGCCCGCGACCTGGGCGAGACCCTGGGCTGCGGCGCCCACATCGCCGGGCTGCGCCGCCTCTGGGTGGACCCGTTCCGCGACGCCCCCATGGTCACCCTGGACAGCCTGCGCGAGCTGGCCGGGCAGGGCGACGAAACCGCTCTGGAAGCCCTGCTGCTGCCGCTGGCGGCCGGCCTGGCGGACTATCCGCGAATCGACCTGGATGCTGAACAGGCACCCCGGTTCTCGGTGGGGCAGCGCCTGCGCGACCCGGCCTGGGGCGCGGGCACGGTCGCGGTATACGGCCCGAACGGCCCGATCCTGGGGCTTGGCGAGGTCGACGAGACGGGCCGGCTGTCCCCGCAGCGCTGCTTCAACCTCTGACCCGGACGTACCCGGCGCTTGTCCCGGGAGGCCGCGAACGTTACAATTTCGCGGCCTTTTCAGGCATGCCCGCTTCTGCGGGTTCATCATTTCGTTAACGGCGAGTCGCGCGGTACGTCAATGGGACGTTTCTGCGGGCCACGCATCTAAAAGAGAAGAAAGCAATGTCGATCGACACCCAGAAGGTCATTGAAGAAAACAAGCGCAGCGCCGCCGATACCGGCTCCCCGGAAGTGCAGGTCGCCCTGCTCACCGCCCGCATCGAGCTGCTGACCGGCCACTTCAAGGCCCACAAGAAGGATCACCACAGCCGTCGTGGCCTGCTGCAGATGGTCAACCGCCGCCGCAGCCTGCTGGACTACCTGAAGAAGAAAGACGCCCCGCGTTACAAGGCCCTGATCGAAAAGCTCGGCCTGCGTCGCTAAGCAAGAATCCCGACCGCGGCGCAGGAATGCGCCGCGGTTTTGTTTTGGCAGTACCGAATACATCGCTTGGACCGGACTACCGGTCACCCGTCGGCGGCAAGGGTCGCCTGCGGTCCATTCGAAGACAGCATCATCCCAAGGACATCCCCCGTGGCAAAAATCACCAAAACCTTCCAGTACGGCAAGCACACCGTCACGCTTGAAACCGGCGAAATCGCCCGTCAGGCCGGTGGCGCCGTCATCGTCAAGTTCGACGACACCGTGCTGCTGGTCTCCGCCGTGGCTGCCAAGAGCGCGCGTGAGGGCCAGGACTTCTTCCCGCTGACCTGTGACTATCAGGAGAAGTTCTACGCCGGTGGCCGCATCCCGGGTGGCTTCTTCAAGCGCGAAGGCCGCGCGACCGAAAAAGAGACGCTGATTTCGCGCCTGATCGATCGCCCGATCCGTCCGCTGTTCCCGGAAGACTACAAGAACGAAGTTCAGATCATCGCCACGGTGATGTCGCTGAACCCGGACATCGACGGCGACATCCCGGCGCTGATCGGTGCTTCGGCCGCCCTGTCGCTGGCCGGCACCCCGTTCAAGGGTCCGATCGCCGCCGCCAAGGTGGGTTACAAGAACGGTGAGTACATCCTCAACCCGACCGTGACCGAACTGAAGGATTCGGAGCTGGAACTGGTCGTGGCTGGTACCGCCAACGCCGTGCTGATGGTCGAGTCCGAAGCCGCGCTGCTGTCCGAAGACGTGATGCTGGGCGCCGTGACCTTCGGTCACCGCGAAATGCAGAAGGTCATCAACGCCATCAACGAGCTGACCGTGGAAGCCGGCACCAAGCCGTCGACCTGGGTCGCCCCGGCCAAGAACGACGCGCTGATCAGCGCCCTGCAGGAAGCCATCGGCCCGCGCCTGGGCGAAGCCTTCCAGGTGCGCGACAAGCTGCAGCGCCGCGACGCCATCTCGGCGATCAAGAAGGACGTGACCGAGTCGCTGGCCGGCCGCGTTGCCGCCGACGGCTGGAACCCGGCCGAACTGTCGAAGGAATTCGGCGAGCTGGAATACAGCACCATGCGCAACTCGGTGCTGGACACCAAGGTCCGCATCGACGGCCGTGCGCTGGACACTGTCCGCCCGATCGCCGTGAAGACCGGCATCCTGCCGCGCGTCCACGGTTCCTCGCTGTTCACCCGTGGTGAAACCCAGGCCATCGTCGCCATCACCCTGGGCACCGCACGCGACGGCCAGGTGATCGACGCCGTCTCGGGCGAGTACAAGGACAACTTCCTGTTCCATTACAACTTCCCGCCGTACTCGGTGGGTGAGACCGGCCGCATGATGGGCCCGAAGCGTCGCGAAATCGGCCACGGCCGCCTCGCCAAGCGCGGCGTGCTGGCAGTGATGCCGTCGCTGGAAGCCTTCCCGTACACCATCCGCGTGGTCTCGGAAATCACCGAGTCGAACGGTTCCTCGTCGATGGCCTCGGTCTGCGGTTCCTCGCTGGCCCTGATGGACGCCGGCGTGCCGGTCAAGTCGCCGGTGGCCGGTATCGCCATGGGCCTGGTCAAGGAAGGCGAGCGCTTCGTCGTCCTGTCCGACATCCTGGGTGACGAAGACCACCTGGGCGACATGGACTTCAAGGTTGCCGGTACCGCTGAGGGCATCTCCGCCCTGCAGATGGACATCAAGATCGAAGGCATCACCGAAGAGATCATGAAGCAGGCCCTGCAGCAGGCCAAGGCCGGCCGTCTGCACATCCTGGGTGAAATGGCCCACGGCCTGACCGCCCCGCGCGAAGAGCTGTCGGACTACGCGCCGCGCCTGCTGACCATCAAGATCCACCCGGACAAGATCCGCGAAGTGATCGGCAAGGGTGGTTCCACCATCCAGGCCATCACCAAGGAAACCGGCACCCAGATCGACATCCAGGACGACGGCACCATCGTCATCGCTTCGGTCAACGCCATTGCCGCGCAGGCCGCCAAGGCCCGCATCGAGCAGATCACCTCGGACGTCGAGCCGGGTCGCATCTACGAAGGCAAGGTCGCCAAGATCATGGACTTCGGTGCGTTCGTGACCATCCTGCCGGGCAAGGACGGCCTGGTGCACGTCTCGCAGATCTCCAGCGAGCGCGTCGAGAAGGTCGGCGACAAGCTGAAGGAAGGCGACGTGGTCAAGGTCAAGGTGCTGGAAGTCGACAAGCAGGGCCGTATCCGCCTGTCGATGAAGGCCGTCGAAGAAGGTGAAGGCGCTTCGGCAGAATGATCAGGCGGTGGGTGACGGCCGCTGGTCGTCACTCCTCCTGAAAGAAAAACGGGCTTCGGCCCGTTTTTTTTTGTCCGCGCTGACCCTCGCAGGGCGCCGTCGCGTGTCCGCCGGACAGATTCGCAGGACATCCCGCCACGCGCCTGCGCGGCTTGCTACCGTTGGCCTCATCCAGGTCCACGGAGTTGCCATGTCCCGTTTCATCGTCTCCCTGCTCGGTGCGGCCATCGTCGCCGCACTGCCGCTGTCCAGCCACGCCGCGCCCGCGTCGAACACCGTGATCGGCGCCTACTATCCTGGCGGGTCAGCCGAACGCTACGCGGTGGCCAGCATTCCGGCCGACACGCTCACCCATCTGTTCTACGCCTTCGCCCGCATTGAAGACGGTCGTTGCGTGGTGGACGCTGCTGCACCGGCACACTTCAAGGCGCTGGCCGCGCTCAAGCGTGCGCACCCGCAGCTGCACAGCATGATCTCCATCGGTGGCTGGAACGCAGGCGGTTTCTCCGATGCGGCGCTCACCCCGGAAAGCCGCGAGCGTTTCGTGGCTCCTGCGTGGCGATGTTCTTCGAGCAGCATCGCGGCAGTTTCGACGGCGTGGATATCGACTGGGAGTTCCCGGTGTCTGGCGGCCCGCTGGAAATCACCGACCGCCCCGAAGACCGCCACAACATGACCCTGCTGGTGCAGGAGTTCCGCCGCCAGCTGGACGCGCTGGACGGCGGCAAGGGCCCGCACCGCCTGCTCACCGCCGCGCTGCCGGCCGGTCGCGTGCAGACCGATGGGCCCTACGACCCGGCGCTGAGCTATGAGTTGAAGGAACTGGGCGCACAGCTCGATTTCATCAACCTGATGAGCTACGACATGGGCACCGGCTTCTCGAAGGTCTCAACCTTCAACGCGCCGCTGCGCGAAGTGCCGCAGGACCCGTTGGCGAAGGAGCAGCGCCGCTGGAACAACGTGGAAGCGGCAGTGCAGTTCTACCGCGACCACGGCGTGCCGGCCGACAAGCTGGTGCTGGGCGTGCCGTTTTATGGGCGCGGATTCAACGTCACCGGTGCAGGCGCCGATGGCCTGTACCAGCCGTACAGCGCGCCGTTCGACGCCGGCGACTGGCGCCGCATAAAGGCCGAATTCCTCGGCAAGCCCGGTTGGCAGCGCCACTGGCACCCGGTGGCGCAGACCCCGTGGTTGTACAACCCGGCGCAGAAGGTGTTCATCAGCTACGAAGACCCGCAGTCGATCGGCATCCGTGCGGATTTCGCCAAGGAACAGAAGCTGCGCGGCGTGTTCACCTGGGAGCTGACGGGTGATGACGACCAGGCCAGCCTGCTCAACGCAATGGCGGCCCCCTTCCGGTAGAGCCACGCCCTGCGTGGCTGCTTTTCGGCGGGAGGTTCAGCCACGCAGGGTGTGGCTCTACCGCGCGTGCGCCCAAACGCTGTTTGGGTCGCCGTGGACCGCACGGCGACGGGTCGCCTGCGCCATCGCTGCGAAACCGACCGCCATTGCCAACGCCACACCATCCACCCAGAACAACGGCCAATACCCGTGCATGGCACTGGTCCACAGCCACAGCCCGCTCATCGCCCCGTGCACCACCGGGATCAACGCGGTGACCACGGCGGCCGCCCACAGCAGCTCCACGGCGGCCCTGGATGGCGCGCGCAGCGCCGCCCACAGGGCACAACCGCCCCAGACCAGGAAGCAGGTCCAGCGCATGCCAGCGTCGGCGTGCGCCGGTGCCAGATGCTCCAGCAGCTGCACGCTCACGAACGCGGCCGATACCGCCACGCACAGCCCGATGCATACGCCTACCGTGGCCCGCGCCATGTTCACCTGCGCGCGCCCCTGTTCGGCCTGGCGGCGCTTGCGGCGCGACTCGATCCACAGCAGGTTGCCCGAATAGAACAGGAACGCACCACCGAGCCCGAGCACGAAGTACAGCCACGGCACCAGCCCGTTGCCGAACTCGCCGAAGTGCAGCGCATAGGCCGCCGCCAGCGTCGCATGGTTGGCGTCGCGCTGGCCCGGCAGCTGGGTGTGCAGGACCTCGCCGGTGTTGGCGTCCATCGCCACCGCGCCCAGCGGGCCGAGCGACACGCCACCGTCGCCGGTGATCTCGATCACCGCATTGGCATCGCCGGCATTGGCCAGTTTGAGGTACGCCGGCTCGAAGCGCTGCTGGCCCATCTCGTTGGCCACCGCAATCGAGCGCGCATGCAGCATCGTCAGGCTGCCGGCACGCACCGGCTCGTTGGCCGGCGCGCGGATCGGTGCGGTATCGGTCGCATCGGGAATCGCCGCCAGCAGCTTGCCGTCGTAAATCAGCGGGTTGAGGGCGGCCATCTGCAGGAACATCAGGCACAACAGCGCACCGGTCACCGCGAACAGCAGGTGGAACGGCAGGCTCAGCACGCCGATCACGTTGTGCGCGTCCTGCCACATCTGTTTAAGATTCCGGCCCGGGCGCAGCGCGAACAGATCACCGACCAGCTTGGGCAGGTGGATCACCAGCCCGGACAGCAGCGCCAGCCCGTACAGCAGGCTGACCACGCCCATCAGGTAGATGCCCGCCACCGGCAGGCCCAGCGTGTAGTGCAGTTCATTGACCAGCTCGGCCAACCCCGCCTGCGGTGGAGTAGGGCTGCCATCCACATGGTCGGCCCAGGCGAACAGCCAGGTGCCCTTGGCGTCCTGCCAGTACGCGATGGACTGCGGCGTCTCCGCGCCCGGGAAGGTCATGCCGATGTGCTTGCGCGCGTCCGGGTGCTTGGCCAGCACGCCATCGAGCAGGCGCTGCGCGTCGTCCAGGGTCTGCGCCGGCTGGTCCATGCCCTGCGGCGACTGCCACAGCGGCAGGTCGTGGTGGAACACGGTGATCGCACCGGCGTAGAACGCCACGAACAATGCAAAGCCGGCCACCAGGCCGACCCAGGTGTGCAGCGTGGTGAAGGTGCGCAGGGTGAGCGAACTGAATTTCATCGAATAGACCTCACTGCACCCAATCGAAGTGGCGCAGCAGCCACAGCAGGCCGAAGCCGAACGCGGCGCTGGCACTGAGCCACAGCCACGCGCGCAGCCCGGTGCGGAACGCGAATGCCCACAGCGCGGCCAGCATCCACAACGGAATGAAAGCGACCATGCTGGGCACGATCACCGACTGCCACGAACCCGGCGGCACCCAGGTGATCAGGCCGGCGGCCGCAGCCGCCACGAAGAAGCCGGCCAGCAGGCCGGCCAGTGCACGTGCCCACATCAGCGTCGCGCCTCTGCTTCGGGCCGCGTCCAGGCGGCCAGGTAGGGCAGCACCAGCGCGGTCAGCATCCAGATCCCCAGCGTGACGCACAGGCCGGTGGCCAGGCCGAGCTGGCCCATCCACAGCCACAGCGACGTGGCGGCCGCCACCAGCCCGAGCTGGCGGCCCAGCCGCGCACCACGGCGCAGGCGCGGCCAGCGGCAATGCGGTGAGGCGGCATAGAACGCCAGCGCCGAAAACGCCGACGCGAGGCCAGCCAGCGCGCAGTACAGCATCGCCAGAGTATCGGCACTCACCACTGGTACCGGACGCTGGCAGTGACGGTGCGCGAGTAGCCGTAGTAGCACCAGGTGCTGCTGTTGCAGGCCGAGACGTATTCCTTGGCGGTCAGGTTGCTGGCGTTGACCTGCACCCGCCACGGGCCACGGTCGTAATGCACGGCCGCGTCGAACAGGGTGAACGACGGCGTGTACCACTGGTTGTAGATGTCGCCGTAGATGCCGCCGTTGTAGCGCACGCCGCCGCCGAAACCGAAGCCGCTCAGCACGCCCTGGGTGAAGGTGTAGTCCGCGCCGAGCGAGGCGCTCTGCTTCGGCACCAGCGCCACGCGCTTGCCGACCGAGGCGTCGTCGGTGCTCTGCCGCACCTTGGCGTCCAGGTGGGTGTAGGCGCCATAGATGCTCAGGCCCTGGCCGATGTTCCAGCGGCCTTCCAGCTCGCCGCCGCGCACCCGGGTCTGGCCCTGCTGGATCGAGAACAGGGTGTGTTCCGGATCCACGGTGAGGGTGTTGTCCTGGTCGATCTGGTACACCGCTGCGGTCAGCAGCAGCTTGCCGCCGGCCGGCTGGTACTTGATGCCCGCTTCGTACTGTTCGCCGGTGGTCGGCGAGAACGCCTTGCCGGAGAAATCGGTGCCGATCGTGGTCTGGAACGACTGCGACCAGCTCACGTACGGGCTCAGGCCGTTGTCGAACAGGTAGTTCACGCCGACCTTGCCGGAGAACTGGTCATCGCTCTGGTGCGCCGAGCTCGGCGTGCCGATGCGCTGGTCGGTGTCGGTGCCCACCCAGTCCTGGCGCCCGGCCAGCGTGAGCAGCCAGCGGTCGATGCGGATCTGGTCCTGCAGGTACAGGCCCAGCGTGCCCTGGGTCTGCAGCCTGGCGCGAGGTGTAGTCCGGAATGGTCACCGGCGCGCCGTACACCGGGTTGTAGGCATCCAGCGACGGTGCGCCGAACGCGAACGCCGAGGCGTAGTCGTCTTCCGAACGACGGTAATCCAGCCCGGCCAGCAGCGTGTGCTCGGCCGCGCCGGTGGCGAAGCGGAAGGTCAGGTTGTTGTCGATGGCGAAGCTGCGCGAGGTGTTCATGCGCGGGTAGTAGTAGCGCACCAGTTCGGTGCTGCCCGGCGCGGCCAGGCCGAACAGGCCCAGCGTGCCGGCGCTGGCGTCCACCTCGGCCCAGGTGTAGCGCACGTTCTGCGCGAACACGGTTTCATCGCCGAAGTCGTGGCGGAACTCGTAGCCCAGCGACGCGGTTTCCTTGGTGTAGTCGTTCACGCCCGGCTCGCCGCCGAAGAAGCTGCGGCGGATGTAGCGGCCATTCGCGCCCGGCACCATGGTGCCCTCATACGGCAGGAAGCCGCCGGCCTCCACCGTGTCGTTTTTCTGGTAGCGCGCCAGCACGGTGAGCGAGTTGGCCTCGTCCGGGGTCCAGGTCACGGCTGGCGCGAAGTAGTACCGGTCGTCGTGGACGTGATCGATCATGTTGTCGCTGTTGCGCGCCAGGCCGGTCAGGCGGTACAGCACGGTGCCGCTGTCATTGAGCGCACCGCCGATGTCGAACGCGGCCTGCTTCAGGTCGTGGCTGCCGACCTGCAGCTCCACTTCCTGGGCCTGGTTGGCGTGCGGGCGCTTGCTGACGAAGTTGACCAGCCCGCCCGGCGGCATTGCGCCGTAGTTGACCGAGGCCGGCCCCTTGAGCACGTCGATGCGTTCCAGCCCGTAGGGCTCGATGCGCGACTCGCCGGTCCAGGTGCCTTCCACGCTGGCCAGGCCGTCCAGGTAGCGGGCCGGCTTGAAGCCGCGCACCAGCAGCCAGTCGCTGCGGGTGTCGTCGCCGTACTGGCCGCCCTGGGCGCCAGCGGTGTACCACACGGCTTCTTCCACCCCGTGGATGCCGCGGTCGCGCATCTGGCGGTCGGTGATCACCGAGATCGACTGCGGAATCTCACGCAGCGGCGTGTCGGTCTTGGTTGCGCTGCCCGAATCGGTGGCGATCGGCGCGGTGACCTGCACGGTGTCCAGGGTGCGCGCGCTGTCGGCGGCCTCGGCCAGGGCCAGGCTCGGGGTGGCGAACAGGGCAATCTGCAGGGCGGCACTGAGCAGGCGGGGCAGGGGGCGGGCGGCGGAGCGCATGGAATCCTCGGAAAGGCAGGCCCGGCAACGGTTGCGGGCAATGTGCATATGGTAATCATTGCTGTTTTCATTCGCCACAAGGGTCTATTCATCCACGTGATGCGGCGCGGGCAGGAAATCCCCGATTGGTTTAAGATCGACCCCATCCACCTTTTCCTGGTACCAAGGTGACCCGCGCCCCGCGCCGGTCCAGCGTGCGACATGAGCACTACCATCGCCCACTGCTGACGCTCCCGACGGCCCCTTGCCCAGGCGCCCTCGTGGCGCTTTTCTTTTATCCGAATAAAGCACGAAACCCAGCCATGATCGCGATCACGCTTCCCGACGGCAGCCGCCGTGAGTTCGAAAACCCTGTCAGTGTCATGGACGTCGCCCAGTCGATCGGTGCCGGCCTGGCCAAGGCCACCATCGCCGGTGCCGTCGACGGAACCCTGGTCGATGCCAGCGACGTGATCGACCACGACGCCAGCCTGCGCATCATCACCGCCAAGGACGAGGAAGGCGTGGAGATCATCCGCCACTCCTGCGCCCACCTGCTCGGCCACGCGGTCAAGCAGCTGTACCCGGACGTGAAGATGGTGATCGGCCCGGTCATCGCCGAAGGCTTCTATTACGACATCTTCTCCGAGCGCCCGTTCACCCCGGACGACATGGCCGCCATCGAAAAGCGCATGGGCGAGCTGATCGCGCAGGACTACGACGTGGTCAAGAAGCTGACCCCGCGCGCCGAGGTGGTGGAAATCTTCAAGGCCCGTGGCGAAGACTACAAACTGCGCCTGATCGAAGACATGTCGCCGGACATCCAGGCCATGGGCATGTACTACCACCAGGAATACGTGGACATGTGCCGCGGCCCGCACGTGCCCAACACGCGCTTCCTGAAGGCCTTCAAGCTGACCCGCATCTCCGGCGCCTACTGGCGCGGCGACGCGCAGAACGAGCAGCTGCAGCGCGTCTACGGCACCGCCTGGGCCGACAAGAAGCAGCTCGAGGCGTACATCAAGCGCGTTGAAGAAGCCGAAATGCGCGACCACCGCCGCATCGGCAAGCAGCAGGACCTGTTCCACCTGCAGGAAGAGGCCCCGGGCCTGGTGTTCTGGCACCCCAAGGGCTGGGCGCTGTGGCAGGTGGTCGAGCAGTACATGCGCAAGGTCTACCAGAAGAGCGGCTACGGCGAAGTGCGCTGCCCGCAGATCCTGGACGTGAGCCTGTGGAAGAAGTCCGGCCACTGGGACAACTACCAGGACAACATGTTCTTCACCGAATCGGAGAAGCGCACCTACGCGGTCAAGCCGATGAACTGCCCGGGCCACGTGCAGGTGTTCAACCAGGGCCTGCACAGCTACCGCGACCTGCCGATCCGCTACGGTGAGTTCGGTTCCTGCCACCGCAACGAGCCCTCGGGCGCGCTGCACGGCATCCTGCGTGTGCGCGGCTTCACCCAGGACGACGGCCACGTGTTCTGCACCGAGGCGCAGATCGAATCGGAAGTGACCGCCTTCCACCAGCAGGCGCTGGCGGTGTACCAGCACTTCGGCTTCGAAGAGATCCAGATCAAGATCGCGCTGCGCCCCGAATCGCGCCTGGGCGACGACGCCACCTGGGACAAAGCCGAAAGCGCGCTGCGCTCGGCGCTGTCCAGCTGTGGCGTGGAATGGCAGGAGCTGCCGGGCGAGGGCGCGTTCTACGGCCCGAAGATCGAGTACCACCTGAAGGACGCCATCGGCCGCACCTGGCAGCTGGGCACCATGCAGGTCGACTTCATGATGCCCGGCCGCCTCGGCGCCGAGTACGTGGACGAAGCCAGCCAGAAGAAGCACCCGGTCATGCTGCACCGGGCCATCGTGGGCTCCATGGAGCGCTTCCTGGGCATCCTGATCGAGCACCATGCCGGCCACTTCCCGGCCTGGCTGGCCCCGGTCCAGGCCGTGGTGGCCAATATCACCGACGCCCAGGCTGAATACGTAGAAGGGGTCAGGAAAACCCTTGCAGATCAAGGCCTCCGGGTAACGGCCGATTTGCGCAACGAGAAGATCGGATATAAGATTCGCGAGCATACGCTGCAGCGGGTCCCGTATCTGCTGGTGGTGGGCGACCGTGAGAAGGAAAATGGCGCCGTAGCCGTGCGTACGCGCTCGGGCGAGGATCTGGGCAGCATGTCCGTCCAGGCCTTCATCGAGCGGTTGCAGGCAGAACAGTCCGTGTAAGACAGTCCCGGCCCCGCGGATGATCCGCCATGGGCCGGTTTGATTCCTCTGGGAGATTGCAATATCAGTACCCCTGACAACAAACAGAACCGCAAGAATCAGGAAATCCGGGTGCCGCGCGTACGCGTGATCGGCAGCGACGGTGAAATGATTGGCGTGTTGACGCGTGATGAAGCGCTGTCGATGGCCGAAGACGAAGGTCTGGACCTGGTCGAGATTCAGCCGCAGGCTGATCCGCCGGTGTGCAAGATCATGGACTTCGGCAAGTTCAAGTTCGAAGCGCAGAAGAAGGCCAATGAGGCCAAGAAGAAGACTAAGCAGGTCGAAATCAAGGAAGTGAAGTTCCGCCCGGTCACCGACGAAGGCGACTACCAGATCAAGCTGCGCAAGATGCGCGGTTTCCTGGAAGAGGGTGACAAGATCAAGGTGAACATCCGCTTCCGTGGCCGTGAAATGAGCCATCAGGAACTGGGTCGCGAAATGGCCAACCGGATCGAAGCCGATCTGGGCGAGGACATCGTGATCGAGTCCCGTCCGCGCCTGGAAGGCCGGCAGATGGTCATGATGATCGCGCCGAAAAAGAAGTAACGCGCCAGCGGCGCGACCCCAGCGTAGAGCCACGCCATGCGTGGCTGAACCGCTGAATGCCGGGCTCTGTCCGGCCGCTTACCCCCGCCCAATCAACCATTTGCAACCGGCTCCGGTCGCTGGCATAATGGGCGGCCCCGTATTGCGGGGTGAAGGACCCGCCCGGTTCCCAGAGGGGAATCCGGGCTTAAAAGCAGGCAAGGGCACGGACGGAAAGTGTGGCATCGCCACCGCCCTGGTCAGTAAAAAAACATCATCAAGGACATTGCAATGCCCAAGATCAAGACCAACCGGGCGGCGGCCAAGCGTTTCCGCAAGACCGCCTCCGGCAAGTTCAAGGCTGGCCACGCCAACCGCAGCCACATCCTCACGAAGAAGTCGACCAAGCGTAAGCGCAATCTGCGTCAGACGAACCATGTTCGTGCAGAAGACGCAGGCCGTTTGAACCGTATGCTTCCCTACCTCTGAGGACTGAACCATGGCTCGAGTAAAGCGTGGTGTACAGGCACGTCGCCGCCACAAGAAAATCCTGACCCTTGCAAAGGGTTACTACAACGCACGCCGCAAGGTCTTCCGCGTTGCCAAGCAGGCCGTCATCAAGGCACAGCAGTACGCCTACATCGGTCGTAAGCAGAAGAAGCGTAATTTCCGCTCGCTGTGGATCACCCGCATCAACGCGGCTGCCCGCATCAACGGTCTGAGCTACAGCCGTTTCATGAACGGCCTGCTGAAGTCCGGTATCACCCTGGATCGTAAGGTCCTGGCCGATATCGCAGTGCACGACGCAGCCGGTTTTGCTGCACTGGCCGAAAAGGCCAAGGGCGCGCTGGCGGCATAAGTCCATTCCCCGCCGTTGCCGTGTAAACGCAACGGCTGCGGGTAAGGCAATGCATGGGGAAGGGCGCAAGTCCTTCCCCATTCTTTTTTGTGCCGCCGGGAGTCGGCCCGGCGCGCATCGCGAAGGCATACCGACGCGAGGTCCTGGCTATCCATGAGTGACATCCAATCCCTGACCACCCAGGCGCTGGCCGACGTGGCCGCCGCACAGAGCCCCGATGCGCTTGAAGCGCTGCGCGTGGCCCTGCTCGGCAAGAGCGGCAGCATCACCGCCCAGCTCAAGCAGCTCGGTGCGTTGCCTGCCGACGCGCGCAAGGCCGCCGGCGAAGCCATCAACCAGGCGCGCGACGCGCTGACCACCGCGCTGGGCGACCGCAAGGCCGTGCTGGAAGACGCTGCGCTCGACGCGCGCCTGGCCGCCGAAGCGATCGACATCACCCTGCCGGGCCGTGCCGCCGAACGCGGTGGCCTGCACCCGGTGACCCGCACCCTGGAACGCATCACCGAAATCTTCGGCCGCCTCGGCTACGAGCTGTCTGAAGGCCCGGAAATCGAAGACGACTGGCACAACTTCGAAGCGCTGAACTTCCCGCCGCACCACCCGGCGCGTGCGATGCACGACACCTTCTACTTCGGCGACGGCCGCCTGCTGCGCACGCATACCTCCGGTGTGCAGGTGCGCTACATGGGCGACCACGCGCCGCCGCTGCGCATGATCGCCGCCGGCAAGGTCTACCGCAGCGATAGCGACCAGACCCATTCGCCGATGTTCCACCAGGTCGAAGGCCTGCTGGTGGACGAGCATTCGACCTTCGCCGACCTCAAGGGCACCCTGTCCGAGTTCGTGCGCGCGTTCTTCGAGCGCGACTTCGAAATGCGCTTCCGCCCCAGCTACTTCCCGTTCGTGGAACCCGGCGCGGAAGTGGACATCGCCTGGCAGCAGCCCGACGGCAGCACCCGCTGGCTGGAAGTGCTCGGCTGCGGCATGGTCCACCCGAACGTGCTGCGCAGCGTCGGCATCGACCCGGAGCGCTACACCGGCTTCGCCTTCGGCCTGGGCGTGGAGCGCTTCGCCATGCTGCGTTACGGCGTGAACGACCTGCGCGCGTTCTTCGAAAACGACGTGCGGTTCCTGAAACAATTCGCCTGATGACGGACTGCCGGGCAGAGCCCGGCACTACGATTGTTGAATTACGGCCCAGGCGCGTGCGCCGGCCCACCAGGGTGACACCATGAAATTCTCTGAAAACTGGCTGCGCAGCCACGTTCCCACCACCGCCTCGCGCGCCGAGCTGAGCGCGGTGCTGACCGCGATCGGGCTGGAAGTGGAAGAGGTCACCGACCTCGGCGCGAACCTCGACCACGTGGTGGTCGCGCGCATCATTTCCGCCGAGCGCCATCCCGAAGCCGACCGCCTGCAGATCTGCCAGGTCGACGCCGGGCAGGGCGAGCACCTGCAGATCGTGTGCGGCGCGCCCAACGCGCGCGCCGGGCTGGTTGCGCCACTGGCGATGGTCGGTGCCAAGTTTGGTGACATGACCATCAAGGCCGCCAAGCTGCGTGGCGTGGAGTCCAACGGCATGCTGTGCTCGGCCAAGGAATTGGGCCTGGACAGCGACGCGTCCGGCCTGTTCGAGCTCCCTGACGACGCCCCGGTCGGCCAGACCCTGGTCGAGTACCTCGGCCTGCCCGACGCCAGCATCGAGATCAAGCTGACCCCCAACCGCGCCGACTGCTTCAGCGTGCGCGGCATCGCCTTCGACGTGGCCGCCGCGTGCGCCAGCGAAGTGGTGCCGTTCAACGCTGCCCCAGTGGCCGCCGTGGGCACCCGTGAACTGACCATCGCGCTCAACGCCGGTGCCGAAGCCCCGCGTTACCTGGGCCGCGTCATCGAAGGCGTGAACCCGCGCGCCGCCACCCCGCTGTGGATGGCCGAGCGCCTGCGCCGCAGCGGCGTGCGCCCTGTGTCGCTGCTGGTCGACATCACCCAGTACGTGATGCTCGAACTGGGCCAGCCGATGCACGCCTACGACCTGGGCACCCTGCAGGGCAGCATCGGCGTGCGCCGCTCGCGCGCCGGCGAAACCCTGAAGCTGCTGGACGGCCGCGATGCCGCCCTCGATGAAAGCTTCCTGGTGGTCACAGACGCCGACCGTCCGGTCGGCCTGGCCGGCCTGATGGGCGGCTTCGATACCCGCGTCACCGACGACACCACCGCCGTGTTCCTGGAGGCCGCGCACTTCGCCCCGGCCGCCATCATGGGCCGTGGCCGCAAGCTGGGCCTGCACACCGACGCCGGCCACCGCTTCGAACGTGGCGTGGACCCGGCGCTGCCGCGCACTGCCATCGAATACGCCACCCGCCTGGTCCTGGACCTGGCCGGCGGCACCCCTGCCCCGGTCACCGAGGCCGTGCGCCAGGACGACCTGCCGGCCACCGCGACCATCGGCCTGCGCCGCGCGCGCATCGCCCGCGTGCTGGGCATCCAGATCGCCGACGCCGACGTGGAGCGCATCCTGCGCGCGCTGGGCATGGACGTGGCCGCTGCCGCCGACGGCTGGCAGGTCACCGCGCCCAGCCGCCGCTTCGACATCGCCATCGAAGAAGACCTGATCGAAGAGCTGGCCCGCATCCACGGCTACGAGCGCATTCCGACCACCCTGCCGGGTGGCGCGGCGCGCATCGCCATGCCCAGCGAGACCCGCCTGGACGACCTGAGCACCCGTCGCCAGCTGGTCGCCCGCGACCTGCAGGAAACCATCAACTACGCCTTCGTCGACGCTGGCCTGCTGGCCAGCTGGCAGTTGCAGGACAACGTGGTGGCCCTGGCCAACCCGCTCTCGGCAGAGCTGGCGGTGATGCGCCCGGCGCTGCTGCCGGGTCTGGTCGCCACCCTGGGCCGCAACGCCGCGCGCCAGCAGCCCACCGTGCGCCTGTTCGAGCTGGGCCGCGTGTTCCACCCGCAGGCCGGGCAGGGCGCCGCCCCGCTGGAAACCCAGCGCGTGGCCGTGGCCGTGTGCGGCGACGCCACCCCGGAACAGTGGGGCCTGGCCACCCGCAAGGTCGACTTCCACGACCTCAAGGGCGACCTGGAATCGCTGGCCGCCGCCTCCGGCGCCGTGCTCAGCTTCGTGCCCTCGACCCGCCCGTACGGCCACCCGGCCCGCTCGGCCGAGGTCCTGCGTGACGGGGTCAGCCTGGGCTGGATCGGCCAGATCCACCCGCGCCTGGCCAAGGCCATGGACATCGACGCCGACGTGTTCGGCTTCGAGCTGGACCTGGCCGCCCTGGCTGCCCGCGCCCTGCCGCGCGCCAGCGACCTGTCCCGGTTCCCCTCGGTCCGCCGCGACCTGGCCTTCCTGGTCCCCGAGGCGGCGGCCTGGGCCGACCTGGAAGCCACCCTGCGCCGGGCCGCCGGCCCGCTGCTGCAGCAGGTGACGCTGTTCGACCGTTATGTGGGCCAGGGGGTAGAGCCGGGCTTCAAGAGTCTCGCTATGGGCTTGATTTTGCAGGACAAGTCGCGCACTCTGACGGACCGCGACGTGGATGCGGTGGTCACCGAGGCGGTGGCCGCGATGGAGCGTGAACACCACGCCCGGATCCGCGGTTGAGCGGGCAGCATGGGGGGTAGCAGGCAATGGCATTGACCAAGGCGGAGATGGCCGAAAAGCTGTTCGACGAAGTGGGTCTGAACAAGCGCGAGGCCAAGGAATTTGTCGACGCGTTCTTCGATGTGCTGCGTGAAGCATTGGAACAGGGACGGCAGGTGAAGCTTTCCGGGTTCGGCAATTTCGACCTGCGGCGCAAGAACCAGCGCCCGGGCCGCAATCCGAAAACCGGCGAGGAAATTCCGATTTCCGCCCGTACGGTGGTCACCTTCCGTCCGGGCCAGAAGCTCAAGGAAAGGGTAGAGGCATATGCTGGATCCGGGCAGTAACCGCGAACTTCCGCCGATACCGGCCAAGCGCTACTTCACCATTGGTGAAGTCAGCGAGCTGTGCGACGTAAAGCCGCACGTGCTGCGCTACTGGGAAACCGAATTTCCCAGCCTGGAGCCGGCCAAGCGCCGTGGCAACCGTCGCTACTACCAGCGCCACGACGTGCTGATGGTGCGCCAGATCCGCGGCCTCCTCTACGAGCAGGGCTACACCATCGGCGGTGCCCGCCTGCGCCTGGAAGGTGCGGGTGCGCGCGACGAATCGGCACTGAGCAACCAGATCATCAAACAGACGCGGATGGAACTGGAAGAAGTGCTTCAGCTGCTGCGCCGCTGAACCCTTTTCAAGCCAAACCGGTTATACTCGTCGGCCCGCTGCAAGGCGGGAACAACACCAGCAACATCGGGGCGTAGCGCAGCCTGGTAGCGCATCTGCCTGGGGGGCAGAGGGTCGTCGGTTCAAATCCGGCCGTCCCGACCATTGTTGGTGACACGATCAAGGGTTCGCACTTCGGTGCGGGCCCTTTTTTGTTTCAGCACGACTGGATTCTGCAGAGGGCAACCATGACCGCCATTCGACCTTCCCGACCCGACGAGGGCGCACGCGTCATCGAGATCTGGCGTGCGGCCGTTGATGCGACCCACGACTTCCTGACGCCCGAAGATCGCCAGGCCATCGACACCATGGTGTGCGGGTTCCTGCCCGATGCACCGCTGTGGATCGCAGCGGATGACAGCGACTATCCAGTGGCGTTCATGCTGCTTGATGAAGGGCACATGGAAGCGCTGTTCGTAGACCCCGCCCATCGCGGAACCGGTGTCGGTGCCGCGCTGGTGCGCCACGCGCTCGCGCTGCATCCGACACTGACGACTGATGTAAACGAGCAGAATGCACAGGCGGTGGGCTTCTACGAGCGGATGGGATTTCGAAGAACCGGGCGCTCTGAAGTAGACGGGCAGGGTAGGCCGTATCCGCTGATCCACCTCAAGTACGTGGACTGATCGAGAGCCTCCGGTTCGAATGTCGGCTGCGGGGCGCCGGATCACGGTGACACGCTGGCTGGTGTTGTCGTCGAGCGAAGGCCCCGGTAGGGGCCTCCATTCCAAGTGCGGCGCAAGTGTGTGGCAGTGCTTACTGGACGGGAGCCGGTGCGCCCGAGCCTGACGGCGGCGGCCCCAGCGGTGCCATCGGCACCTCTTCCAGGTCCACGAGCGAGATCAGCGCCAGCAGGTTCTTGATGCTCATGTCTTCGACGTTGCCAGGACATCGCTCGATTACATCGACGAGTGATAGCAGCTCGACAATGCGTAGGTCGTAGATGCGTAGCAGACTGCGGATTGCGCGGAACACCTCGTGTCTTGAAGGGTCACTGGCACCGATCAGGCGATGCACCTGCGTTCCCGGCTTTGTCGTGGCATCGCAGCGCGTCGATGAGATTGCCTTCAGTATTTCGCCCATCGTCAGCTGGTCTGATGTGCGGATGTCGGTTCGGAGCTTGGATTCGAGCGTGACCCAGGCGGGGCTGCCCCAGTCCAAGGTCTCTGCGATGGCGGTGAAGTAGTAGCTGAGGTCAACTGTGACGCGCGAAGGCGCGGCGAACTGTTCAATGGACATGGTTGGATTCCTCTGGAAGTTGAGTCCGCCACTCCAACGCCAATTGGGGTGACGGACGGTACGCGGTTGGCGTGCCGGCCAAAGGTCCGGTGGGCCCGAAGGCCCCCGCGCACCGCCCGCCATAGAACTGGCAAGCAATCGCCATCGACCGATGCAACGACGCAAAAAAAGCGCCGTGCATCGGCCGATGGGCGCTGGTGCGCCTTTGGCTCGGGACGCCAATCCCGGTCGCCGACTGTTCGGCGACACGGCGATCCTGCTCGCGGTGCTCAAAGGCTGTCAATATCCAGCCGGCCGAATTGTGCACTGGGAACGTTTGCTTTCGCCAGTTTGTCGCGATTGCCGCCGTCTAACGTGCGTCACGTCTCATCTAGAGCGGAGGCTTGGGGGCCATCTCTGCGGCCGAGCGGCAGCCCCATTACCATTTCCCTGTCGGTTCCAGACCGGAACCCAAGCATCAGGCGCAGGCAGATGGCAACAAGGAGAGTGCGGGCTGTCGATCTGGAGCAGGCCAGTGCCGTGTGCATGGCCTCCTTCATGGAGGCGGTTGCGCCGTCGCTGGGCCCGGAGGGTATTGCCACCTTTGCCGGGATCGTCTCGGTCGACGGGTTTGCCGGGCGGCTGTCCGACGGGAACGACATGTTCGTGTACGAGGCCGATGGCCAGGTGGTCGGGGTGGCCGAGCTGATGGGCGGGCAGCACGTGGCCACCCTGTTCGTGGCTCCGGGCTGGCAGGGGCAGGGGATTGGCCGGGCGCTGATGGACGCGCTGCTGGACTGCGCACGGGCCGAGGTGGTCACGGTGCGGGCGTCGCTGGCCGCTGTGGCGAACTACCAGCGTTACGGATTTGTCGTGGCCGGACCGGTGGGCGAGTACGCCGGTCTGGTCTATCAGCCCATGCAGAAAGCACTACCTGGGCGTGATCCGGGCTTCACGGCGACCGCCCTATGCTCGGGCGAAATTCACAGGGTTCGAGCCGTGTTGCAGCAGCAGGAAGAAGACACCCCCAAGTGGCGCATCTACGAAGCCCTGTTGCAGGCAACGCCCGATCTTTCGTATGTATTCGACCTGGACCATCGCTTCATCTATGCCAACAAAGCGCTGCTCAGCATGTGGGGCATGACCTGGGATGAGGCGATGGGCAAGACCTGCCTGGAGATCGGCTACGAGCCGTGGCATGCGGCCATGCATGATGCGGAAATCGACCGGGTGATTGCGACCAAGCAGCCGATCCGCGGCGACGTGCCGTTTCCCCACGCCACCGAGGGCGTGCGCATCTACGACTACATCTTCACCCCGGTGATCGGGCCGGACGGGGAGGTGGAGGCGATTGCCGGCAGCACCCGTGACGTGACCGAGCGCAAGCGCCATGAGCAGCACCTGCAGCTGCTCATCAACGAGCTCAACCACCGGGTCAAGAATTCGCTTGCGATGGTGCAGTCCATCGCCCGGCAGACCTTCCGCAACGCGGCTGACGTGGCCGAGGCCAGCGAGAAGGTAGAGCAGCGCCTGATGGCGCTAGCCGCGGCGCATGACGTGCTGACCCGCGAGAACTGGCACAGCGCGGACATCCTGGAGCTGATCCAGGCGACCGCGACGGTGCACGCCGACGACCGCGACGAACGCTATGAGCTGAAGGGCGAGCCCTGCCGGCTGGACCCGCGCCGTGCGCTGGCGCTGGCCATGGCGCTCCATGAGCTGGGCACCAACGCGGTCAAGTACGGGGCGTTGTCTGGCCCGGATGGGCGCGTGTCGCTGCAATGGGACACACAGAAGGTTGGCGGCCGCGACATGATCGAGCTGGTCTGGCAGGAAAGCGGCGGTCCGCCGGTGCAGCCCCCGAGCCAGCGTGGGTTCGGGTCCCGCCTGCTGGAGCAGGGTCTCAAGCATGATCTGGGCGGAAAAGTGGACCTGGCCTTCGACCCGGGTGGCCTGCGCTACCGGGTGCTGTTCCCGCCGGTGGATGACGACATGCGGGTACACCCTTGAACGGGCGCGTGCTGGTGGTCGAAGACGAATCGATGGTCGCGATGATGGTCCAGGACTATCTCGTCGATGAGGGGTACGAGGTAGTAGCCCTGGCTGGCACGCTGGATGATGCGTTGAACGCGGCCGAGCAGTGCAGCATCGATATCGCGTTGCTGGACGTGAACCTGGCCGGCACGCCGTCGTTCCCGGTGGCCGATGTGCTGGAAGCGCGCGGCATTCCGTACATGTTCCTCACCGGCTATGGGCCGGACAGCCTTCCCGAGCGCCTGAAAGGGCGCTATGGCCTGCAGAAGCCGTTCAAGATGCGCGAGCTGCGCAGAGAAATCGAGAGGGTGCGAAACCCATCCGGCGGGGCAGCGCCCGGCGCCGACGGTGCATCGCTGCGCTGAGGCAGCGGCGGTCGCGCGATCAGCTGATCGCGCGGATCACTTCTTCAATCAGCACCACGTAACAGGCCACGAAATAGACCTTGAGCAGAGCAGGGTGCTGCTTGGTAACGAATGCGCGCATGGCGTGATCGGCCGTAGTGGGACGTCATCATTGTGACCATGTGGTGAAATTGCGGCAACGGTCACACATTCAGAGGTGTGATGAGAGCTTGCGTGAGCGAGCTTTCAAATCAATCACTTGCATGTTAAGCGGCAATCCGGGCACCTACCGTCTGTCGGAAAATTCCTACAAGCGCTCCTGAATACGTGGCGAGGGCCGTTCAGATTCGGTAGCGCCTTCACATGCTGCCCGCGTCTCATTCACCCCTGCGGCACAGCCGGATCGATAGCGTGGAGGCCTGTCAGTCATCCCGCACTTCGGGCAAAGGAACATCATGATCAAGTGGGCCATCATTTTCGCCATCATCGGCCTCATTGCCGGCGCGCTCGGCTTTGCCGGCATCGGCGGCGCCGCCATCGGCGTGGCCAAGTTCCTGTTCTGGGCAGGCATCATCATCGCCGTCGTGCTGTTCCTGCTGGGCATGACGGTCGCCAAGAAGGTGACCTGACCGCAAGGTCGCAGCATGTAGAACCGCAAAAGCCTGCGCAGCGAAGCGCAGGCTTTTTGTTGGCTGGATGTCCACCAGCATCCAGAAGCCACCTTCGTACTCCGCTTTACCGATGTATGAGGCGATCGGGGACGGCGGTGGAACTTCGCCCAGGTCGCCTTCGTACATCAAGGCAACGGCTTCCCTGATTTCGCCTGGAAGCTGCACAAGCTCGTCAGCGGCGGAGTGCACCCCGGGCAGGTCGGGGAGGATCGCACCGTAGGCGCTGTTGCCTTGGTGATGGACGTAGACCGGGTACAGGTTTTGAAGGGGCATCGAAACAGGAGGACACGCTCAGGAGTGCTCGTCCAATTGATTCAACAGCACGATTTGAGCGAACTGATTAGTGCTGTGAATCGAGTGGCACGACGCGAGGTGGTCGAAAGCCTCAGTCAAAATAGAACGAAACCCCCAGCCCGGCCTGTAGATCCGGGCTGTTGCGGTCCAGGCCGAGGTCGAAGGAGGCGTCCAGCTGCACGCGGCGGGCGGGCATCCAGGTGAGGCCGGCGCCGGCCACCGAGGTGGAGGATTCGCCGTCGGTGTGGGTGAATCCGGCTTCGATGTAGGCGCTGACGTTGTCGCTTACGGCCAGGCTGAGGCTGGGCGACCACTCGAAGGCGTCTTCGCCTGCGCCACGGGTGGCGTTGCCGTAGAGCGCGCCGGTCCAGCGGTCGTTGAAGGTGTATTCGTAGCTGGCGCCGAGCTGGTACTGGGTGCCGCCTTCGCTGAAATCGCGCGAGCCGGTGTCAAAACTGGTGCTGGCCAGGAGCGCAATTGCGTGGCGTTCCGATTCGAGGGGCAGTGCGAACTTCAGCGCCAGTCCTGTATCGCCCGCGCCGCGCGTGGTGGTGGAAGGGGCGTTGCGCGGTGCTTCGCGCAGGCGGTTCCATGGGCTGCCAAAGGCCTGCAACTCAAGGTTTGCGCCCAGTCCCACGCGCAGGCGCAGGTCGGTGCCGTACTGCGTGGTGCGTGTGCCGACGTCGTCGCGGTCGCGCTCGTAATCGGGCAGGCCCAGCTCCAGTGCGACGCCACCGGCGGGCAGCACCGAGGCCGCAAAGCCCAGCCCCGGACGGTCGAAGGCCGGGGTTTCGTCGTCCTGCTGCGCCCATGCCGGCGCCGCAAACGCCACCAGAATCAGACCCGCCCATGCTCGCATTGCCACACCCACGCTGAGGAAACAGAAGCAGCCTAGCGATGTGGCGGCAACGCGCCGTGAGGGCGGGGCGGTGGGGTCAGAGCGGCCGGGTCAGGGCCAGCAGGCCTTCCAGCAGGCGCGCCGCACGCGGTTGCCCGTCGCCGTCGATCGGGCAGGCCATCGACTGCAGCCAGAACCCGTGCGCGGCGCGCCGCGCAGCGGTGAGGCGATGGTCGTCGCCTTCGCCCGGGTGCAGTTGCAATTGCGCCTGGATCCACTGCTTCAGCGCCTGCGCCACTTCCGGGTCGGGTCGTCCGCGCGGCGTGCCCGCGCCGGGTTCCGGTGGCAGCAGGCAGGCGCGGAAGATGGCGGTGACATACGCGCGGGAAAAGCGTCCGTAGGCATCCGGATCCTGTGCAATCAGTGCCTGCACCGCGCGGTCGAATTCGGTCAGTGCGCTGGCCAGTGCCGGCACGTTGGCCGGTTCGGTGGTGCTGAGCAGGGGGAAGGGGCGGCTCATGTGCGCATGCTCAGAATGCGTAGCTCAGTGCCAGCAGCGCGCTGTCCATGTGGGAGCCCACGGTCATCGGGCTGTCCTTGACCGCGCTGGAAAGCAGGGTGCGGCGCAGCGAGGCGGTGGCGGTCCAGCGCGGGCCCAGCGGCATTACCGCGCTGAAGTCCATGTACGGGGCGACGCCGCTGCCGGCGCTGTAGGCCGCCAGTCCACTGCGCTGTGCTTCCACCGCGCTCACGCCGAAGTAGTAGTCATTGAGGTCGCTGCTGGCGTACTGCGCGCCCACGCCCGGCACCAGCACCACGCGGCCGGTGGGAATGGGGTAGGTGTACTTGGCGTCGGCCGCAAAACCACCGCCGTGGCCGCTGACCTCGGCCTGCACGTTGCCCTGCAGCACGCCCCACGGCGCGGTATGGCGCACCGCCACGCCGGCCATGGCCGACATGCTGCGGTTGGAGAGCTGGCGCATCTGCGGATCGTCGGAATCGTTGCGCTTGAAGCGCATGAAGTAGGGCGAGGCCAGCAGCGAGACTTCGGTCTGCCCGGTGCTGATCAGGGTGTAGCCGAGGCTGCCGCCACGGAAATGGAAACGCTCGCCTTCCCAGTTGATCACCGGCACCGGCAGCACGTCGGTGTCGTAGCCGGCGTAGGGCGACTTCTGTGCGACCACCGCCAGTCCCACGCTGCTGCGTGGCTTGGCCCCGGGAGCGGCCTGGGCGAGTACGCTGCCGCTGGCCAGCAACCCGACCAGGACAAGGCCTGCCGCTGCTGTCTTCCGTGAACCACTGTGCATGGGTAACGCTCCTGGGGGACGATCAAACCGCCATGATGTCCCCCGGACATTATGGGAACGTTGCGTCACCTGGCGCGGTACCATCGGCGGCCTCCGCCCCTGCCTGCACTGCCCATGCGCATCCTGCTGCTCGAAGACGACCCCGAACTGGCCGGCGCCATCCAGGCCAGCCTGGGCCGGCATGGCATGGTGGTGGACCTGGTGGTGTCGATGGCGCAGGCGTCCGAGGCGCTCAAGGCCGGGGTGCACCAGGTGCTGCTGCTGGACCGCCAGCTGCCCGACGGCGACGGCGCCAACTTCGTGCGGGTGGCGCGCAGCCACGTGCCCAACCTGCCGGTGATCATGCTGACCGCGCGCGATTCGGTGGCCGACCGGGTGGTCGGCCTGGATGTGGGCGCCGACGATTACCTGACCAAGCCGTTCGCGGTGGAAGAACTGTTGGCACGGTTCCGTGCGATTTCGCGGCGGCCGGCGCAGATCACCTTGCCGATGCTGGAGCTCGGGCGGCTGCAGTTCGATTTCGTGGCGCGCGAAGCCCGTGTGGGCGGTGCGCTGCTGGCGCTGCCGCGCAGGCAGCTGCTGGTGCTGGAAGCGCTGGCGCTGCGCCAGGGGCGCACGGTGGCGCGCGCGGCACTGCAGGAGGCGGTGTATGGCTTCGACGATGACATCCAGTCCAACGCGTTGGACGCGCACGTTTCCAAGCTGCGCCGCGCGCTGGCCGATGCGGATGCACAGGTGGAAATCCACGTGATGCGCGGCATCGGTTATCTGCTGAAGGAAACCGCATGAAGTTCCTCAAACCCGGCTCGCTGTCGTTCAGCCTGGCCTGGAAGATCTGCCTGATCCAGGTGGCGATGGTGCTGATCGCGCTGACCGGCATCGCGCTGGTCTATGGCGACCGCAGCACCGCCTACGTGGACTGGAAGACCAGCGAAGCGGTGGCCGATGCGATCCGCCTGCAAGGCGATTCGTTGCAGGTGGACTGGGCGGCGGTGGATGCGGCCGCGCCGGACCGCCCGGCAACGTTCTGGTTTGCCGCCGCCGACGAGCAGGGCCATCGCCTCGAGCATGGCGTGGTGCCGGCGGTGTATCGCCCGCTGGCCGAGCAGCTGGCGCATGTGGAACCGACCGATGTGCGCACGCGCAGCCGCGGGCTGGAGCTGGCGATGCGGGTGTGGGTCTCCGACCGCGAAGAAGGCCGCCTGCACGTGATGGTGGGTGGGTTGCCGCAGCGCGGCTTCTGGCGGCAGCTGCTGGTGGTGATCGGCTACCTCGGTGGCTGGATCACGCTGCCGCTGATTGTGATTACCCTGGTGGTGGCACCGTGGGCGATCCACCGTTCGCTGCGCGGTGTGAACCGGGTGGCCGCGCAGGCCGCGGCGATCCAGATCACCGAGCGTGGGCGCGGGCTGGACACGCACGCGGTGCCGCGCGAAATCGTGCCGCTGGTGGATGCGTTCAATGCGGCGGTGCGCCGCATCGGCGAGAGTTACGACGCGCAGGACCGCTTCCTGGTCGGTGCGGCGCACGAGCTGCGCATGCCGATCGCGATCCTCGCCACGCGCATTGCCGATCTGCCGCCGGGGCAGGTGCGCGCGCGCCTGCAGCGCGACCTGGGCCGGTTGAGCAACATCGCCGAGCAGCTGCTGGACCTGCAGCGGCTGGACCATCACCGCAGCCAGCACCAGCGGGTCGACCTGGCCGCACTCACGCGCGAGGTGGCCGGCGACGTGGCGCCGCTGCTGATCGACGCCGGCTACGCCTTCGAGGTGGATGCACCGGACACGGAAGTGTGGGTGCGCGGCGATCCGGATGCATTGCACCGGGTGATCAGCGGACTGCTGCAGAACGCCATCGCGCATGGCGGTGGCAGCGGAACGGTGCTGGTGGAACTGCAGCCCGGTGGCGTGCTTTCTGTCAGCGACGAAGGCGACGGCGTGCCCGAGCAGGCGCGCCAATCCATCTTCGAACCGTTCCATCGGTTGCGACCCAGTGGCAGCGGCAGTGGCCTGGGCCTGTACCTGGCGCGCGAAATCCTGCTTCGCCATGGGGGCAGCATCGTCGCCGAAGAGGCGGCCGGCGGGGGCGCGCGGTTCGTGATGTCGTTGCCGGTGGAGCGGGCGGCAGTGTGAGAGCAGCGTGACGGGCTGATACCAGAATCAGACTTATCCGATAGCCCGGCGGGCATTGCGCACGTATCTTTTCTCAAGCGTCGGGAAGGAACCCACGCCATGCAAGATCCCCCGCGCTGGCCGCTGCATGCCGCGCCTTGCCCCCGCAGGAAGCCACATCGAGGCCGTTCTGATGATGATCAAAGTGCAACACCAGGACCACCAATGGCAGGTCGTCCAGCCTGATGCTGCGCCGGTTCCGTTTGAAAGTGGCGCCAGCGCCTTCGATTTCGCCAACGACCTGGCCCGTGCCCACCACGCCGAAACCGGCGATAGCAGTGGGGTCCGGGTAGAAGTGGGCGAAGCGTTCGTGGACGCCGTTCACTACGACTGAGTTTCAGCTGCGCGTCGGCTTGTTGAATCGCGCCTGAAATAACCCCCTTCCGGCCTATAGGCGAAGTGCGGGATTTCGCTGATCCTGTGCCTATTCATCCACCGGCACGAGGAACACCGCAATGAAGCAGGCAACGCAGATCGGAATGTGGGCCCTGCTGCCGGCAGCCCTGATGGCCCTGGCCGGCAGCGCGCAGGCGCAGCGCTACGATGACCGCTACGACGACCGTTACAACGACGGCCCGGTGCGTTGCGAGTCGATCAAGAACCGTACCCAGCAATGCCAGATCGACGGTCGTGCGCGCCTGGTGCGCCAGCTGTCCGGCTCGCCCTGCATTGAAGGCGACACCTGGGGCCAGGCCCGTAACGGGGTGTGGGTGACCCGCGGCTGCCGCGCCGAGTTCATTGCCGAACGCGGCCGTCCTTCACATGGGGGCGGCTGGGGTAACAATGGCAACAACGGCGGCGGCTGGGGTGGCGGGCGCGGCCAGATCATCAGCTGCGATTCCAACGACCAGCGCCTGCGCCGCTGCAACGTGAGCGTGCGCCGCGATGTGCGGCTGGTGCGCCAGACCTCGCGTACGGCCTGCGTTGAAGGCCGTACGTGGGGTCATGATCGCGATGGGGTGTGGGTGAACGGCGGGTGCCGGGCGGAGTTCGAAATCCGGTAACCGTTACGCCGCCTGGGTGGCCACCTTCGGCCACCGCTTCAACACCGCCGCCCGGATGCCGGCCGCGTCGATCCCGGCTTCGGCCAGCAGGTCTTCGCGGCTGGCGTGGTGCTGGAAGCTGTCGGGCAGGCCCAGGTGCAGGAACGGGCGCAGCACGTCTTCGGCGTTGAGCAGTTCGGCCACGCCGGAGCCGGCGCCGCCCGCCACCACGTTGTCTTCTATGGTCACGAAGCCCTGGTGGGTCTTGGCCAGCTCCAGTAGCAGGGCACGGTCCAACGGTTTGATGAAGCGCATGTTGACCACGGTCAGGCCCAGCTCGCGGCCCACGGCCTCGGCCGCCGTCACGGTGCTGCCGAAGGCCAGCAACGCAATGCGGCTGCCCTGCACGCGCAGGTCGGCCTTGCCGATCTCCAGGGTGGACAGATCGGTGCCGGCGTCCACGCCGGTGCCGCTGCCGCGCGGGTAACGCACCGCAGCCGGACCCTCGTACTGCAGGCCGGTGCTGAGCATCTGGCGGCACTCGGCCTCGTCGGCCGGGGCCATCACCACCATGTGCGGCACGCAGCGCAGGAAGCTCAGGTCCAGGTTGCCGGCGTGGGTGGCGCCGTCCGGGCCGACCACGCCGGCTCGGTCGATGGCGAACAGCACGTCGAGCTTCTGCACCGCCACGTCATGCACCAGCTGGTCGTAGGCGCGCTGCAGGAAGGTGGAATAGATCGCCACCACCGGCTTGGCGCCCTGGGTGGCCATGCCGGCGGCCAGGGTCACCGCGTGCTGCTCGGCGATGGCCACGTCGAAGTAGCGTTCCGGGTATTCCTTGCTGAAACGCACCAGGCCCGAGCCTTCGCGCATCGCCGGGGTGATGCCCAGCAGGCGCGGTTCGGCGGCGGCGGCATCGCACAGCCAGTCGCTGAACACGTCGGTGTAGGTGGGCTTCTTGGCGCCGCCCTTGGAAACAAGGCCCTTGTCCGGGTCGAACGGGCCCACCGCGTGGTAGCCGATCTGGTCGCCTTCGGCGCGTTCGTAGCCCTTGCCCTTGGTGGTCATCACGTGCAGCAGCTTCAGGCCCTTCAGGCCCTTGAGCGTCTTCAGCGTGGCCACCAGCGCGGGCACGTCGTGGCCGTCGATCGGGCCGGTGTAGTGGAAGCCCATTTCCTCGAAGAAGGTGGAGGGCACGAACATGCCCTTCCAGTGTTCTTCCCAGCGCTTGACGAAGCGGGCTGACGGCGACTTCTTCTTGTCGCCCAGGATCTTCTTGCCGCCCTCGCGCAGTGCGTTGAGGGTGCGGCTGCCGGTGGCGCGGCCCAGGATCTTGGTGAGCCCGCCCACTGCCTCGGAGATCGACATGTTGTTGTCGTTGAGGATCACCAGCAGGTTCGGCTCGTTGTCCATGCCACCGGCGTGGTTGAGCGCTTCATAGGCCATGCCGGCGGTCATCGCGCCGTCGCCGATCACCGCCACCACGCGGCGGTCGTCGCCCTCGCGCTGGCGCGCGATGGCCATGCCGAGCGCGGCCGAGATCGAGGTGGAGGAATGGCCGACCCCGAAGGTGTCGTACTCGCTTTCCTCGCGCTTGGGGAACGGCGCCACGCCGTCCTTCTGCTTGACCGTGTGGATCTGGTCGCGGCGGCCGGTGAGGATCTTGTGCGGGTAGGTCTGGTGGCCCACGTCCCAGATCAGCTGGTCGACCGGCGTCTGGTACAGGTAGTGCAGGGCCACGGTGAGTTCGATCACGCCCAGCCCGGCGCCGAAATGGCCGCCACTCTTGCCGACCGACTCGATCAGGTAGGCACGCAGTTCATCTGCGATGGCGGGCAGTTCGGATTCATCGAACCTGCGCAGGTCATCCGGGTTCTGGATGCGCGACAGGCGGGGATAGCGTGCGGAATCGATCATGTTTATCGCGCTTCTTCTCAAGCGCCTATTTTCGCCCTCAAACCGGGGTGGGGCAAGCAAACCGCTGTGCCGGTGAGCAAACAGTGAGGGTGCCCTGCGACAAGTGGTCGCAGGGTCAGGCGGCGAGCTTGGAGCGCTTGGGCAGCTGCGCCTTCAGGAATGCCATCTGGTCGGCCAGGATGTTGCGGTTGGACAGGATCATGTGTTCGATCCAGCTGGGCCGGTACGGCACCGCCAGCAGGGGCATGCCGGCCTGCTGCGGGGTGCGGTCGCTCTTGCGCGAATTGCAGTGGAAGCAGGCGCTGACCACGTTCTCCCAGACGTCCAGGCCGCCCTTGGAAAGCGGCATGACGTGGTCGCGGGTCAGCTGCGGGCGGTGGAACTGCTGGCCGCAGTACATGCACAGGTGCGCGTCGCGCGCGAACAGGGCCTGGTTGGAGAGGTTCGGAGTGGGGTCGATGGCGCGCGAGCGGGCGTGGCCGCGGGCGGCGATGATCGGATGCAGGTCGATCCCGCTCTGCAGGCCGGTCAGGCGGTTGATGCCACCGTGGATGTGCAGGCAGGGGTCGCCCAGGGTCCAGGAGACGGCGTCGCGCGAGTAGAGGCAGGCGGCGTCCTGCCAGGTGATCCAGTCGAGGACGCGGCCATGGGCGTCCAGGGACAGCAATCGGACGCTTCCGGGCCGATGCAGCGTGGCGATCGGCGATAGTTCAGCGACCGGGGCGGACGAGGCTCCGGTATCGATCAGACCTAGGCGTGTAGTGTCTGTCTCCATCGGGAAAACAGCTTATACCGGATTGGTTACGGTTTGGGTATAGGCGCGACGCGCCTGTACCCAAACCGTATCCAATCCGTGCGGGGGAATGCCTCCTATACCCCGCGCCGTTGGCGCGCCCCCTTTAACAAAAGGGGGCTTTTCTCCAGATGCATGGTTGGGTTGCCGCCCTTCGGGCGGCACTTCTTCATTCCCCGAAGCGGGCGTCTTCCATTGCCATCAGGGAGTCTGCGCCGGCCTGGATGGCGGCGGCGTGGCTCAGGGTGCGCGGCAGCATCCGCGCGAAATAGAACCGCGCCGTTTCGCGCTTGGCCTGCTTGAACGCGTCGCTCTGTGCCGAGGCGTCGGCGGCGGCGACGCTGCGGGCCCACCAGTAGGCCAGGACCACGTAGCCGGAATAGAACAGGTAATCGAAGCTGGCTGCGCCCAGTTCGTCCGGGTTGGCGGCCGCGCGCTGCAGGGTGGCCAGGGTCAGCTTGCCCCATTCGTCGGCCTTGGCGCGCAGCGGGGCGATGAACTCGGCCAGCGCGGCGTTGCCTTCGTTGGCCTTGGCGAAGGCTTCGATCTCGGCCAGCATCAGCTTCAGGCCGGCGCCCTGGCTGGCGGCGGTCTTGCGGCCGATCAGGTCCAGCGCCTGGATGCCGGTGGTGCCTTCGTACAGGGTGGTGATGCGCGCATCGCGGGCCAGCTGCTCCATGCCGTGCTCACGGATGTAGCCGTGGCCACCGAAGCACTGCAGGGCGTTGTAGGTGTTTTCGATGCCCCATTCGGTCTGGCAGGCCTTGGAGATCGGGGTGAGGAAGCTCACCAGGGTCTCGGCGCGCTCGCGCTCGGCGGGGTCTTCGGCGTGGTGGGCCACGTCGATCAGGGTGGCCGCGTGCAGGGCCAGCAGGCGGCTGCCTTCGACCAGCGATTTGATCGAGAGCAGCATGCGGCGCACGTCCGGGTGGACCAGGATCGGGTCGGCCGGCTTGTCCGGGTTCTTCGGGCCGCTCAGCGAACGCGACTGCAGGCGCTCACGCGCGTACTTCAGCGCGTTCTGGTAGGCGCGCTCGCTCAGGCCGATGCCCTGCAGGCCCACGCCCAGGCGCGCGGTGTTCATCATGGTAAACATCGCCTGCAGGCCCTTGTGCGGCTGGCCGACCAGGTAGCCTTCTGCGCCGTCGAAGTTCATCACGCAGGTGACCGAGCCCTTGATGCCCATCTTGTGTTCGATGGAACCGCAGCGCAGCGCGTTGCGCTCACCGACGTTGCCTTCGCGGTCGACCTTGAACTTCGGGGTGACGAACAGCGAAATGCCCTTGGCACCGGCCGGGGCGTCGGGCAGCTTGGCCAGCACCAGGTGCACGATGTTGTCGGTGAGGTCGTGCTCGCCGGCGGTGATGAAGATCTTGGTGCCGGTGATGGCGTAGCTGCCGTCGGCATTGGGTTCGGCCTTGGTCTTGAGCAGGCCCAGGTCGGTGCCGCAATGCGGTTCGGTCAGGCACATGGTGCCGGTCCAGCGGCCTTCGATCAGCGGCTTGAGGAAGGCGTCCTGCTGCCAGGCTTCGCCATGCTGCTTGAGCGCTTCAATGGCGCCGTGCGAGAGCAGCGGGAAGTTGCCCCACGCCAGGTTGGCGGCGTTGATCATTTCGTTGAGCGGCACGCCCAGCGTGTGCGGCAGGCCCTGGCCGCCGAGGTCCGGCGCCGCAGTCAGGCCGGTCCAGCCGCCGTCGACGAACTGCGTGTACGCCTGCTTGAAACCGGGCGGAGTGGTTACTTCGCCGCTGGCCTGGTCGAGCACGCAGCCGATTTCGTCGCCCACGCTGTTGAGCGGCGCCAGCACGCTGCCGCTGAAACGGCCAGCTTCTTCCAGCACCGCATCGACCACGTCGGGGGTGGCGTCGGCGAAACCGAGGCGGGCGAACAGCGACTCCACCTTCAGCACGTCGTGCAGGGCGAAGCGGATATCGGAAAGCGGGGCGGTGTAGCTGCTCATCGTCAGGTCTCGATCAGATGCAAATAGATGGGGAAATCAGCGCAGCACGCCGGGCAGGCCGGGGGCCTGGTTGAGGGTGCTGCGGTTGTCGATATCGAAGCTGCGCTGCTTCTTTTCCTGCGGCGTGGCGGCAACGGTGCCCTTGAGCGAATAGGCCAGGGTGCGGTTGCCGGCCAGCGCGTCGGCGACCACGATGCGCGCGGCCGAGGTCGGTTGCAGTTCAACGTTGATGACGTCGGCCGAAACGCCGCCGATGGAGATTGCCGGGCGCGCGCTCACCTTGCCGGCGTCCTGGTCGCCGACCTGCATCTGCAGGTCCACGCTGTCGAAGGTCATCGGCATGGAGCTGAAGTTCTGCAGGCGCAGGGCCAGGGTCCAGTTTCCATTGGCGCCCACGGTCAACTGCTGCACGCTGGCCGCCGGCGGCGACACGCGCTTGACGTTGGTGCTGCAGGCGGCCAGGCCAACGGCGATGCCGGCCAGCAGGGCCACGGTGAGGGCGGGGCGGAGGCGATGGAACATGGGTGAAAGTCCTCTTGCAGGTGTGAGCATACTACGGCGTATGGAGGTTGTGCAGGTGTGCCGGGGGGGCTTCCATGAATGGTAGAGCCACGCCGCGCGTGGCTGCCACGTGGTGCGTGCCACCTCGGGGTTTCAGCCACGCAGGGCGTGGCTCTACCGCGCCGCGGATCAATCCACGGGCGCCATCACCTTCAGCGGCCCCAGGTCATACCCCATGGCCTCCGCCTTGGCCTTCAGGCTGGCAAACAGCGTGGCGTCCATGCTCGGCGAGCGCGACAGGATCCACAGGTACTTCCGGTCCGGATCCCCCACGACCGCCCACTGGTAGTCCGGATCCAGCGCGATCACCCAGTAATCGGCCCAGACCAGCGGCACCCAGGCCAGCCAGTCCGGGACGAAGCGCACCTGCAGCTGGCCGGGTTCGCCCTCGACCGGGCGCGCCACGCCTTCGGCGGCGATGCGTTCACCGTCGCCGGTGCGGCAGGCGTTGTGCACGCTGATCCGGCCATCGCCACGCAGCGCATAGGTCGCGGTGATGTCGCCCACGCACTTCTTCTGGAACGACACCGGCAGGTGCGCGATCTCGTGCCATTGCCCGGCATAGCGACCCATATCCAGCGCCGGCACCGAACGCACCGGTTCCGCTGCATGGGCGGTAAGGCAGGACAGCAGCAGGCCGGCGGCAAGCAGGGCAGGGCGAAGGCGCATGAACGGGTCTCCCGACAGGAGGCCCGAGCTTAGGGGGCGGCGTGAAAGCGGATGTAAAGGTTTCGTCAGGCGCGCGCTCAGGGCGCGAAACGCACCTGCCGGGGGTCGTTGATCTTGACCTGGGTCTGGAAGTAGTACTTTCCGGTGGGCTTACCGTCGGTGGTGAAGTCGATCCGCGCGCGGTGTGCCGTACCCGTCACCAGCAGCCGCCGATTGACCAGACGCTCCAGCGGCATGCCCAGCTGCTTCTGCAGTGCTTCGCGCTGTGCAGCGTCCAGCGACACATTCAACGCGAGCTGGTGGCGATAGTCGCGTTCGCTGTTGAGGTACAGGCGGTGCTCGGTGACGTCGGTGTTCTTGACGGTAAACACGAAGGTGCCGCTGATGCCACGCTGCGGATCTTCGTTGGCTGCGAACACGGCTTCGGCAGGGGTGATCCAACCCGGCACCATGGGCGCCATCGGCGCAACCGTCGGCTTCGGTGCGGTCATCGCCGTCTGGTGCGCACAACCGGCGGTGAGGAGAAGCAACGTCAGAAGTGCAGCAACACGCATGAGACATCCTTGTTCAATGACGGAGGCCGTAGTGTGCCTGCCACGGGTTGCACCGCCAATACCGTCACGCTCGCAGCGTCCTCATTGACTGATCAATCGAATCACCGTGTTCCATTAATTCTCCATATGATTGCAAATGGAGTGAAAAAGGAACATTTCTGCAGGCCCAGCTGCTTCTGCAATGCTTCGCGCTGCGCGGCGTCCAATGGCACGTTGTCGGGGCGCACCTCCTGTGCCTACTCAGAGCCAGCTAAGGGTATTCCTACGTTCAACGCAGCAGCCTTCGACTACTCTGGGCTATCCAATGCCCCGAGGTAGTCGGCCCGAGCCGGCTTGAGCCAGACCATGAGAAAACTCTGCGTCGCGGTCTATGTGCTGCTGGGTGCCCTTTTCTGGCTATGGTTCTCCTTGGCAATCGGCGGCTACCTTCTCTATATGTTGGTGGGCCCTGAATTCTTCTGGTGGGCGTGGGGCGCCTTGGGCCTTCTGTCAGCCTGCATCGCGGGATACATGGCAAATCGCCTCTGGGAGCGCGCGTCTCACCGGCGGCGCTCATGGATGTTGGGCGTCGGAGCAGTCGCCCTGGCGGTACTGGGGGTGGCTCTTCCTGCATGGAACCTTGCCTAGATGTTGAATGGGTAAGGCATAGGCCAGATACAGGAGCCGGGTGTAAACGCGACCGAAGACATCTGTCAGATTTCATGACCATCAAACGAAGAGCGGCCGGGCAGAGCCCGGCGCTTCGCTGTCCGAAGTTCAACGAACAAAAAAAAGACCCGCATTTCTGCAGGTCTTTTCAAAATCATGGTGGCCGAGGACGGAATCGAACCGCCGACACGGGGATTTTCAATCCCCTGCTCTACCAACTGAGCTACTCGGCCACTTCATCGCTGCGTTGCCGCTGGCGAGGACGCGAATAATACGTAGGTCTGCAGGGTTCGGCAAGCTTTTCGACCAAAAAATTTCACATTCGTTGCTGCGGCCTTGGTACGTGGGCTTAAGTGCTTGATCGTTAGTACGGCACACGCATGAATCGACGTTCATCTGTGCGCGCCGCGCGCAGTCACGTCCGTGCGTGATCTGCCACGTCATCCGGCATCGCTGCCAGCAACACGATGCCGATCGCCATGAAGATTGCGGCCAACACCAGCGACGCCTGGTAGCTGCCGCTGCTGCGGGCCAGGGTGCCGGCCAGCGCGGGTGCCAGGATCTGGGCAACGCCGTAGCTGAGGGTGAGGTTGGCCATCGCCTTGGCCGGATTGTGCGGGTAGTGGCGGCCGACCACGGTGAGGGTGAGGCTGACGATGCCGGCGAAGGTCAGCCCGAACAACAGGGCGCTGCCCATGCCGGCGGCCAGCCCGTCGTCCAGCAGCGGCAGCACGAATGAGGCGGCCTGCAGGGCGAAGGCGAGCATCAGGGCGCGGATCAGGCCGATCCGGGCGGCGATGCGGTCCCAGGCGAAGGTGGAGGGTACGGCGGCCAACCCGACCAGTACCCATACGGCGCTGCCGTGGCCGCGGAAGGCTTGGGTCTGTTCGAGGATGGCGACGATGAAGGTGGCGCTCACCACGAAACCGACCCCCGCACAGAAGTAGGCGGCGATCAGCAGGCGGCGCCAGCGCTGGCTGGGCGGGGGCGGGGCCTGGGCGGCGCTGTGGGCAGAGGCGGGGGTGGGGCGGGGCATCCAGGCCCAGGCGGGCAGCAGGAACAGCAGCCCGAGCAGGCCCAGCCAGATCCACTGCGCGCTGGAGCTGGCGTGCCCGGCCAGCAGCCCGGTGGCCACGCCGGAGACCACGATGCCCAGCCCCAGCCCGGCGAAGTGCAGGCCGAGCCGTGGGCGGTGCTGGTGGGCCAGCAGCCAGTTGAGCACCAGCCCGGACGCCAGCAGCAGCCCGGCGGTGCTGGACAGGCCCGCCACGAAGCGCAGCAGGCTCCACAGCCAGGGCTGGGTGGTGACGCCCATCAACGCGGTGGCGCCGACCGCCAGCAGCAGGCCGATCCGGTAGAAGCGGAATTTCTGCTGCATGTCGCCGACCCGCGCCGCCAGCAGGGTGCCGCACAGGTAGCCCAGGTAGTTGAAGGTGGCCAGCCAGCCACCCTGCGCGGCGCTGAGCCCGGCGTCCACGCGCATCAGCGGCAGCAGCGGGGTGTAGGCGAAGCGGGCCAGGCCGACGGTGAGCACCAGCGCGCAGATGCCGGCGCCGATGACCTGCCAGGGTTTCAGGGAAGCGGGGTGGGGTGTGGGGGTGGGCATCGACGCGACCGGGGAAGAGTGAGGTCATCCTCAGCCAGGTCGGTGCGGCTGTCTTTCGATAGAATGCCGCATCATGTCGATCAGCCGCCACGCCCCGACTTCCGCGCCCGACGGCCTCTGGAAAGAAGTGCCGGTGCCGCCGCTGCGCACGCTCCCGTGGCCGGTGGTGGCGCGCAGCCAGCACCTGGCGGCGGGCGAGCGCTTCCCGCCGCATGCGCACGACTGGAACCAGGTGGTGTTTGCTACCGAGGGTGTGCTGCAGGTCACCGCGCGCAACGCGCGCCACGTGATCACCCCGCAGCAGGCGTTGTGGGTGCCAACCGGAATGGTGCACCACACAGGCGCGGTGAGTGCGGCGGCGTTCCGCAACCTGTATGTAGCCGACGATCCCGCACTCGGCATGCCGGACCACTGTGCGGTGCTGGATGTGACGCCGTTGCTGCGTGAGTTGATCGTGGAACTGGGGCAGGTGCGCGCCGAAGACGATGCGGGCTACTACGCGCATCTGTGTGCACTGGTCACCACGCAGTTGCGTCGCCAGCGCCAGCACGTGCGGCATCTGCCATGGCCGCAGGATGCGCGCCTGCAGCGCTGGTGCCAGGCACTGCACGACCAGCCTGCCGATGCGCGCAGCGTGGAAGAGTGGGCCAGCGTGCTGGGCGCATCGCCGCGCACGCTGGCGCGGCACTTCGAGCGCGAAACCGGCATGAGCCTGCGGACCTGGCGTACGCGGTTGCGGCTGCTACGCGCGATTGAATGGCTGGCGCAGGGGCGTTCGCCGACCACCATCGCCCACGAGTTGGGCTACGCCTCAGCCTCGGCGTTCAATTACATGTTCCGGGTGGAGATGGGGATGAGCCCATTGCAGTGGCGGCGCGGTAGGGCCGGTTCCCAAACGGCCGCCGACCGTATTCGGTGATGCATTGACGCATGGACCCGATACCGCGCGCGCGGTTGGCGACAGCGCCTCATCGTTCGAGGTCATGCCCCACCGGTCGTGGCGGAGTTATCGGCGGTCGATTGGGATGCGACCCTACCTCGGGAGCCAGAGCTGGATCATGTGGATAACGGGTCCAGCGCATTCCGACGCGCCACGATCAACGGGTCGTGCGTGGTCCGTGGGAAGGTTGGCAGCGCTGCCGCCTCCACGCCGAAGGTGGCCGCCAGCACGCCGGGTGCGAACGCGGTGGCGGCCAGGCGGTAGCCGACGTCGCCCGGGGTGGGCTGGTCGAAGAAGACCAGGAAATGCACGTCGTCGCCGAGTACTTCGATCTGGTGTGGGTAGGCGCGTGGAATGAAGTACACATCGCCCGGCTGCAGCAGGTAGGTGTCCACCGAGCCGTCCGGGTCCAGGATGCTCATCCTTGCCTGGCCGCGATGCACGTAGCCCAGCTCCGCCGTCTCCGGGTGCCAGTGCGGCTCACGCATGCCGTCGTCGGCGATGCGCAGCGAGTACATCGAGAGGTTGCGCAGGGCGGGCCAGAACTGCGTCCGCGACACCCGCGCCTGGCCGTACGGAAAGTCGACCGGCGGCGACTGCGCTTCGATGGCGAAGCGATGCGGGTCGGCGCGGTCGGCCTCTTCCGGCACCACCGGCGGTCCGCTGCGCTTCACCAGGTACGGCGAGCCGGTGTCGCGGGGCAGGGTGCTGAACGCCTTGCTATCCAAGTCGTAGGTGTTGCCCAGTACCGCGTCGGACATGGCACCGAACGCGGCGTGCAGCGAGAAGTCCTGCGGACGCTCATGGCTGAACACGATCACCAGCTCGGCGCTTTCTTCGCCGACGTTCTCGATGGCGTGCAGCGCGCCGCTGTCGATGTGGAACATCTCACCCGCGTGCACGCGCAGGGTGCTGACCGCATCGGCATTGCCCACGATGGTGATCAGCACGCTGCCGGCCAGCACGTAGCCAAGCTCGTTGGCATTAGCATGCCAGTGCGGTTCGCGGATGCTGCCGGGCGCCAGCAGCATGCGCTTGATAGACATCCGTTCCAGCAGCGGAAAGTCGTCGGCGTTGAGACGGCGGATCGAACCCAGGGCGTCGTCGTGAACGGTGGGGGCCGTCGACAACGACCGGACGTGGCGGGAAGTGGGCATTGCAGGATCCTATGCAGGTGCCGGCGCGCCCGGGTGGGGGAGGGGCGTGCCCCGGCGCGCCGGCGTAACAGGTCAGGCCAGTTCGGTCATGAATTCGATCAGGCTGTCCACATCGACGGGACCGTCGTAACGCGAGCCGTTGATGAACAGGCACGGTGTCCCGTTCACGCCGCTGCGCACGCCGCCCATGAAGTCGCTCTCGATCCGATGATCGAACGCCCCGTTGTCGGCGGCGTCGAGCAGCGCCTTGTTCAAGCCCAGCTCGCTGGCATAGGTCTTCAGATCGTCAGGGGCCAGTGCGTCCTGGCGCGCGTAAAGCAGGTCGTGCGCTTCCCAGAACCTCCCGCCCTCGGCGGCGGCTTCGGCAAAGCGGGCGGCGGCCAGTGCATTGGGGTGGCTTTCGGTAATGGGGAAGTTGCGGAACACGAAGCGCATCCGCGTGCCCATGGCCCGCTGCACCGCCTTGAGCACGGGGTACGCCGCCCCGCAGTACGGGCACTGGTAGTCGCCGTATTCGACCAGGGTGATCGGCGCGTCGCGCGGGCCCTGGCTGTGGTCGTTCGCGCTGACCGCTATGGATAGTCCTTTCATGATGCTGCTCCTGCAGGAAGTACGGCGGTGGAGGGAAGCTGCGCCAGCGCTTCAAGGATGCCGTCGGCGCCGGGATTGATGCCCAGGGGCGATATGTAGCGCCAGCGCACGATGCCTTCGGCGTCGATCACGAACAGCGCCCGTTCGCACACGCCGTCCTGCTCGCGGTAGGCGCCGTAGCGTCGGGCGACCTCGCCCTTGGGTTCGAAGTCGGCCAGCAGCGGAAAATGCAGGTGGCGCTCCCCGGCAAAGGCGGCGTGGCACCACACCCCGTCCACCGAAATGCCGACCAGCTGCGCGCCGCTGCGCTGGAACTCGGGCAGCAGCTGGTTGTAGAGGGCAAGCTGGTCGCCACAGACCGGGCTCCAGTCGGCGGGATAGAACGCCAGGATTACCGGGCGGCCGCGCAGTTCGTCCAGGCTCAGCCGCTGGTCGGGCGTGGCGGGCAGCTGGAACGGCGGCGCGGGGTCGCCCACCGGCGCGGCGCTGCGTGATGCGTTGCTCATGGCGGACTCCTGTGGGGGAAGGAAGCGTGGCTCAGCGGGTGGGGCGGGTGCTTTCGAACAGGAACCAGCTGCGGCCTTCGGCCTCGTCGATCCAGTTTTCGATCAGGCTGGCGGTGGCCACGTCGTTGTGCGTGTCGCAGACCTCGTGGGTGGCGCGCAGGAACTGGACCAGGCGGCGGTTGTCGTCGGCCAGCTCGGCCAGCATGTCCTGCGGGGTCACATAGTCGGCATCGTTGTCGAGCAGGCGCTGGATGCGGTGGATCTGCCCGATCGAGCGCAGGGTGGTGCCGCCGACCTTGCGGGCGCGCTCGGCGATGGCATCGGTGGTGGCGTAGATCTGGTCGCCCTGTTCATCCAGCATCAGGTGGTAGTCGCGGAAGTGCGGGCCGGACATGTGCCAGTGGAAGTTCTTGGTCTTCAGGTACAGCGCGAACACGTCGGCCAGCAGTACGGTGAGCGCGCCGGCGATGTCCTTGCCGGCCTGCTGGCTGAGGTCGGACGGGGTGCGCAGCGGGGCGGTCTGGCGTGCCTGCGGGGAAAGCTCGTTCATGGCGGGTCTCGGTAGCTGGGGTGGTGGGCCCGGTCCGCTGGCAGCGCGGTGGGGCCGACGGATCCAGACTAGGCAGGGGCGCGCGGCGCCGGTATTGCGCCATCGTTTTCCCGTCTCATACGTTGGTTTGGGCCGGGCGGCGGCGCATCCCTCTTTTGAGGGATCAACCGGACGCAAGGGCGGGGGATACTGCGCCCATCCCACCGAAGGTGACTGCGCGATGCCCGCCGGCCAGACCGTGCCCAGCACCCGCCCCGACCGCGAGCGCGTCGTCGGGGCCTCGCCGCGCCGCCGAACCCTGTTCCGCGTGGCGGCCGCCCTGTTGACCCTGGGCATTTTCCTGATCGATGTAATGAGCACGCTGGAAGGCGCGGTGGCGGTGCTGTACGTGGTGGCCGTGCTGCTGGTGGCGCGCACCGGGCGGCGCGGAGATATCGTCGTCGTGGCGATGGCCGGCATCGTCCTTACCGTGGTCGCGTACGTGGATTCGCATGGCGTGAACCATGTCGGCTCACAGACCTTCCGCGCACTGGTCAGCCTTGCTGCCATCGGCATCACCGCGCTGCTGGCGCTGCAGCACCAGCACGCCATGCAGCGCCTGCGTGGCCAGGCGATGCTGCTGGACCTGTCGCACGACATGATCTTCGTGCGCGACTGGGGCGGCGTAATCACGTTCTGGAACCGCACTGCTGCGCAGCTGTACGGATGGTCCGCGGACGAGGCCATCGGTGAGGTGGCCGATAGGCTGCTTTCCACCCGGTACCCGGAAGCGCGCGAGGCCGTGGAGGCCGCGCTGCTCGAACACGGCAGCTGGGAAGGCACGCTGGAGCAACGCACCCGCGAGGGGCAGTGGCGCGTGCTGGACAGCCGCTGGGTGATCCAGCGCGATGGCCAAGGGCGGGCCGTGGGCGTGATGGAGACCCATACCGATGTCACCGAACGCCGCAAGGCCGAGGATGCAGCTCTGCGCGCGCAGGCCGAGCTGGCCCATGCCACGCGCGTGGCCACCCTCGGCGAACTGGCAGCCACGCTAGCGCACGAGGTCAACCAGCCCTTGATGGCGGTGGTGACCAACGGCGAGGCCGGCCTGCGCTGGCTGCACCGCGACAGCCCCGACCTGCACGAAGTGGATGCGGCGATCAACCGCACCGTGGCCGAGGCACGCCGCGCCAGCGAGATCGTCAAGCGGGTGCGCGCGTTCCTGGCCAAGCGCAGCACGCCCCGCGAAACCCTGGATACCGCGACCCTGATCGACGACGCGGTGCGCCTGGTGCAGCACGAACTCAACCGCGAAGCGGTGCAGCTGCGCGTGGCCGTGGCCGGCAACCTGCCGCCGTTGCACGGCGATGCGGTGCAGCTGCAGCAGGTGCTGGTGAACCTGCTGATCAACGCCAGCCAGGCCATGGCCGGGCAGGACCACGCGCGCCAGCTGCAGGTGGACGCGCGCGCGGGTGCCCCGGGCGAAGTGGTCATCAACATCACCGACAGTGGCCCGGGCATTCCGGAGGACCATCTGGACACGTTGTTCAAACCGTTCTTCACCACCAAGCCGCAGGGCATGGGCATGGGTCTGGCGATCTGCCGATCCACCGCCGAAGCACACGGCGGGCAGCTGTCGGTCGACAACGCGCCCGGCCGTGGCGCGCGCTTCCGGCTGGTGTTGGCCACCCCGATCCACGAAGGCGTGCCGTCATGAACCGAACCCCTCCCCAGCCCCTGGTCGTGGTCGTCGACGACGACGCTGCCGTCCGCGACGCGCTCGACAGCCTGCTGCGCTCGGTGGGATTGCAGACCCGGGTGCTTGGGTCGCCGGCCGAGCTGCTGCAAACCGAACTGCCGGACATTCCCGGCTGCATCGTGCTGGATGTGCGCCTGCCCGGCATCAGCGGACTGGACCTGCAGGGTCAGCTCGCCGTGCAGGGCATCCATCTGCCCATCGTGTTCATGACCGGGCATGGCGACATACCGATGACGGTGCGCGCGATGAAGGCCGGCGCGGTCGACTTCCTGTCCAAGCCGTTCCGCGACCAGGACATGCTGGACGCGGTCAGCGCGGCGATAGAGCGCGACACCCGCCGCCGCCAGGACAGCGCCGCGCGCGGGTCGCTGGATGCGCGCTACGCCACCCTGACCAAACGCGAGCGCGAGGTGATGGCGCACGTGGTGGCCGGGTTGATGAACAAACAGGTGGCCGGCGAGCTGAACCTGAGCGAGATCACGGTGAAGATCCATCGCGGCAACGTCATGCGAAAGATGGGCGTGCGCGCGCTGGCTGACCTGGTGCGGCAGGCGGAAGCGCTGGGCGTGGGGCATCCGCCGGGCTGAGGGCGCTGGCCCAAACCTGTGTATGGTTCCCGGGCGCGGGCGGATCGGGCGAAAATGGAGCCATGAAGCCGATCTACCGCATTGCCATCGTTGACGACGATGACGGCGTGCGCCAGTCCCTCTCGAGCCTGGTACGCGCGCTGGGCCACGAAGTGCGCACCTATCCCTCCGCCACCGCCTTCCTCGCCGACGACGGCGACCCGCCGGACTGCGTGCTCACCGACATCCAGATGCCGCAGATGGACGGCGACCAGCTGCAGGCCGAGCTGCTGGCCCGTGGCTGCACCTACCCGATGATCTTCATGACCGGCTTCCCGAACGACGCCCTGCGTGCCCGCGTAATGGCGCGTGGCGCCCGCGCGTTCCTGGTGAAGCCGGTGGACGGTGAGGCCATGGCGCAATGCCTGGCTGAGGCGCTCGGCATAGCATGATGCCGGCCGGCACCAGCCACGCCTCGGCCGGGTAGGGTCGGTTCCCAAACGACCGCCGACCAGAATGATCCGTGCGACGAACGCATGACCCTGATCGGTAGCCGCTTACCATCCATACCTCGGTATGAGCCAGCGACCCAAGCGTACGATGTCGCGCTGCAACGCCTCCACCTAGGCTGTCCCTGCAGTCCCCACTACTCCAGGAGCAGCACCGATGAGCATCATCACCACCGCCGACGGCGTCGAGATTTTCTACAAGGACTGGGGCCCGAAAGGCGCCCAGCCCATCGTGTTCCACCACGGCTGGCCGCTATCCAGCGACGACTGGGACGCCCAGCTGCTGTTCTTCCTTGCCAAGGGCTACCGCGTGGTCGCCCACGATCGCCGCGGCCACGGCCGCTCCGCGCAGGTCAGCGAAGGCAACGACATGGACCACTATGTGGCCGATGCGGCCGCAGTTGCCGACCATCTGGACCTGAAGAACGCGGTGCATATCGGCCACTCCACCGGCGGTGGCGAAGTGGCGCGCTACGTGGCAAAGGCGGCTCCGGGCCGGGTTGCCAAGGCGGTGCTGATCAGCGCGGTGCCGCCGATCATGCTGCAGACCCCGGCCAACCCGGGCGGGCTGCCGCTGTCCGTGTTCGACGGCTTCCGCGCCCAGCTGGCGCAGAACCGCGCGCAGTTCTACCTGGACCTGGCCAGCGGCCCGTTCTACGGTTTCAACCGCACCGGCGCCGCCGTGTCGGAAGGCACCATCCGCAACTGGTGGCGGCAGGGCATGACGGGCAGCGCGCAGGCACACTACGAAGGTATCAAGGCGTTCTCGGAAACCGACTTCACCGAAGACCTGAAGGCGATCAACGTGCCGACGCTGGTGCTGCATGGCGATGACGACCAGATCGTACCGATCGCCGATGCCAGCCTGCTGACGATCAAGCTGCTGAATCAGGGCACTCTGAAGGTCTTCCCGGGCTATCCGCACGGCATGTGCACCACCCACGCCGACGCGATCAATGCGGAACTGCTGGCTTTCGTGGAAGGTTGACCCCTGCGTCACGCGCCAATGGCTAGGTTGTGGCCATGCCCAGACAGGGCTGGCCACAACGAGCGCGCACCATGAACACTGAAAAGCAGCCCGGCAAGCAGCAGGGCGTCAAGGAAGCCCAGCAGGACCGCAAGCAGGACGAGGTTGCCAAGACCCGCCAGGGGCAGACCGACGAGCAGATCCGCGAGTCCGAGAGCCGCCGTCCGCCGACCAAGGACAATCCGGAGGCGTGACACAATCGGCGTACCACCGCTGCCGTCACGGGTTGTACGCCGATGAAACATGGGATTGCCGGCCTGCTCTGCAGGGCCATGCTGATGCTGTTCGTTCCGCTCGCGGCGACTGCCGAAACCCAGGCGCCGTCGCCCGCCAGTCGCGCTGAAGCCACTCGTATTGTCGCCGACATCCGCAAGGTGGTGGCAGACAATGGCATCGAGCGGCTGGAGACGGTGCCTATCGGCGGTATCAACCAGTGGGTGTCGATTCGAGGCAGTGATCGACGTAATCCCGTCCTGCTGATGCTGCACGGTGGTCCGGGCTGGGTGGCAATGCCTACCAGTTGGTACTTCCAGCGTGGGTGGGAGGAATACTTCACCGTGGTCCAGTGGGACCAGCGCGGCGCCGGCAAGACGTATGCGTCGAATGATCCGACTCTCGTGGCCCCCACAATGACCCGGGAGCGCATGGTCGCTGATGCCGAAGAGATGGTGGCCTGGCTGCGCAAGGAGTTCGGCAAGGACAGGGTTTTCGTCCTTGGCCATTCCTGGGGGAGCTACCTGGGGCTGGAGCTGGCCCAGCGTCGTCCCGAATGGCTGCATGCCTATATCGGCATGGGCCAGATAACCAACGCGCCGGAAAGCGAACGTCGTGGCTGGGCGTGGACGCTGCAGCAGGCCAAGGCAGCCGGTAACGCGGAAGCAGTGGCCGAACTTGAATCGCTCGCGCCTTATGCGGAGGGCAACGCGCCGTTGCCACTTGAAACGCTGTTCAAGCAGCGCAAGTGGCTCAATCAGTACGGTGGCATGGTCCACAACCGCACCGGTGGGAGTGCCGAAGCCGCTGCCATCCGGCTTTCGCCCGAGTACTCCGACCAGGACGTGACCGCGATGTGGAAGGGCAACGACTTTTCCATGCAGCACCTGCTGTCCGGGGTACTCACCCAGGACATGAGCCAGGTGCGCGAGCTGAAGACCCCGTTGTTCCTGTTCCTGGGCCGGCATGACTACAACGTCTCGTCCGAACTGGCGGCCGAATGGTTCGAGACCGTGCGCGCGCCCAGCAAGCAGCTGGTCTGGTTCGAGCAGTCCGCGCACGAAGTGATGATCGAGGAGCCAGGGAAGACGCTCCTGACGCTTGTGCAGCAGGTGCGACCCATAGCCGAGCGGGCAGGGGACGGGCGGTAGGGTCTACGTTCGCCCCATCGGAGCACGAACAAAAAAGCCACCCGACGGGTGGCTTTTTCGTTTCGCTGCCATCCATGGGATGGCTGCGGGAATGTGGTGGAGCCAAGGAGGATCGAACTCCTGACCTCGTCATTGCGAACGACGCGCTCTCCCAGCTGAGCTATGGCCCCATGTGTGCTGCTACGCGGCGTGGGTGCCGCGATGGATCCAAGTGTAGCGCTGCGTGCCCCGCGCTGCCAAGAGTCTGACTACGGACTTCGAGGCCGTCGCCGTCTGCGGCAGCCATAGGCGCAACTTGAGAAATTTCGACCATTTCTGAACGGATCACCGGCTTCGTGAAGATGCGACCGGAGGACATCCCTTGTGGATCAATCACTTGGAGGAAACGAAAGGTCTATCGATTCTGTCTTTTTTTACGTAAAGAGGACCACTTCGGTGCCGATAAGAACTGTGACGAATCTCTCAATCCAATCCTCCCTCCGAGCTCCGACGATGACGACCCGTGCCGCCACCGTTTTCTCCACTTCCCTTGGCGCGCGCCTCGCGCTGCTGATGGGCCTGATCACCACCCTGGCCTTCGTGGCGCTGGCCGTGCTGATCTACCGCCAGGCTGCCACCAGCTATCAGCAGCGCGTTGAAGCCGGGCTGCAGAGCTCGACCGAACTGATGCGCGACTCGGTCGAGCTGTACGACCGCAGCCTCAGCGACAGCACCGAGCGCATGGCGGGCATGTTCCGCGCCATGCTGCCGACCGGTGAGGTCAGCGTGGACCCGGCCAAACAGGTCGCGGTAGGCGAGCGCCAGACCCCGACCCTGCGATTCGGCAAGGAGGTGCTGAATCTGCAGGAGGGCGCGGTGGATCGTTTCGCCGAAGCCACCGGCGGTGGCGTGGCGACTGTATTCGTACGCGACGGCGATGATTTCGTGCGCGTCTCCACCTCGGTCCGCAATGCCGAAGGTGCCCGCGCCATGGGCACCGTGCTCGACCACGCCAGCCCGGCCTATCCGAAGATGCTGGCCGGCGAAGGTTTCACCGGTCCGGTACGGCTGTTCGGCGTGGATTACATGACCCACTACATGCCGATCAAGGATGCCGCAGGCGAAGTGTCCGGCATCGCCTTCGTCGGCCAGAACTACACCGAAGGCCTGGCAGCACTGAAAACCCGCCTGCGCGAGTCCAAGCTGGGCAAGGAAGGGCAGTTCCTGGCGGTCAACACGCGCGCCGGCGATCAGTTCGGCACTGTGGTGGCCGCCACTGCGGGCGAAGGCGAGATGCTATCGGCGCTGGTGGACCCGGCCGACCAGGCGGCGTTGGAGGCGCTGCTGACCGGCAAGGCCACGCAGGCCACGCTCAACCTGCGCAGTGCAAAAGACGCCCCGGCCACGCCGTACTTCGTCAGTGCGCAGAGCTACGGCCCGTGGCAGTGGACCGTGCTCGGCCTGGAGCCGACCTCGGTGCTGCAGGCGGTGCTGCATAAGTTGATGGTGCAGATCGGCGTGGTGTCCGGGCCCGGCCTGCTGGCGGTGATCGTGGCGCTGATCGTGGTGGTCCGTCGCGTCATCAGCGCGCCGCTGGCCCGGGCCGGGCAGGTCGCGCGGGACGTGGCCGCCGGCCGCCTGGACCAGCGCATCGTGGTGAACAGCCAGGATGAAGTAGGCCGCCTGATGGGCGCGCTGCAGCAGATGCAGGACAAGCTGCGCGAGATCATCCAGGCGCAGAACGAAATGAGCCAGCGCCACGCCGAGGGCACGATCAGCCACCGCATCGACGCCAGCCGCTTCGAGGGTGAGTTCGGCACGATGGTGGCGGGCACCAATGAACTGGTGGACGCGCACATCTCGGTGAAGATGCGCATGGTCGAACTGGTCCGTCGCTACGCCGATGGCGACCTCTCGCAGTCCATGGAGCAGCTGCCGGGCGAGAAGGCCCGCATCACCGAAGCGGTCAATGGCGTGCGCGACCGCCTGCAGGCGATCAATGGCGAGATCAAGCACCTGGTCGCAGCGGCGGCCGCTGGCGACTTCAGCGTGCGTGGCAATGCCGAGGCCTACCAGCACGACTTCCGGGTGATGGTCGACGGCCTCAATACCCTGATGGTCACCGCCGACCGCAACCTCAGTGCGCTGTCCGGTCTGTTGCGCGCCCTGGCCCAGGGCGACCTGCGCGGGCGCATCGACGGCCAGTTCCAGGGCGTGTTCGCTACCATGCGCGACGATGCCAACGCCACCGTGGCGCAGCTGACCGCCATTGTCGGCGGGATCCAGCAGGCGGCGGTGTCGGTGGCGACCGCGTCGGCGGAGATCGCGGCCGGCAACGACGACCTGTCGCGCCGTACGGAGCAGCAGGCCGCGAGCCTGGAAGAGTCGGCGGCATCGCTGGAAGAGCTGACCGCTGCAGTCAAGCAGAACGCCGACCACGCCCGCCGTGCCGACCGTCTGGCGTCTGAAGCGGCAGAAGTGGCGGTGCAGGGCGGTACTGCCGTGGCCCAGGTGGTGGAGACCATGAGTGGCATCGAGGCGTCATCGCGCCGCATTGCCGACATCACCACGGTGATCGACGGCATCGCGTTCCAGACCAACATCCTGGCGCTCAATGCCGCGGTGGAAGCCGCACGGGCGGGCGAAGAAGGCCGAGGGTTCGCAGTGGTCGCTTCGGAAGTGCGCGCGCTGGCGCAGCGTTCGGCCAGCGCGGCCAAGGAAATCAAGACGTTGATCGAAGCGTCGGCGGCCCAGGTCGCTGACGGCAGCGAGCTGGCGCACCAGGCGGGGCAGACCCTGCAGCGCGTGGTGGCGTCGGTGGGCGAGCTGGGCGGGCTGATCGAAGAGATCGCCAGCGCCAGCCAGGAACAGGCGGCAGGGATCGAGCAGGTCAACCAGGGCATCGTGCAGATGGACGGTGTGACCCAGCAGAACGCTGCCCTCGTCGAGGAGGCTTCGGCCGCTGCGCGCGCATTGAACGCGCAGTCGTCCGAGCTGCAGCAATCGGTCGGGCAGTTCCGCCTGGCTGACGCGCAGCCCGCGCGCATGGAGCGCGTTGCGGCCTGATCGGGTGCAGTGGCGTCTGCGATGGGGAGTCGCAGACGCCACTGCCGGGTCAACGTGGGCTTGAAACTCGTTTGAAACATCGGCGCAATATCGTGCCGCATCTCAAACGCGCTACCCGAGCCCACAGAATGTCTTCCCATCACACTGTTTCCGTTTCGACCCTGCGTCAGCCGCGCCCGCATGCACTGGCGCTGGCGTGCACCGCGCTGCTGGGTCTGAGTGGCACCGCGCTTGCCCAGGATGTCAGCCCGACCTCGCTGGATGCCATCACCGTCACCGCGGACCACCGCGAGCGCAACCTGCAGGACGTGCCGGTCTCGGTCGGCGTGGTCCAGGGCGAGCGCCTGCGCGAGTTCACCGCCGGTGGCGACGACACCCTGCTGGCGCTGAGCGGCCGCGTGCCGAGCTTCTACGCCGAAACCACCACCGGACGCATCTTCCCGCGCTTCTATATCCGTGGCCTAGGCAACATCGACTTCTACCTGGGTGCCTCGCAGCCGGTCTCGATCATCCAGGACGACGTGGTGCTGGAGCACGTGGTGCTCAAGTCCAATCCGGTCTTCGACGTGGACCAGGTGGAAGTGCTGCGTGGTCCGCAGGGCACGCTGTTCGGCCGCAACACCACCGCCGGCATCGTCAAGTTCGACAGCATCAAGCCCAGCCAGGACTACGCCGGCCGCGTGCAGGCCAGCTATGGCAGCTACGGCAGCGTGGCGGTGGACGGCGGCTTCGGCGGCCCGATCAACGACATCGCCTCGTTCCGCGTCTCGGCGCTGTACCAGCACCGCGATGATTACGTGGACAACACCTACACCGGCCCCAGCGCCGACGGCACGGTGGCGCCGAAGAAGAACGCGATGGGCGGCTTCGACGACCGCAACGTGCGCGCCCAGCTGCTGCTGCAGCCCAGCGAGGCCTTCTCGCTGCTGGCCTCGGCGCATGCGCGCGATTACGAAGGCACCTCGACCCTGTTCCTGCGAAGCGCGATCACCAAGGGCTCCAACCGCGTGGACGCGCCGCGCGATCAGGTGGCCTACGACGAAGCCGACAACAACCCGCAGGCGTACAAGACCTACGGCGGCTCGCTGAAGGCGATCTACGACTTCGGCAATGTCTCGTTGACCTCGATCACCGCCTACGAACCACCTCCGGCTACAGCCGTGGCGACACCGACGGCGGCGCGGCGGTCAACTTCCCGGTCAACGGCGTGCCGAACGGCTATGGCCAGTCGATGGGCCAAGTCCGCGACCTGGACCAGTGGACCCAGGAAGTGCGCCTGGCCAACGCCGACGACAACCGCCTGAAGTGGCAGGTCGGCGCGTACTACTTCGACGGCCGCGACACCACCGACTTCTACCAGCGCGCCTGGTTCCTGCAGGGTGCCGCGCGCAACCCGAACAACTGGGTGCGCCTGCGCAACACCAACACCTCGTTCGCCGGCTTCGGCCAGCTCAGCTATGACGTGACAGACAGGTTCACGCTGACCGCCGGCCTGCGCCAGACCCGCGACGAGAAGCGCACGCGCCTGCTCAAGACCGCCGACACCGCCGCCGGCGTGGTCACCTACCGTGGCCGCACCGACGTGGAAATGTCCGACACCACGCCGAGCTGGGACCTGAGCGCGATGTACGCGTTCAACCCGCAGGTGAGCGTGTATGCCAAGGTGGCACGCGGTTTCCGCGGACCGACCATCCAGGGCCGCTCGGCGGTGTTCAACGCCGACTTCACCACCGCTGATTCGGAAACCATCCTGTCGTGGGAAGCAGGCGTCAAGAGCAGCCTGTGGGACAACCGCCTGCGCCTGAATGCCACGGCGTTCACCTACACGGTCAACGACATCCAGCTCAACGGCAACGACTCCAACGGCAACGGCGTGCTGTTCAATGCCGACAAGGCCAAGGCCTACGGCCTGGAAGCGGACATGGAGCTGCGCCCGATCCCGAACCTGAGCCTGACCGCCGGCGTGAGCCTGCTGCACAGTGAGATCCAGGACGACCGAGTGTATGCGCAGGTGTGCGCGCTGAACGGCGTGGTGGTGTGCACGGTGAACGACCCGACCATCAAGGTGGGTGCCAACACCTTCGCGCAGATCAATGGCAGCCCGCTGCCGAACGCGCCGAAGTACAACCTGAACTTCGCCGCGCGTTACGACTTGCCGGTGAACGACAGCGACGCGGTGTTCATTTCCACCGACTGGAACAAGCAGGGGTACACGAGCTTCGTGCTGTACGACACTGCCGAATTCAATTCGAAGGGGAGCTTCGAGGGTGGGTTGAAGTTGGGCTACTCCGGCAACTATGGTGCGTGGGAAGCGGCGCTGTTTGCGCGCAACATCACCAACGAGAAGAACCTGAAGGGCGTGATCGAGAACTACATGGCGGCGGTGTACAACGAACCGCGGACCGTGGGGGTGTCGTTGAACCTCAATTGGTGATGCGTTGAATGCAAAAGGCCCCGCGCGAGCGGGGCCTTTTCATTTCAGGTGGCCGATGGCAACAACGGCGCCAGCACCGGTTCCAGCATTGCCTGGCGCCAGCCGGCCAGGGCCTGCGGCCACTTGCGGCTTTCCAGGTAGCTTTCCAGGTGCTTGCGCGACGCCAGTACGCCGTCGGGGAGGCCGAGTTCGGCGGTGCGCGCGCTTACCGCGTCCTGCAACCGCTTCAACGCCTGCTTGTTGGCATCGTTGGCAGGCAGCGCCAGCGGGGCCTCGGCTTCATCATGCAGGGGGGTGTCCAGCGCGTCCCACACCTGCGTGGCGAGCTTGCGCGGCGCCTTCGGGAACCCTTCCATCACCTTCGCCAGTGCGGCCGCGTCGGCCGGTGGGGTGCGGGCGAGCAGGGCGGCCAGCTCGTTGTCCAGGATCCAGCTGCGCGGCTTGTCGCTGGCACGCGCCTGCACATCGCGCCAGCGCAGCAGGCGCAGCAGGCGGCGCTGGGCAGCCGCGTCCATGAACTGCGCCGAGCGCATCGCCACGTGCGGCCAGCGCTCTTCATCATGCTCCACGCTGGCCAGCAGGCGCTCGGCGTCGTCCTGCAGCCACTGGCGGCGGTCGAGTTCGGCCAGTTTCGCTTCCTCCACGTCGTGGATCGCGAACAGGTACTCCACGTCGTCGGCGGCATATTCCAGCTGCGCGTCCGACAGAGGGCGGCGCATCCAGTCCGAGCGCGTCTCGCCCTTTGCCAGGGTCACGCCGGTGATCGCGGTGACCAGCTTCTGGTAGCCCATGCCGCCGCCGATCCCCGCCAGCGAGGCGGCGATCTGCGTATCGAACAGCGGCCGGGGCAGCACGCCGCAGGCCACCTTGAAGGTGACCAGGTCTTCGCTGGCGCTGTGCATGACCTTGGTGATCGAGGTGTCGGCCAGCCACTTGGCCAGTGCTTCGTTCATGCCCGGGATGAGCGGGTCGATCAGCAGGATCTCGTCTCCGACCGCCATCTGCACCAGGGCCAGCTGCGGCCAGTAGGTGCGTTCGCGGATGAATTCGGTGTCCAGCCCGATCCGGGTGGGGCGCTGGCGGTAGCGCTCGTCCAGTTCCGCCGGGGTTTTGATCCAATAGGCCACGTAGGGGTTCCGTCTACTGCAGGTTTGCTCAGGTGAGGGAGAATAGCCTAACGTCGAACCTGCCCCGCCGAAGGATCCCGAATTGCGTATTCCAGGCCCCGCCCCGTTGTTGCTGGCCGCGCTGCTGCTGGCCACGACCGCGTGCTCGCCCGACACGCCTGCGCCGACGCCGCCAACGGCGCGCCAGGCCGAGCCGGCGAAGCAGAAGGCACCGGCCAAACCGGCCAAACGCGCCGCCCCAGCGCCGGCCCAGGTCACCATTGGCGGTGAAGACGCGGCCGAGACCGCGCAGCGTTGGCAGCCGCCGGCGGTGGTCATTGCCGACGACGGCGTGGCCCAGGCGCGGCGGGATGCGAACAAGGCCCTGGCCGAAGACCGGCTGTATGCGACGGCCGCCGATGCCATTCCGATCTGGCTGGCGCTGCTGGAGCGCGACCCGAAGGATCGCCAGGCCCAGGCCGGGCTGGCCAAGGCCCGCCAGCGCCTGCTCATTGACGCTTCGGCCCTGCTGGAGCGCCCGCTGAAGCAGCGTGAGGCGGTGGCCGAGGCGGGCGAGATGGCGCTGGTCCTGCTGACCCTGGCGCCCGACGATCCCAAGGTGCGGCAGCTGCAGTCCCGCGTGGAACTCGCGCAGCGGGTGATCGCCTACAACCGTGCGGGTGAAGACGACCTGCGCGCCGACCGGGTCGGCGAAGACGGCGACGGCGCCATTCCCAACTTCCGCGAGGCGCTGGCGCTGCAGCCCGACAGCCCGCGTGCGCGGCAGGGCCTGGCCGCGGCCGAAAGCGCGCTGATCCGGCGCGCCGAAGCGGCCGCGCGCAGCGCCGACTTCACCGCCGCCGGGACCTGGCTGGCCGAAGCGGCCAAGGTGCGCGACTCGGCGCCGACCATTGACGACGCCTTCGAGCGGATCGAAGCCATCCGTGCCCAGACCCTGGTTCGCCTCCGCGACCAGGGGCTGCGTGACCTCGCTACGCCGCAGGGGCTCAAGTCCGCACGGGAGAAGCTGGAAGACGCACTGCGCATCGCGATGCCCGGCGATCCGGTGGTGGGCCAGCTGCGCGAGCGCATCGAGCTGGCCACCCATTACGGCAGCTTCCGTCCGCGCCAGGTGTTCAGCGACGCGCTGCGCGACGGCGGCCGCGGCCCACAGATGATCGTGGTCCCGCACGGCGGCTTCCAGATGGGCGCGGGCGACAGCGAGCTGGGCGCCAGCGATGCGGAAAAGCCGGCCCATTACGTACGCTTCGAGCGCGGTTTCGCCATGGCGATCACCGAAGTCACCGTGGCCGACTACCGTCGTTACGTGCAGGCCAGCAACGCACGCCCGCGCGCCACCCGGCGCGGCCATTCGATCATCTACGACGAGCGCAGCGGCAACTTCACCCGCAGCAGCGGCGTGGACTGGCGCTCGGGCTACGACGGCACCCCGGCCATCGCCAACTCGCCGGTGATGCACGTCAGCGTGCGCGATGCCGAGCATTACGCGATGTGGCTGTCCGAACAGACCGGGCGCTCCTACCGGCTGCCCAGCGAAGCCGAATTCGAGTACGCCATGCGCGCCGGGACCAGCGGCCGGTATCCGTGGGGCAACGAGGGCACGCCGCCGCCGTTGTCGGGCAACTTCACCGGCGGCGAAGACGTCTCGCCGTCCGGCCGGCGCTGGTTCAACGCCTTCGTCGGCTATGGCGACGGCTGGTGGGGCCCCGCCCCGGTGGCCACCTTCGAGCCCAACGCCTGGGGCCTGCACGACATGGCCGGCAACCTCAGCGAGTGGGTGGCCGACTGCTGGCATGCCAGCTACCGGCGCGCCCCGGCCGACGGCCTGGCCTGGTTCAACCCGGGCTGCCGGCAGCGGGTGATCCGCGGCGGCAACTGGGCCAACGCGCCGGAACAGACCCGGGCCGCCTGGCGACAATCACAGGATTCGGACACGACCAGCGCCAGGATCGGGTTCCGCCTGGTCCGGGGTATCTGACCGGGCGGATTTGGCGGTAGCATTTCCCTCAACCCTCAGGAACCACCAGCATGCGCAGCGATCCCTTCGGCGGTCAGCAGCAGCAACGGGCACGGCGCCCGGGTTTGTTCGGCAACATCCGCTGGTGGGTCCTGCTGGCGTTTGCCGGCTATGCCGCGTTCTACTGGTTCTCCAACCGCAGCGTGGACCCGTACACCGGCGAAAGCGTGCTGATCGACAGCTCGCTCGATGCCGACCAGGAAATGGCGATGGGCCTGCAGGCCTACCAGGAAATCCTGCAGCAGGAACGCCCGCTGGACCCCAACGCGCAGGTCTCGCGCGATGTGCGCGCCATTGCCGAACGCCTGATCCGCAAGGTCGACGTGGTGGAGACTTCGCTGGCGCAGGAACACGGGTTGAAGCCGGCGCACTTCTCGCGTGACTTCCAGTGGGAGGTCAACGTCATCCAGTCCGACCAGGCCAACGCGTTCTGCCTGCCCGGCGGCAAGATGGCGGTGTACACCGGGCTGGTGCCAGTGGCCCAGACCCAGGACGCGATGGCGGTGGTGATGGGCCATGAGATCGCGCACGCGCTGCTGCGCCATGGCGCCCAGCGCATGGCCCAGCAGAAGCTCACCCAGATCGGGCAGATGGCCGGTGCCGCCAGTGGCATGGACCCGGGGCAGCAGCAGATGGTGATGTCGGCGATGGGCTATGGGTATCTGTTGCCCTACGCGCGCAGCCATGAAACCCAGGCCGACGAAGTGGGCCTCATGCTGGCGGCGGCCGCCTGTTTCGACCCGCGCGAAGCGATACCGCTGTGGGAACGCATGGGCCAGGCCAGTGGCGGCCAGGCGCCGCCGGAATTCTCGTCCACGCACCCGAACCCGGGCACCCGCATCCAGAACCTGCAGGCATTGATGCCAAAGGCCATGGAATACCGCCAACGGTTCTGCGAAACGGCCGGTGGGTCGGCCGCCATGCAGTGATCAACGGTCCTTGACCACCACGTCGATCACCCCGTCCTGCACCCGCGCCTGCAACGCATCCCCAGGCGCCACATCCAACGGCGACCGCACCAGGCGGCCGTCGTCTTCCCGCGTAAGAATCGCGTAACCGCGCGCCACCGTCGCCAGCGGGCTCACCGCTTCCATCGAACGCGCCAGCGCGCGCAGGCGCAGGGTGTCGCGCTGCAGCTGCCGGGCCATCGCTGCTTCCACGCGCGGCAGGGCGCGCTGCAGTCGCTGCCCCAGCGCATCCAGCTGGCGTTGAGGGTGGCCGTTGCGCAACACCACGGCGGCATGCCGCAGGCGCGCCAGGCGCCGTTCGTGCTGCTGCTGCCAGATGCCGGCCAACCGGCGCGCCAGGTCCTGCTGGCGGCGCTGCAGCAACTGCAGGCGGTTCTGCGGGCTCTGCGCATTGAGCCGCAGCAGGGCGCGGTCGGCGCGCTGCATGGCCTGGCCCAGCCCGTGCCGTTGCAGCTGCACAAGTCGTGCCGCCTGGCGGCGCAGGCGCAGCTGCAGATCGCGCTGGTCGGGCACCAGCAGTTCGGCCGCTACCGACGGCGTCGGTGCGCGCAGGTCTGCGGCGAAATCGGCCAGGCTGAAGTCGGTTTCGTGGCCGACCGCCGACACCACCGGCGTCGTACTGGCGGCGATCGCGCGCGCCAGCTGCTCGTCGTTGAATGCCCACAGGTCTTCCATCGAGCCGCCGCCACGGGTCAGCAGGATCACGTCGTAGCGGCCGCTGGCGTCGGCACTGCGCAGCAGCGCGGTGATCTGCGCGGCGGCGCTGTCGCCCTGCACCAGGCTGGGCAACAGGTCCACTTCCAGCAGGGGGAAGCGTCGTTCCAGCACGCTCAGCACGTCGCGCACGGCCGCGCCGGTGGGCGAGGTGATCACCGCCAGCCGGCGCACGTGGGCGGGCAGGGCACGCTTGCGTTCGGGCGCGAACAGGCCTTCGGCTTCCAGCCGCGCCTTGAGCTGCTCAAAGGCGCGGCGCAGTGCGCCTTCGCCGGCTTCTTCCATGTGGTCGAGCACCATCTGGTACTCGCCGCGCGCTTCGTACAGCGTCAGCCGGCCGCGGGCGAGCACGCGCATGCCTTCGCGCGGCACGAACTTCAGCCACTGGCTCTTGGGCTTGAACAGGGCCGCACGGATCTGCGCGCGCGCGTCCTTCAGGGTGAAATACATGTGGCCGGAGGCGGGGCGGGTCACGCTGCCCAGCTCGGCTTCCACCCACACCGACGGGAACGAGCCTTCCAGCAGGTCGCGGGCCAGGATGTTGAGCTGGCTGGGCGTGAGGATCTGCGCGCTGCGGTCCATGACGGGTCAAACGGTACGAACGGGCGTCCATGGTCGCATGCCCGGGCGCGCGGCGTGCAGGCGGCGGTCAGCCGGCGTTGCCGCGCGTGGCGTGCTGCTGCAGTGCCCACTGCACGTGCTCGCGCACCAGCGCGGAGGAGTGCTCAACGCGCGAGTGCAGCGCGGCCAGGGTCTCGGCATGGCCGGGCGCGTTGCCCAGCGCCACCGCGATGTTGCGCAGCCAGCGTTCGTGTCCGCTGCGCCGGATCGGGCTGCCTTCGGTGCGGCGCAGGAACTCGTCTTCTTCCCACGCGAACAGTTGCGCCAGGCTTGCCGTATCCAGATCATTGCGCGCACGGAAATCCGGTTCGTCGGTGCGCCGCGCGAACTTGTTCCAGGGGCAGACCAGCTGGCAGTCGTCGCAGCCGTAGATGCGGTTGCCCATCGGCACGCGCATGTCTTCGGGAATGGCGCCATCGTGTTCGATGGTCAGGTAGGAAATGCAGCGCCGCGCGTCGAGCCGCTGCGGCGCGATGATGGCCTGGGTCGGGCACACGTCGATGCAACGCGTGCAGGTGCCGCAGTGCGCGGTGGCTGGGGTGTCCACCGGCAGCGGCAGGTCGATGTAGATCTCACCCAGGAAGAACCACGAGCCGCCGTGGCGGTCGATCAGGCAGGTGTGCTTGCCGATCCAGCCGAGCCCGGCATTGCGCGCCAGGGCACGCTCCAGCACCGGTGCCGAGTCGACGAAGACCCGGTAGCCGAACGCGCCGATCTCTGCCGCCAATGCGTCGGCGAACTTCTGCAGGCGGTTGCGCATCAGCTTGTGGTAATCGCGGCCCAGCGCGTAGCGCGCCACGTAGGCGCGGTCGCCGTCGTGCAGGGTGTCCCAGGCCTGGGTGTCGTCCTTGTGGCCGTAATCCATGCCGACCGAGATCACGCGCACGGTGCCGGGCAGCAGTTCGGCCGGGCGCGCACGCAGGGTGCCATGGCGCGCCATCCATTCCATGGTGCCGTACAGGCCTTTGCCGAGCCAGTCGGCCAGATGTGCTTCGTCCTCGCCCAGTTCGATGCCGGCGATGCCGCAGCGCTGGAAGCCGTGTTCGCGCGCGAGTGCGCGCACGCGCTCGGCAGCGCGTGGCAGGTGGACGGGCGTGGGCAGGGGAACCGCGGACATGGCGACAAGTATAGAATCCCGGCATGTCCGAGCTTGCTGAACCGTATGACCTGTGGGAGGCGCAGCGCCTGGTGCCGCTGCTGCCGCCACGGCCCGTGGACAGCCACAAGGGCCGCAATGGCCATGTGCTGTGCGTGGGTGGCAATGCGGGCAGCGGCGGCGCGGTGATGCTGGCGGCCGAATCGGCGCTCCGCGCCGGCGCCGGGCTGGTCAGCGTGGCCACCCAGCCACAGCACGTGGCGCCGCTGCTCAGCCGCCTGCCGGAAGCAATGGTGCACGCGGTGCAGGACAGCGGCGAGCTGCAGGCGCTGCTGCCGCGTGCGACGGTGGTGGCGATCGGCCCCGGGCTGGGCCAGGATGACTGGGCGCGTGAGCTGTGGCGCCAGGTGGAGGCCTGCGGCAAACCGCTGGTGATCGACGCCGATGCGCTCAACCTGCTGGCTGCGCATCCGCAGCCGCTGCACGACGCGATCCTGACCCCGCACCCGGGCGAGGCCGCGCGCCTGCTCGGCACCGACACCGCCAGCGTACAGGCCGACCGCGTCGCTGCGGTGACCGCGCTGGCGGCACGCTTCAATGCGGTGGTGGTGCTCAAGGGCGCCGGCACGCTGGTCGCCGCGCCGCATGCGCGGCCGCGGCGCATCGCGGCAGGCAACCCCGGCATGGCCGTGGGCGGCATGGGCGACCTGCTCACCGGCATCATTGCGGCCCTGCGCGCGCAGGGCTTGGACGCGTTCGACGCCGCCAGCGGCGGCGCGCTGCTGCATGCCCTGGCCGGCGACGACGCGGCCCGCGACGGCCAGCGTGGCCTGCTCCCCACCGACCTGCTGGTGCCGCTGCGCCGGCGGGCGAACCCGGAACCGTGATGCCGATGATCGATTTCTTCCTGGCCGAACCGCAGGACACCGACCTGCTGGGTCAATGGCTGGCCGCGACCCGCCCGCCGCATGCGGTGGTCCAGCTGCAGGGCGACCTGGGCGCCGGCAAGTCGACGCTGGCGCGGGCGCTGCTGCGTGCGCTGGGAGTGGAGGGCGGCATCCGCAGTCCGACCTACACGCTGGTGGAGCGCTACCCGCTGGCCGACGGGCACGAGGCTTGGCACCTGGACCTGTACCGGATCGGCCAGGCCGAGGAGCTGGATTTCCTGGGGCTGGACGAGGGCAGCGCGTCGCTGTGGCTGGTGGAATGGCCGGAGCGCGGGGCCGGGGCGCTGCCGCCGACGGACCTGATCGTGGCGCTGGAAATCGAGGGGCAGGGCCGTCGCGCGCGGCTCTCGGCGGTCAGTGCCGCCGGACATGAATGGCTGGAACGGCTGCCGCAAGGGGGCGACTTGCAGGCCCTATCTGTGGGCTGACAGTAGGAAAGACCCCCAGGTTACGGATTATTAAGGAAAAAGCGGTTGCATTTCATTCAGCGCGGTGATTGAATCCTCAGCCATGCCAATGGGGAAACCACTCACCGCCATCTGCGCCGCCGTCGGACTCTGTCTGGCGAGCGCGATGTCGTGGGCTGGCGAGGTCCGCCAGGTGGCGCTGGAGACCGGTTCGACCGGGACCCGCGCGGAGATCGCGCTGGCCGGCAGCGGTGGTTACAAGACGCTGAGCCTGTCCGGTCCGAACCGGCTGGTGGTGGATTTCCCGGATTCGAGCGCGGTGCGCAACCTGAAGCTGCCTGCGCCCACGGGTGTGGTCACGGCGGTGCGAACCGGGCAGCCGGTGCCGGGCACGTTCCGGGTCGTATTCGACCTGGCGGAGTCGGTGGCGCCGTTCAAGCCGCAGATGGTGAAGCAGGGCCAGGATTCGCGGCTGGTGATCGAGTGGCCGGGCGATGCGCCGGCCAGCGTGGCCAAGGCGCCTGTGGCGAATGCGCCGGTTGCGGCCGCGCCTGCAACGACGCCGCCTGCAACGACGCCGACGGCGTCGACGCCGGTGGCCGCGCAGCCGACGCCGGCGCCCGTTGTTCAAACGACCCGTACCTTGCCGCCGACGCCTGCCGAAGCTGCGCAGGCGCAGGCGCGTGCTGATGCGGCCCGCGCGGCGGCGCTGCTGACCGCTACGGTGCGGCAGCAGGCGAGTGCGAGTGTGGCGACGGCGGTGCCGACGCCGGCAGCACCGACCGCAGTGACGACTACCAACGTGGCCGCAGCCGGAACGGCGAACGCGGCCAGCAATGCGGCGTCGCCGGCGGCGATCCTGGCCGGGCAGCCGACGGCGGCAGTGGCGCCTGCGCAGCCTGCGCCGACGCCGGTACAGACGACGGTGGTACCGCCGCGTCCGGCGATGCCGAGCGATGCGTCGCGGGTAAAGATGCAGTCGGGCATGCGCCCGCTGGTGGTGGCGATCGATCCGGGCCATGGCGGCCAGGATCCGGGTGCGGTGGGGCCGACCGGGAAGCGGGAGAAGGACATCACGCTGGCGGTGGCACGTGAGCTGGCACGCCAGGTCAATGCGACGCCGGGCCTGAAGGCGTACCTGACCCGCGATACGGACGTGTTCATTCCGCTGCCGATGCGTGCGCAGAAGGCGCGTTCGGCGAAGGCGGACATTTTCATTTCGATCCATGCGGACGCGGCGGAAAACCGCGCGGCGACGGGGTCGTCGGTGTATGTGCTGTCGACCAAGGGTGCGTCTTCGCAGCGTGCGCGCTGGCTGGCGGACAAGGAAAACGCGGCGGATCTGGTCGGTGGCGTGCGTCTGCAGCAGACGGAGGGGACGCTGGCCAACGTGCTGCTGGACCTGGCGCAGAGCGGTTACATGAAGGCGTCGGAAGATGCGGCGGGGCATGTGCTGGGTGGGTTGAAGCGCATTGGCAAGAATCACAAGCCGAACATCGAGCGCGCGAACTTCGCGGTGCTGCGCACGTCGGACATGCCGGCGATGCTGGTGGAAACGGCGTTCATCTCGAATCCGGACGAAGAGCGCCGCCTGATGGACCCGGCCTACCAGCGCCAGATCGCGGGTGCGGTGCTTGATGGCGTACACACCTTCTTCAGCCGCCAGCCTCCGCCAGGCACGCTTTACGCGGCCCGCGCCCAGGCCGAAATAGACGCCGCCGGGACGGTTGCCGGGGGTAGCAAATAAAAGCCCGCGAAAGCGGGTTTTTGTTTGGTTCGGTATTCGACAGATGGCGTAGAGCCGGGCTTTGCCCGGCCCCTGTTGGATCTGGGCGAACAGCCTTGGGGTGCGGGGGTTCCCTGGTCAGGGCCGTCGGGTGCGGGTTTGTGGGGGACGCTGCAAGTACGTCCATGTAAGCTCATCGCCGCATCCATGCGGCTCGTGCCCCCTCAAACCCACCCCCGCCGACCCTTCGATAGTTGGCAGGTGAGTCATCCAAAGGCGGTAGAGCCGGGCTCTGCCCGGCTGTTGGGGCGCGCATTTCGCTATCATCACGCGATGAGCATCCGCCAACTCCCCGAAATCCTCATCAACCAGATCGCTGCCGGCGAAGTCGTGGAGCGGCCGGCGTCGGTGGTCAAGGAACTGGTGGAAAACGCGCTGGATGCCGGCGCCAGCCGGGTCGATATCGACCTGGAGGAGGGCGGGGTGCGGTTGATCCGTATCCGCGACGACGGCGGCGGCATTGCGCCCGAGGAGCTGCCGTTGGCGGTGTCGCGGCATGCCACCAGCAAGATTGCCAGCCTGGATGACCTTGAAGCCGTGGCCACGCTCGGGTTCCGTGGCGAAGCGCTGCCGTCGATCGCCTCGGTGAGCCGGTTCACGCTGGCCTCGCGCCGGCGCAGCGACGAGCATGGCTCGGCGCTGCAGATCGAAGGCGGCAAGCTGGGCGAGGTGACGCCGCGTGCGCATGCGCCGGGCACGACCGTGGAAGTGCGCGAGCTGTTCTACAACGTGCCCGCGCGCCGCAAGTTCCTGCGCGCCGAACGTACCGAACTGGGCCACATCGAAGAATGGCTGCGCTCGCTGGCGCTGGCGCGTCCCGATGTGGAACTGCGCGTGTCGCACAACGGCAAGCCGTCGCGCCGCTACAAGCCCGGCGATCTGTATTCGGATGCGCGCCTGGGCGAAACCCTCGGCGAGGATTTCGCCACCCAGGCCATGCGCGTTGATCACAGCGGTGCCGGCCTGCGCCTGCATGGCTGGATCGCGCAGCCGCATTATTCCCGCGCCAGTACCGACCAGCAGTACCTGTACGTCAACGGCCGTTCGGTGCGCGACCGCAGCGTCGCGCATGCGGTGAAGATGGCCTATGGCGACGTGCTGTTCCATGGCCGCCAGCCGGCCTACGTGCTGTTCCTGGAACTCGATCCGACCCGCGTCGACGTCAACGTGCACCCGGCCAAGCACGAAGTGCGCTTCCGCGATTCGCGCCTGATCCACGACTTCGTCTACCGCACGCTCAAGGAAGCGCTCGCCGAAACCCGCGCCGGCATGACCGCCGTGGGCGCGAGCGCCGAAGGCGTGGCTGAAGCGGCCGCCGCGATGTACGCCACCGCGCCCGCCGGCAACGGTTACGCGCTGGCCGGCGGTGGTGGCGGTGGCGGAATGGGCAGCCAGGCCTGGCGACCGCAGCAGTCGCCGCTGGGCCTGCGCGTGGCCGATGCGCCGTCCGCATACGCGGCGCTGTACGCGCGGCCGCCTGGCAGCGACGACAGCAGCCTGCCGCCAATGCCGAGCGAGCAGGGCTTGCCGGTGACCGCGGCCGACAGCGGCGTCCCGCCGCTGGGCTACGCGGTGGCGCAGCTGCACGGCATCTACATCCTGGCCGAGAACGCCGAAGGCCTGATCGTGGTGGACATGCATGCCGCGCACGAACGCATCGGCTACGAACGGCTGAAGACCGCGCACGATGCCACCGGCCTGCACGCGCAGCCGCTGCTGGTGCCGATCACCCTGGCGGTGGGCGAGCGCGATGCCGACACCGCCGAGCGCGAAGCGGAAACGCTGACCGCGCTGGGCTTCGAAATCACCCGCTCCGGTCCCGGCTCGCTGCATGTGCGCAGCATTCCCGCGCTGCTGGCCAATGCCGAACCGGAAGGTTTGCTGCGCGACGTGCTGACCGACCTGCGCGAACACGGGCAGAGCCGGCGCATCGCCAGCGCGCGCGACGAGCTGCTGTCGACCATGGCCTGCCACGGTGCGGTGCGCGCCAACCGGCGGCTGACCCTGCCTGAAATGAACGCGCTGCTGCGCGACATGGAAATTACCGAACGGTCCGGCCAGTGCAACCACGGCCGGCCGACCTGGGCCCGTTTTTCACTGGCGGAAATCGACCGCTGGTTCCTACGCGGACGTTGAAGGGGAGCACGATGCGTATCTGGGGATGGGGACTCGGCGCGGCACTGCTGGCGCTGGGCCTGGCAGGCTGCGGCGACAAGGAGGCTGCGCCGGTCAAGGCGGCGGTGGATCCGGCATTCGCGGCCGAACAGCAGCAGTGGCGCCTGCAGCGCTACAACGAACTGCACGCGCCCGATGGCTGGACCAGCCTGGTCGGTCTGCACTGGCTGGAACACAAGGCGCATTACATCGGCAGCGGCCCGGGCAGCGGCATCCGCCTGGCGGTCGGCCCGGCCAAACTGGGCATGGTGGCGCGCAACGGCGATACGGTCACCTTCACGCCTGAGCGTGGCGTGGCGCTGAGCGTGGACGGCAAGCCGCTGACCGGCCGCATCCGCTTCTACAGCGACCGCGATGCCACGCCCACGAAGATTGCCTTCGACGACGGCAAGGGCCAGCTCAGCCTGATCCATCGCGGCGAGCGCTTCGCGCTGCGCGTGAAGCATGCCGATGCATACTCGCGCAGTGGCTTCACCGGCCTGGACTACTGGCCGGGCGGTCCGGACTGGCGGGTTACCGCGCGCTTCGTGCCGCACCCGGTCGGCAAGACCCTGCCGATCGTGGACATCACCGGGCTCACCACCGACATGCCCAATGCCGGCGCGCTGGAGTTCGAGCGCGACGGCAAGACCTGGCGGCTGGAAGCGCTGGGCGAGCCGGGCCGCGAGCTGTTCGTGATCTTCGGCGACCGCACCAGCGGCCACGGCAGCTATCCGGCCGGGCGCTACCTGGACCTGCCGGCGCCGGACGCCAGCGGCAACGTGGTGATCGATTTCAACCATGCCTACAACCCGCCGTGTGCGTTCACGCCGTTCGCCACGTGCCCGCTGACACCGCCGGAAAACCGCCTGGACCTGCGGGTCGAGGCGGGCGAGCAGGCCTATCACCCGCCCCAGGGAGGGGCTTGACCATGATGATGTTGAAGCGACTGGCTGCACCGCTGCTGCTTGCCACCGGCCTGCTGCTGGGCACCGCGGCCAGCGCCGCGCCGGCCACGACCTCGGCCGCGTCGACCGCGCCGGTGCCGCTGCTGTGGAAGGTGACCGGCCCGGGCGACAGCCGCCTGTACCTGCTGGGCTCGTTCCACCTGCTGCGCGCCGAGGACTATCCGCTGGCGGCCGACGTGGACCAGGCCTTCGCGGCGTCGAAGCGGGTGGTGTTCGAACTCTCGCCGCAGGACATGCAGTCGCCGGACCTGACCCGCAAGATGCTGCAGGCGGCGATGCGCACCGATGGCAGCGAGCTGAAGCGTGACCTGGACGCAGCGACCTGGACCAAGCTGCAGAAGTACGCGGCCGACAACAAACTGCCGCTGGCCCAGCTGCAGGGCATGAAGCCGTGGTTCGTGGGCCTGACCATCACCCTGTCGCAGTTCACCAAGATGGGGCTGGACCCGGAGCTGGGCCTGGACCGCCATTTCATGGCCCGCGCTGCCGACGCCGGCAAGCCGACCAGCGGGCTGGAAGACATCGACACCCAGGTGGCGGTCCTGTCGGGCATGTCGCTGCAGGAACAGCAGCAGATGGTGGCCGAGGCGCTGGACCAGGCCGACCAGGCCGACGCGGAAGGCCGCAAGCTGCATGACGCGTGGCGTCGCGGCGACGACAAGCTGCTGTGGACCTCGATGGCCGCGGAGATGCGCGGCGAATACCCGCAGCTGTACAAGCGCATCAACACCGACCGCAACGACGCCTGGGTGCCGAAGCTGGAACAGCAGCTCAAGGCCGGGCAGGGCGGCACGCTGGTGGTGGTGGGCACGCTGCACCTGCTGGGCGAGGACGGCGTGGTCGAAAAGCTGCGCGCCCGGGGCTACCAGGTGGAGCGGGTCTGCAGCGGCTGTGCGAAGCCGAAGTCCAAGCGCTGAACCCTTCAGCCTGAAACGAAAAAAGGCGCGGCCCGGGGGCTGCGCCTTTTTTTTGGTGCCGCCCGTGGATCAGCGGCGGGTCTTGCCGGTGGCCGGGGCCTCGGGCTTGCCGGTGCCGGTGGAGGTGCCGGTGGAGGTGCCCGGCGGGCGCGGGCCGAAGCCGCCACCCATGTTGCGCTGGAAGTCCTGCCAGAGTTCGAGGTTGCGTTCGGTGAGCTGGTTCATCATCGCCCACGGGGTCTGGCCGAGCAGGTTGCCCATCTGCTGGCGGAACTGCTGCTGCTGGTCCAGGAACACCTGCATGCTGCGCTCCAGGTAGTTGCCCATGAAGCCCTGCAGGGAATCGCCATAGAAGCGGATCAGCTGGCTGAGCAGCTGGGTGGAGAGCATCGGCTCGCCGTCCTGTTCCTGGTCGGCAATGATCTGCAGCAGGACGGAACGGGTCAGGTCGTCGCCGCTTTTGGCGTCGCGGACCTCGAAGTCTTCACCGTCCAGGATCAGCTGGCGCACGTCCTCGATGGTGATGTAGCTGGAAATTTCGGTGTCGTAGAGACGGCGGTTGGGATACTTCTTGATGATGCGGTTCGCAGCCATGAAGCAATCACTCGCAAGCGTAGGCGCGCAGCATGGCGCAGCGCAGCACCGGTTGCAACCTCCTTTGGTCATCCTATTGAATTCTTCATGCTGCGCAGCATGAACTGCAGCATTGCCTGCGGCAATGCTGCACTGCCGACGTTTTGCGCAGCAAAACGTGGGCCCCCTCGGTATGTTTCCTTATCCCCGCGGCTTCGCCGCGCCCCCTTTAACAAAAAGGGGGCTCTCCTCCAGAGGGAGGAAGAGTTAATTCATTGAAAAACCGCAGAAATCCGTAGTGCCGGCCGCCGGCCGGCTCCTCGGGTTGATGGGCGAAAACGGTGTTGTAACCGTTACCAACCCATGTGATGTCCACCGTTGATGTCGAGATTCGAACCGGTGATCCAGGCGGCTTCTTCGGCGACCAGGAACGCTACCGCGTACGCGATTTCCTCGGGCTTGCCGAGGCGGCCGGTGGGGATGTCGGCGATGATCTTGGCGCGGACTTCGTCGGGCACGGCCATGACCATGTCGGTGGCGACGTAGCCGGGGGAAATGGTGTTGACGGTGATGCCGAAGCCGGCATTCTCGCGTGCCAGCGAGATGGTGAAGCCGTGCATGCCGGCCTTGGCGGCGGCGTAGTTGGCCTGGCCGTACTGGCCCTTGAGGCCGTTGATGGAGCTGATCTGGATTACGCGGCCCCAGCCGCGGCGGCGCATGCCTTCGATGACCGGGCGGGTGACGTTGAACACCGAGTTGAGGTTGGTGTTGATCACGTCGTGCCATTGGTCGGCACGCATGCGGTGGAAGGTGGTGTCGCGGGTGATGCCGGCGTTGTTGACCAGGATCTCGACCGGGCCGAGCGCGGCTTCGACGTCGTGCACCATCTTCTCGGCGGTGTCCGGGTCAGACACGTCGCCGGGGAAGATCGCCACATCGCAGCCCTTCGCCAGCATGCGCTCGCGCCAGGCCAGGGCCTTGGCTTCGTCGCGGTAGTTGGTGGCAACCCGATGGCCCTGGTCGGCCAGACGTTGGCAGATGGCGGAACCGATACCGCCGGTACCACCGGTGACCAGTGCGACGCGAGATGTCATGAGCAGCTACTCCGGGACCAGCAGGGGGGAAAGCGATTCTGCAACATCACGGCGAAAAAGGGGGCGGCTCAGGCGGGGTCTGCGGCGAGTCGGATGTCGCCCGGTGGCAAACGCGCGGGGTCGAAGCCGGCGCGGGCGCGGTCGAGCAGGGCGGGGACGTCGGAAACGCGGGCCAGCACGGCGGGGTCCTGGCCGAGCTGGGCCCAGGCCTGCTGCAGGGCGGGCACGGGGGCATGCGGGTCGACCGGGCGGGCGGCGTCGGATTTGGACAGCTTGTGGCCGTCGGGCTCGAGCAGCAGGGGCAGGTGCAGGTAGTGCGGGGTGGGCAGGCCGAGGGCCTGCTGGAGCAGGATCTGGCGGGCGGTGGAGTCGAGCAGGTCGGCGCCGCGGACGACGTCGGTGATGCGCTGGTCGGCGTCGTCGACGACGACGGCGAGCTGGTAGGCCCAGTAGCCGTCGGCGCGGCGCAGGACGAAGTCGCCGACGTCGGCATGCACGTCCTGCTGAATCGGGCCGCGCAGGCCGTCCTGAAAGGTGACGAGGCTGCCGGGCGGGACGCGCAGGCGGATGGCCGGTCGGGCCCGCTCCGTACGTCCAACGCAGTAATGGTGGATGCCATGCTGGTCGGCCAGGTCGGTGCGGCTGCAGTGACAGGGGAAAGCCTTGTCCTCGGCCAGCAGCCGGTCGAGGGCGGCCTGGTACAGGGCATCACGCTGGCTCTGGTGGACGATGGGGTCGTCGCTGGCCAGCCCGAACGCGGCAAGTGCAGTCAGTTGCTGGCCGATGGCGCCGGGGACGGTTCGGGGTGGATCGATGTCTTCAATGCGGACGGCCCAGCGGCCGCCGGCATGGCGGGCGAGCAGCCAACTGCCGAATGCGGCCAGCAAAGAGCCGGCGTGGAGGGGGCCGGTGGGGGAGGGGGCGAAACGCCCTCGGTAGGCAGTCATGGACATGAACTATGAATCGTCGGTCAGGTTGTGGCTTGAATTCAACCTGAAGTCCCCGCAGATTTGCGGATAACCCCTACATACAAGCAGCCTCTGCCATGTTCAGCCGTATTGCACTCTTCCTCGCCACCAACTTTGCTGTGCTGCTCCTGGCCAGCCTGGTGATGCGACTGTTGGGCGTCAATCCCACCCAGATGAGCGGTCTGCTGGTGTTCGGTGCGATCCTGGGCTTCGGCGGTTCGCTGATCTCGCTGCTGATGTCGAAGTGGATGGCCAAGCGCTCGACGGGTGCGGTAGTCATCAAGGAGCCGCGCAACCAGACCGAGCGTTGGTTGCTGGCGACGGTGGAGCGCCAGGCGCGCGAGGCGGGCATCGGGATGCCGGAAGTGGCGGTCTATGACGGTCCGGAAATCAATGCGTTCGCGACCGGTGCGAACCGCAACAATGCGCTGGTGGCGGTGTCCACGGGCCTGCTGCACAACATGAGCGAGGACGAGGCCGAGGCGGTGCTGGGCCACGAGATCGCGCACGTTGCCAATGGCGACATGATCACGATGGCGCTGCTGCAGGGCGTGCTCAATACGTTCGTGATCGTTGCGGCGCGCATTGTGGGCGGCATCGTCGACAGCGCGTTGTCGGGCAACCGCGAGGGCGGCGGTCGTGGCTTCGCGTACTTCATCATCGTGTTCCTGCTGGAAATGGTGTTCGGCCTGTTCGCCACCATGATCGCCATGTGGTTCTCGCGCCACCGCGAATTCCGTGCAGACGCGGGCGGTGCGCACCTGGCGGGCCGCCAGAAGATGATCGCGGCGCTGGAGCGCCTGAAGCTCAACCACGGCCAAAGCACGCTGCCGACCCAGATCGCTGCGTTCGGTATCGCCGGTTCCACCGCGAAGAAGCTGTTCCTGAGCCACCCACCGCTGGAAGAGCGCATTGCTGCGCTGAAGGCTGCGAGCAGCACTGTGGCGTGATTCGCGGATATTGATGTTTGAAGACGCCCGGCCGGTTGGTCGGGCGTTTTTGTTTGGAGCCAAAGCCAAAGCCAAAGCCAAAGCCAAAGCCGCCGTCTGCGCGGTCCCCTTGGTCAGGGCCGTCGGGTGCGGGTTTGTGGGGGACGCTGCAAGTACGTCCATGTAAGCTCATCGCCGCTTGCACGTGTGCGCTGTCCTGCGCACACGGCAAGACCGGGGTTGGGCTCCTGCCCAACCCGTCGGGCGCATGCGCCCGACCCATGCGGCTCGTGCCCCCTCAAACCCACCCCCGCCGACCCTCCGATAGTTGGCAGGTGGCCACGGGAAACCCAACTACGCCGACGGACCACCCGCGTAGTGACACGCCATGCGTGTCCGCCGTTCCCAACCGCACACGACCATGTATGGGGGCTGCCCGGCGGCCGCCCCTGCACGTGGCATTGAGGCGCCGGCTGTTCGCGCAGAGTCCAGCAGCCGGGCAGAGCCCGGCTCTACCGGCGGGACCCAAAAACAACAACGGCGCCCAAAGGCGCCGTTGTTGGAAGATCATTTCAAACCGATCAGAACTTCGCGTCGAACTCTGCTGCATAGCCGGTGTTGACCAGCACCTTCTGCAGCACATCGGTGTTCTTCACGTTGCCAGCCACGATCTGCTGGGTTTCCGGGCCGCGGCTGTCCATGCGGGCCGGGGTGGCGCCCTTGAAGTCGCAGACACGACCACCGGCTTCGCGGACCAGCAGTACGCCGGCGGCGATGTCCCACGCCTTCACGCCGGCTTCGAAATAAGCATCAGCACGGCCGCAGGCCACGTAGGCCAGGTCCAGCGCGGCCGAACCGGTGCGGCGGACGTCTTCGGCGTGCACCAGCAGCGCGTCGATCGCCTTCAGCTGGCTGCTGGTGCGGCTGCGCTCGCGCGGCGCGAAGCCCGTGTGGATCATCGCCCCTTCCATGTCCTTGCGGTCGGTCACCCGGATGCGGCGGTCGTTCAGCACGGCGCCGGCGCCACGGCTGGCAGTGAACAGTTCATTGCGGAGCGGGTCGAAAATCACCGCGTCGATCGGCTCGCCGTTTTCCACCAGGGCGATCGACACGCAGTAGTGCGGGAAGCCACGCAGGTAGTTGCTGGTGCCGTCCAGCGGGTCGATCACCCACATGTAACGGTTCACCGCCGTCACGCCGCTTTCTTCGGCCATGATCCCGTAATCCGGGTAGGCGCGCTTCAGTTCCTTGACGATGACCTTTTCCGCATCCGCATCGACTTCACTCGCGTAGTCCATGCGCCCCTTCTGGACGACGTTCAACGCCTCCAGCTTGTTGATGTTGCGCAACAGGACGTTGCCGGCGAGGCGGGCGGCCTTGACCATGACGGTGACGGCGGGTTTCTGCATGGCGAAAAGCTCCCGGAAAGGCAGAGATGGGGTACTGGCGGGGGAAAAGAGCGGTTCCGGCGCAAAGGCCGGTCGCACAGTTTACCATTTGTGACTGTCCTGCTCGCGTTTGGCCTGTTCATGTCTTCAGAATCCGCTCAATCCCGCATCCGTTTCGTCCTCGTGGGCACCCAGCACCCCGGCAACATGGGCGCCGCCGCCCGTGCCATGAAGACCATGGGGCTGGGCCGGCTGGTGCTGGTCGCGCCCGAAAAACCCCTGGACGAAGAGGCCTTCCGCCGCTCGGCCGGCGCCGAGGACGTGCTCGGCGACGCCCCCGTGGTCGCCACCCTCGCCGAAGCCGTGGCTGACTGCCGGCTGGTGCTGGGCTGCACCGCCCGTGCCCGCCGGGTCCAGCTCGAAGAGCTGCTGCCCGCCGTGGCCGCCCAGCGCGGACTGGCCAAGGCCGCCGAAGAAGAAGGCGAGGTCGCCTTCGTGTTCGGCCGCGAACGCACTGGCCTGACCAACGAAGAACTGCAGCTGTGCCACCTGGCCGTGCACATTCCCTCCAATCCGGAGTTCAGCTCGCTGAACCTGGCCGCCGCCGTGCAGGTGTTGGCCTACGAACTGCGCATGGCCAGCCTCGGCGGGGTCGAAGCCGCCGCCCCGGCCGATCCTGAACACCGTGAACAGCCGGCCAGCCATGCCCAGGTCGAAGGCCTGTTCGGCCAGCTCGGCCAGACCCTGGACGAGATCGACTTCCACAAGGGCCGCGCCCCGGACTCGGCCATGCGCAAGCTGCGCCGCCTGTTCCTGCGTTCTGAACTCAGCGAACAGGAAGTGCGGCTGCTGCGCGGCATCCTTGCCGATGCCCAGCGGATGGCCCGCCTGGCGAACGCCAAGCCCGAATGACCTGACGCACGTCTCACTTTTTCGGGTAGGCTGTGGCCATTCCTTGGGGGGAGCGAATGGGATTGCCGGTTCTGCGATGGCTGTTGCAGGGAGGGTTGCTGTGTCTGGGCATCATATTGATGGCCGGTACCGCAGCCGCCGGCCCTGACAACGTCCTCGTACTGGGCCGGATCAGCGACAATCCCAAGTCACACTATGCGCAACTGCAACCCCTGCTCGACTACGTCGTCCCGCGCATGCGCGACGTCGGCATCACCGAAGGCCGCATCCTGATGGCACCGGATGCGCAGCAGATGGCCAGCTACCTGCGCCGTGGCCGGGTCGACTGGGTCACGGAAACCGCCGGCACTGCCGTGGCCTTGGGCCTGCGCAGTGGCGCCCAGCCGCTGCTGCTGACCGAACGCAGCGGCGTGCGCGACTACCAGACCGTGTTCTTCGTGCGCCGCGACAGCCCCATCACCTCGCTGTCCGACCTCAAGGGCCACACCCTGGCCCTGCAGAACGTGGCCTCCACCAGCGCCTACCTGGTACCGGTGATGACCCTGTTGCAGAACGGACTGACCCCGGAGATCCTGTTGTCCGCGCGCGACGCGGCCGCACCGGACACCGTGGGCTACGTGTTCGCGCGCTCGGAGGCGAACATCGCCACCTACGTGCACAAGGGGGTGGTCGACGCCGGTGCCGTGAGCAGCGTCGACTGGACGGACGAACACCGCATCCCGGCCACGTTCCGGCGGGATTTCCGCGTCATCCTCCGCACCGAGCCGTACCCGCGTGCAGTGGAAGTGGTGCGATCGGGGCTGGACCCGAAGGTGCGCGACCGGTTGCAGCAGGTGTTGCTGGATGCCGCTTCGGATCCGCAGGCGCAGGACGCGCTGGAAAAGTTTTTTGGTACGTCCGGGTTCCATCGGGTCGATGCGCAGATGCAGCACCGTTTGGATGAATTGAAACAGGGTCTTACACGCGTGCGGATGGAAGTGGAATGAGGCCGTTGGGTTCCGGAATGCAGTCCCGTTTCGTGTTGGCGATGGGCGGGGCGATGGTGGTGGTGGTGGCGATCGTGGCCGTGGTGCTGGGGCGCCAGGCGGCGATGCAGGATGAGGTCAAGAGCCTCAGCGGCAGCGTCATCCATGAGCTGTTCGACCGAAGCGTGCGCAGCCGGGGCGAGGCCCTGGCGCGCGAGCTGTCCGACGCGCTGGCCAATCCACTCTATTACAACGACCTGGCCCAGGTCGGTGCGCTGGTGCGCAATACCTCGCGGCAGCAGGTGGTGCGCTATGTGCTGGTGTTCGACGAAGACGGCAAGCTGATCCACGACGGCAGCACCGAAGTGATCGACTTCGGCAAGACCATGCAGGACCCGCTGGCACCCGGTGCGGTGGCCGCGCGCAAGCTGGTGGTGCAGGAATCGCCCAAGGTGCTCGACAACGCGATGCCGATCATGGTCGGCAACCAGCGCATCGGCGGGGTCCGCGTCGGCATGGCGCTGGACGACGTGCAGGCGATGGAGCAGCGCGCCAACACCACCCTGGGCGAGCGCCTGCAGCAGGTCGGCAAGCGCCACCTGGGCTGGCTGCTGCTGATGCTCGGCCTGCTGCTGGTGATCGGTGCGATGGTCATCGTCTACGTGCAGCGCACCCTGGTCGCGCCGATCCGTGGCCTGGCCGCAGCGGCGCGCCAGATCGAGGCCGGCGACTACCGCCCGCAGCTCAGCCACAACAGCCGCCAGGACGAAGTAGGCGAGCTGGTCCGCGCCTTCGGCCGAATGAGCGAAGCGATTGCCCGGCATGACCGCGAAGTGCGGCACATGGCCTACACCGACGCCCTGACCGGGCTGACCAACCGGCTGGCGTTCCGTGAGGCGCTGGACCACCGGCTGATGGCCGCGCGCGCCTCCGGGCACCGCCTCGGCCTCCTGTTCGCCGACATGGACGACTTCAAGCGGGTCAACGACACCCTGGGCCACGAGGCCGGCGACGAAGCGCTGCTGCAGTTCGCGCAGCGCATCAGCGCGGCGGTGGCACAGGCCGGTGGCGACGAAGCGCTGCTGGCGCGGTTTGGCGGCGACGAGTTCGTGATCCTGATCGGCGACGGCGACGTTGCCGCCGGGGCACGCCAGCTGGCCGAACTGCTGGTGCGCGAACTGAGCAAGCCGCTGGTGGTGCAGGGCAGGGAGCTGTTCCTGGGCACCTCGATCGGCGTGACCCTGTTCCCCGACGATGCCGCCGACGCCACCACCCTGCTGAAGAATGGCGACATCGCCATGTACCAGGCCAAGGTCGCCGGCAAGAACTGTTACCGCTACTACAGCCGGGCCATGGACCATGCGGTGGAGCGCCGCGTGCACATGGAGCAGGAGCTGCGCGGCGCCTGGGAGCGCGGCGAGCTGCGCCTGGTCTACCAGCCGATCTTCCGCACCCGCGACCGCCGCATGGTCGGGGTGGAAGTGCTGCTGCGCTGGCAGCACCCGACCCTGGGCACCATTCCGCCGTCGGTATTCATCGAAGTGGCCGAGCAGAGCGGCCTGATCGAAGTGATCGGGCCCAAGGTGCTGCGTGCGGCGTGCATGGAGGCGGTGCAGTGGCCGCATTCGGTCGACGGCGAAGGCATGTTCGTCTCGGTCAACGTGTCGCCGCGCCAGCTGCGCGGCGGCGAGCTGCCCGCCCTGGTGGCCGACTGCCTGCGCGACACCGGCCTGCCGGCCTCGCGCCTGCACCTGGAGCTGACCGAAACGGCGGTGATCGGCGATGAAATGCTGGCCGCGGCGCTGCTGGACAAGCTGCACCGCACCGGCGTGAAGGTATGGCTGGACGACTTCGGCACCGGTTTCTCCGGCCTGAGCCACCTGCGCCAGGTACCGGTGGACGGGGTGAAGATCGACAAGAGCTTCGTCGCCGACATGCAGCGCGACCCGGACGACCTGGCCCTGACCACCGCGATCATCGCCATGGCGCATGCACTGGGCATCACGGTGGTGGCCGAGGGTATCGAACAGGAAGTGCAGTTCGACCTGCTGAGCCAGCGCGGCTGCGACCTGGCGCAGGGCTATTGGCTGAGCGTGCCGATCACCGCGACCGAGGTCGTGGAGATGATTGAATCCGGGCGTTGATGCGCCCGGTTACACGGGGCGTTTGCTCGCATCCCCGGAAATTTCCCGCACCAATTTCGGCACCAGATAACCCGACAACCGCGCGGTCAGCTGCGCGTGGAGCGCCTTGGCCGTGTCGTCGTCCACCTCGAAATGCGCCACGCCCTGCACCCGGTCCACCTGGTACAGGTAATACGGCAGCACGCCCGCAGCAAAACTGCGCTCGCTCAGGTCCTGCAGCGCCTGCAGCGAATCATTCACCCCGCGCAGCAGCACCGCCTGGTTGAGCAGGGTGGCGCCGGCGGCGCGCAGGCGCGCCATCGCCGCATCCACCGCGCCATCGAACTCATTGGCGTGGTTGGCGTGGATCACGAACGCCACCGGCCACGGCAGCCCGGCGATCCACTGCACCAGCTCGTCATCCACGCGTTCGGGCAGCACCACCGGCAGGCGGCTGTGGATGCGCAGCCGGCGCAGGTGCGGAATCTGCTTCAGCGCCTGGGTCAGCTCGACCAGCTTGTGGGTGGCCAGCGACAGCGGGTCGCCGCCGGACAGGATCACCTCGTCGATCCCCGGGTCCTGGCCGATGGCGTCCACCGCCTCGCGCCAGCCCTCGCGGGCCGCGTTCTCGGTGCCGTAGTCGAAATGGCGGCGGAAGCAGTAACGGCAGTTGATCGCGCAGCTGCCGGTGGTCACCAGCAGGGCGCGGCCGTGGTACTTCTGGATCACCCCGGTGGCCTTGCGCGCCAGCCCGTCGCCCACCGCGTCCAGGGTGAAGCCGGGCGCGTGCTGCAGCTCGTCGGTCACCGGCAGCACCTGGCGCAGCAGCGGGTCGTGGCGGTCGCCCTTGCGCATCCGGGCAATGAAGCCCTGCGGCACCCGCAGCGCGAACTGTGCGGCGGCCTCACCCGACAGCGGCAGCGCGTCCGGGTCCAGCCCCAGCTGTTCCAGCAGGGCGCGCGGGTCGCGGACCGCCTCGCGCCACAGCTGCTGCCAGCGGACGGGGGTGGGCAGGGGCGTGGCGGAAAGCTGCATGGAATGGGGGCCTGCGGTTATCATAGGGAAAGCCTTTCCATTCTATCCGGCTCGCCGCGCCCGCGCGGCGTTTGCCCATTCAGGAGTTTCAGCATGGCCACTGTTGGCATGAACGACGTCAAGAACGGGATGAAGATCCTGGTCAACAATGAACCGGCGGTCATCACCGAGACCGAGTACGTCAAGCCGGGCAAGGGCCAGGCCTTCACCCGTATGAAGTACCGCTTCATCAAGTCGGGCCGCGTGGTCGAAATGACCATGAAGGCGACCGATGACGTGGAGAAGGCCGACGTTGTCGACACCAACATGAACTACATGTACACCGACGGCGAGTACTGGCACTTCATGGACCCGGAGTCCTTCGAGCAGGTCCAGGCCACCAAGGCCGGCATGGGCGGCGCCGACAAGTGGCTGAAGGGCGAAGAGTCCTGCATCGTCACCCTGTGGAACGGCGAGCCGATCTTCGTGCAGCCGCCGAACTTCGTGGAACTGAAGATCACCGAAACCGACCCGGGCGTCCGTGGCGACACCTCCGGCGGCGGCGGCAAGCCGGCCACCCTGGAAACCGGCGCCGTGGTCCGCGTGCCGCTGTTCGTCAACCAGGATGAAATCATCAAGGTCGACACCCGCTCGGGCGAATACTCCGCACGCGCTGCGAAATAATTCGACCCCGGTCGAATGTCGGCGGCGCCGGGCTTGGCCCGGCGCTGTCGTAATGATTCATCGAAAAAGCGAGCCCGCATGACCGACACCCCCCGCATTCCCGAACCCTGTGACCTGCTGATCGAAGCCGGCTACGTGGTCCCGATCGAACCGCATGCGGTGGTGCTGGAAGACCATGCCGTGGCCGTGCGCGGCAGCGAAATCGTCGCGATCCTGCCGCGTGCCGAAGCGCGCGCGCGCTTCGCCCCGAAGCAGACCGTCTCGCGCCCGGACGCGGCGCTGATGCCGGGCCTGGTCAACGCGCACACCCACAACCCGATGACCCTGCTGCGCGGCGTTGCCGACGACCTGCCGCTGATGGTTTGGCTGCAGCAGCACATCTGGCCGGTGGAAGCGGCGGTGATCGGCCCCGAATTCGTCGCCGACGGCACCACGTTGGCGATTGCCGAAATGCTGCGCGGTGGCACCACCTGCGCCAACGAAAACTACTTCTTCGCCGACGTCCAGGCCGCCGTGTACAAGCAGCACGGGTTCCGTGCGCTGGTCGGCGCGGTGATCATCGATTTCCCCACCGCCTGGGCCAAGAGCGACGACGAGTACTTCGCCAAGGCCGGCGAACTGCACGACCAGTGGCGCAACGACCCGCTGATCGGCACCTCGTTCGCCCCGCACGCGCCGTACACCGTCAACGACGCCAACTTCGAACGCGTGCGCATGCTGTCCGACCAGCTGGACATGCAGGTGCACCTGCACACGCATGAAACCGCGCAGGAGATCAGCGACTCGATCAAGCTGCACGGCCAGCGCCCGCTGGCGCGCCTGGACCGCCTCGGCCTGGTCAACGACCGCCTGATCGCGGTGCACATGACCCAGCTCACCGAAGCGGAAATCCACCTGTGCGCCGAGCGCGGCGTCAGCGTGGTGCATTGCCCCGAATCCAACCTGAAGCTGGCCTCCGGCTTCTGCCCGGCCTGCGCGTTGCAGCGCGCCGGGGTCAACCTGGCGATCGGCACCGACGGCTGCGCCAGCAACAACGACCTGGACATGTTCAGCGAGAACCGCACCGCGGCGATCCTGGCCAAGGCTGTGGCCAACGACGCCACCGCGCTGGACGCGGCGACCACGCTGCGTGCGGCTACCCTGGGCGGCGCCCGCGCGCTGGGCTTCGGCGACCGCATCGGCTCGATCGAAGTGGGCAAGCAGGCCGACCTGGTCTGCGTGGACCTGTCGGCGCTGGAAACCCAGCCGCTGCACCACGTGCTCTCGCAGCTGGTGTACGCCGCCGGCCGCCACCAGGTCAGCGACGTGTGGATCGCCGGGCAGCCCAAGCTGGTCCAGCGCGAGCTGGTCGGCATGGACACTGCCGCCCTCGTGGCCAACGCCCGCCAGTGGCGCGAGCGAATCCGCCACGTCCGCTAAACGTTTGAGGACCCCCATGAACGCTCCCCACGCTTCCACCAATTTCGACCAGGCTGAACTGGACAAGTTCGCCGCGCTCGCCAACCGCTGGTGGGACGCCGACGGCCCGCAGAAGCCGCTGCATGCGCTCAACCCGGTGCGCCTGAAGTACGTGGCCGACCGCGCACCGCTGCGCGGCGCGCGCGTGCTCGACATCGGCTGCGGCGGCGGCCTGCTCAGCGAAGCGCTGGCCCAGGCCGGTGCCAACGTGACCGCCATCGACCTCGCTCCCGAGCTGGTCAAGGTGGCGCGCCTGCACGGGCTGGAGTCGGGCGTGAGCGTGGACTACCGCGTGCAGGCTGCGGAAGACCTGGCCGCCGAACAGCCGGGCAGCTTCGACGTGGTCACCTGCATGGAAATGCTGGAGCACGTACCGGACCCGGGCGCGATCATCGCCGCCTGCCACCGCCTGCTCAAGCCCGGTGGCCAGCTGTTCCTGTCCACCATCAACCGCACCCCGGCCGCGTTCGCGGTGGCCATCGTCGGCGCGGAGTACGTCGCGCGCCTGCTGCCCAAGGGCACGCACCATTACCAGGATTTCATCAAGCCGGCCGAGCTGGGCAGGTGGCTGCGAGAGGCGGACTTCACGCTGCGCGATGTCAGCGGCATGGCCTACGAGCCGTGGCGCAACCGCGCCCGCTTGAGCTCGCGTACCGACATCAACTACCTGGCCCATGCGGTCAAGCCGGAAGACAGCGCCGGTGTCTGAGATCGCTTCGACCGCTGCGGCATTCCCGGCCGCCGTGCTGTTCGACCTGGACGGGACGCTGCTGGACAGCGCCCCGGACATGCTGGCCACCGCCAACGCCATGCTGGACGCGCGCGGTCGCGCGCCGATCACGCTGGACGCACTGCGCCCGGTGGTGTCCAAGGGCGCCCGTGCGATGGTCTCGGTCGCCTTCCCCGAGCTGGAGCAGGCACCGCGCGATGCGCTGATTCCCGAATTCCTGCAACGCTATGAAGCGTTGATCGGCCAGCACGCGGTGCTGTTCGACGGCGTGGCCGGCATGCTGGACGCGCTGGAAGCGGCCGGCTGCGTGTGGGGCATCGTCACCAACAAGCCCGAGTACCTGGCACGGCTGATCCTGCCGCAGCTGGGCTGGGAAACCCGCTGCGCGGTGCTGATCGGTGGCGACACCCTGGCCCAGCGCAAGCCGCATCCGCTGCCGCTGCTGGCCGCCGCCGAGCGCATGCAGATCGCGCCGGGCACCTGCATCTACGTCGGCGACGACGAGCGCGACATCGTCGCCGCCAACGCCGCCGGCATGGCCTCGGTGGCCGCGCTGTGGGGCTATCGCCTTGACGAAGACAACCCGCTGGCCTGGGGTGCCGAGGTCATGGTCGAACAGCCTGCTGAGCTGCAGCATGCGCGCGCCTGGCCGGCGGCAAGGAACTCGCAATGACCACCTCCACCGCCCTCGACAGCTTCCTCGACAAATGGCGCACCCGCTGGCCGGAATGGCAGGTGGCCGAACCGTTCGTGCCGGAAGCCCAGCGCACCCTGGTGGTGGCCTGGTTCTCGCTGCTGCAGGAATTCGACGACATCCTCAACACCAGCGGCGACCCGATGCCGGCCGACGCCAAGCTGGCGTGGTGGGGCGAAGAACTGCGCAGCTGGTCGGCGCAGCGCTCGCGGCATCCGCTGGGGCGGATGCTGGAGCCGGTGCGCGCACCATGGGCGGAACTGGCGCAGACGCTGCCGGACCTGATCGAAGCGCGCGCAGTGCCGGTCGACCCGGCCCAGGCCCAACGCGCGCTGCAGGCCTATGGCGCGGCGGTAGCGGCGGTGGAAGCGGTGATGTTCGAGACCCCGGCGCGCGGTGACGTCGCCACCCCGGTGGTGCTGCAGACCCTGGCCCAGCGCCTGCACGAAGCCGGCGTCGCCGCCGTGCCGCGTTCGTTGCTGGCCGACGACGATGGCAATGCCACCCATCGCTGGGGCCAGCAGCTGCTGCGGAACTGGCCGGCCCGCGTCGCCGGCCCGCGCCCACGCCGCCTGTACGCCTCCCTGGCCCGCACCCGCCAGCAGGCGTGGTCGCATGGGCAGGAGCTCAAAGCGACGCCGGTACGCACCCTCCTGCGCACCTGGTGGGCCGCGCGAGGTTAAAGCGACACGCGTTTTTGCGGCATTCCGGGGTTTGGCATGCGTGCGATCGCACGCATCGCCGGTAGGGTCGGTTCCCAAACGACCGCCGATAAACGTGCATCGTTCTGTTGGGGCATGGACCCCTGATCGGAATGCGCATTTCGGTGTGGGTCATGCGTTCGTCGCACCGATCACCGTTATCGGCGGTCGTTTGGGAACCGACCCTACCGGCGAGCGGTCATTTCAGGTGAGCGGCCGCCGGAGCGACCACTCGATTACTTCCCGCGTTCAAGCACCAACAACGGGTCGATGCGCGTGTCGAACCAGTTCATGCCCCAATGCAGGTGCGGGCCGGTGGCACGACCGGTGGCGCCGACGGCGGCAATTACCTGGCCCTGTTCGACCCGGTCGCCCACCTTCACGTCGATCCGCGACAGGTGCAGGAAATTCGAGCTGATCCCGAACCCGTGGTCGAGCAACAAGGTGCCGCCGGTCAGGTAAAGATCCGGCCCCGCGAACGTCACCACGCCCGCCGCCGGTGCCTTCACCGGCGTACCGGTCGGCACCGCGATATCCATGCCCGAATGACCCGAGCCGGGCTGGCCGTTGTACACCCGCGCATTGCCGAAGCGACCGCTGATCCGCCCCTGCACCGGCCAGATGAAGGCCTGCGCGAAGTCGGTGCGGTTGTCGTCGCGCGCACGCGCGGCGGTGACCAGCGCCTGTTCGCGCTTGATCCGTTCGGCAATCGCCGGCGGCGGATTCACGGTCTTCGGCGGCACGCCGTTGACGCGCTCCACCGGCCAGTCGCGCGGGGTCACCGCGATGCTCACCGTTTCGCTGCCCCCATCGGGGCGCTGCACCTGCACCTGCAGCGGTCCCTGCGCGTCGCGGCCGATCCCGAACACCACGCTGCCATAGCCGCTCACCCGCAGCGTGCGCCCGTCATAGCGGACCACGCTGCCGGCCGGCACCTTGCCGATCACCATCGCACCCTGCGAGGCGCTGGCTGGAAACACCACGCGCGCATCGGCCTGGGCCACGGCGGGCGAGGGCAGCAGCGCCAGCGCGGCAACCGGGGCCAGCAGCACCAGCCCCAGGCCCAGAACACGTGCCCGCATCAGCGGTCGTAGCTCATGCGCTGGCCGTTCGGCGCGCCCACCAGATGGGTGCCGTCCCAGGCCAGCTGGCCGTTGACCCAGGTCGAGGCGATCCGCGAGCGGAAGGTCATGCCCTCGAACGGCGACCAGCCGCACTTGGACAGCACGTCCTCGCGCTTCACGGTGAACGGCACGTCTTCCACCAGCACCAGGTCGGCCCAGTAGCCTTCGCGCAGATAGCCGCGCTGGCTCACGTCGAACAGCTGGGCCGGGGCGTGCGCGAACTTCTGCACCACCTGGGTGATCTCCAGCTTGCCCTCGTGCACCAGTTCCAGTGCCGCCACCAGCGCGTACTGCACCAGCGGCAGGCCCGACGGCGCCTGCGGGTACGGCTTCTGCTTCTCTTCCCAGGTGTGCGGGGCGTGGTCGGTGGCGAGCACGTCGATCACGTCCTCGGCCACCGCGCGGGTCAGTGCCTCGCGGTCGCTGGCTTCCTTGATCGCCGGGTTGCACTTGATCAGGTTGCCCAGCCGCGCGTAGTCGCTGCGGTCGAAGCGCAGGAAGTGGATGCAGGTTTCGGCGGTGATCTGCTTGCGGCTGCCGTCGGCGCGCACCAGCGGGCCCTTCTCGAACAGCGACAGCTCGTCGGCGGTGGAAATGTGCAGCACGTGCAGGCGGGTGCCGTGCTTCTTCGCCAGCGAAACGGCCAGCACCGACGACTTCAGGCAGGCCTCGCGCGAACGGATGTCCGGGTGCTGCTCCGCGCTCAGCGCATCGCCGTACTTCTCGGCGTACACCTTGGCGTTGGCGTCGATCATCGGCGTGTCTTCGCAGTGCGTGATGATCGGGGTCGGCGCGAACTTGAAGATCGCGTCCAGCGTCTCGGGGTTGTCTACCAGCATGTTGCCGGTGGAGGCGCCCATGAACACCTTGACGCCCGGCGTGGTCAGCGGGTCGATGAGTTTGACGTCTTCCAGGTTGTCATTGCTGGCACCCATGTAGAAGCCGTAGTTGGCGCGCGCACGACCGGCAGCGGAGTCGTACTTGGCCTGCAGGGCGGCCGCGTTGAGGGTCGGCGGGTTGGTGTTGGGCATGTCCATGAAGCTGGTCAGGCCCCCGGCCACGGCCGCGGCCGACTCGGTAGCGATGTCGCCCTTGTGGGTCAGGCCCGGTTCGCGGAAATGGACCTGGTCGTCGATCATCCCGGGCAGCAGCCAGCGCCCGGCCGCGTCGACCACCTGGTCGCCGTCCTGCGGCTGCAGGCCGGTGCCGATCTGCGCGATGCGTCCGTTTTCGATGCGCAGGTCGCCGTTGAAGACGCGGCCTTCGTTGACCATGCGGGCGTTGACGATGAGCGTGGAGGGCATTTCAGTGTTTTCCTGTGCAGCGGCAATCGGCGTGCGCGGTGCGCGGCGGCACCTCGTCCACGCCACCGGGATGGAAGGGGTGGCAGCGCCCCAGCCGGCGCGCGGCCAGCCAGCTGCCGCGCGCGGGACCATGCGTGGCGATGGCCTGCATGGCGTATTCAGAACAACTGGGCACGAACCGGCAGCGCGGCCCGAGCAGGGGGCTGATGAAGCGCTTGTAGAAGCGCAACAGGGCGATGAGCAGGTGGGAGATCACCCCCCAATCTTAGAGCAGTTGGCATGAAGGCCGCATTTGTCGCAGGATGGGGTGTTGGACCCGTCCGCGCGCAGGCGCGGCGGGCCGCCCCGGCGCCATCGCCGGGTCAGGTTCCGAACTGCGCAGCTCGGGAACCCCCGCCAGACTCCAGGCCTGAACGGAGTGGGTGAAGAGGTTGCTGCTGCTGGTCGGGTAGGCTATAAAGGCCCGCTTTCCCGGGCCCCGGGGAAACCAAGGAAGAGCGTTTCGTGGCTGCTAAAAAAATTGCAAAGAAGGCCGTCAAGGCCGCCAAGAAAACCGCCAAGCCCGTTGTAAAGAAGTTGGCGGCCAAGCCTGTTGCCAAAAAACCGGCCGCCAAGCCGGCACCTGCGAAGAAGGCGGCCGCCAAGGCGCCGGCCAAGGCGGTGAAGAAGGCCGTTGCCAAGAAGCCGGTCGCCAAGGCGCCGGTCAAGAAGGCAGCGCCGAAGCCTGTTGCCAAGCCGGCCGCAAAGAAGGCCGTCGCCAAGACCGCGGCAGCCAAGAAGCCGGTCGCCAAGACCCCGGTGAAAAAGGCCGCCGCACCGGCCAGCAAGACCACGGCCAAGAAAACGACCCCACCGGCGGCCAAGTCCGCGCCGGTGAAAAAGGCGGCTGCCAAGCCTGCACCGGCCAAGCCGGCCAGCAAGCCTGCCGCCACCAAGCCGGCTGCCAAGCCGGTTGCAGCACCCGTAGTGAAGTCCGCACCGAAGCCGGCATCGCCGGCCCCGGCCAAGTCTGTCCCGGCCAAGGCCGCGGCCAAGCCTGCTCCCGCTCCGGCCGCCGCGCCGAAGCCGGTAGCGGCCGCCCCCGCCCCGAAGGCCCCGCAAAACAAGAATCCCGTGCCCGTTTCGAAATCGCCTGCAAAAACTCCCGTGAAAACCGAATCCGCTCCCAAGCCCGTGTCGCGTCCGGTTGGCAAGGTCGCCGTGGCCGTGGCTGCCCGTTCGGCCGCACCGGCCCCGCGCACCAAGGTGAAAGTGGTGGAATACAAGACCGACGAGGCCACTGGCCGCCCGATCCTGCCGGCCGGCTACAAGCCGAGCCCGGAAGAGGAGTACATGAGCCCGCTGCAGCTGGAGTACTTCCGCCAGCGTCTGCTGGTCTGGCGCAATGAGCTGATCGAAGAGTCCAAGCAGACCATCGCCAACCTGCAGGAAGAAGTGCGCGACATCGGCGACGAAGCCGAGCGCGCCACCCGCGAGACCGAAAACTCGCTGGAACTGCGCACCCGCGATCGTTACCGCAAGCTGATCTCCAAGATCAACAGCACGCTCAAGCGCCTGGAAGACGGCGAGTACGGCTACTGCGTCGACACCGGCGAAGAAATCGGCCTGGACCGCCTCGAAGCGCGCCTGACCGCCGAACGCACCATCGACGCCCAGGAACGCTGGGAACACCTGCAGAAGCAGCAGGGCGACTGATCCCAGGTCGCAGTTGATTGAAACGAAAAACCCGGCCATGGCCGGGTTTTTTTTGCGCCTTTCCCGTGGCCACCGATCGACTGTCGGAGGGTCGGCGGGGGTGGGTTTGAGGGGGCACGAGCCGCATGGATGCGGCGATGAGCCTACATGGATGTATTTACGGCGTCCCCCACAAACCCGCACCCGACGGCCCTGACCAGGGAAACCGCGCAGGCGGCGGCTGTTCGCCTGAGTCCAACAGCAGCCGGGCAGGGCCCGGCTCTACCAGGCTGCTTGCAAACCCACGGGCGCGCGCGCTACTGCAGGTCGCGCAGATTCAACCGTCGCAGGGTCGGGTTCTTCCAGGCAGTAATGCCGGCCACGCTCAACACCGCAAACCCGCCCAGTACGACCGCCGGGACCAGGCCGAGCAGCTTGGCCATGGTGCCCGCGTAGAACGCGCCCAGTTCGTTCGACGAACTGATGAAAATGCCGTTGATCGACGACACCCGCCCGCGCATTTCTTCCGGCGTGGCCAACTGCAGGATCGTAGAGCGGATCACCACCGACACTCCGTCGAACGCCCCGTAGAACAGCAGGATCACCGCCGACAGCCAGAAGCTGTGCGACAGTCCGAACCCGATCACGCACAAGCCGAACCCCGCCACCGCGAACAACAGCACCCGCCCCGCATTGCGCTGCAGCGGCCGGCGCGCCAGCCACAGGCCCACGCATACCGAACCCAGCGCCGGCGCCGCGCGCAGGATGCCCAGCCCTTCCGGACCGTGGTGCAGGATCTCGTGCAGGAACGCCGGCAGCATCGCCACCACCCCGCCCAGCAGCACCGAGAACATGTCCAGCGCCATCGCGCCGACCATGATCCGGTTGCCCAGCACGAAGCGCCCGCCCTCCGCGATGCTCTTGAAGATCGGCGCCGCCGGACCCGTGTGCACCGGCTCGGACACCCGCAGCGTCGCCAGGCAGCCCAGCGCCGCCAGCGCCGCTACCACCGCCACCCCGTACGACAGGCTCTTGCCGCCCCAGGCCACCAGCAGCCCGCCCAGTGCCGGGCCCACCACCATGCCCGCCTGGAACACCACCGAACCCAGCCCCGCACCGCGCGCGAACTGGTGCCGTTCCAGCACCCGCGCAAACAACGCGTTGTAGATCGGCGACAGGAACGCCCGGACCATGCCCGTCATCGCCACCGCCGCATAGATCGGCCACACCCCGTTGAACGGCAGCCAGCCCTCCGCCACCGCCGTCAGCACCACCGCCGTCAGCACCAGCCCGCTGCACGCCACCATGCCCAGCTTCCGACGCGGCAGGTGGTCCACCAGATAGCCCGCGAACGGCGCCACGCAGAAGAACGGCAGCACCTCCGCCAGCCCCACCAGTCCCAGCGAGAACGGATTCCGCGTGACCTCGTAGATATGCCAGCCGACCGTCACCGCCACGATCTGATAGGACAGCATCGCCAGGATCCGGTACGCCAGCAGCAGCGAAAAACCCGGACGACGCAGCAGGCCCAGCGCGCTTTCGGCGGGCTCCGAAGGGGCAGGCGAACTCACGACGCCGACTGCGCCTGCGCCGTCTCACGGATGAACGCCAGCATCGCCGCCACCCCGTTGCTGCGCGTCGGCGACAGGTGCCGCGACAGCCCGATGTCTTGGATGTAGGTCGGCTCCGTGGCCAGGATCTCCGCCGCCGAACGCCCCGAGTACACCCGAAGCGCCAGATAGATCAGGCCCGACACGATCGCCGAATCGCTGATCGCGTGGAAGCGCAGCGCATCGGCGTTGCCTTCCGGCACGATCCACACCATCGACTGGCAGCCGAGCAGCCGGTGCTCCTCCGTCTTCCACTCTTCCGGGAAGGCGGGCAGCTTGCGGCCCAGGTCGATCAGGTACTGGTAACGCTCCGACCAGTCGCCGAAGAACGCGAATTCCTCGGCAATGGCGGCCTGCGCCTCGGCAGCAGTGGGTTCAATCGGGAACGGGGAGTCGATCACGTCATTCTCAAGATATTGTGTAACACCCGACCGCTGGTCGGGTGGCTTCTTATCGTTTGCGCGACCAGCGCACGCCCTGCGCGGTGTCTTCCAGCACGATGCCTTCCTCGTCCAGCTGCCGGCGCAGTGCGTCGGCCCGGGCGAAATCGCGCGCCGCCTTGGCCGCGCCGCGCTCGTCGATCAGCGCCTGGATCCGCGCATCGTCGCCGGCCTCGCCACCGCTGGTGCCGAACCACGCCGCCGGGTCCTGCTGCAGCAGCCCCAGCGCCTGCCCGGCGCCCAGCAGGGCCGCCTTCAGTGCAGCCTTGTCGGCATCCCCGGCACGGCGCGCCTCACCCGCCAGGCGGGCCAGCTCGGCCAGCGCCTGCGGGGTGTTCAGATCGTCGTCCAGCGCCGCCTCGACTTCCGCCGGAATGACCGGGGTCGCGGCCACGTCGGCCAGGTCGCGCAGCGTGCCGTACAGCCGGTCCAGCGTGCGCACCGACTGCTCGATCAGCGCATCCGACCAGTCCAGCGGCTGCCGGTAATGCGCCGACAGCAGCGCATAGCGCAGCGCCTCCGGCGCATGCTGGCGGACCAGGTCGTGGACCCGTTCAATATTTCCGATCGACTTGCTCATCTTGGCACCGCCGAAGTTGAGCATGCCGTTGTGCAGCCAGAACCGGGCGAAGGTCTGCCCGCCGTGCGCGCACTCGCTCTGCGCGATCTCGTTCTCATGGTGCGGGAACTGCAGGTCCACCCCGCCGGCATGGATATCGATGGTCGGGCCCAGGTGCGCCGCGGCCATCGCCGAGCACTCGATGTGCCAGCCCGGGCGGCCCCGGCCCCAGGGCGACTCCCAGCCCGGCAGGTCGTCGCTGGAGGGCTTCCACAGCACGAAATCGCCCGGGTCGCGCTTGTACGGCGCCACGTCCACCCGGGCCCCGGCCAGCATTTCCTCCGGGTCGCGGTTGGAGAGCTTGCCGTACTCGGCGAACGAGGCCACCGCGAACAGCACGTGGCCCTCGGCCGCGTAGGCGTGGTCGGTGGCGATCAGCTGCTCGATCATCGCGATGATCTGCGGGATGTGCGCGGTCGCTTCCGGCTCGATGTCCGGCGGCACCACGCCCAGCGCGGCCATGTCTTCCCGGTAGGCCGCGGCGAAGCGGTCGGTGATCGTCGAGATCGGCACCGCCTGCTCGCGCGCGGCCGTGTTGATCTTGTCGTCCACGTCGGTGATGTTGCGGGCGTAGCGCAGCCCGCCGAAGCGGCGCCGCAGCAGGTCGGCCAGCACCCCGAACACCACCGGCCCGCGCGCGTTGCCGATGTGCACGTAGTTGTAGACCGTGGGGCCGCACACATACAGGGTCGGACAGGTCGGATCGAGCGGGGTGAACGGTTCGAGCTGGCGTGTCAGGTTGTTGTGCAGGCGCAGGGTCATGGGGGCGTAGGGCCGGGGGGAGTAGGGGGCAAGCCTTCGATTTTAGATCACATCGGCCGCCTGCGGCGGCCCGGCCCCGCGCCCGGGTCGGAATCGGTCCCTCCGGGATGGGCAGATGCGTCGCGGACGGGTAATGTTCAGCCCCTTGTGCCTGTCACTGCCTACACTATCCCCCTTGTCCCCAATCCTGTTGCCAATGAAATCCGCTTCGTTGCTGACCCTGACCTGCCTGTTGGGTAGCGCCGCCTCCGTGGCGTGCGCCCAGGAAGCCGAGGTCCGTAACCGGGTGGTGATCGTGGAGAACGTCAAGTTCGACTACGCGCAGGTGCTCAACGTGGAACCGGTGTTCCAGACCCTGCGGGCCACCCGCACCGAAGAACACTGCGAGCCGGTCTCGACCCGGACCCTGGCCCCGGTCAACGTCACCGGCGAAGAGCCGCAGGAAGAGAAGGGCCGCTTCGGCCGCTTCATGGATTCGGTCCGCTCGATCTTCAAGCGTGAAGACGGCAGCGTCGAGGAAGGGATGGCCCCCGTGGCCGAGGCCCCGGCCAGCAACACCGGCCCGCTGCTGACCCGCGACTGCCGTATCATCCCGGTCGGGCGCGAGTTCCGCCGGCCGATCGCCTATGACGTCGATTACGTCTACAAGGGCACCAAGTACCGCTCGCGGCTGCCCGAAGACCCCGGCAACCGGCTCAAGATCCGGGTGTCCATCACCCCGTGGGTCGGCCCCGAGCAGGCCAGCGCCGCCAATCCGTGACCCCGGGTATTGCACCCACCCCCCACGCATGCAAAGATGGGCGGCCATGAAACTCACCGACTTCCAGCACGACACCAGCGCCGCCCGTATGGCTACGGGCATGACGTCGCGTGCCCGCCGACCGGAACCCCACATTTTCGCTGGGTAACCGGAGCTTCGTGCTGTCTGTTCGGAAAACCCAGCCTCCCGGCTGGGTTTTTTCGTTTCTACGTTCTGAAAAGTTTCATCTGTACGTTTTTTCCATCCCTTTCCTCTAAACGCCCGCCTCAAAGGATCACCCGATGTCCCTGAAGCACTTCCTGAACACCCAGGACTGGAGCCGCCCCGAACTCGATGCCCTGCTGACCCAGGCCGCATTGTTCAAGCGCAACAAGCTGGGCGATCAGCTCAAGGGCAAGTCCATTGCCCTGGTGTTCTTCAACCCGTCCATGCGCACCCGCACCAGCTTCGAGCTGGGCGCGTTCCAGCTGGGCGCGCACGCGGTGGTGCTGCAGCCGGGCAAGGACGCGTGGCCGATCGAGTTCAACCTGGGCACCGTGATGGACGGCGACACCGAAGAGCACATCGCCGAAGTGGCCAAGGTGCTGGGCCGCTACTGCGACATCATCGCCGTGCGCGCCTTCCCCAAGTTCGTGGACTGGGCCTACGACCGCCAGGACATCGTGCTCAACAGCTTCGCCAAGTACTCGCCGGTGCCGGTGATCAACATGGAAACCATCACCCACCCGTGCCAGGAACTGGCCCACGTGATGGCGCTGCAGGAACATTTCGGTACCCAGGACCTGCGCGGCAAGAAGTACGTGCTGACCTGGACCTACCACCCCAAGCCGCTGAACACCGCCGTGGCCAACTCGGCGCTGACCATCGCCACCCGCATGGGCATGGACGTGACCCTGCTGTGCCCGACCGCCGACTACATCCTCGACGACCGCTACATGGGCTGGGCCGAGCAGAACGTGGCCGAGAACGGCGGTTCGCTGAAGATCAGCCACGACATCGCAAGCGCCTACAGCGGCGCCGACGTGGTCTATGCCAAGAGCTGGGGCGCGCTGCCGTTCTTCGGCAACTGGGAACCGGAGAAGCCCATTCGCGACCAGTACAAGCACTTCATCGTCGACGAAGAAAAGATGGCGCTGACCAACAACGGTGTGTTCAGCCACTGCCTGCCGCTGCGCCGCAACGTCAAGGCCACCGACGCGGTGATGGACTCGCCGCAGTGCATCGCGATCAACGAAGCCGAAAACCGCCTGCACGTGCAGAAGGCCATCATGGCTGCCGTAGCCGGCCGCTGATTTCAACGGGTGCCGGGCAGAGCCCGGCACTACCCGGTAGCGCCGGCCGTTGGCCGGCCCACGCAATCCCACATTCCATCCATTAGAGCCACACCCCCATGACCACCAACAAAGACATCGTCCTGGCTTTCTCCGGCGGACTCGACACCAGCTTCTGCGTGCCCTACTTGCAGGAGCGCGGCTACAACGTGCACACCGTGTTCGCCGACACCGGCGGCGTGGATGACGAAGAGCGCGATTTCATCGAAAAGCGCGCCGCCGAGCTGGGCGTGTCCAGCCACGTCACCGTCAACGGCGGCCCGGCCATCTGGGCCGGCTTCGTCAAGCCGTTCGTATGGGCCGGCGAAGGCTACCAGGGCCAGTACCCGCTGCTGGTTTCCGATCGTTACCTGATCGTCGACGCCGCGCTCAAGCGCGCCGCCGAACTGGGCACCAACATCATCGCCCACGGCTGCACCGGCATGGGCAACGACCAGGTCCGCTTCGACCTGGCGGTGAAGGCGCTGGGCGACTACCAGATCGTCGCGCCGATCCGTGAAATCCAGAAGGAACACACCCAGACCCGCGCCTACGAGCAGAAGTACCTGGAAGAGCGCGGCTTCGGCGTGCGCGCCAAGCAGCAGGCCTACACCATCAACGAAAACCTGCTCGGCCTGACCATGTCCGGCGGCGAGATCGACCGTTGGGAAGCCCCGGGCGAAGGCGCCCGTGGCTGGTGCGCACCGCGCAGCGAGTGGCCGGAAGCGGCGCTCAACGTCACCCTGAAGTTCGTCGAAGGCGAAGCGGTTGAACTGAACGGCCAGGCGCTGCCGGGCGAGCAGATCCTGGCCCAGCTCAACAAGCTGTTCGCGCCGTACGGCGTGGGCCGTGGCGTCTACACCGGCGACACCGTGATCGGCCTGAAGGGCCGCATCGTGTTCGAAGCGCCGGGCCTGGTCTCGCTGCTGACCGCGCACCGCGCGCTGGAAGACGCCGTGCTGACCAAGCAGCAGAACCGCTTCAAGCCCGACGTGGCGCGCAAGTGGGTGGAGCTGGTGTACGAAGGCTTCTACCACGACCCGCTGAAGACCGACATCGAAGCGTTCCTGAAGTCCTCGCAGGCCAAGGTCAACGGCGAAGTGGTGCTGGAAACCCGTGGCGGCCGCGTCGACGCGGTGGCGGTGAAGTCGCCGCACCTGCTCAACACCAAGGGTGCCACCTACGCGCAGTCGGCCGACTGGGGCGTGGAAGAAGCCGAAGGCTTCATCAAGCTGTTCGGCATGAGCTCGACGTTGTATGCCCAGGTAAACCGCTGAGATGATCGAACAAACGCTCACCCACCTGCAGGCGCTGGTGTCGTTCGACACCCGCAACCCGCCGCGTGCGATCACCACCGGTGGCATCTTCGATTACCTGCGCGCGAACCTGCCCGGGTTCAACGTGGAGGTGATCGACCATGGCGATGGCGCGGTCAGCCTGTATGCGGTGCGCGGTACGCCCAGGTACCTGTTCAACGTGCACCTGGACACCGTGCCCGATTCCCCGCACTGGAGCGCCGACCCGCATGTCATGCGGCGCTCCGATGACCGGGTGATCGGGTTGGGCGTGTGCGACATCAAGGGCGCGGCCGCCGCACTGGTGGCCGCGGCCAATGCCAGCGATGGCGATGCCGCGTTCCTGTTCTCCAGCGACGAAGAAGCCAACGACCCGCGCTGCATCGCCGCCTTCCTCGCCCGGGGCATCCCGTACGAGGCCGTGCTGGTGGCCGAACCGACCATGAGCGAAGCGGTGCTCGCGCACCGGGGCATCAGTTCGGTGCTGATGCACTTCGCCGGCCGGGCAGGGCACGCGTCGGGCAAGCAGGACGCCGCCGCCAGCGCGTTGCACCAGGCCATGCGCTGGGGCAACCGCGCGCTGGACCATGTGGAATCGCTGGCCCACGCGCGCTTCGGCGGGCTGACCGGGCTGCGCTTCAACATCGGCCGGGTCGAAGGGGGCATCAAGGCCAACATGATCGCCCCGGCTGCCGAAATGCGCTTCGGGTTCCGTCCGCTGCCGTCGATGGATATCGACGCGCTGCTGGCGACCTTTGCCGGGCTCGCCGAACCGGCTGCGGCCAGCTTCACCGAAACCTTCCGTGGCCCCAGCCTGCCGGCCGGGGACATCGCCGAAGCCGAAAACCGCCGCCTCGCCGCGCGCGACGTGGCCGACGCGCTGGACCTGCCGATCGGCAACGCGGTGGACTTCTGGACCGAAGCCTCGCTGTTCTCGGCCGGCGGCTACACCACCCTGGTGTACGGCCCGGGCGACATCGCCCAGGCCCACACCGCCGACGAGTTCGTGACGCTGGAGCAGCTGCAGCGCTACACCGACGCCGTGCACCGCATCATCAGCGCCGGCGCCTGACCGAATGACGCCGTCGTGGCCCCCCACTGACGGACCTTCCATCGCGGCTGCGGCCGCCTGTGACGAAACCGAAATGCCTTCTTCCCTCCAGCCCCACCGCCAGACCCGCCAGACCATCGTGCGCCTGCTTTCCAGCATGGCCAGCGCGAAGGAGATCAGCCAGTACCTCAAGCGCTTCTCGCAGGTGGACGCCAAGCGCTTCGCCGTGGTCAAGGTCGGCGGCGCCGTGCTGCGCGACGATCTCGAGGCGCTGACCTCGTCGCTGTCGTTCCTGCAGGAAGTCGGGCTCACCCCGATCGTGCTGCATGGCGCGGGCCCGCAGCTGGACGCCGAGCTGTCGGCGGCAGGCATCGTCAAGCAGACCGTCAACGGCCTGCGCGTGACCTCGCCGGAAGGCCTGGCGATCGTGCGCCGGGTGTTCCAGGCCTCCAACCTGCAGCTGGTCGAAGCGCTGCAGCAGAACGGTGCGCGTGCGACCTCGATCACCGGCGGCGTGTTCGAAGCCGAGTACCTGGACCAGGCCACCTACGGCCTGGTCGGCGAAGTGAAGAAGGTCAACCTGGCCCCGATCGAAGCCAGCCTGCGCGCCGGCTCCATTCCGGTCATCACCAGCCTGGGCGAAACCCGCTGCGGGCAGATCCTCAACGTCAACGCCGACTTTGCCGCCAACGAGCTGGTGCAGGAACTGCAGCCGTACAAGATCATCTTCCTCACCGGTACCGGCGGCCTGCTCGACGAAGAGGGCACGGTGATCGACTCGATCAACCTCTCCACCGAATACGACCAGCTGATGCAGCAGCCGTGGATCCATGGCGGCATGCGGGTCAAGATCGAACAGATCAAGGACCTGCTGGACCGGCTGCCGCTGGAGTCGTCGGTGTCGATCACGCGCCCGGCCGACCTGGCCAAGGAACTGTTCACCCACAAGGGCTCGGGCACGCTGGTGCGCCGGGGCGAGAAGGTGCTGCGCGCGACGAGCTGGAGCGAGCTGGACCTGCCGCGCCTGAAGGGCCTGATCGAATCCAGCTTCGGCCGTGTCCTGGTGCCGGACTACTTCGAGAAGACCAAGCTGCTGCGCGCCTACGTCAGCGAGAACTACCGCGCGGCGGTGATCCTCACCGATGAGGCCGAAGGCGTGTACCTGGACAAGTTCGCCGTGCTCGACGACGCGCAGGGCGAAGGCCTCGGCCGCGCCGTGTGGAACGTGATGCTTGACGAAACCCCGCAGCTGTTCTGGCGTTCGCGCCACGGCAACCCGATCAACCATTTCTACTACGCCGAGTCCGACGGCTGCTACAAGCAGGACCACTGGAAGGTGTTCTGGTTCGGCGCCGACGGCTTCGAGCGCATCCGCAGCTACGTGGACCACTGCGCCGCGCGTAAACCGAGCCTGGAGGGCTGAGCGCATGAGCACCAAGACCTTCACTGTCGGCATCGTCGGCGCCCGTGGCCATACCGGCGCCGAGCTGGTCAAGCTGATCGCCGCGCACCCACGGCTGCAGCTGGGCTTCGTGTCCTCGCGTGAGCTGGCCGGGCAGCCGGTTGCCGCGCATTACCCTGAAATCACCGGCGACCTGCTGTTCGAAAACCTCGACGCGGACGCCGTTGCCGGCAAGGGCATGGACGCGGTGATCCTGGCGCTGCCCAACGACCTCTCTGCGCCATTCATCACCGCGCTGGACGCCGCGCGCCCGGATACGGTGATCGTCGATCTTTCGGCCGACCATCGTTTCGAAGGCAGCTGGTACTACGGCCTGCCCGAACTGACCCGGGGCGACTACACCGGCCAGAAGCACATCAGCAACCCGGGCTGCTACGCCACTGCGATGCAGCTGGCGATCAGCCCGCTGCTCGACCAGCTGGCCGGTCCGCCGCAGTGCTTCGGCGTGTCCGGCTATTCCGGCGCCGGTACCACCCCGTCGGACAAGAACAACCCCGAGCTGCTGCGCGACAACCTGATGCCGTATGCGCTCACCAATCACGTGCACGAACGCGAAGTAAGCGCGCACCTGCGCGTGCCGGTGGAGTTCATGCCGCACGTGGCGCCGCATTTCCGTGGCATCACCATGACCGTCAACCTGTGGCTGCAGCAGCAGATGACCCGCGAGCAGATCGTGGACGCCTACCGCCGCTTCTACGCCGACGAGGCGCTGGTCGAAGTGATCGACGAAGCGCCGTGGGTCAGCCGCATTGCCGGCCGCCATGGCGTGCAGATCGGTGGCTTCACCGTGGCCCCGGGCGGCAAGCGCGTGGTGGTGGTGGCGACCCTGGACAACCTGCTCAAGGGCGCGGCCACCCAGGCCATGCAGAACCTCAACCTGGCCCTGGGCCTGGACGAACTGACCTCGATTCCGCATTGATTGGAGCACCCCATGGCTGACCTTCTGTGGCAGAAGCCCGGCGTCGCGGTAGACGCAAAGATCCAGACCTTCCTGGCCGGCGATGACGTCATCCTCGACCGCGAGTTCTTCCTCTACGATGTGCAGGCCAGCAAGGCGCACGCGCAGGGCCTGGAGAACATCGGCATCCTCGACGGCCCCGAGCGCGAAGCACTGCAGCGCGAGCTGGACGTGCTGGCCGATGATTTCCGCAGCGGCGCGTTCGTGCTTGACGAGCGCTTCGAAGACTGCCATTCGGCGATCGAAGCGCGCCTCACCGAGCGCCTCGGCGATGCCGGCCGCAAGATCCACACCGGCCGCAGCCGCAACGACCAGATCCTGGTGGCCACCCGGTTGTGGCTGAAGGACAAGCTGCTGCAGGTGTCCGCCCTGAGCCGCGAAGTGGCCAAGGTCGCGCTGGACCGTGCCGAGGCCGAACAGCACCTGCCGGTGCCGGGTTACACCCATATCCAGCGCGCCGTGGTGTCCTCGGCAGGCATGTGGTGGGCCGGCTGGGCCGAGGCCTTCATCGACAACGCGGTGCGTGCGCACGACACCTTCGCGCTGGTCGATGCCAACCCGCTCGGCACTGCCGCTGGCTACGGCGTGAACCTGCCGCTGGACCGTGCCCACACCACCCACGCGCTGGGCTTCGCGCGCATGCAGATCTCGCCGATCTACGCGCAGCTCTCGCGCGGCAAGTTCGAACTGGCCGCGCTGGAAGCACTGGGCGGGGCCACCCTCGACCTGCGTCGGCTGGCCTGGGACCTGTCGCTGTTCACCAGCGGCGAGTACAGCTTCGTCGCGCTGCCGGCGCAGTACACCACCGGCAGCTCGATCATGCCGAACAAGCGCAACCCGGACGTGATCGAACTGATGCGCGCCACCCACGCCAGCGTGGCGGCCGCACGTACCGAGATCGAACAGCTGCTGTCGCTGCCGTCGGGGTACCACCGTGACCTGCAGGGCAGCAAGGGCGCCATCTTCCACGGCTTCGGCCGTGGACTGGCCGCGCTGGAACTGCTGCCGGCACTGCTGGCCAACCTGGAATGGCGCGAAGACAAGCTGCGCGCGGCCATCGACTCGGGCATGTACGCCACCGACGTCGCGGTGGAAGCGGCCGTGGCCGGCGTGCCGTTCCGCGAGGCCTACAAGGCCGCAGCGGCCGCCTCGGACACTGCAGGGCAGGGGCGCACCCCCGAAGGCAGCCTGGCCGCGCGCGTGTCGCCCGGCGCGGCCGCCGACCTGCGGCTGGACGAACTGCGCACCCGCTGGGCGGCGCTGGTGTAACCGGGAACGGCGGCCAATGGCCGCCGTTTTCGCATGTGTCGATCTCCCTGCACACGGACTCCCCATGAAGATCTGCTATCTCGTACTGGTCACCCGCACCGCCAACTTCACCGACCACGCTGCCGCCGAACACGTGCGCTTCCTCGACGAGGTCCGCGCCAACGACCAGCTGCTGATCACCGGTGGCTTCACCGACAAGACCGGTGGTGCGTACGTGCTGCACAACGTCGCCGACCGCGCCGCAGCGCAGGCCATCGTCGACGCCGATCCGCTGCTGGTGCTCGGCAGCGCCACCGCCACCGTCCACGAATGGTCCACCCGCTGAGGCACTCCCCGCGATGACCGCCACCCGCGTGCAGTCCCCGTTCCCCGAACAGCCGTTGCCGCACTGGAAACGTGCCGTGCTAAAGGTTGGCAGCAGCCTGCTGGCGGCCGACGGCGGCGGGCTGTCGCCGCGCCATGCGCTGGGCCTGGCCCAGTTCGTGTCGGCCCATGTGCTGGCCGGGCGTGAGGTGGTGATCGTCTCCTCCGGTGCCGTTGCCGCCGGCCGCGCGATCGTGCCGCGCGCGATTGAAGCCGGTGCGGCGATGGCCGCACGGCAAGCACTGGCCGCGCTCGGGCAGGCGCAGCTGATCGGCCTGTGGCAGCGTTTCTTCGAGCGCCCGGTGGCGCAGGTACTGCTGACCCACGACGACCTGCGCAACCGCCGCCGTTACCTCAACGCGCGCGCCACGCTCAACGAGCTGCTGCGGCTGGGCGCGTTGCCAGTGGTGAACGAGAACGACACCGTGTCCGTGGATGAGCTCAAGCTCGGCGACAACGACAATCTGGCCGCCACCGTGGCCGCGCTGATCGACGCGGACATCCTGTTCATCGCCACCGACATCGACGGCCTGTACAGCGCCGACCCGCGTCGCGATCCGCAGGCGCAGCCGATCCACGACGTGCCCGAGCTCAGCCTCGAGGTGCTGGCCATGGCCGGCGGCGCCGGCAGTGGTGCCGGTACGGGCGGCATGCACACCAAACTCGAAGCGGCGGCCAAGGCCGGGCGGGTGGGCATCGATACGTGCCTGTTCAACGGCCGCGATGGCGACGTGGTGCGCGCGCTTGCGCAGGGCCGTCTGTTTGGTACCCGCATCCATGCCGGGCAAACCCGCGATGCCGCGCGCAAGTACTGGCTGCGGCATGCACCGCTGGAGGCGGGCGCGATTTTGGTGGATGAAGGTGCGGCCGTCGCGTTGCGCGACAAGGGCGCCTCGTTGCTGCCCGGTGGCGTGACCGGTGCCGAAGGCGAGTTCCGCCGCGGCGACATGGTGCAGGTGCGCGTGCGCGGTGCCAACGGCGAGGTCACGTTGGCGCGCGGCGTCAGCCAGTATTCGGCCAGCGACATCCGCCGCGTGGCCGGCCGCCATTCGCGCGACATCGAAAGCGTGCTGGGGTACAACTACGGTGGCAACGTGATCCACCGGGATGACCTGGTGCTGGTGTGAACAAGGGACCCCACATGGACATCCGCGAACAAGCCCAACACTGCCGCGCCGCCGCGCAGGTCCTTGCGCAACTTTCTTCCGAGGCGAAAACGGCACTCCTGCTCGGCATGGCTGATGCCTTGGATGCCGACGCAGACGTCATCCTCGCCGCCAACGCGCGCGATCTGGCCGCCGCGCGCGAAAAAGGCACCGGCACCGCCATGCTCGACCGCCTCGCGCTCAACCCGGCCCGCTTGGCCGCGGTCAGCGCCGCGTTGCGCGAGGTCGCCACGCTTCCCGACCCGGTCGGCACCGTCACCCGCGACGACATCCGCCCCAACGGGATCCGCGTGCAGAAGGTGCGCGTGCCGCTCGGTGTGATCGCGATGATCTACGAAGCACGCCCGAACGTGACCGCCGACGCCGCCGCACTCTGCATCAAGGCCGGCAACGCGGTGATCCTGCGCGGCGGGTCCGAAGCCATCCACTCCAATACCGCCATTGCGCATTCGCTCAAGCGCGCGCTGCGCGACGCCGGTGTGCCCGACGCCGCGTTGACCCTGGTCGAAGACCTGCGCCGCGAGACCATGCTGGCCCTGCTGCAGCTCAGCGACCTGGTCGACCTGGCCATTCCGCGCGGCGGGGAAGGGCTGATACGTTTCGTCGCCGAACACGCGCGCGTTCCGGTGATCAAACACTACAAGGGCGTCTGCCACCTGTACGTGGACCGCGCTGCCGATCTGGACAAGGCCGTCACCCTGCTGGTGGACGGCAAGACCAGCCGGCCTTCCGCCTGCAATTCGCTGGAGACGCTGCTGGTGCACACCGACATCGCCGCCACGTTCCTGCCGCAGGCGGCAGGCGCGCTGCGCGAACGCGACGTCGAACTGCGCGCCGACGAGCGCGCACGGCAGTGGCTGCCCGACGCCACGCCAGCGACCGACGACGACTACGCCGCCGAATACCTGGACCTGATCCTCGCTGTACGCGTAGTCGATGACCTGGAGCAGGCGCTGGCCCACATCCAGCAGTACAGCTCCGACCACACCGAAGTGATCGTCACCGAAGATGCGCACGCCGCCGAACGCTTCGTGCAGGCGCTGCGCTCGGCGGTAGTGATGGTCAACGCGTCCTCGCGGTTTTCCGACGGCGGCGAGCTCGGCCTTGGCGCGGAAATCGGCATCTCGACCACACGCCTGCACGCCTACGGCCCGATGGGGCTGGAAGCGCTCACGGTGGAACGGTTCGTGGTGCGGGGGCAGGGGCAGGTGCGGCGCTGAGCCGCCACACCTGCCTGCCCGTTCAGTACACCGTGTAGAGGGTCCGCCGGTTGGCGGCACGCCCTGCTTCGGTGTTGTTACTGGCGATGGGGTCACTTTCGCCGTGTCCGGTGGCCTTCAGCTGACCCGCAGGCACGCCCTTGTCGATCAGCGCTTTCATCACTGCCTTGGCACGTCGTTCGCTCAGCGCCAGATTGGCGGCGTCCGAGCCGTTGCTGTCGGTGTATCCGCCGATATCGATCTTCATGCCGGCGGGCGCGGACTTGATCGCCTTTGCCGCTTCGGCAACGACAGCCAGGCTGCTGGTTGAAACGACATCCGAATTGTTATCGAAGGTGATGTCGGTCTGGTTCAGCGCGTTGGTCAGGTCCTGCGCGCCAAACCCCGCTCGAAGTTCGCCCAGCGCCTCCAGGCCGGGCTGGTACAGGCCCTTGATCTCTACGTCGCTGAAGCGGTTCTGGAACAGCTTACTGAGCTCCTCGCGGGCCTCTGCGGTGGGCAGTTTGGAGGTGTCCAGATCGAGCGTGTCGCCGGTGAATTTGAACGCGAGGCCATCGGTCTTCGCTACCGGCGCAGTAGCGACCGCCTTGAGCGAATCCATCCACGTCGCTGGCGAGACGTCTGGATTGACGGCCACGTTGGCATTCACGTTCTTTTGCCCGTATACCCCGGCGAAGGCGCCGATGGCACCGGCCTTCTCAGCGGCCGTTCGCACCACGCCACCCAGATCGATCTTGCCGCCCGTATTCTTGAACGACAGAGAGGGCACGGTCACGGCAGGCGCAAGCGTAGCCGTCGGCGTAGCCACCGGCGGAGGCGTAAGCACGTTGCGTTTCTGCCAGCCGCAGTAGGCCAGGGCGAGCAGGGCGAGCAAGGGCAGCAGCCAGCGCCAGAGGTGGAACGGCTTTTTCCGGCGCGGGGCCGGATTGACCAGGGTGGCGAAGCTGGCCGGCATGCTCGAGGGCAGGGCGCCGCCAGAAGTGAGGGTGCGGATCAGCACCGGCAGTGCAGATGCCGCGTGTGCGGCAACCAGTCCGGGTTTCACGTGGGCCTTGTTTCCGATTTCTTCCAGCGCCTCGTTGCCGAGAACGCTGCGGATCTGGCCGGCGTCAATGGAACGCGGGGTGCCGTTGCCGGCCGTCCAGGATTTGGCGATATCCCCTAACCCGGCGTTCTCGAACTTCTGCAACAGCCCTGAAACGCCGCCGGCCTTGTTGAAGATATAGCCGGCCAACACCTTGATGAACTGCTCTGCCCCCGCGCCAAGGCCGGTGGCCCGGGCGATCTGCTGAACCACCGTATCGAAAGTCGACATGTCGTATCCCCTCACAAATGAATGTGCGGGATGTCTCCGAGGCGGAGCGTACGCCTCGGCGGGGTCAGCGATGTGAAGGGTATTTCACATCACCCCAGCCTCTGCTCGGTCAACCCGATCGGCCGCGCCTGGTCATCCATATGCAACGTCACCGACTTCCCGTTGGAGAGCTGCTGCGCCAGCGCCGGGGTCGCCCCCAGGTTGTGCGCGATCTCTTCCAGCGACACGTCCTGGCGCGGGTTGCGCCGGTCCTTGCCGGCGAAGCGCATGCGGTTGTACTCGGCCCAGGTGATCAACAACAGCGAGCAGCACACCAGCATCACCGGTAGTGCGATGACCAGGAACGGGTCCACCTTCTGCTTGTACTCATACAGCTGCAGGAACGCCAACCGACCGCCCAGCAACCACGACAGCGCGGTGATCAACGGCGCCCACAGGTAGAAGTAGAAACCCCAGAAGGCAATGGTGACAAACCCCCACGCCGTGCGCTGCAGCCGCGGCTGCTGGCGCGTCTTGCGGATCAGGCGGGAGTCGTAACGGCGGTTCGGCTTGGCGGCGTTCATCGGATACCCCGGTCAGGACTGACCCAGATCGCCCGCTTGCCACGACGCTTCAACAGCGTCTTGGGCAGGGCCACCAGGGTCGTGAACAGGCTGATGAGCCAGTACGCCATGGGGTACCAGATCACCCAGAAGTAGTTACGGCCAATATGCGTTTCATAGCGCCGGTCGATGATCAGGCTGCTGGCGAACTGCAGCAGGCAGACCAGCGCCAGGATCACGCCATGCCATTGCGGCAGCAGGGTGGCGATGTACAGCTCCTGCGGCAGCGGCATGAACTTGCCCAGCGCCCACAGCACGATGATCGTCAGCATCGTGTAGGCCCACAGCACGCTGAACACATACTCCAGCAACACCCCCCACATCCGCCGCTTGCGCCAGTCGAACAGCGAACGACCATGCCGCAGCAGCACTTCCACACCGCCCTGTGCCCACCGCAGGCGCTGCCGCCACAGCCCCTTCAGCGTTTCCGGCATCAGGATGAAACACAGCGCATTGGGCTCGTAACGGATGTCCCAATGGTCCAGCTGCAACCGCCAGCTGATGTCGATGTCCTCGGTGATCATGTCATCGGACCAGTAGCCGATGCGGTGCAGCGCCGTGCGGCGGAAGCCCGCGATCACCCCGGAAATGGTGAAAATGCGCCCGTACACGCGCTGCGCGCGCTTGATCATGCCGATGATCGAGGAGAACTCGGCCACCTGCAGCCGGCCCAGCAGGGTGGAGCGGTTGCGGATGCGCGGGTTGCCGGTCACCGCGCCCACGCGCGGTCCCGAGGTCAGGTGCCAGACCATCCAGTGGGTGGCGTGCTCTTCCAGCATCGCGTCGCCGTCGATGCACACCAGGTACTCCGAACGGGCGGCGAGGGCACCCATGCGCAGCGCATTGGCCTTGCCCAGGTTGCGGTCCAGGTGCACCACGCGCAGGCGCGGGTGCTGCGCGGCCATCGCGTCCAGTCGCGCACCGGTGTCGTCGCGGCTGCCATCGTTGATGGCGATGACTTCGAAGTCCGGGTAGTTCTGCGCCAGCGCCGCGCCCAGCGTGTCGGCCAGGTTGTCCGCTTCGTTGTGGCACGGAATCAGGATCGAGGCGAACGGGTACTCCTTCATCGGCGGCGGGTCGTCGCGCAGGCGCGCCTTGCGTTCGCGCCGGAAGAAATAATACAGCCCGCCGGACATCCAGAAGAACGCCATCACCATCGGGTAGAAGAAGGCGAACTGGAACAGTGCGTAAAGGAACGGATGCATGGCGGCCTCACTTTTCCTCGTACGGGAATGTGCGCGCCGACATCGCGGCGCGCGCGTCCTGGGTGGAGGGCCGGCCGGCAATGAAGTCGTCCGGGTACCAGGCGAAATGGCGCACGCCCTGCGCCTGCAGGCGACGGATCTGCGCGCGCAGGCGGTCGCCGGGAATCGGCTTCTGCGTGCGCCAGTCCACCGTCTGCAGTTCGAACATCGTCTGCGACAGCTGCGGGTCGTGCTCACGCACGGCCACCACCAGCCGGTCCAGCCACTTCTCCGGGTTGCGGCTGCCTTCCATCCACGGCATCGCCATCAACGCGGTGTGGTCATACGCCTTGTTGAACAGGTCCAGGCGCTGCGCGAACCAGCTCGCGCTCTGCGGCTGCAGCACCGGCTGCGCGTACAGGTTGCGCACCGTGGCCAGCTTCGGGCGCCAGCGCTGCGCGGCGTTGCGCAGCTCCAGGGTGAAGTCGATCAGCGACTGGGTGCGCGCGCCGTCGCTGCCTTCCTGCGGCAGGTTGGCCAGCTCGGTGTCGCGCAGGTAGGCGTCGTCGTGGAACAGCAGGCCCTCGAAGTACGAGTTGATCGCCAGGTCTTCGTAGATGTCGTCGATGATGTGACGCACCTTCGGGTTGGTGAAGTCCAGGCGGAAGATGCCGTCGCTTTCCGGGCTCTCGATCGCCAGCGCGCTGCGGATCTTCGGGTCCTTCAGTTCGAAGCCCAGCACCGGCAGCCACGCATACACCTTCACCCCGGCGCGGGTCTTGAGCTGCCAGGCCACGCGGTTGAACAGGTCCGCGCGCATCGGCAGGTGCCGGTTCGGGAAGTACAGCGCGTCGGCCGAGCCATTGCCGTCCGGGTCGGCGAAGGCCTGCAGGAACACATGGGTCGGGCCGACCTTCTTGACCCGGTCGATCAGCGCGTCCAGGTTTTTCGCCTGCTGCACCGGGTCGGTGTCGTACACCGCGTCCAGGTCGATCTGCAGGGCGCGCATGCCGTCGCGCTCGATGTCGCGGCGCAGTTCATAGGCCAGCTGGGTCACCGGCGGGTTGCCGGTCACCAGCAAGCGCGCCAGGCCGTGCAGGTCGCGGGTGACCGGGGTGCTGCGGCCTTCCAGGTCGAACGACACCGGCATTCCCAGTTCTTCGGCAATGCGGTTGCTCATGGCGTTGTAGGCCGCGTACGGCCACACGATCGCCTTCGGGCTCACGCCCACGTTGTCCTGGATGCGCTTCACGCTCAGCCCCAGGTCGGCGCGCAGCCGCGCCTGGTACTGCGCTTCGGTTTCGTAGGTGTGCGTGGCCGGGTCGTAGGTACGGGTGATCACCGCCGGGGTCGAATTGCCCTGCGGGTTGGACTGCACGCCGTGGTGCAGGTTGTCGGTGTGGCTGGCCAGTTCGACCAGGCCGCTGCGCTGCATTTCGCGGATCTGCGCCCAGGTGAGGAAGTCGTCCTGGGTGAAGGGGCGGTAGCCGTAGTCGATCTTGCGCCCGGCCGGCATGTCCACGTAGTCGGTGATCACCGCCACCAGCGCCGGGTAGTTGTAGGCGCGCAGCAGCGGGAACACCTTGCTGTACACGCTGCGCAGGCCGTCATCGAAGGTCAGCAGCACCGGCTTGGGCGGCAGCGGCGCGCCACCCTGCGAGGCCGCGATCAGCTGCGACAACGATACCGGGTGGTAACCATGCGCCGAGAGCCAGTCCAGGTGCGCGGCGAAGTTCTGCGTGCTCACCGCATAGGCGTCCGGGTCGCCCTTGGTGGCCACGTCGTCGCGGATGTCGTGGTAGCTGAGCACCAGCAGGCCGTTTTCGGCCGAATCCGGTTCCGGCGGTGCGACCGCGAAGGCATTGCCGCACACGGCGAGTAGGGCCAGCAGCAGCCAGGTGGTGAAGCGCTTCAAGTCCATGTGTCGCATCTCATTGTCCCCAGCGCAGGCCGGCGTCAAGGCCGATATGGCGTTCGCGGTTGCCGTCGTAGACCGGGCGCGACCAGCTGATTCCGTATTCGAAGATCCGGCCATCGGCCAGCTGCCACTCGTGGCGGTATTCGGCCGAAGGCACCAGCGCACTGCCGAAGCCCTGCTGCCAGTAGTTGCCCAGCGACACCGTCAGGCGGTGGCGGAAGTGGCGTTCGTAGTGGCGCCACAGCTGCTGGTCCACGCGCAGGCCGATCTCCGCCGAACGGTCTTCGCTCGGGTTGAAGTAGGGCACGTCATCGCGGCTGCCACGGCTGGCATACAGCGTGCCCAGGCCGTCCAGCAGCAGGGTGGGACGGGTCAGCAGGCGCTGCTCGATACCGGTGGTGAAGGTGTCGCGGCGGTTGCCGTCGTCGTAGCGGAACTGGCTGAGCCCGGCGCTCCAGTGGGTCAGCTCGTTGCGCCGGTAGTCCACCGCCAGCGCCACGCTGTCGGCGGTGATACCCGACACGCGCGCCTGCAGCGAGGCATCGGCCGCATTGCGTGCGGCAGTGACCCCGGCATGCCAGGTGTCGCTGAACTGCCAGCCGAAGCCCGCGCTCAGCCCGGTCTCGCCGACATCATCATTGGCGCGGTACACGAATGCTTCGGCATCGGCGCGGCCGAAGCGGTAGCGGGTACCCAGTCCCACCCACAGCGGGCGGATGGTCTGTTCCTGGAAATCCACGCTGCGGCGGTCGGCAAAGCCGACCACGCGCCAGCGGTCGTCGATCACCGGCGACTGCACTTCCACGCCATAGCGGCCGTCGTCATTGCCCAGCGGCGAGGTGCCACCGCCGCCCTCGCTGCGGCCGCCTTCGGCGTAGGCATGCAGCTGCCAGCCGCGGTGCGCCTTCCAGCTGCGGTCCATGCGCTGCACGGACGGCTGGTTCGGGTAGCGCTCCAGCAGGGTGTCGTGGATCGGCCGGGCCAGGTCGTCGCGCTGCAGTTCCACGTAGGCGTCGTACTGGCCCAGGCGCGCCGAGACGTCGCGCGGGTCCAGCGTGTTGGCCATGCTGTAGCGCTCCAGCGCCTTTCGCGGCCAGCCACGCATCATGTAGATGTTGCCCAGCGACGACTGGGTGCCGCCGTTGGCCGGCGCAATCGCCACCATGCCTTCCAGCTCACGCTGCGCGGTGGGCAGGTCGCCGCTGTAGGCGCGGATCATCGCCAGGTTGAGGTCGGCCTCGTAACGCGGCCAGTTCGCATAGGGCGCGCGCGCCCCGTTGGCCCAGCGCCAGGCCGGTTCCTGCTTCTGCCACTGGGTGAGCACGTTGATGGCGGTATCTGCCTGCTCGCTTTCCAGGTGCGCATAGGCCAGCTCCGAATGCACTTCGGAACGGCCGGGGTCGGCCTTGAGCGCCGCTTCCAGCACCGGAATGGCTTCCTGCGGGTGCTGGCTGGCCATCAGCGAATCGCCGACCGGCGCCATCAGGTAGGCCGGCACCTCGTGGCCTTCGGCCAGCAGCTGGCGGTATTCGGTACGCACCTGCTCGTGCCGGCCCAGTCGGTTGAGCAGGATCAGGCGGTCGTAGCGGATGCGCAGCGGCGCGGTCTGCGCGGTCTGGCCGTCGCGCTGCAGGATGCGCTCCATCTCCGCGAGCGCGTTCTCGGCTTCGTCCAGGCGGGTGTCTTCGCTGGCGCCGTAGGCCAGGCTCCAGCCGACCCGCTTGGCCAGGTAGTTGGCTTCAAAGCGCTGCTTCTGCGCGTCGTCGAACAGCTCCGGGCGTGCCTGGTACAGCTGCCACGCACGGTGCGCGTTGCCGATGTCCGACAGGGTCAGCACCTGCAGGCGATACAGCAGGTCGTCGCTGGGCACGTCCACCTGGGCGCGTTCGATCGCGGCCAGCGCGTCCAGCCAGCGGGCCTGGTCGCGGTAAGTGCTGATTTCAGCCAGATGGTCCGCTCGCGAGGTGGCGGCGAAAGCGGCCGGAACCGTCAAGCAAAGCGTGGCGCATGCCAGGCCGACGCAGAGCGCCAGCGGCCGATGGTTGTACATGGAACCCCCGGGAGCATCCCTTCAAAAGTTTCGATTTGTGCGTAAAACGTGACGCACATCACATGCCAATGGTGCCCCATGGGCCGTTTGTTGACAAATAATTAACCCGCACGATGGCCTCCGCAGCTGTGGAAACAGGCGCGATCAATACTTCAACTGATTGATTTTAAAGACCATCCGGCCGCCGCCACGGCGATGTCCCGGGGGTCTGTACACCCTGAAACGGTTCATGGAACCCGGGTGCGGGATGCGAACGGGAACCACTTCCAACGACCCGATCTTGTGGCAGGTCATTTTCCGACACGCTACGTCACAAGATGCGCACGGTGTGTGACGCAGGTGCGAAATTTGGTGCGTGGGGGGCGGCGAGAAGCAGCCACGCAGGGCGTGGCTCTACCGCGGCGGCGCCGGCCCGGTTTGTCGCATTCGGCTTTGCGGGGTAGAGCCACGCCCTGCGTGGCTACGCGATGCCTGCTACCACACGTCTTCCAGCTTCTGCGGCTTGCACGCCACCCACGAAGCGCTGATCAACACCAGCGCACATACCAGCAGGAAACCGAACGGCAGGTACCACGCCCCGCTGATCGCATGCAGCCAACCAAACAGGAACGGCCCCAGGCAGCTGAAGGCATAGCCCACGCCCTGCATGAACCCCGACAACGCGGCCGACCCGGCCGGCGTGCGCGTCCGCAGGTTGATCAACGTCAACGCCAGCGGGAACGTCGAAGGCCCGATCCCCAGCAGCACCGCCCACAGCCACGGCGCCTTCATCGGCGCGAACAACAGCCCGGCGAACGCGATCAAAAACGCGCTGAAACCGACAACCACCAGCGGGAACGGGTTACGCAGGCGCACCGCCAGTGCCGGCATCGTCAGCGACGGCACCAGCCCCAATGCGGCGAAGATCGCCACCATCACCCCGCCGAACGCCGGCGTGGCGCCGGCTTCCACCACGATGCGCGGCAGCCAGGTGAACATCGAATAGGTCATCAGCGAGGTCATGCCGAACATCAGCGCCATGCCCCAGGCCAACGGCGTGCGCCACACCTTGCCGTGCGGCTGCGCGGCCGGGTCGGCAGCGGTGTCCAGCGGGTCCGGGTGCGGGCGGCGGCGGGCCAGCGCGATCCAAGGCAGGGCGGCGGCCACTGCCAGGATCGCCCAGATCCCCAGCGACACGCGCCAGCCGGCCTGTTCGGCCAGCGGTACCGCCAGCAGCGCCGGCACCATCGTGCCCAGCTGCAGCACCGTTATATAAAGCGTGCTCACCGTGCCCACGCGGTTGGCGAAGTAGCGCTTCACCAGTGGTGGCACCACCACGTTGCCGATGCCCATGCCGGCCAGCGCCACTACCGAACCGAACAGCAGGCTGCCTATGCCGCCCGCCATCGAGCGCAGCAGCAGGCCCACCGCGGCCAGCACCATGGCCAGCAGCGCGGTGCGCTCCAGCCCGATGCGGCGCGCCACCATCGGCGTGGTCACCCCGAACAGCGCGAACGACGCGGTCGGCAGCATGCCCAGCACGCCGGTCATGGTGGTGCCGAAGCCGAAGGTCTGGCCCAGCTGGTCCAGCAGCGGCGTGACCGAGGTCACCGCCGTGCGCAGGTTGAGCGCGGCCAGCAGGATGGCGCTGAACGCCAGCACGCGGCCGCGAAGCAGGGAGGTGGAATCGGCAGAGCTGGGAGACATGGGGGCCTCTGGAGTGAAAATACAAAAAAGCCCGGAGGACATGTGTCTTCCAGGCTTCAATGTGACCACTTGTATGGTCGGGGAGACAGGATTCGAACCTGCGACCTCTACGTCCCGAACGTAGCGCTCTACCAGACTGAGCTACACCCCGTAAGGAGCCGCCTATTGTATCGATCCGACCCTTCGGCGGCAAGGGGGACCGTTGTTCACCTTCGAGGACAAAAAAGCCTGGAAATGAAGATTCCAGGCTTCAATGCGACCACCGGAGTGGTCGGGGAGACAGGATTCGAACCTGCGACCTCTACGTCCCGAACGTAGCGCTCTACCAGACTGAGCTACACCCCGAAGGAGCCGACAAGGATACGGTGTGAAGAGAGTATCGGCAACCTTTTTTTAGCGTCCGGCGTTACGGTCCGACAATGTCTGTTCGCGGGCTTCAAACCACATGCCGTTGAGGATGGCCGCGGCCGAAGCCAGGCCGGTGCCGAGAATCCAGGCGAAATACCACATGGTTGTCTCCTATCAATATGCGTTGGGGTTGTCGGCCATGTCTTCCGAGGTGGTCTTGCCGCGCATCACCCGGTACACCCAGCTGGTGTAGGCAATGATGATCGGCAGGAAGATCACCGTTGCCACCAGCATGATGAACAGCGTGAGCTGGCTGGACGACGCGTCCCACACGGTCAGGCTCGCACCCGGCTGGCTGGACGAGGGCAGCAGGAACGGGAAGATCGCAAAGCCCACGGTGAGGATGATGCCGGTGATGGATGCACCCGAAGCAAGGAACGCGGCCATGCCACGTCGTGCCCGCAGCAGCACGAAGCTGGCCAGTGCACCGGCCAGGCCCAGCAGCGGGAACACCAGCGTCAGCGGCATGCTGCTGTAGTTGCGCAGCCAGCCACCGGCTGCTGCACCTACCGCCGCCGTCTTCAGCAGCGGATTGGTCGGACCGTCGGTCACCACCTGCGAGGTGATCTCATAGCCCGGCAGGCCGAATGCCACCCACGCACCACCGGCGGCGAACAGCACGAAGCTGAGCAGCGCGGCGATGCTGCCGTAACGCGCCGAGCGCTCGGCCACCGGGCCGTCGGTCTTCAGCACCAGCATGGCGGCACCGTGCGAGACCATCATCGCCACGCCGACCAGGCCGGCCAGCAGTGCGAACGGGGTGAGCAGGCCGAAGAACGAGCCGGTGTAGAAGATGCGCATGCTGTCGTCGAAGTGGTACGGCACGCCGAGCAGCACGTTGCCCACTGCCACGCTGGCAATCAACGCCGGCAGCAGCCCACCCACGAACAACACCCAGTCCCACGTATTCCGCCAGCGCGCACTCGACATCTTGCTGCGGTATTTGAAACCAACCGGGCGCAGGATCAGCCCGAACAGCATCGCGAAGATGGCCAGGTAGAAGCCGGAGAAGCTCACCGCATACAGCGGTGGCCACGCGGCGAAGATCGCACCGCCGCCCAGCACCAGCCACACCTGGTTGCCTTCCCAGACCGGGCCCACGGTGTTGATCACCAGCCGGCGTTCCTCATCGGTTTTCGCCACGAACGGGAGCAGGGTGCCCACGCCCAGGTCAAAGCCGTCCATCACCGCCCAGCCGACCAGCAGGATGCCCAGCAGCAGCCACCAGATCACGCGCAGCGTGGTGTAATCAAGTCCAAGAATTTCCATCTGGGGTCTCCTGCCTTATGCCTGGCCGGGTGCCGGGGCGGCATGGTGGGGAAGCGGCTTTCGCGACGGCTGCAGCGACGGAAGAATGTCGGCCGGGCCGGTGCGGATCGCCTTGAGCATCAGCTTGATCTCGATGATCAGCAGCACCGTGTACAACGCGGTGAACACTGCCAGCGTGGTCAGGATTTCATGCAGGGCCAAGCCCGACGCGGCATAGAAGGTCGGCAGCACGCCGTCCACCGCCCACGGCTGGCGGCCGTACTCGGCCACGAACCAGCCGCATTCGATCGCGATCCACGGCGCCGGCATCGACCACACCGCCAGGCGCAGGAACCAGCGCTTGTCCTGGAAGTTGTTGCGGCAGGAGAAGTAGAAGGCCACCGCGAAGAACGCGATCAGGTAGAAGCCCAGCCCGGCCATGATCCGGAAGGTCCAGAACAGCGGCGCCACGCGCGGCACGGTATCCATCGCCGCCTGGGAGATTTCTTCCGGGGTGGCGTTGAGGATGTCGTCGCGGTAGCGCTTGAGCAGCAGGCCGTGGCCCAGGTCCTGCCAGTGGCGGTCGAACATCTCGCGCGCTTCAACGTCGTTCTTGTCCTTGCGCACGCGTTCCAGCGCGCCATAGGCCAGCTGCCCGCCCTTGATGCGGTGCTCGGCGCGATCCACCAGTTCCAGGATGCCCGGAATCGGCTGGCTGATCGAGCGCGTGGCGATCAGACCCATCAAGTACGGAATCTTGATCGCGAAGTCGTTCTGCTGGGTCTGCTGGTTCGGAATGCCGAACGCGGTGAAGTCGGCCGGGGCGCGCTCGGTTTCCCACATCGCCTCGATCGCGGCCAGCTTCATCTTCTGGTGTTCGCTGGCGGCATAGCCGCTCTCATCGCCCAGCACCACCACCGACAGCGACGACAGCAGGCCGAACGCGGCCGCCACCGCGAACGAGCGCCGTGCCATTTCCTGGTGCTTGTTGCGCAGCAGGTAGAACGCGCTGATGCCCATCACGAAGATCGCGCCGGTGACATAGCCCGCGCTGACCGTGTGCACGAACTTGGCCTGCGCCACCGGGTTGAAAAGCACCGCCGCAAAGTCCACCACCTCCATGCGCATGGTGTCCGGGTTGAACACCGCGCCGGTGGGGTTCTGCATCCAGCCGTTGGCGATCAGGATCCACACCGCCGAAAGATTGGTGCCCAGCGCCATGAACCAGGTCACCGCCAGGTGCTTGACCGGGCTCAGCCGCTTCCAGCCGAAGAAGAACAGGCCGATCAGCGTGGCTTCCAGGAAGAACGCCATCAGCCCTTCGATGGCCAGCGGCGCCCCGAAGATGTCGCCCACGTAGTGGCTGTAGTACGACCAGTTCATGCCGAACTGGAACTCCATCACCAGGCCGGTGGCCACGCCGATGGCGAAATTGATCCCGAACAGCGTGCCCCAGAACAGGGTCATCTGCCGCCAGACCTGTTTGCGGGTCATCACGTACACGCTTTCCATGATGGCCACCAGGAACGAGAGGCCAAGCGTGAGTGGGACGAAAAGGAAGTGGTACATCGCGGTCAAAGCGAACTGCAGCCGCGACAGTTCTACGACTGTCGAATCGATCATGGCCTGGCTACCTCGTGGGGTTCTGCCGTTTCAGGTGGCGGGAAGGGGGTCTACGGGATGAATTCTGTGACCTGCAACTTCAAACAGCCTTGATTCAGATCAATGTATGCGACGGTTGTGGACGGCATCGTACGGGCTCATTCCCCTGCGACCGTGCGCCGCACCCGAAGGGTACGCCGGCAGCCATTACAATGTCGGGCATCTCTTCTGTGGCGCCAGTGATCCTCTTGAGCCAGCCCCCGGACGTGCCTGCCGTTGAAACCCCCGACCTGCGCCGCCAGCGCCTGCGCTGGCTGGACAGCCTGGCCCTCGGCGCCCGTGGTCGCCAGCGCCTGGCCGCGCTGTCCATCTGCAGTTCCGGCGCCCTGCTGATCGGGCAGGCGGCCGCCATTGCCTGGCTCATCCAGACCGTGCTGGTGGCCCGCCGCCCGCTGGCCGAGGCCACCGGGGTGCTGCTGGCACTCATGCTAATACTGATCGTGCGCGCGTTGCTCAGTAGTTTTACCCAAGCGGCCGCAGGCGATGTGGCCGACACCGCCCGGCTGGCCCTGCGCGAACGGGTCTATCGCCGCCTGCTGGGGCGGGGCCCGTTGTGGCTGCGCCAGCAGCGCAGCGGCGAGCTCGGCGAGCTGATGCTGGCCCATGCCGACGCGGTGGAGAGCTACTACGCCGGCTACCAGCCGGTGCGCATCGAAGTGGTCGTGGTACCGCTGCTGATCCTGCTGGCGGTGGCCTACGTGGACTGGGTGGTGGCGCTGATCCTGCTGTTCACCGCGCCGCTGGTGCCGTTCTTCATGATGCTGGTCGGCTGGGGCGCGGAAGCGGCCGGGCGCGCCCAGCTGGGCGAACTGGCGCGCATGAGCGGGCACTTCGCCGACCGCATCAAGGGCCTGGGCCTGCTGCGCCTGTACGGGCGGGGCGAGGCCGAGCTGGAGGGCGTGGCTGCTGCGGCCGAAGGCGTGCGCGAGCGCACCATGAAGGTGCTGCGCATCGCCTTCCTGTCGTCCACCGTGCTGGAGTTCTTCGCCTCGGTCAGCGTGGCGATGGTCGCGCTGTACCTGGGCCTGAGCTACCTGGGCCTGATGTCGCTGCATGCGGCAGTGCCCACGCTGGGCGCGGGCATGTTCTGCCTGCTGCTGGCGCCGGAGTTCTACGCTCCGCTGCGGCGTCTGGCCGCGCATTACCACGACCGCGCCAACGCACTGGCCGCCGCAGCCGAGGTGGAGCGCCTGCTGGGCGAGCTGCCGGAGCAGGGCGACGCGGCCGACGCTGTGTCTGCACCGCTGCGCACGCCCGAACTGCTGGAGCAGCACGCCCCGCCGGTAGTGGTGCGTGACCTGGTGCTGCGCCCGCTGGGCGCCGACCACGACGTGGTGCAGCAGCTCTCGTTCCAGATCGAGGCCGGCCAGCGGCTGGCGTTGATTGGCCCCAGTGGCAGTGGCAAGAGCACCCTGCTGGAAGCGCTGGCCGGCTGGTTGCCGCCGCGCTCGGGCAGCATCGTGCTGCGCCCGGGACTGGAGGTGGGCTACGCCGGGCAGCGCCCGTACTTGTTCCACGGCACCATCGCCGACAACCTGCGCCTGGCCGATCCCGGCGTAAGCGACGCGCGCCTACGCGCAGTGGCCGAAGCGGCGCAGGTGATGCGCTTCGCCGCGCAGCTGCCGCAGGGCCTGGACACGGTGATCGGCGAGCGTGGCTTCGGCCTCTCCGGCGGTGAAGCACGCCGCATCGGTCTGGCCCGCCTGCTGCTGCGCGACCCGCAGCTGTTGCTGCTGGATGAGCCGACTGCGTTTCTCGATCCCGAGACAGAGGCCGCACTGCTGCAGACCCTGGCCGCGTTCGCGCGCGACCGCGCGGTGGTGATCGCCACCCACAGCGAAGCCGCGATGCGCTGGGCCGACACGCGGCTGGTGCTGACCGCCGCCGGGCGCGCGCAGGTCACCGAGGAGCCGGCATGAACGACGTGCGCGACGACTCCCTGAAACAGGTGTTCACCCGCCATCGCGGCCGCCTGCTGCTGACCGTGCTGCTGCTGTGGACCACCATGCTGGCGGGCACCGCGCTGCTCGGCCTGTCCGGTGGCTTCCTCACCGCTGCTGCGCTGGCCGGTGCGGCCGGGCTGGGCAGTGGCTTCAATTTCTTCTCGCCCTCGGCCGGCATCCGGGGCCTGACCATGGCGCGCATCGTCTCGCGCTATTTCGAAAAACTGGTCGGCCACGACGTCACCCTGCGCATCGCGCGCGACCTGCGCGTGTGGTTCTTCCGCCGCGCGCTGCCGCTGGCCCCTGCACGGTTGGCGGGGGTGCGGACCGGTGAACTGCTGGCCCGGTTGATGTCGGACATCGGCGAAGTGGACGGCCTGCTGGTGCGCGCCATCGGCCCGCTGCTGGCGTTGGGTGGGGTTTCGCTGGTGGCGGTGATCTCATCCTGGCTCATCTACCCGCCTGCCGCGCTGCTGCTGGCCGTGCTGGCGATGGTGATCGGCGTAGGCGTGCCGTGGCTGACGGTGCGTGGCGCCGGCGCGCACGAGCGCGACCGCGCGCTGCATCGCGCGCAGCTGCGGGCGCAGTCCTTCGAAGGGCTGGAAGGCGCGGCGGACCTCACCGCACTGCAGGCCCGCGAAGACTGGAACCTGCGCGTGCTGGTAGCGGCCAAGCAGCTGCGCGCGCGCGACCGCCGCCGCCGCTGGCGGCTGGTGGCCGGCAACGCGCTGCACGGGGTATGCGCCGGGCTTGGCCTGGTCGGCATGCTGTGGGTCGCGCTGGAGGGCTTCGAGCGGGGCGCCATCGACGCCGCGCTGGCGGCGGCGCTGGTGTTCCTTACCGTCGCGTTGATCGAACTGTGGGCCGGCATCGGGTTGGCGTGGCAGTCCTGGTTGTCCGGGCGCGTGGCCGCCGCACGGCTGGAGGCCATTGTCGACCAGCCTGCGGGCGTGGCCGACGCCGAGGCGCCGGTGGCGGTGCCGGTGCAGCCGGCAACGTTGGCGTTCGAGCAGGTGGGCTTCCGCTGGCCGGGGCAGGCGCGCGCGCTGCTGGACGGCGTGGAGCTGCGGCTCGAACCGGGCGAGCGCATCGCGATTCGGGGTGACAGCGGCAGCGGTAAAACCACGCTGTCGTCGTTGCTGCTGCGGTTGTGGGACCCGGACGCCGGCCGCGTGCTGTACGGCGGGCAGGACATCCGCAGCCTGGCGCAGGCCGACTGGCACCGGCAGATTGCATGGTTGCCGCAGAACGCACCGGTGTTCGCAGGCAGCATTGCCGACAACCTGCGGCTGGGCGACGCGCAGGCCAGCGACGACCGGCTTTGGCAGGTGCTGGCGGATGTGCGTCTGCAGGCCTGGGCGGAACGGCTGGGTGGGCTGCAGGCCTGGGTGGGCGAGAACGGGGCCACCATGTCGGCCGGTCAGGCGCGACGGCTGGCGCTGGCGCGCGCGTTGTTGCGCGGGTCACCGATCCTATTGCTGGATGAGCCCACCGAAGGGTTGGATGTCGATACCGCGCATGCGTTGTTGCAGGACATGGTCGCGGCGTTGGGTGGCCGCAGTCTGGTGATGATTACGCATGACGTATTGCCCGACGGGATCGTGCATCGGAGTTACCGGTTGCATGAGGGTGGGTTGGGGTTGGCGTAGCGTTGCCGGCAGTGCGTGGGACACGCATGGCGTGTCGCTACGCGGGTCGCGCGAGGTGGGATGACGCGAACGACACGGCAAGACCCGGGCGCTGCACCGGTAGCGACACGCCATGCGTGTCCCACGTAAACCCAAACGAAGCCGTTCTCACGCAACCCGCGCCAATTGCGACGCACCATAGACCACGCCCATCAAAGCTTCCGAATCGAAAGAAACAATCAACTTCCACTCCCTGCCACAATTCCGCATGTTGTGTTCGGGAGCCTGAGAAACTCCAAAGAGAAGTAGCACGTTGGACGTTCCATGTCGGGAGGGTGGCGAAATACAACACCCCTGCGGAAATACGTCGCGCCGTTTCTGCTTCTCTTTACGGTTCTCAGTCTCCCGACTCCCTCACCAACCGGTGAAGGAGACTTCCATCGGAGGTCCAACATGCAACACACATTGCCTGAAGTCGAATCCACCGAACCGCCGCGCCGCAAGTTCTACATCCACCAACCCGCCAAGGTGCGGGTGGAAGCCATGGGTTACCCCGGCAGCCGGGAAGAACTCGGCGAAGACCCCATTCCCTGCATCAAACTGCGCGGCCTGTGGCTCTCCGCCGCCGGCCTGGACGTAGGCGCGCGCCTGAAGGTCCACGTCAAACGCGGCTGCGTCATGCTCACCCTGCTGGAACCGCCGAAGGCGGACGTGCCCAAGGTCCGCAAGATGGGCCGCCTGCAGCTCGCACGCCTCGAGCGCGAGCGCCTGCAGGCATCTTGATGCCGGGACTGCGTCCGACTACTCTGCCCGGCACGCAGCGTAGCGCCGGGCTCTGCCCGGCCGCTCTCCGTTCAGCCCAACTGTTTGTGGATGAACTCCACCAGGTTGCTCAGCCGGTAGGGTTTGGAGACGTACTCGACCGACGGCGGTATGGGCGGCAGCTGCGAGCGCTGCAGGCCCGACAGCACCAGCACGCGCGCATGGGGCTGCAGGGCGGTCGCTTCAGCAGCCACCTGCAGGCCCGAGATATCCCCGGGCATGCTGACATCGGTCAACACCACCGCGTATCGGGTCGGACCGCGCAGCTCGGCAAGCGCTTCGTGCCCGTCACTGGCCGTGGTGACGGCGAAGCCGTGCAGCGACAACGCTTCGGACATGATCTTGCGCAGGTCTTCTTCGTCATCCACGAACAGCAGATTGATCGCCATGTCATCCCCCGTCCACCGGGAAGCAGAGCGCAACCCGTGTACCTTGCCCCGGCACGCTGCTCAACTGCGGGAAACCGCCAGACTGGGTGGTGAACCCGAACACCTGGCTCAGCCCCAGCCCACTGCCGCGGCCCACTGACTTGGTGGTGAAGAACGGCTCGAACACCCGGGCCTGGTCGGCCACCGGAATGCCTTCACCATCGTCCTCCACGCTCAGGCACACATGCGGGGCAGCGGCCTGCGCATCAGCCGCCGGATCGTGCGTACGCTTCGCGCTCGCCGAGATGGTGATGGTGCCGCCATTTGGCATCGCATCGCGGCTGTTGCAGACCAGGTTGAGCACTGCCGCTTCCAGCTGCGCCTTGTCCACCGAGATCTGCGGCAGCGTGTCGGGCAGGGAAAACACAACCTTGACCCGGTCGCCGGCAGAGCGCTGCAGCAGTTCCTCGCAGTCCCGCACCGCATCGGCAAGGTTCACCGGCTCCGGCGACAGCGTCTGCCCACGCCCGAAGGTCAGCAGCTGGCGCGAGAGGAGGGCACCGCGCTCGGCCGCACGCATTGCGGTCTCGATCAGCTTGGCCACCGCGCCGTCCTTCACCCGCGTGCTGATCAGGTCCAGGCAGTTGACGATGATGGTCAGCAGGTTATTGAAATCATGCGCCAGGCCCAGCGTCAGCTTGCCGATGGCCTCCATTTTCTGCGCCTGCAGCAGGTTGGCCTGCAGTTTGTCGAAGCGCTGCTGGGCCTTATGTCTCTCGGTAATGTCTCGGGTCACTTTGGCGAAACCAATCAATTCGCCGTCATCCCAGATCGGGTCGATCACCACGCTGGCCAGGAAGCGCGAGCCGTCCTGTCGCAACCGCCAGCCTTCCTCGATGCATCGGCCGTCCACCGCAGCCGTATGCAGGTTGCGTTGCGGCACACCTGCGGCGGCTTCTTCTGGCAGGTAGAACCTGGAGAAATTGGTGCCGATCACCTCGTCGGCCTGGTAGCCCTTGATGCGCTGGCCGCCCGGGTTCCAGGTGCGGATAACGCCGCGCGTGTCCAGCATGTAGATGGCGTAGTCGGTAACCGAGTTGACCAGCAGCGCAAATTGCCGGGTCTCGTCATTCAGGGCGGCTTTGGGGCACGATGACTGGCTCACGCGAATCCTCCCTGGATTCGCGCTACCGTAATTCTACGGTTGTAAATACTGTGTAAAAATGTTTTGGCGGATTCTGCGGGCTATTCCTACAGAAACTTTGGGGGCTAGCGACGGCTCCTGAGCGCTGGGTTTCTGGCCGCGACAAACCAACCTCTCGCGCAATCCCGGTAGGGTCGGTTCCCAAACGACTGCCGGTAGCGGTGCAACGTTCTGTAACGCATGACCTGCGTCGAGAAGTACGCTTTCCCCGCCGACGTTCATGCCACAACCGAACGCGGATCAGGTATCGGCGGTCGATTGGGATGCGACCCTACCGAAGATTGCACACCCACCACAGTGCGGCCAGATTCATCGCTACAGCGATCCAGAACATCACCTGGAACGACACCTTTCGATTCTTGTGCCGAAGCCTTGCCTGCGCGATCAGCGCGCCAGGCCAGCCGCCGAAGAGCGCCAGCATCTGGAGTATCTTCTCCGGCGTGCGGTCCAGGCCGCGTTGTGCCGAGACCTTGTCGAGCGAGTACACCCAGTAGGTCAGTGCACTGAGACCGGCATAAAGTGCAGCCAGCCACGTTGGGCAATAGCCGAGAAACGAGGCGATGCCGATGCCAGCGAGGAACAGGAGCCCGATGGCCGTGCGCGGCAGGCGATCCGGACCTGCGGCATTGCGGGTGCTCGCGCGGCTGCCCGCACGGACCCCATCGCGCTGCACTGCAAAGCGCACGCCCACCGCATTGTTGCGCCCTTTCGCATCGCGCTGCACGTCATAGGTGATCACGTCGCCCAGTGCAGGCCGCCGGTCGCGCGTCGTGAATGCATGGATGTGCACGAAACAGCGCTCGCCGCCGCCGTTGGGCTGCACGAAGCCGAAGCCGCGCGCGTCATTCCACTCGCTCAGCTTGCCTTGCTGGCGCATGGCTCAGAGCGCGTCCAGGAACGTGCGCACGGCGGGGCCGAAGCGCTCGAAATCGACCAGGAAGGCGTCGTGCCCCTGCGGCGAATCCAACCCGATGAACTGTGCGTCGGCACCGCCGGCACGCAGGCCGTCGGCGATCTGCTGCTGTTGCTGCACCGGGAACAGGATGTCGGTGTTGGCGCCGATGGCGAGCGCTTTCTCCACCTTGATGGTGGCCAGCCCGGCCATCACGTCGCCGTCGGCGTATTCGGCCAGGTCGAACCAGTCCATCGAGCGGCTGAGGTACAGGTAGCAGTTGGGGTCGAAGAAGCGCACGAAGCGACGTGCATGGCCTTCCAGGTAACTTTCCACCTGGAATTCCAGCCCGAACGGATCGTCGTCGGTCTGGTCCGAATCCAGCCGCACGCGGCCGAAGCGGCCGTCCCATTCCAGTGCGGAGCGATAGGTGATGACGCCGAGTTTGCGCGCCATGCGCATGCCGGACTCAGGATACTGGTCGTCGCTGTAACGGCCGCCGTTCCACTGCGGGTCCAGCCGGATCGCTTCGCGCTGCAGCGAGCGGATCGCAATGGAGAATGGCAACGCCTGCGCGCTGCCGGAGATGTTGACGTGGCTGCGTGCGATACCCGGGTGCAACAGCAGTACCGCCAGCGCGGTCATGCCGCCCATGGAGTTGCCGATCACGCAGGCCAGCTGGGTAATGCCGAGGGCGCGCACCACGTCCACGGCGGCGCGGGCGCCGTCTTCGATGGACAGCTCGGGGAACTGCAGGCGGTACAGCTCGCCGGTGGCCGGGTTGACCGTGGCCGGCCCGGTGGAGCCCTTGCAGCTGCCCAGTGAGTTCACGCACACCACGAACCAGCGCTCGGTATCGATCGCCTTGCCCGGGCCGAGCATGCCTTCCCACCAGCCCGGCGCCGGGTTGGCGTCGTTGGCGGCCGCATGCGCGTCGGGCGAGAGGCCGGTGACGATCAGGAGGGCGTTGCTGGCGTCGGCGTTGAGTGTGCCCCAGGTTTCGAAGGCCACGTGGCCTCCATGCAGTTCGCCGCCGCGCTTGAACGCGAACGGCGAGGGCAGGGCGTGGTAACGGGTGCCGGGCGGGATGAATTCGGTCATGCGGGCATTCTACCCGGGGTGGGTGGGGGTGCCGTACGGGCGGGTGGAATGGTGTGTGCAGGCACGCAGGTGGCGGCCATGGCGCGCCGGTGCGCGACACGTTACGATCCGGCAGCGCGGGCCCAAGCAGGGGGTGAGGGGGCATCCCGCGTACGGACACGTCACGCGTGTCCAGTCGGCGCCAAGCGAAATTGAACGCCAACAGGCAGGGAAGATGAACCGTACGACCAGGATCGTTCTATCGGTGGCCCTGTTGGGCGTCATCGCCTTTCTGTGGCATGCGTGCAGCACCCACATGGCCAGGAAGGAGGCGCTGCGGGCCAGAATCAAGCAGCAGTACGACGGGGAGCTCGTCAACGGTGTCCTGTCGTACTGTGGCCAGAAGATCCGCATGGACTGGGGGCGACCCACGACGCCAAGCGGACGCCAGATCACTGCCAACGGTCTGAGGATGTACATGGAATCCATTCCGTCGGTGGATACAGCCTCGGTCAGCCTGTCCATCTCTAGTGTCGACCCTTTTCGGCACGGTTGCTTTGATGATGCAGTGGGGCCGCAGATCGACGTCCTGCTGAACTGCGACCGATCCGATGCTCCCATCTGGACTGATCTTGCCAAGCGCGAATGGACCGTACGCACTGAGCAGCCCAAAGATGGCGTGGTTAGACTGGAAGGAGATCCGGGAGGGCGGATGAACTTTTTCATCTACTACGCGGCATTACCTTCCCTGCAGTATCGGCCAGGCGAATTCCCGTTCCAGGCCTCCTGTAGCAGTTTTGACAAGACTCGCGAGATCCAGCGATGCAGGGTGGCATATCGAAAGGAGCGACTCGCGGTTGACTACACCTACCAGACCAGCTCCATCCGCCCCTGGAGGGAGGTAGACGAGGTCGTGCGCACTGTGATGGAAGGCGCCGCGCCCTCAACCAAGCGCTGCCCCAGCAGGTAGGGCGGCTTCAGCGGACCGAAGCGTGAACGAATGCCTTGGGGTGTGTGGCATCACGTGGGACACGCGTGGCGTGTCTCTAAAGGGCTATTTCTACCTTGTCTTTGTGTGGCAGCTTTACCCGCACCACGGGCGAATCGATATCGCCCTCCTGACGGTTCGCCTGGCCGCTGGCCGAGATCCGGGCAAATACCTCGACCTCCTCCAGCGACGATAGTTTCGCCGTCGGCATCGGGCTGTCGCCGTCGCCCAGGGTGATCTGCAGCGGCAGGTCGGCCAGGCGGTGCTTCTGCACCGCCACCGGCATCGGTGGGCCGTTGGGCATGCGGGCGATGACGAACACCGTGGCGTCGGCGGGCAACGTCGCCTTGTCGATGCCTTTGCCCAGCGTCACCGAGATGTTCAACGCCTTGGCACCGGGGTCGGCCGAAACCGGGGCAGGGGACTCACCCGCCTTGCCACGCGCAACGGCAATCTGCTCTCGCAACGCGTTCGCCGCAGCCGGCTCCAGGCGCGGCAACAACGCTTCCCATGTCGCCGCCGCTTCCGCGTCCTGCCCACGCTGGCGCTGCGCGATGCCGATCAACCAGCCGGCGCGCTCGCTGTTGGGGTCCACCTGCTGGGCATGGCGCAGCCACTGCAGGGCGACGTCGTCGAACCGCTTGGACGGGTCGGCCTGGGCACGCGCCTGCGCGGCTTCCACCAGCAGCGGCACTTCGTCCGGCGCCAGGCCCACCGCACGGGCGAACGCCTGGTTGGCCTTGTCCATGTTGCCCAGCGCGAGTTCCGAGCGGCCCAGCAGGGCCCAGCCATCGGCACGCTGCGGCTCGCGCGCCAACGCGGCTTCCAGCTCGCGCACGCCCTGTTCCAGCGAGGCGGGGCCCGGTTCGGCCACGGCATCCATCGCCTTCGGCGTGCCCACCAGCATGTACAGCGCCACCCCGGCCACGCCAAGGGCAATCACGGCGGCCAGGAACGGTCCACGTCGGCCGCTGCGGCGCAACGGCCACAGCACCACCATGGCCACCACCGCGGCGCACAGCCCGGCAATCATCTGCATCCACGCGCTCACCAGCGTTCCTCGCTGTCGCCCATCGGTTGCACCTGGCGGCTGCGTCGCCGCACCACCCAGAACAGCACGCCCGCGCCGGCCAGGACCAGCACCAGCGGGCCGAACCACAGCACGCTGTTGCGCGTGTCCATCAGCGGGCGGTACAGCACGAACTCGCCGTAGCGCTCCACCAGGAACTGCTTGATCTCCGCGTCGCTCCGGCCCTGCTGCATCAGCGTCAGCACTTCACGGCGCAGGTCGTGCGCGATCTGCGCGTTGGAGTCGGCCAGCGACTGGTTCTGGCACTGCACGCAGCGCAGCTCGGCGGCCAGCGCATGGAAGCGCGCTTCCTCGGCGGCGTCGCGGTACTGCAGCGGGGTCGGGTCGGACACCGCCTGCGCCAGCGCCAACAGCGGCATCATCAACAAAAATGCGATAGCCCACACCGGTAGCGCACGACTCTGAGTCGTGCGGCACGCGGCGCCGGAATCACTCCGCAGGCGGCGTGGTCGTACGCGGCTGAGCATGGGCACCTTCCAGTTTCTCCAGTTCCGGCAACAACTGCGTATCGATCACGCGCTGGCTCAGCGCGCCGCTGTACTTCCAGCGCACCACGCCGCTGGCGTCGACCAGGAAGGTTTCCGGCGCGGCGGTCACGCCCCAGTCGATCGCAGTGCGGCCTTCGATGTCGCTGAGCACCAGCACGAACGGGTTGCCCAGCTGTTCCAGCCAGCGCAGCGCGTCGGCCGGTTCGTCCTTCCAGTTGTAGCCGATCACGCGCACGCGCTTGGTTTCGGCGAAGCGGGTCAGGATCGGGTGTTCTTCGCGGCAGGCCGCGCACCAGCTGCCCCACACGTTGAGCACGTACGGGGCGCCGCGCAATTCGTTGCTGCTGACCTTGATCCCGGGATCGTGCAGCACCGGCAGTTCGAAGGCAGGAGCCGGCTTGCCGATCAACGCCGAAGGCAGGATGTCGCGGTCCGGCGCGCCGGACTTCATCACCCCGTACACCATCAACCCGAGCAGCCCGAAGAAGAACAGCACGCCGATGACGATGGCCACGGGCGGCAGCGGGCGGGAGGCGGTGCGGGGATCGGACACGGAACTACTCCTGGAAACGACGGAAACGGCGGTCGGCGGCGGTGACGAAGCCACCCAGTGCCATCAGCAGGGCACCGAACCAGACCCAGCGCACGAACGGTTTGACATGCACGCGTACGGCCCAGGCATTGTTGCCCAGTGGCTCGCCCAGCGCCACGTATACGTCGCCGCGCACGCGCGCATGGATGCCGGCTTCGGTCATCACCTGGCCGCCGCTGGCATACGCACGCTTTTCCGGGTGCAGCAGGGCCAGCTCGCGGCCGCCGTGCAGCACGCGCACATGGCCACGGTCGGCCACGTAGTTGGGGCCCTGCTGGTGTTCCACTCCTTCAAAGCGCAGGGTGTAGCCGCTCACTTCCAGGGTCTGGCCGGGCGCCAGCGCGACTTCGCGCTGCACGTTCAACGCTTCCACCAGCAGTGCGCCGACCAGGAACACGGCCACGCCGGTGTGCGCGAGCAGCATGCCGACCATTTCCGCATTGAAGCGACCATTGCCGCGCAGGCGGGTCCACACGAAACGCGCGGTGCCGAATGCAACCCACGCGGCAGCGGCAACGCCGGCAGCGGCTTTCAGCTTGCCCTGCGGGGCCATGAACCAGGCCAGCACGCCGAGCAGCAGGGCAAACACGGCCCACGGCGCGAGCAGCGCCAGCCGCTTCGAGGCCTGGTCGCGCTGCCAGTTGACCAGCGGCCCGAACGGCAGCAGCGCCACCAGCGGCGCCATCAATACGATGAACAGTGTGCCGAAGTAGGGCGGGCCGACAGAGACCTTGCCCAGCCCCAACGCGTCGGCCAGCAGCGGGTACAGGGTGCCGAGCAGCACCATCGCGCAGGCCCCGGCCAACAGCAGGTTGTTGGCCAGCAGCAGGGTCTCGCGCGAGGTGGGCATGAAGCCTTTGCGCGGATCATCGCTGCCCAGTGCCCCGGCGCGCAGCGCGTACAGCAGCAGCGCCGCGCCGACCACCAGGGCCAGGAACACGAGGATGAAAGCGCCGCGCGAGGGATCGGCCGCGAACGAGTGCACGCTGGTGAGCACGCCCGAGCGCACCAGGAAGGCGCCGAGCAGGGAGAGCGCGAATGCGGCGATGGCCAGCAGCAGGGTCCAGCTGGCAAAGCTGCCGCGTTTTTCGGTGACCGCCTGCGAATGGATCAATGCCGCGCCGGCGAGCCACGGCATGAAGCTCGCGTTCTCAACCGGGTCCCAGAACCACCAGCCGCCCCAGCCCAGTTCGTAATATGCCCACCAGCTGCCCAATGCGATGCCGAGGGTAAGGAAGCCCCAGGCCACGTTGGTCCACGGCCGGGTCCAGCGCAGCCAGCGCGCATCCACGCGGCCATCGAGCAGCGCGGCGATGGCGAACGCGAATGGCACCGCGAAGCCCACGTACCCCACGTACAGCATCGGCGGGTGGATGATCAGCCCCGGGTCCTGCAGCAGCGGGTTGAGGTCGCGGCCTTCCAGCGGCGCCGGCAGCAGGCGCGCGAACGGGTTGGAGGTGAAGAACAGGAAGGCGATGAAGCCCAGGCTGATGACGCCCATCACGCCGAGCACGCGCGCACGCACGGTGTCGGGCAGGCGCTTGGACCACAGCGCGACCGCGCCGCCCCACAACGCCAGCACCAGCACCCACAGCAGCAGCGAGCCCTCGTGCGCGCCCCACACCGCCGAATAGCGGTACGCCAGCGGCAGCAGGCTGTTGGAATTTTCGGCCACGTAGGCCACCGAGAAGTCCTGCTGCACGAAGGCGACGGTGAGCAGCACGAACGCGCCGGCGATCAGCAGCAGTTGGGCGAATGCGGCCGGGCGGGCCACCGCCATCCACGCGGCCTGCCCACGCTGCGCGCCCCACAGTGGCAGCACCGCCTGCAGCAGGGCGGCCAGCAGTGCGCACAACAACAGGACCTGCCCCAGTTCCGGCAGCACTCAGCGGGTCTCCACGGCAGGCATCGGCACGTCGTGCTTGGTGTGCGCCTTGCCCATCTTGTCGGCCACTTCCTTGGGAATGTAGTTCTCGTCGTGCTTGGCCAGCACTTCGTCGGCGACGAATACGCCGTCCTGCAGGCGGCCCATGGCCACCACGGCGGAGTCTTCGCGGAACATGTCCGGCAGGATCCGCGAGGTGCTCACCGGCAGGGTGGCGTCGCCGTCGGTGACCACGAAGTGCGCGTCCAGCGAACCTTCGGCGCGCTGGAACGAGCCTTTGACCACCATGCCGCCGAGCCGGAAGTTGGACTGCGTGCCGTGTTCGCCACGCAGCACTTCCGAAGGGGTGTACAGGTAGGCGATGTTGCGCTGGAGTGCGAACGCGACCAGCGTGGTGGCCAGCCCGGAGGCGAGCAGCACCAGCAGCACCCACACCAGCCGGCGCCGTTGCACCGGGGTCATCGGCTCAGCTCCGTGCTCAACGGAGCGGCCGCGCTGCGGGTGTCGCGCGCCTGCTGCCGCTGCTGGCGTTGCAGGGCCTGTTTCCGGGCAGCACGCAGGCGCAGCCGCGAACCCAGCAGGTCGGCGGCCAGGACCAGCACGAACACCGCGTAGGCGGCGATCAGGAAGGGCACATGGGTCATCGGCTTGGCTCCTGCAGTGCGCTGCCTTCGGCGGGGCCCAGGCGTTCGGCCACCCAGGCCTTGCCGGCCTCGCGGCTGAGGTTGTCGGCGCGGGCCTTGGCCAGCAGTGAGCCGACGAACCACAACTTGGTGGCCACCACCATCCACCACAGCGGCGCGATCAGTTCCGAACGCACTGCGTTGTCGCCGAACACGTTGATCGACTGGCGCTGGTGCAGGCCGCCCCACCAGTCCACCGAGTAGCGGATGATCGGCAGCAGGCCCACGCCCACGATGGCCAGCAGTCCGGCGGCGCGCGCGGCGCTGCGGCGGTCTTCAATGGCGTGGTACAGGCCGATCACGCCCAGGTACAGGAACAGCAGGATCAGTTCGCTGGTCATGCGCGGGTCCCAATCCCACCAAGTGCCCCAGGTGCCTTTGCCCCAGATGCTGCCGGTGAGCAGGGTGATCAGGGTGAAGCCGGCGCCCATTGGCGCGCAGGCCATCGCCAGGATCTCGCAGATCTTGATCCGCCAGACCAGCGCGATGGCCGAATACAGCGCCATCAGCGCGAATACGAACAGGCTCATCCACGCGCTGGGCACGTGGATGTAGATGATGCGGAAGGCGTCGTTCTGGTTCTGCTCGGCCGGCACCACCCACAGGCCCTGCCACATGCCGATCAGCAGCACCGGGATCGCGGCGATGTAGAACACCCTGGACCAGCGCGAGGCGAAACGGTCGAAGGTAGGCGGTGAACCGAGTTGGTGGAACCAGCGAACGAGGGCATTCATGCGGCGATGGCTATCCAGCGGAGGGCTAAGAACCGGCAGACACAACTCAACTCAACGAAATCCGTATCGCAGCGGCGGTGGCCAACGGGGCCAGCACCAGCGCGACTACCAGCCCGGCACCGAGCAGCAGCAGCGCGCCGACCGGATCCTGTCCGCGTGCGGCGGCGGCCACGCTGCCTGCACCGAACACCAGCACCGGTACGAACAGCGGCAACGCAAGCAGCGCAACGAGAATACCAGAGCGCCGGATGCTCACCGTCAGCCCCGCCACCACGCCGCCGATCAGGCTGAGCAGCGGTGTGCCGAGCAGCAACGATGCCAGCAGTATCGGCAATTGGTCATGTGGCAGATGCAGCATTTCGGCAAGAAGTGGGCTCACCACGATCATCGGCAGGGCGGTGGTGGCCCAGTGCACCAGCACCCGCACCAGCACCAGCCAGGCCAGCGGCACCGGCGCCAGCAGCCACTGTTCCAGCGAGCCGTCTTCGGCATCGCTGCGGAACAGGCTGTCCAGCGCCAGCTGCCCGGCCAGCAGCACGGCCAGCCACAGCACGGCGGCGGCCACCTTGGCCATCAACGGCGGGTCGCGGCCCAAGGCGAGCGCGAACAGCACCACCACCAGCAGCGCGAACAGCAGCGGCTGCAGCGCATCGCCGCGGCGGCGCCACAGCAGGCGCAGGTCGCGCCCGGCCAGGGCCTTGGCGGTCTGCCAGAGGCCGGGTTGAGTGCCTGGCGCGATCATGCTTCCTCCCGCTGCGCCGGGCTCTGCCCGGCCGCTTCCAGCTGGATCAAGCGCGTCCGCACCGGCGGCGCCGCATAGGCCCCATGGGTGGTCACCAATGCCGCGCCACCACCGCGCAGGTGCGCGGAAATCATCCGGTTCACCAGGTTGATCCCATCCAAATCCAGGTTGGCGTACGGCTCGTCCAGCAGCCACAGCGGGGCAGGCGACAGCCAGATCCGGGCCAGCGCCAGCCGTCGCTTCTGGCCCGCCGACAGCTGCCGTACCAGGGTGTTTTCGTACCCGGCCAGGCCGACGATGGCCAGCGCGTTGCCCGGCATCTGGCGCGCGCGGCGACCGTGCAGGCCGCACAGGAAGTTCAGGTTCTCCAGCGTGTCCAGGTCCGGCTTCAGGCCGGGCAGGTGGCTCAGGTAGGCCACGAACCGGGCCCGCTCGGCACGGCCGGCCGGGCGTCCGTCGATCTGGATCTGTCCGCTGCCGGGCCGCAGCAGCCCGGCCAGCACCCGCAGCAGGGTGGTTTTGCCGGCGCCGTTGTCGCCCTGCACCAGCAGCGCCTCGCCCGCATCGACCTGCAGGTCGAGCGGCCCGAACACCGGTTCATCGTTGCGGCTGAAGGCGAGGCCGGTGGCGACCAGCAACGGTGGGGTATTCGGGGAATTGAGCATGCCCGCCAGTGTACGGTTTAGACTGTCCGAATGACCATCCAGACCAAGCTGCCCAAGGTGGGCACCACCATTTTCACCGTGATGTCCCAGCTGGCCGCCGAGCACGGCGCCGTGAACCTGGGCCAGGGCTTCCCGGACTTCGCCGCGCCGCAGCGGCTCATCGATGAAACCATCAAGGCCATGCAGGGCGGGCTGAACCAGTACCCGCCGATGACAGGGGTGGCACCGCTGCGCCAGGCCATCGCGCAGAAGTCGCTGGACCTGTACGGCGCGCAGGTCGACCCGGACACCGAAATCACCGTCACCAGCGGCGCCACCGAGGCGATCTTCAACGCCATCCACGCAGTGGTGCGCCCGGGCGAGGAAGTGATCGTGCTGGACCCGGCCTACGACTGCTACGAGCCGGCCATCGACCTGGCCGGCGCGCGCGCCGTGCACGTGCCGCTGGACCCGCAGAGCTTCCGTGTCGACTGGGACCGCGTGCGCGCGGCGATCACCCCGAAGACCCGCCTGCTGATGGTCAACACCCCGCACAACCCGTCCGGCGCGATGCTCGACGCCGACGACATGCAGGCCATCATCGACCTGCTGCGCGGCACCGGCATCTACCTGATTTCCGATGAAGTGTACGAGCACATCATCTACGACGGCCGCCGCCACGAGTCGGCGCTGCGCTATCCGGAGCTGCGCGAGCGCACTTTTGTCATTTCCAGCTTCGGCAAGACGTATCACTGCACCGGCTGGAAGATCGGCTACGCGGTGGCGCCGCCGGCGATGAGCGCCGAGTTCCGCAAGGTGCACCAGTACAACACCTTCACCAGCTTCGGCCCGGCCCAGTACGGGTTCGCCGCGATGATCCGCGACGAGCCGGAGCACCACCTGGAACTGGGCGCGTTCTACCAGGCCAAGCGCGACCGCTTCCGCGAGCAGCTGCTGGGCACGCGCCTGAAGCCGCTGCCGGTACCGGGCGGTTACTTCCAGCTGGTCGATTACTCGGCCATCAGCGACCTGCCGGACCACGAGTTCGTGAAGTGGCTGACCGTGGAAAAGGGCGTGGCCGCCATTCCGCTGTCGCCGTTCTATGAGACGCCGCCGCAGGGCCAGCGCATCGTGCGCCTGTGCTTTGCCAAGAACGACGCCACCCTGGACGCGGCGATCGAACGCCTGAAGGTGCTTTGATGGGCGCCGCCGATCGCCCCGACCTGCGCATCACCCTGGTCCAGGGCAACACGCGCTGGCACGACCCGGAAGGCAACCGCGAACACTACGGCGCGCTGCTGGCGCCGCTGGCCGGCCAGACCGATGTGGTGATCCTGCCGGAAACCTTTACCAGCGGGTTCTCCAACGACGCGATCTTCCGCGCCGAAGGCATGGACGGCCCCACCGTGGCCTGGATCCGTGAGCAGGCCGCGCGGCTGGGCGCGGCGGTGACCGGCAGCGTGCAGCTGCGGGTGGGCGAGGGCGTTTACAACCGCCTGCTGTGGGCGACCCCGGACGGCGAACTGCAGTACTACGACAAGCGGCATCTGTTCCGTTACGGCGACGAGCACCTGCGCTACGCCGCCGGCAGCGAACGCCTGACCGTGGAATGGAAGGGCTGGCGGATCAATCCGCTGGTCTGCTACGACCTGCGCTTCCCGGTGTTCTGCCGCAACCGCTACAACGTCGAACGCGCCGACGACCTGGATTTCGACCTGCAGATCTTCGTCGCCAACTGGCCTTCGGCGCGTGCGTATCCGTGGCGCACGCTGCTGCGCGCACGCGCGATTGAAAACCTGTGCTACGTGGCCGCGGTGAATCGCGTCGGCGTGGACGGCAACGAACTGCAGTACGACGGCGACAGCGCTGTGATCGATTTTCTCGGCCAGCCGCAGCTGGAAGTACGCAGCAGCGAACAGGTGGTGACCACCACGGTGTCTGCGGCGGCACTGGCCGCGCACCGCGCACGCTTCCCGGCGATGCTGGATGCCGATGCGTTCACCTTGGGCGGTCCCAACCTGCAGGGCTGACTTCACCCGGTTTTAATAGGACCGGGCGCAACCTGCGGCCAATTCCACTGCGCCCGTCCACGGCCAGTGGAATTTGAATTCAACGGGGGTCGAATTCACATTGGGGACCTCCCATGAAGACCTGCGCAGCGGCCATTCCGTCGGCGTTTGAGTACCTGTACACCGCAGTGGGCAATTCCTGCAGGGTGGAGCAGGAGAACGCCCGATGAGCATCTCACTTTCCCGCCGCAGGTTACTGCTGGGGCTTGCTGCCGCTGGCGGACTGGGCGCGCTGGGTGCCGGGGCGTACTACCTCAACCGCGCATCGCTGGCCCGCTGGGCGGTGGACGGGCGCGAGTTGAAGGGTGCGCTGCAGGGCGGCAAGCCCAAGGTGGTGTTCGTGATCCTGGCCGATGGGTTGGGCACCCTGAATCTCAACAACTCCACGCCGGACCAGGGGGCGCCAAGCGACCCGAACGACCGTCAGATCTGGCATCCGTGGGATGGCGAAGTGGGCAACAACAGTTATCGCTCGCTGGGGCTGGACGTGGAAGGCCCGCTGCTGGCGATGCTGAGCAGCGAGCTGGAGCCGTACCGCTCGCGGTCGCTCTACATCCGTGGCACCTCCCTGGCCTGCAACTACGAGGCGCACAGCGGATGGATGTCCTGCCTGCGTGACAACAACAAGGCGCACGCCAGTATCGACCACATCATCGGCCAGAAACTGTCGAACTACTCGGCCACGCAGAAGGCCGTGTTCTGCGGCCACATAACGCACAACCCAACGTTCCGGGTGTCCTACTCGGGCGCAGGGACCGCGATCCGGGACATGCAGGCCAACCCGCACCGCCTGTTTGCGAGCTTGTTCCCCGACCAGGCTGGGCGCAGCCGCAGCGGTGGCAAGCACGTCTTCGACCCGGCCCTGGCCGACCTGCGCGAGCTGAAGGAGGGTATGACAGCTCGCGAACGGCAGAAGCTGGAGTCGCACCTGGACGCCATCGAGCAGGTGCAGAATGATCTGGACAGCGGCCCGGTGGAGCCAAGCCCCGGCTGCGACCCCGCACTGCCCGAGTTCGACGAGTCGTGGCTCGACGACCACAAGCGCAGGGCGGAAGTACTGGCTGCCACGTCGAGCGTGCTGGCGACCGCACTGGCCTGCGGTGCGACCCGGGTAGCGACCTTCCAGGTCGGTGCCAGTTCGGAAAACCAGGCGATCTATTTCGATCCGTATGGTGACGGTTCGGGCCCGACGTTTACCGACAATGCGCACGAGGCCGCCCACCACAATCGCGGCAGCGGACCGGATGAAAAGCGCATCATGTGGCAGCAGTCGCGGGTGTGGTACGTCAACCGACTCAAGACGCTGCTGGAGGATCTGGCCCGGCACCAGGATCCGGATGTACCGGAGGATTCATTGCTGGACCACACCCTGGTGGTTGTCACCAGCGAGCTGTCCGACGGCCGTCCCGAGACCAGCCTGGACATGCCCCTGGTGATGATCGGCGGCACCAGGTCGCATGGCCTGAACGTCGGCAACAGCAACAACGGTCGCTTCATCCATATTGGCGACCAGGGCGACCGGACCGATTGGCTGGGCGAGCACGTGAGCCTGGAGCGCATCTGGACGACGGTGGCGAAGTCGATGGGGGTGGAGTCCGGTTACAGCCTACCCCCGGTCAGCGGCATCTTCAGCGGCGTCCGGTAAACACTTCGACGGACTGCGGGTGCGGCATGCGGCATGAATTCAACGGGGGTCGAATTCACACATTGGGGACCTCCGATGAAAGCCGGGATAGCGGTGGTGGCGCTGATGTTCGCGCTCGTGTTGGGTGGATGCCGCCGGGAGGAGGGCGGGTCCGGTTCGGTCAGGATGGCCTGCGATGACCCGCAGTGGGCGCCCAACAGCGGTTACGCCGTTGGCGACACGGTGCAGAACCTGGGGCAGCGTTATGAGTGCTTCGCGGAAGCTGCCTGGTGCAACCAGGAGGCCTACGAGCCGGATGGACAGAACCCGTTCTGGCATGAAACCTGGAACCACCTAGGCGCCTGCATGGCCCCCGATCCCGATCCCGACCCGCAGGGAAACCGAATTACCCTGGAACTACCGGCCGGTATCGAATACGGCAGTGGCGAAGCCAACGGTGAGATCACCGGCAAGCTCCAGTGCGGGGAGGACGTCCACCCGATCCAGGGTAGCTGGGGGCAGACCGTTGTCGTCGAGGACCTGAAGCAGTGCAACTATGTGCTGATCCTGGACAGTAACAGCGCCGGCGCGCCGATGGATACGGGCCGCATCCTCCGCATCACCGAGCCGGCGGGGCAGAACGTCATATTCAAGCCGCGCTTCCGCCGGCTGCCGGACGTGGCCCGCCTGAAGGGGCTGCCGGGGATCAAGGTCGAGCTGTTCGCCTCGGGCCTGGACCAACCACGGCAGATGGCGCTCAACGACGCGGGCACCGTGGTGTATGTGGGCAGCAGTGCCATTCCCCATTGGGCGGATGTGCCGGTGGGCGAGGGCAGTACCGCCAATCGCCGTGCCCAGGTGCTGTACGCGCTGGAGTTGAACGCGCAGAAGACCGGCGTGGCGGCCACGTATGTGATCGGTACCGGGCTGGAGGAGCCGCATGGCGTGGCCTATCGCAAGGGCACGCTGTACTACGCCACCAGCGGCAGCCTGCGCCGCATCGACGATATCGACAGCAAGTACCGCAATGGTGCGCTGATCGGCACCGAGGTCTGGAAATTCCCCGCCGACGACACCGCGTTCCCGATGCCGGACGTGCCTCCGTGGCGCTGGTACCACCAGAAGCACTCGCTGCACTTCAACACGTTCGACCCCACCGACGAGTGGATCTATACGAACGTGGGCATTCCCTGCAATGTCTGCGTGACCGTCAAAGACCCGCGCTACGGGACCCTCCTGCGCGTCAACCCGGCTACCGGTGCCTCCGAAGTGCTGGCGCGAGGCGTGCGCAACTCGGTCGGCATGGACTGGCAGACGGCCACGGGCACTTTCTGGTGGGGCGACAATAACCGGGACGGCTTCGACAATCCCGATGAACTGAATACGACCAACCTGATGCGTGCGCCGCGCAACCATGGGGCGCCCTACGTGTTCGGCCGCGACACCATCGGCATCACCGACTCGGAGTGGGAGCGCCGCGAAGAACTGGACGCGCTGCGGATTCCCCAGGGCGCGATCCTCAGCGACAAGGCGCCTTCGGACATCAACACGCTGCACTTCTCGCCCCCCGCGTTCGACTTCGGCAGCAACTTCGCGCCGCTGGGTGTCCGCTTCTGGAAAACCTATGCGCCGCAGCGAGGCCGCCAGTACATGCTGGCCGCCGTGCACAGCAAGGGCAGCGACGAACGCCCGGGCATGAACATCACGGTGTTCACGCTGGAAGGCGACACCGTGGAAGCCTCCATTCCGCTGGTCCAGGGCTGGCGCGGGACTGGCCCGACCACCCCCTCCGGCTGCATGCAGGAAAACGGGTGCATCGGCAGCCCGGTCGAGTTCCTGCCGATGCCGGACGGCTCGTTGCTGGTCAGCGACGACATCTCGGGCAACATCTACAAGCTCACCTATGTCACCGAGGGACTGCCAGCCACCACGCTGACGCTGAGGGCGCCGGTCGCGCCCTCGGCGGACCTTGCCGACCAGCAGCTGGTCGGCTTCCTGACCGGCCCGGACGGGGACCGCCGCGATTTCGGCCTGGCCTGGGGCAAGAAACTGGTGCTCAACGGCCTGCCGCACGGCGACTACAAGGTTGAATGGAAGCCATTCGACGAGTGGGTGCCTGAAAAGCGCGAGATGCATGCCACGCTCGGAGCGGATGCGCCGGACGCCGAGGTGGCCGCCACCTACATCGAACGGCCCGAGGTCAACGTCGAGCTCACCCTGCAGGCGCCTGCCAAACCAGCCGGCGCGCTGGCCGAGACCTGGCAGGTGCAGCTGCGCAAGGGCAACCAGAACTGGGTGCCGGTGGACGTGGCCTGGGGCGGGGAAGCCAAGGTGGCGCTGGAGTACGGCGATTACGTGGTGCATTACCCGTACACCGAAAAGGCGTATCCCGAGCCGATGCGCGAACGCATCCAGGTGGACTACGACACCGCGCCGATGACCCGGACCACCGCCTACACGGTGGTGGAAGACCTGGGCAAGCAGGTGCTGCTGGACGACCCCAATGGCTGCGTGGGCTGCCACTCCGCCACCAGCTGGAACGACCCGGTCAAGGCGATGCGCTGGGTGGACAACGTCGATGCGTTGAAGGAGAAGGTCATCGGCATGACCACCAACATGACCGCCAACGGCACCCACTGCGATGGCGTCTGCGCGTCGGAGATTTCCGATTACCTGGTGAACACGGTCTGGCGCGAGTACAGCAACCCCGGTCCGCAGGCCGGCCCGCGCCAGCTGCGCATGCTGGCCCGCACCGAGTATGCGAACGCGGTGCATGACGTGCTGGGCGTGACGGTGGACCCGGAAGACCTGCCGGACAACAAGGCCGACGGCCCGGACTTCATCTATCCGGTCGAGGCCATTGCCAGCACCTTCACCGCCGAGGACGTGCGCAAGTACTACGACACCTCGTTGAAGGTAGGCGGCGCGATCGACGAGGCCGCGCTGGCCACGCGCTTCGGCAGCACGGCGGCCGACTTCGTGGCGAACCTGGGGCGCGAGATGTTCCGGCGCCCGCTGTCCGCGACCGAGAAGACCCGCTACGAAACCGCGTACGGGGAGCCGGAGGGCGGTGCGCGCGGCGTGGCGCTGGCGATGCTGGCCTCACCGTACTTCCTGTATCGCTCGGAGATGGGGACGAAGGAGGCGGACGACACGCTGTTCACCCTGACCCCCTACGAGCGGGCCACTGCGTTGTCGTTTACGCTGCTGGGCACCACGCCGGATGCGGCGCTGCTGGACAAGGCAGGCAATGGCGAACTGGACACGGAGGCGCAGGTGCAGGCGGTGGTCGATGGCATGCTCGCCGACCCGCGCGCGGCGCAACAGCTGACCCGGTTCATTTCGTTCTACGCAGGCTTGGCCCCGGGCATTCCGGTATCGCCGCGCCCCGGGCTGGATGCGCCGATGATCGCGGCGATGCGCGACGAGTTCCGGATGACCCTGGAAGACAACTTCCGCGAAGGCTCCGGTACCGTGCGTGAGGCGTTCAATCCGGGCTATACCTACCTCAACGAGGCGCTGGCCAACCATTATGCGATCGGCGGGGTCACCGGCAGCGCGCTGAAGAAGATCACGCTGACGGCCGAGCAGGCGCACTGGCGTGGTGGCGTGCTGAACGCCGGTCTGTTCCCCGTCAAGTACGCCAACAACCACTCCACCTCGCTGGTGATGCGCGGCTTCGTGATCCGCAACAGCCTCTTCTGCCAGACGTTCGCGTCCAACGCGATCCGACCCGACCCGGACCCGTACCCGGATCGGCCCATCGGCGAACGCGAAAAGTGGCATATCAACACCGGCCCGACTGCATCGGAAGGCACCTGCTGGACCTGCCACAAGTTCTTCAACGACACCGGCGCGTCGATGGAGCACTTCGACCAGCTCGCGAAACTGCGCGACACCGAGCTGGGCATCAACGAGGGCTACACCGACCAGGAGGTGCCCATCGATGCCTCAGGACCGTTCATCGACACCTCCGGTGGCAACTGGGTGGACCATATCGACGATGTCCGCGGCATCGCCGAGCACGTCGCCGACAACCGGGAGGCGATGATGTGCCTTGCCAGCGGCTTCTATCGCTATGCGATGGGCGCGCGGCCGGACAAGTCCAGCCTGAAGACGGTGTCCAAGGCGCGCGACACGCTGCTGACGGACGGCGACGTGCGCAAGCTGGCGTCTACCTTGCTGACCGCTGAAACAATGAACCGCCGCCTGGACGAGGAGTCCGCCAAATGAGCTAGATTCGGCCTCCTTACCCACCGGCATGAGCTCACCGCAATGAAGAAGCGTTTCCTGGCATTGATCGCGCTGGCCAGCCTGGGCGCGGTTCCGGCCGCGCAGGCGGCCGGCAACATCGACTGCAAGCTGCACTACAGCCTGGCCGGATGGTCGGTGTTCTACAAGACCGCCTCCGGCAGCGGCACCATTACCTGCGACAACGGGGCGCGCATTCCGGTCAAGATCAGCGTCAAGGGTGGCGGCCTCAGCGTGGGCAAGTCGACGGTCACCAACGGCAAGGGCAACTTCACCGGCGCCTATTCGCTCAATGACCTGATCGGCTCCTACGCCTCGGTGGAAGCGCACGCAGGCGCCGACAAGTCCGGCAGTGCGCAGGTGGTGACCAAGGGCGACGTGTCGCTGGCCTTGGCCGGTACGGGCAAGGGGTGGGACCTCGGCATTGCCGGCGCCCGCTTCACCATCGAACGCCGATAGAAGCGCCGACAAAAGCGCAGCAATAAAAAAACCCGGTCAGTGACCGGGTTTTTCATTTCAGCTCACTCAGCCGCCGCGCGGACCGCCACCACGGTGGCCACCGCCGCCGGGGCCACGGTTGCCGCCCGGACGGGCGCCGCCGGGACGACCGCCCGGACCGCGCGCACCCGGACCACCGGCACCGCGATTGCCGCCGGGGCCACCCGGGCCACGGTTGCCACCCGGACCGCCCGGACCGCGGTTGCCTGCAGGACGGCCGCTCGGACGCGCATTGCCGTACGGGCTGGCGCCCGGATTGGCGTGGTCGGACGGGAAGCTCGGGGCATTGCCCGGGTGACCGTACGGATGGCGCTGCGCGCCCTGGCCACCGCGGTTGCCCGCGCCGGCACCGGCCGGACGACCCTGGCCGCCAAAGCCGCCACGGCCTTCGCCGCCACGACCTTCGCCACCACGACCTTCGCCACCGAAACCGCCGCCGCTGCGCTCACCGTAGGCGCCACGGCCCTGGCCGCCTGCGCCGCCCGGACCCTTCGGCTTGCCGTACGGACGACCCTGGCCGCCAGCGCCGGCACCCGGACCACGCGCGCCCGGACCACGGGCAGCGCCCGGACCGGCATTGCGGTGGTTGCTCGGGCCGGTGCTCACGCCATCGGGCACGTACCAGCTGCGGAACGCGGCCGGGTTGCCTTCGGGAAGCGCGCGGTTGCCCTTGTCAGGGCGCTGCTTGAACGGACGCTGCGACTGCTTGGCCGCCGCTTCACCGGTGACGGTCAGGCCACCCTTGAAACCGCCGCCCTTGCCGCCGCGACCACGGCCGCGCTCTTCGCGCACGTTGTCGAAACGACGCAGCTCGCGGCCTTCATCGGCCTGGTTGTGGCCGTTGACGTAGGCGTTGCCACGGCCACCCTCGCGCGAAACGCGCACGGTGGTCTTGGCGGCGCGGCGCTGGCCGATCACCGGCTGCAGGGTCAGCGCCGAGGGCGCGCCTTCTTCCAGCTTGAGTTCGGCGCGCAGCTGCTCGACCTGCTTGGCGGTGAGTTCCTGCGACTGGCCACGCAGCAGTTCGCGCGGCAGGGTGATCTTGCCGTAGCGGGTACGCTTCAGGCGGCTCACCTGGCAGCCCTGCGATTCCCACAGGCGGCGCACTTCGCGGTTGCGGCCTTCCTTGACCACCACGCGGAACCAGTCGTGCGAATCGGTGCCGCCAATGCGTTCGATCTCGTCGAACTTGGCCGGGCCGTCTTCCAGCGCCACGCCACGGGCGAGGCGGTCGACGATGTTGTCGGGCACCTTCTCTTCGCCTTCCGGGGCGCGCACGCGCACCACGTATTCGCGTTCGACCTCGTAGGAGGGGTGCATCATCGCGTTGGCCAGCTCACCGTCGGTGGTTGCCAGCAGCAGGCCGGTGGTGTTGATGTCCAGGCGGCCGATCGCGATCCAGCGCGCGCCCTTCAGGGCCGGCAGCGCTTCGAACACGGTCGGGCGACCTTCGGGATCTTCGCGCGTGGTCACTTCGCCTTCGGGCTTGTTGTAGGCCAGCACGCGCGAGGTCTCGGTCAGCGCGGTGGCAACGAAGCCACGGCCGTCCAGGTCGACCTTGTCGCCGCTCTTGATCGACTGGCCGGTCTTGGCCACTTCGCCATTGACCTTGACCAGGCCGTCGGCGATGCGCTGTTCCAGCGCGCGGCGCGAACCGAGGCCGGCCTGGGCCAGCACCTTGTGCAGGCGCTCTTCGAGCTTGGGCTGTTCGGTGGCGGTTTCGCGCTTGAGCGAAAGCTTGTTCAACGACAGCTTGCGGGGGGTGTCACTCATTTACTTGGCTCCGGCCGGCGACGTTTCGTCGGCCTCTGGTTCGGGATCGGCTTCGTCAACAGCCACGGTCGTCGTCGCGACGGCGTTGTCTTCGGTTTCTGGATGGTGCGCCGTGCGGTCTTCCGGCACGGAATCGGGCTCGCCATCGCTGGCGGGTGAAGCATGGTCGGCGGCTTCCGCAGCAGCGGGCGCGTCGCCATTGTCCTGCGTGTCGTCCTGTTCCGCCAGTCGAGCCGACATCAGCGCGGCACGGGCGGCGGCACGGGCCGCATTGGGGTCCAGCGGCGGTTCCGGTTCGGAATCGGCGTCGGAAGGCATTTCATCGGCGTTGGCCGGTGTTTCGTCGTTGTCGGCGTCCGGGGTCGCTGCACCTGCGGCGATCCGGCCGGCCGGCTGGCCGTCGGTGTCCAGCGGCAGCTGCGGTTCCAGTTCGCCCAGGTCGCGCAGCTCCGACAACGGCGGCAGTTCGTCCAGGCGCTTGAGCCCGAAGTAATCCAGGAAGCCCTTGGTGGTACCGAACAGCGCCGGCTTGCCGGGCACGTCGCGGTGGCCGATCACGCGGATCCATTCGCGTTCTTCCAGCGCCTGGATGATGTTGCTGCTGACCGCCACGCCACGGACCTGTTCGATCTCGCCGCGGGTGATCGGCTGGCGGTAGGCGATCAGTGCCAACGTCTCAAGGGTTGCACGGGTATAGCGGGTCTTGCGCTCGGTCCACAGCCGGGTGATGAAGCCGTGGACCTCGTTGGTGACCTGGAAGCGGAAGCCGGAGGCGACCTCGACCAGCTCCACGCCACGCTCGGCGCAGCCTTCGCGCAGCAGTTCCAGCGCGCGTTCGATGCTGCCCGGCGGCGCCGGTTCCTCTTCCGGGAACAGGCCCTGCAGCTGGGCAAGGGTCAGCGGCTGGCTCGAGGCCAGCAGCGCCCCTTCGACAATACGGTTGATCAGCGGTTGATCCATGCGTGGGTCGGGTGCTCAGTCGGATTCGTTGGCGGCGTCGGCATCGTCGAACTCGCTGTTGAACTGCAGCGGCTCGTTGGTGTTGCCGGCGGCCAGGGATTTGACGTAGATCGGCGCCAGCGGCGCTTCCTGCACGATGTCCAGCAGCTGTTCCTTGGCCAGTTCGAGCAGGGCCAGGAAGGTGACCAGCACCCCCAGCTTGCCTTCTTCGGCGGTGAACAGCGTTTCAAAACGGTAGAACTTGCCGTCTTCCAGACGGCCCAGCACGTCGCCCATGCGCTGGCGCACGCTCAGGGCCTCGCGCTTGATCGCGTGGCCGGTGAACAGCTCGGCGCGCTTGAGCACGTCGTGCAGCGCCATCAGCATTTCCTTCAGATCCACCGGCGGCGGCAGCTTGATCGCCGCGCGGTCGGGCACGAAGGCATGCGCCAGGCTGGTGTCGCGGTCCTGGCGGGGCAGGGCGTCGATGTCTTCGGCAGCCTGCTTGAAACGTTCGTACTCCTGCAGCCGGCGCACCAGTTCCGCGCGCGGGTCGCCTTCCTCGCCTTCGATGCTCGGCGGGCGCGGCAGCAGCATCCGCGACTTCACCTCGGCCAGGATCGCGGCCATCACCAGGTATTCGGCGGCCAGTTCGAAGCGCAGTTCCTGCATGACATTGATGTAGTCCACGTACTGCCGGGTGATTTCGGCGACGGGGATGTCCAGGATGTCCAGGTTCTGCCGGCGGATCAGGTACAGCAGCAGGTCCAGCGGACCTTCAAACGCGTCCAGGATGACTTCCAGCGCATCCGGCGGGATGTACAGGTCCTGCGGAATCTGCAGGACCGGTTGACCATGCACCACGGCCAGCGGCATTTCCTGCTGCTGCGGGGCGGTCGGCCGGGTTTGCGGGTTCGCGTCGAGCGCGAGTTCGGAAGTCATCAAGATTGACGTCGGTATTGCAACGGACCAGTTTGCTGCGCCGGACCCGGCCGCAAGCCATGACATTTCAAACAGCAGCAGGACGCGCTGCGAACGTGCAGCGACAGAACCGCGGGAGGTCGTCTACGTGTGCTGGTGTGGGGCAGGGGGCCCCGGTACCGACCGGGTTGCTGCGTCCAGCCACGTGCAATGTGGACAAGAGTACGGCTTCACAACGGCAGTGTCCAGCGAGGCGGGCTAGAATCGCGGGGTTTGTTTAGCTGAGCCCCTGGAGTTGCCCGTGTGGTATGTGATTGAAGGCTATGACGGCACCGATGTGCTGCCCGCCCGGCTGGCGGCCCGCCCGGCCCATCTGGCCCGCTTGGAAGCCCTGCGCGACGAGGGCCGGCTGCTGCTGGCCGGCCCGTGCCCGGCCATCGACAGCGAAGACCCGGGCCCGGCCGGCTTCAGCGGCAGCGTGGTGATTGCCGCGTTCGATTCGCTGGAACACGCCCAGGCCTGGGGCGCCGAAGACCCCTACGTGGAAGCCGGTGTGTACACCCGGGTGCAGGTGCGCCCGTTCCGCAAGGTGCTGCCGTGAACCGGGTCGAGCGTATCCGCGAGGCCCTGCAGGCCGCGCTGGACCCGCTGCTGCTGGAGGTGGAAGACGACAGTCACCGCCACGCCGGCCATGAAGGCGCGCGCGACGGGCGCGGGCACTTCAACGTGCGCGTGGTCAGCGCCGCGTTCAAGGGCAAGCTGCCGCTTGCGCGCCACCGCATGGTCTACGCGGCCGTGGGCACGATGATGGAGACCGATATCCACGCGCTGTCCATCGACGCCCAGACCCCGCCAGAACAGGGCTGAAACCCTTGTCCTGCCTTGTCCCGGCAAGTCCCGGGGCGACCTCTCCAAGACATTTCGAGGTTACCGCCGTGAGACATTCGCCTAACGGACTGTTTACATCCGGGAATGAAAACGCTTACATTCCGCGCCAAGCCCAGATCTCTAAGCCGTGGAGGGCGGCGAAGTGAACAAGGCAGCCATCACCATCAAAGATGTAGCCCGCGAAGCCCGCGTCAGCGTGGCAACGGTCTCGCGTGCGCTCAACGGCCATGAAAACGTCGCCGAGCCCGTGCGCAAGCTGGTGCTCGAGGTGGCAGCGCGCCTGCGCTACACCCCGCACGCGGCCGCCCGCAGCCTGAGCAGCCGGCGCACCAACACCATCGGTGTGGTGCTGCCCGACCTGTACGGCGAATTCTTCTCCGAACTGATGCGCGGCATCGACGGGGTGGCGCGCGCGCGCCGCCAGCACCTGCTGGTGTCCAGTTACCACGGCGACCAGGAGCAGCAGGGCGCGGCCCTGCGCGCCATGCGCGGCCGGGTCGACGGGCTGCTGGTGCTCTCACCGTATGCGGAAAGCCCGGGCTTCCTGACCGACAACCTGCCGCAGTCGCTGCCGACGGTACTCATCAATACCTACCTGCCTGAGCAGGACCACCCGGTACTGAGCATCGACGACCATGCCGGCGCGATGGCGATGACCCGCCACCTGCTCGACGCCGGGCATCGCCGCATCGCCTTCATCGCCGGCCCCGATTTGAACTTCGATGCGCGCGAACGCCTGCGCGGGTTCCGCGACGCGCTGGCCGCGTTCGGCGGCGACGCGCACGGTATCGAGCTGCCCGGCGACTTCGACGAAGCCTCCGGCCACCGCGCCGGACAGGAGCTGCTGGCCGCCGGTGCATTGCCCGATGCGGTGTTCGCAGCCAACGACATGATGGCGCTCGGCTGCCTGTACGCATTCGCGCAGGCCGGCGTGCGCGTGCCCGCCGATGTGGCCCTGGCCGGCTTCGATGACATTCCGCTGGCGCGTTTCGTTCACCCGTCGTTGACAACGATGCAGGTGAGTATCGCCGAGTTGGGCGACAAGGCGGCGACGCGCCTGCTGCAGTTGATGGATGGCAACAACACGGAGACGGAAGGCGACAAGCAGACGCTTGTACCTACCTTGATCGTGCGTGATTCAAGCAAGAAAAGCGTAACGCCGTAACTTCAAAAAAAGACAGGTGGCCGCAACGACGGCTTCCACCACCCGGAGATTTACATGACGTATTTCAATAACCGCACCCGCATGCCGGCCCGCCGCCTGCTCAGCAGTGCCCTGGTCAGCTGCCTGTTGCTGGGTGCTGCGCCGGCCGTGATGGCCCAGTCCGCTACCTCGTCGCTGCGCGGCCAGGTGGCCCAGGCCGAAGCCGGTACCGAAGTCACCGCCACCAACGTGGCCAGCGGCAGCGTGCGCCGTGCCACCACCCGCGCCGACGGCAGCTACTCGCTGATGGGCCTGGACCCGGGCACCTATGACGTGGTCGCCAACGGCCAGACCCAGAAGGTCACCGTGACCGTGGCCTCGACCGCGACGCTGAACTTCAGCGGCGCCGCCGCCAACGGTTCCACCGCCAACGCTACCAACCTCGACACCGTCAACGTGGTTGCGCCGACCCTGCTGCAGGAAGTGCGTACCTCCGAAGTGGGCAAGACGGTCAGCCTGCAGCAGATCCAGACCACCCCGCAGGTCTCGCGCAACTTCCTGGAATTCGCCGACGCGGTGCCGGGCATGATCTTCACCCGTGATGCGAAGGGCAACACCTCGCTGCGCGGCGGTGCCACCAATGCCGACGGCACCAACGTGTACATCGACGGCGTGGGCCAGAAGAGCTACGTCAAGGGCGGCGGCGTCGCCGGCCAGTCCGGCAGCGCCGGCAATCCGTTCCCGCAGCTGGCCATTGGCGAGTACAAGGTCATCAGCGGCAACTACAAGGCCGAGTACGGCCAGGTTTCCAGCGCGGCGGTGACCGCAGCGACCAAGTCCGGTACCAACGAATTCAAGGGTGAGGCGTTCTACCGCTACACCGACGAAGACATGCGCGCCAAGACCCCGGCCGAGCGCCAGGAAGGCAAGACCAAGGAAGTCTCGGCCGAGAAGGAATACGGCTTCGCCCTCGGCGGCCCGATCGTGCAGGACAAGGCGCACTTCTTCGTGACCTACGAAGCCAAGCGCTTCGACCTGCCGGTGACCATCGCCCCGGAAGGTTCGGTGACCAACCGCGTCGGCCTGCTGCCGGCCGATGCCGCCGCCCAGCTCGGCCCGGCCAGCCAGCCGTTCCAGCAGGACCTGATCTTCGCCAAGATCGACGTCGAGCCGACCGACAACGACCGCCTGGAACTGACCTTCCAGGACCGCGACGAAACCCAGCAGCAGTTCAGCGGTCAGACCGCGCCGTCGCACGGCAAGGGAACCGAGAATACCGATCGTCGTTACGCGCTGCGCTGGAACCACAGCGGTGAGCGCTTCTACAACGAGCTGATGCTCACCCACGAAGATTCGTTCAACAACCCGGTGCCGCTGACCATCGGCAACGGCTACGTGTACACCGCCCCGGACGGCACCGACGACCGCACCCTTGTGCAGATCGGCGGCGCCTCGGCGCTGGACTCGCAGGTGAAGGGCCAGAAGGGCTGGTCGATCGAAGACAACCTGACCCTGGACGGCATCGAGTGGCAGGGCGACCACACCATCAAGATGGGCGCCAAGTACAAGGAAATCGACCTGTACGCGTCCGACGCGCAGGAAATCAACCCGCAGTTCACCTACACCCTGGGCGACCCGGACTTCCCGTCGGACATCCCGTACAAGGCGCAGTTCGTCAAGCCGGTCACCGGCGTGTCGGGCGTGACCGGTGAAGTGCGCTCGAAGGTGAAGCAGATCGGCCTGTTCATCCAGGACGACTGGCAGGTCAACGACCACCTGCAGCTGAACCTGGGCCTGCGTTGGGACTACGAAAAGAACCCGACCTACCTGGACTTCGTGACCCCGCCGGAAGTGGTGGCCGCACTGTTCAGCCAGGATCCGCGCGCTGCGGCCGGCCAGACCTACGCGCAGTCGATGGCGCTGGGCGGGCTGAACATCAACGACTACATCAGCACCGGCCACAACCGCAAGGCGTTCAAGAACGCCTGGCAGCCGCGCCTGGGCTTCTCGTACGACATCAACGCCGATGAGATGCACGTCGTGCACGGTGGCGCCGGTCGTTCCTACGACCGCGACCTGTTCGACTACCTGCAGCTGGAAACCACCAAGCTGGCCCTGCCGCAGCCGACCATCTACTTCCGCAATCCGGGCACCGGCGCCTGCCTCAACGGCCAGGCCGCCTGCTACGACTGGGATCCGAACCTGCTCAACGGCATCCAGAACCTGCAGGCCCTGGTCGGTTCGACCAGCAATGCCGGGCTGGAAGTGGACATGCTCAACAACAACCTGAAGGCGCCGTACGCAGACCAGTTCAGCCTGGGCATGTCCAACCAGGTCGGCGAGTGGCTGACCGACGCCACCGTCGCCCGTACGCTGACCTATGACGGCTTCGCCTTCACCCTGGGCAACCGTTACCCGACCGGCCAGTTCTTCGACGACCCGCGCCTGTGCGGCGGCACCTCGCCGGGCCTGAGCCAGGCCTGGAGCTGCAACATTCCGGGCTTCGGCAGCCTGATCATCGGCCAGCAGGGCATCAAGACCCGTGCCACGCAGGTGCTGCTGTCGGCGCAGAAGCCGTTCACCAAGGAAAGCGGCTGGGGCACGTCCATCGCCTACACCTGGACCACCGCCCGCCACAACCGCGACATCAACGAGCATTACGCGTTCGACCGCGGCCTGATCACCGACTACCCGACCATCCGTTCCAACGGCGCGCCGCGTCACCGCATCGTGCTGACCGGTTCGTATGCCGGCTTCTGGGACATCACCTTCGGCGGCAAGATCACCCTGGCCACGCCGACCGCCGTCAATGACTGGTACCCGGTCACGCAGTCGACCGGTTTCGACCTGCCGACCCCGGGCGCCGCGGTGCCGGACGGCAACGGTCGCTTCCTGGTCGGTGGCAAGATCTGGGGCTACCGTTCGGTCGACCTGCAGGCCACCAAGACCTTCAAGATGCCGGGTGAAACCGAGTTGTACGCACGTATCGACATCATCAACGTGTTCAACTTCGACAACTTCTCCAACTACAACTACACCAAGTCCAACGGCAAGCTGCTGGCCAGCTACAACGAGACCGGCGATATCGTCGGTACGCCGCGCCAGGTGAAGGCAGAAGTCGGCTTCCGCTTCTGATCGCAACAGCCGGCGCCGCCTGGGGGTGGCGCCGGTTTTTTTGGCACATGGTTTGTAAACGATTTCAGTTGCAGGGACGTTATCCTCCCTGAAACGCACACGTAAATGAGGTGGTGGTCGATGAAGGCACGTCGTGTTCTGGCTCTGGCCGTGTTGGCTGCAGCGATCGTGGGCTGCAAGCCGCAGGCAGAAGAACAGCCCGCCAAGCCCAAGCCGCCGGTCATCCTGGTGGAGGCCGACGTTCCGCCGCGCCCGATGAAACCCGAGCTGCCGCCGCTGTTCGACGATATCGAACGCCGCACCTTCCAGTTCTTCTGGGACACCACCAACGAGGTCAACGGGCTCAGCCCGGACCGCTACCCCTCGCGCCCGTTCGCCAGCATCGCCTCGGTGGGTTACGCGTTGACCGCATACCCGATCGGCGTGGAGAACGGCTGGGTCAGCCGTACCCAGGCGGTCGACCGCACGCTGACCACCCTGAAGTTCTTCCGCGACATGCCGATGGGCCCGCAGCGCACCGGCAAGGGCGGCTACAAGGGCTTCTACTACCACTTCCTGGACATGCAGCAGGGCCACCGCTATGACAGCTGGGTGGAACTCTCCAGCGTGGACACCGCGCTGCTGATGATGGGCGTGCTGTTCGCGCAGTCCTATTACACCGGCGACGACCCGCGCGAAAAGGAAATCCGCGCCATCGCCGATACGCTGTACAAGCGCGTCGACTGGCCGTGGCTGCAGCAGCGCGCCCCGCTGATCTCGATGGGCTGGTTCCCGGAAAGCGGCTTCATCGACCACGACTGGATGGGCTACAACGAAGCGATGATGGTCTACATCCTCGCGCTCGGCTCGCCCACCCACCCGGTCAGCCCGGACGCGTGGACGGTGTGGACGCGTACCTACGACAACGACTGGGGCGTGTTCCAGGGCCAGGAATACCTGTCCTTCGGCCCACTGTTCGGCCACCAGTACAGCCACGTCTGGATCGACTTCCGCGACATCCAGGACGCGTACATGCGCGAGCGCGGCAGCACCTACTTCCTCAACAGCCGTTCGGCCGCGCTGGCCCAGCGCGAGTACGCCATCGCCAACCCCGCGCAGTGGAAGGACTATGGCGAGAACGTGTGGGGCCTGACCGCCAGCGACGGCCCGCAGAACACCACCCAGGAGTTCCGCGGCGAGCAGCGCCAGTTCCGCCATTACTCCTCGCGCGGCGCCGGCCTGCGCGAAAACTTCGACGACGGCACCATCGCGCCGACCGCCGCGATCGCCTCGGTGGTGTTCGCGCCGGAAGAAGTGATCCCGGCCACGCTGGAAATGCACAAGCGCTACGGCGATTACCTGTACTCCAGCTACGGCTTCCTGGATTCGTTCAACCCCAGCTTCAACTTCGACATTCCGCTCAAGACCGGGCGCATCGTGCCGGACCGTGGCTGGGTGGCCAGCGATTACATCGGCATCGACCAGGGCCCGATCCTGACCATGATCGCCAACTACCGCAACGACTTCGTGTGGGACACGATGAAGAACAACCCGCACATCCGTCGCGGCCTGGAGCGCGCTGGTTTCAGCGGCGGCTGGCTGACCCCGGAAGGCGAGGACCAGCCGATGGAACTGCAGAAGGACGAGAAGGCCGCTGCGGCCCGTTCCATGGGCATCGCCGAGTCCCGCGCGGCCGCCGCGCAGGAACAGAAGAACAATTCCAATTCGAACCGCAACCAGCCTCAGGGGAAGTAAGCCGTGTTTTTGTTGTCGCGCCCCCGGGTGTGGATGAGTGTTGTGCTGCTGGTTGCCGGCAGCCTGTTGTTGAGCGCCTGCCGGAAGGAACCGGAAGGGGTGACCGTGCGCTTCTGGGCAATGGGCCGCGAAGCCGAAGTGGTCACCGAGCTGATCCGCGAGTTCGAGGCCGAAAACCCCGGCGTGCACGTGGACGTGCAGAACATTCCATGGACCGCCGCGCATGAAAAGCTGCTGACCGCGTTCGCTGCGGACGGCCTGCCGGACGTGTTCCAGCTCGGCAATACCTGGGTCCCCGAGTTCGCCGAACTCAACGCCCTGACCCCGCTGGCGCCGTTCGTGGCGCAGTCCAAGGTGGTGGACCCGGCCGACTATTTCCAGGGCATCTGGGACACCAACGTCATCCACGATGAGCTGGTGGGCATTCCGTGGTACGTGGACACCCGCCTGCTGTACTACCGCAAGGACCTGCTGGCCAAGGCCGGCTTCGACCACCCGCCGCGCACCTGGGACGAGTGGAACACCATGATGGCGGCGATCAAGAAGATGCAGGGTCCGGACCGCTACGCGATCCTGATGCCGATCAACGAGTTCGAGCAGCAGCTGTCGTTCGCGCTGCAGCAGCCCGACCCGCTGCTGCGCGACCACGACACCCGTGGCAACTTCCGCAGCCCCGGTTTCCGCCGCACGCTGGCCTTCTACGAAAACATGTTCGCCCAAGGCTGGGCGCCGCGCATGTCCGAGACCCAGATCTCGAACGTGTGGGATGAATTCTTCCGCGGCTTCAACGTGTTCTACCTGTCCGGCCCCTGGAACATCCGCGAGTTCAAGAAGCTGCAGCCGAAGGAGCTGGAAGGGCAGTGGGGCACCGCTGCGCTGCCGGGCCCGGAAGGCCTGGGCGCCGGTATCGCCGGGGGCACCAGCCTGGTGATCTCGCGCAGCTCGCAGCAGAAGGAAGCGTCGTGGAAGCTGATCGAGTTCCTGTCGCGCCCGGCGATCCAGGAGCGCTTCCATTCCATCATCGGCGACCTGCCGCCCCGGCGCAGCACCTGGGAATTCGCCTCGCTGGCGAATGACCCGCTGGCGCAGCCGTTCCGCGACCAGTTGGAGCGCGTACGGCCGACCCCGAAGGTGCTGGAATGGGAGCGGATCGTGCAGGAAATGCGCATCGTCACCGAACAGGTGGTGCGCGGTGGGCTGGACCAGGATGTAGCCGTGAATAGATTAGATGAGCGCGTGGACAAGGTACTGGCCAAGCGCCGCTGGATGCATGAGCAGCGGACCCAGGCTGAAGGCGCACCGGAGGTGACCCCGTGAAGCAGCGTTCGCTTGCCGGCTGGATCTTCGCCGGCCCCTCCCTGCTGGTGATCGGGGTGTTCTTCGGCCTGCCGGTGTTCTCGGCGCTGGCGCTGAGCATCACCGACTTCGACCTGTACGCGCTCGCCGATGGCGGCAACCTGCGCTTCGTCGGGCTGGGCAACTACATCGACCTGCTGCAGACCCCGATGTTCTGGAAGTCGCTGTGGAACACCACGTACTTCGTGATCGTGGGCGTGCCGATGTCCATTGGCGTGTCGCTGGGCGCGGCCATGCTGCTCAACGCCCCGGCCGCGCGCTTCAAGGCGCTGTTCCGCACCGCGCTGTTTGCGCCGGTGGTGACCACGCTGGTGGCGGTGGCGGTGATCTGGCGCTACCTGTTCCACACCAGCTACGGGCTGGTGAACTACGGGCTGGGCCACCTCGGCATCAGCCCGATCGACTGGCTGGGCGACCCGAACTGGGCGATGCCGACCATCATGCTGTTCGCGGTGTGGAAGAACTTCGGCTACAACATGGTGATCTTCCTGGCCGGCCTGCAGGCGATCCCGCATGACCTGTACGAGGCCGCGCGGATCGACGGCGCCTCGCGCTGGAAGCAGTTCCTGCACATCACCCTGCCGATGCTCGGCCCGGTGCTGCTGGTGGTCGGGGTGATCACCGTTTCCGGCTACTTCCAGCTGTTCGCCGAACCCTACGTGATGACCCGTGGCGACCCCCTGCAGAGCACCGTGAGCGTGCTGTACTTCATGTTCGAGGAGGGCTTCAAGTGGTGGAACCTGGGCCGCGCGTCGGCCGTGGCGTTCCTGCTGTTCCTGATCATCCTGGCGGTAACCAGCCTGATGCTGCGTTTCGGCCGCAAGAGGCAGTTGGTATGAGTCGTGAGATCGGCCAGTCGCGCTGGCATGCGTGGTGGGTGAACGGCGGGTTGCTGGTGCTGGCCGCGGTCAGCCTGGCGCCGCTGCTGTGGATGCTGTCGGTGTCGTTCATGCCGACCGGCGAAGCGGCGCATTTCCCGCCGCCGCTGCTGCCTTCGTCGGTGACCACGGCCAACTACCACGAGCTGTTCGCCCGCACCGGCATGGGCAACAACTTCGTCAACAGCCTGTTCGTTTCGCTGGCGATCACGCTGGGCTCGCTGCTGCTCAACACCATGGCCGGCTACGCCTTCGCCAAGCTGCGTTTCGTCGGCCGCGAGCGGATCTTCCAGGTGCTGCTGGCGGCGCTGGTGATCCCGGCCCAGGTGGCGATGCTGCCGCTGTTCCTGCTGATGAAGCAGCTCGGCCTGGTCAACAGCTTCGGCGGTGTCATCGTGCCGGCGCTGGCCAGCGTGTTCGGCATCTTCCTGGTGCGCCAGTACGCGCGTTCGATTCCCGACGAGCTGCTGGAAGCGGCGCGGATCGACGGGGCAGGGGAGCTGCGGATCTTCTTCCAGATCGTGCTGCCGATGCTCAAGCCGGTGCTGGTGACCCTGTCGATCTTTACCTTCATGGGCGCGTGGAACGATTTCATGTGGCCGCTGATCGTGCTGACCGACCAGGAGCACTACACTCTGCCGGTGGCCCTGGCCACGTTGTCGCGCGAGCACATCATGGACGTTGAAATGATGATGGCCGGCGCGGTGGTCACGGTGGTTCCGGTGCTGGCCCTGTTCCTGGTGCTGCAGCGCTACTACATCCAAGGTCTGTTGCTGGGGAGTGTGAAAGGGTGAAGCGTGTCGTCGTCGCGGGTGTTCTGGGTCTGGGTGTGGTGTGGTCGTTGGCGGCGCCTGCCGCGCCCCCGGCAGTGCCGGCGGCGCCCAAGGTCCTGGACAGCTTCGACGACATGGCACCGTGGAAGCTGGTGGTGTCCGACCAGGTCAGCGGCTCGCTGCGCAGCGTGGCCGGCGCCAATGGCGGCCGCGCGCTGTGCGTGGACTATGACTTCCACGAGGTCTCCGGCTACGTGGCGATCCGCCGCGAGCTGCCGGTCACCTGGCCGGACAACTACCAGGTGGGCTTCCAGATCCGCGGCGATTCGCCCGGCAACGACCTGCAGTTCAAGCTGATCGACGCCAGCGGCGACAACGTGTGGTGGGTCAACCGTCCCGGCTACGCCTTCCCCAAGACCTGGACCCCGGTGCAGTACCGCCAGCGCCAGATCGACAAGGCCTGGGGCCCGGACCCGGACAAGACCCTGCGTAAGAGCGCGGCGATCGAATTCACCATTTACAGCAAGGTCGGCGGGCGCGGCACGGTCTGCTTCGACCGGCTCACCCTGCAGCCGCTGCCGCCGGCCGATACCTCGGCGCTGGCACCGTCGGTGATCGCCGACACCGCCACCGCGCTGCAGAGCCGGATTGCCGATGGCAAGCCCGACACCGTGTGGATCAGCGGCGGCGTGCCCGACCAGACCATCAGCCTGGACCTGCACAAGGTTCGCGAGTTCGGCGGCGCGGTGATCCAGTGGCTGCCGGGGCTCGAAGCCACCCGATACGTGGTGCGCTCCTCGGTGGACGGCCGCGACTGGAAGACGCTGCGTGAGATCACCGCCGGGGGCGGTGGCGACCGCGACTGGCTGGCGCTGCCCGATACCGAAGCGCGCTACCTGCGTTTCGACCTGGAAAGCGGCCGCAGCTGGCGTTACGGCATCCGCGACATTTCGATCAAGCCGCTGGATTTTGCCGCCACCCCGAATGATTTCGTCGAATCGGTCGGCGCCGACCTGACCCGTGGCTTCGTGCCGCGCGGGTTCAGTGGCGAGCAGCCGTACTGGACCCTGCTGGGCCTTGACGGCGGCAAGGAGCAGGCGCTGATCGGCGAGGACGGCGCGCTGGAACCGGCCAAGGCCAGCTTCAGCGTTGAACCGTTCGTGCTGGTCGACAAGAAGCTGCTGAGCTGGGCGGATGTAGAGTCCAAACAGTCGCTGCAGGACGACTACCTGCCGATCGCCAGCGTCGACTGGAGCCACCCGCAGGCTGCGCTGAAGGTGACCGGCTTCGTGCAGGGCAGCCCGGACAAGGCGCAGCTGGTGGGCCGCTACACCCTGCACAACCCGGACAAGGTGGCGCACGACTACACCCTGGCGCTGGCGGTACGCCCGTGGCAGGTGAACCCGCCGCGGCAGTTCCTCAACACCGTGGGCGGGGTGAGCCGGATCGACCGGCTGGATATCGAGCCGGGCCGGGTCGAGGTCAACGGCGCCCCGCGCGTGTTCCCGGTGCAGGCCCCGGATGCGGCCTTCGCCAGCCCGTTCGACGGCAAGCTGGAAGTGACCCACCTGGCGGCAGGCAACCTGCCGACCGCCACCGAAGTGCGCGACCCCACCGGGCTGGCCTCGGGCGCGCTGCTGTACAAGTGGCGGCTGGAGCCGGGCCAGACCCGCGAGGTGGCCATCGTGCTGCCGCAGACCGGCAGCTGGACCACGCCGAAGGACTTCGACGCCAGCAAGGCGCAGCAGCAGGTCGCCTCGATGTGGCGCACCAAGCTGGACCAGGTGTCGCTGCAGGTGCCGGCGGCGGGCAAGCCGCTGGCCGACACCCTGCGCACCGCGCTGGCGCACATGCTGATCTCGCGGATCGGGCCGAGCCTGCAGCCGGGTACGCGCTCGTATTCGCGCAGCTGGATCCGCGACGGCGCGATGATTTCCGAAGGCCTGCTGCGCATGGGCCGCAGCGACGCGGTGCGCGAGTACGTGAACTGGTACGCGCCGTACCAGTTCGACAACGGCAAGGTGCCGTGCTGCGTGGACCCGCGCGGCGCCGACCCGGTGCCGGAGAACGACAGCCACGGCGAGCTGATCTTCAACATCGCCGAGTACTGGCGCTACACCGGCGACAGCACCTTCCTGGAGCTGATGTGGCCGCACGTGCAGGGCGCCTACCAGTACATGGAGCAGCTGCGCCTGAGCGAGCGCACCGAGGAGAACCGCGCGCGCAATGCGGCCTTCTTCGGCATGATGCCGGTGTCGATCAGCCACGAAGGTTATTCGGCCAAGCCGATGCATTCGTACTGGGACAACTTCTGGGCGCTGCGCGGTTACAAGGACGCGGCGGTGATCGCCAGCACGCTCGGCAAGGTGGAGGCGATGCAGATCGCGGAGTCGCGCGACCAGTTCCGTGACGACCTGCAGGCCTCGCTGCTGGCGGCCACCGCGCTGCACAAGATCGATTTCCTGCCCGGTTCGGCCGAGCTCGGCGATTTCGACGCGACCTCGACCACCATCGCGCTGGCCCCGGCCGGCGAGCAGGGCCGGTTGCCGCAGCCTTACTTGAACAACACCTTCGAACGCTACTGGAAGGAGTTCGAAGCGCGCCGCGACGGCAAGCGAGAGTGGAAGGACTACACCCCGTACGAGTGGCGCAACGTGGCCGCGTTCGTGCGCCTGGGCTGGCGCGACCGCGCCTGGCAGGCCACCGAGTTCTTCTTCAAGGACCGCGCGCCGCAGGCTTGGAACCAGTGGGCCGAAGTGGTTTCGCACACGCCGCGCAAGCCGTTCTTCGTCGGCGACCTGCCGCATGCGTGGGTGGCCTCGGACTTCGTGCGCTCGGCGCTGGACATGTTCGCCTACACGCGCGACGTGGACGACAGCCTGGTGCTGGCCGCCGGCGTTCCGGTGCGGTGGTTTGAAGGGCAGGGCGTGGCGATCAAGGGCCTGCGCACGCCGTACGGCCAGCTGGGCTACTCGTTGAGCCGCAGCGACAAGCTGCTGACCCTGCAGGTGCAGCCGGGGCTGGTGGCCCCGCAAGGCGGGCTGGTGCTGCCGTGGCCGTATGCCGGTGAGCCGGGCGAGGCCACCATCAATGGCGAGCCCGCGCAGTGGATCAACGGCGAGCTGCGCATCACCCAGGTGCCGGCCAAGGTGGAGGTGCAGGTTCCCGCTTCGGTGCGCCGCGCCGAACGCAAGGCGCCATGAGCGCGCGGTGGGTCGCGGCCGGCATGCGCTGCATGCTGGTCGCGTGCGCGCTGGCGATCCTGCCGGCGCGCGCGGCGGAACCCCAGGCGCCGGGCATGAGCATGGTGACCTTCAACCTGCACCATGACCGCGAAGACTGGCCGCAGCGCCGGCAGGTGATTCTGCGCGAGCTGGAGGCGCTGCAGCCCGACGCCATCGCCCTGCAGGAAGTGATCCAGAAGCCGCACGTGCGCAACCAGGCGGCGTGGCTGGCGAACAAGCTGGGTTACGACTACCAGTTCGTGTCGACCGACCCGCCGGGGCGCTTCAAGCGCTATGGCAATGCGCTGTTGACCCGTCGCCCGGTGCTGGCGCGCGGCGAGCACCTGCTGGCGCCGCGCACCGATTACCGCACCGTCGCGCATTTGCGCATCGACGTCGACGGCCAGCCGGTGAACGTGTACGCCACGCATCTCAACGAACGTTCGGACGAAAACGGCGGCCGCATCCGGGGCGAGCAGGTGGCGGACCTGTTGAAGTTCATTGCCGCCACCTCCGGCGACGCGCCGGTGGTGATCGCCGGCGACTTCAATGCGCTGGTGGATGCAGGCGACCTGAGCGCGCTGCGCCAACGCTACGGGGACAGCTACGGCAGCGTGCACGTCAACAACGAAGTGGCGCAGGTAAGCACGCTCAACCGGCACTACTACGAAGCGCCATCGCGTATCGACCACATTTTCTTCCAGCAGGACCAGCTGGTAGCCCGCGAGGCGCGCCTGTTGTTCGACAAGCCTTACGCCGAAGGCCGCTGGGCCTCGGACCACTACGGAGTGTGGGCTCGATTGCAGTTCGCGCCGTAGGCAGGTTTTACGTCCAAGCCATGCGCGGTAGCAGTTCGCGTGGCGAACACGACTGTCAGCGCCGGGGCCAGAATTTAGGCTTCCTTATTTCGATGAAGCTTTCGTAGTGGTCGTCAGTCATATACACCTGCTGGGGACCGTGCCGTTTCAGCCCACCTAGAATGATTCGACGCTTGCCGCGAGTTTCGAAGGTGTAGTCATCCACGGTGTACTCCCTGTAGTGCTTCTCGCGCTTTATGGGAAGCTTGCCTTCTCCGTTGTAGAAGGTGGAGCCGTCCTTTCGGCCGTACTTGAACTTGTTGGAATTGCGATGCACGGCATAGAGCAGCATCCGCCGCTCTTCGTTCGGCAGGTCGTCGAACGCCATGCTGGGCAAAGGCTTCGCGTCGGTCGGGGCGACCTGGGCGGCACGGACGGGTCGAGGAGCGGCGCGCGGGCGGCGAGGAGTTGGAGCTCTGAAGCGGAATGTCGGTGCCTCGATCGTCATGGCGGAGCTGTAGCTGGTCGTGTTCGTTACAGTCTGAGACCGCGTAAACGGGACCAGCGGCATCGACTCCGCCGACCTGGACGTTGACCGTAATGACCGGCCCAGTCCCTTCATGAGCTTCGAGCCTGCTTTGGCAATGGCCGGAGCGGCGGCGACCATGCCCACGGCGCTGATACCCAGGCCAACCCAGCCGAGGATGTTTGCTGCCGTCTCATCCCCGGTTGCATCGGCAATCAGCGCTCCGGCCTCGGCTACTACCCCGAGCGCGCTGAAACCGAAACCTGCCACGGCAGACGCGGTCAGGGCTGCGGTTCCGGCGACCAGCGGCACCGCCAGCGCGCCGAGGCTTGCAACCGCGGCCACCACGCTGAGCCCGGCTACGATCCATTTCCAGAAATGGCCGGACGGGTCGGTGCGGTTGATCGGGTCGCCGGCGCAGTAGGCATACGCATTCAAGCCACCTTCGTCGAACGGGCTGAACGGATCCGGCGCCAGGAAATACTGCAGCGTCGGACTGTATGGTCGATGGTTGCCAGCGCCCAGCAGATAGCAGCCGCTGGGAGTGTCGAGCAGTTCGCCGTTGTAGGCCGGATGGGGCTCGGGATCATCCAACGGCACGTGGCCATACGGGGCGTAGGATCGGCTGCGAAGTTCGGTGTCGGCCTCCGCCAGTATCGAGCCAGCCGGGTCTGCGCCGAGCAGCGTACTGACGGCCTCGGCACCGTTGCGCAGGGTGGCGACGTGCTGGCCCCCGCAGTAGGCCCAGCTCAGCTCAGTGTCGTTCTCGACGGCGTTGACCACCACACCGTCCAGCCAGTAGCGCCACTGCGGCGAACTGGGGGTACCGGTACACACCAGGAGGTGTTCAGCGTCGTAACGATAACGGGCGGCGGGCGCGTTCAGTGCGCCGGCTAGAGATGCCATGGCAAATCCCTCAGCGTGCGCCCCCGCATGCGCGAAGATGCGCCTCGTGGCGTTAACGGGCTGTCGAGATTTTCGGGCGCTGTCTGGGTTCTGCCCGGGAGCCACGCAGGGCGTGGCTCTACCGCCGGGAGGGGATCAGGCCTTGCCCTGATACGCATCCATCTCGTTGATCAAGGCGTCTGAGACCTGATAGACGGTGGTGAAGTCATAGCTCCTTCCGGCTTTCAGCAACCAGTAGCGGCCATGGGCCAGCCAATGTCTGTAGTGAAATGCAGCACGTACGCCGCTGATCACGGAAGCGGAGACATCCCCGTCTACTTTCCAGAGCTCGAGCAATTCGTCTTCCAGGCGCGCCCGGTTTCCCTTCTCTTTGTGCAGGTCCCGCATTGCACGGGAAAGCGGGTCCTTCCGCCTCGCATAGACGCGTTCAAGAAAGTCCACCCTGATGGCCGCTTCCAGTGCAGCCAGTGCTGCAAGCGAACTGGCGTGTTCAATTTCGGTCAGACAGCTTTCCCGGGCTTCTTCAATGCTCTCGAAGGTGGGTTCGGGCAACATGTCGCCCACTCCGGCGTTGTCGAAGTAATGAAACACCGCGCTGCTCAGCCTGGCATGTTGAGCGGCGATCTGGTCGAGGTCCTGTTCCTGCGCCGAAAAGCTGACCTTAGCCATTGGACGCTCCCATGACCTCCATCAGCGCGTTCTGGAAACTTTCCTCATCAACATCCACGTAACGGACGTGCGGCGGCGACGTGGTGAACTTCCAGCGCCACTCGTCCACAGGGGGCGAAGTTCGGTCGGCTCCTGAGGCAGATACCGCCCGAATCGGGAAGCTTGTGGTATCAGCAGGAACGAGCACGATCCGTACCCGCCCACGAGGTCCAATCAGGTCGACCCGTCCTCGGGCACCGACCACGAAGGTGGCGATCGGCTTGAGCTGGGCAGTCAGGTTGCCCAGTACGATGCGGACGCCCTTGGCGTCGTAGGAGCCAAGATGCGGCTCGCTCAGGCGAATGACTTCAGGACGGATGGAAATGGAGCCATCCTGGAAGAAGGGGCGAAGGCTGCGCTCGACGATGGCATGTAGCTCGTCGAGCTTGGTTGCCCATGTGCGCTTCTCCTGTTCCGCATCGAAGGGGTGCTGCTCTTCAGCAACCTTGGAAGCACCGCGGACGAAGTTCTCGAATTCCTTGCTCATGGGCGAATTCTAATCCTGGGCGGAATCGGGGGCATGTAGGGATCCGCCGCGCGGTGGCATGCGTAAATGCAGACAGCGGCCTTTCGGCCGCTGTCTGGGTGGTGCGTGGAGCCACGCAGGGCGTGGCTCTACCTCGGGGAAGGGATCAGGGCTTGTCGGCCTTGTCCTGTTCTTCCTTGGCGGCGGCTTCGGCCGGGGCGAGTTCATCGGTGGGGATGTCTTCGCGGGCTTCGGCATGCGCGGCCTGGGCGGCGGCGTCGGTCGGGGCGGCGTCGTGGCCGGCATGGCCGAACAGCTGGCCGGTCTGGGCGACCGGAGCGGTGTCGAGCATGCGGGTCTGCACGGGGCGACCGACTTCGGTCGGACCCGGGCGCTCGGCCGGGGCGTCGATGGCGACATCAGCAGCTTTCGGTGCGTCGACCACGACCGGAGCCTCAACAGCCTTCGGTGCTTCGGTCACAGCCGGAGCTTCGACAACCTTCGGTGCTTCGGTCACGACCGGGGCTTCGAAAGCCTTCGGTGCTTCCGTCACGACCGGGGCTTCAACAGCCTTCGGGGATTCGGTCACGACCGGAGCTTCGACAACCTTCGGTGCTTCCGTCACGACCGGGGCTTCAACGGCCTTCGGGGATTCGGTCGCGACCGGCGCTTCGACAGCCTTCGGCGCTTCGGTCACGACCGGCGCTTCAACAGCCTTCGGCGCTTCCGCAACCACCGGCTTCTCAACCTGCGGCGCAGCGGCCACCGGCATCGGCGACTCCACGAACGGCACGCGGTCGGTGTAGGACGGCGCACGTTCGGCCACCGGCTCGGCCTTCGGGGCCGGGGTCGGCTCGGCGTGACCGGCGGTCACCACCGGGCTGCTGACCACGGCCAGCGGCGCGGCGGCGGCCACGGCGGCGACCGGGGCCGGGCGCGGGGCCTGGACCGGAGCCGGCGCAGGTGCGGCCGGGGCGGCGGTGCCTTCGTCGTCGAAGTCGAACTCCGGCTGCGGCTGGCCCTGGGTCACGGCGGGACGTGCGGCCGGAGCGGCGGTGTCGCCGTCCTGGTCGTTGTCCTGCTCGTCGCCCTCGGCGTCGTCGTCCAGACCGGCGTCGTCGTTCAGCCCATCGCTGCCGGCAGCCTGCTCGCCATTGCCACGACGGCGGCGACGGCCACCGCGACGGCCACGACGACGGCGCGAAGCGCCCTCGCCAGCGGCGTCATCGGCCGTGCCCGGCGTTTCGCCGTGCTCGCCGGCGTCGCCTTCGACCACGGCTGCCTGGGTGTCGTCCGCAGCGACGGGCGTTGCCATCGGAGCGGCGACCGGAGCAACCGGTGCCGGGGTGGCGGCGTCGGCCACGGTCACCGCGGCGGCGGCGACCAGTGCGGCGTCGGCGACAGTGACGTCGTTCTGCACCGGCTTGGCGTTTTCGGCCTGCGGCTGACGCTGCGGCTTATCGCCGTCGTTCTGCTGGCGCGGCTGCTTCTGCTTCTGGCCCTGGTTCTGGTTCAGCTTGGGCTGCTGTTCGTTGCGCGGCGCCTTGGGCTGCTGCTCATTGCGCTGCTTGCCCTGCTGCGGCTGGCCGGCGTTCGGAGCGGCCGCCTGGGCGGTCGCGTCCTGGCGGCGCTCTTCGCGGCGCTCGCCTTCACGACGCTCGCCCTTGCCACCACGCTCGCCACGGTCGTCGCGACGGTCCTTGCCACGTCCCTGGCCCTGCTGGGACGCGCCCTGGCCGGAACGCTCACCGCGCTCGCCACGTTCATCGCGACGGCCATTGCGGTCCTTGCCGTTGCGGTCCTTGTTGCGACCGTTGCGGTTGCCGTCCTGGGCCGGGCGTGCAGCCGGCGCCGGGGCGGCGGCCGGAGCCGGTTCGCCACCGAAGATGCGCTTGAGCCAGCCGACCACGCCGGTAGCGGCGGGTGCAGCAACCGGGGCGGGGACGACCGGGGCCGGCGCAGCGACCGGTTCGGCCACTTCGCGCACCGGAGCCGGCGAGCTGTGCTTGACGTTGGTCACCGCCGGGGCGGCCGGAATGTTCAGCTGCGCCTTGGTCAGGGCGTGCACCGGCAGCTTGCGCGGGGTGCCGCGCTGGTAGCTCGGACGGCCGCTGTCTTCGCCCAGCTCGTTTTCACGCAGGCGGGTCACTTCGTAGTGCGGGGAGTGCAGCTGCTCGTCGGCGACGATCACGATCGGCGCGTCGTGGCGCTGTTCGATCTCACGCAGCGCGTTGCGCTTTTCGTTGAGCAGGTAGTTGGCGATCTCGACCGGGGCCTGGACCAGCACCTGCCCGGTGTTTTCCTTCATCGCATGCTCTTCGGCGACGCGGATGATCGACAGCGACAGCGACTCCACGCTGCGCATGCGGCCGTGGCCGTCGCAACGCGGGCAGACGATCTGGCTGGACTCGCCCAGGCTCGGACGCAGGCGCTGGCGGCTCATTTCCATCAGGCCGAAGCGCGAGATGCGACCCAGCTGAACGCGCGCGCGGTCGTACTTGAGCGCGTTCTGCAGGCGGTTTTCCACTTCGCGCTGGTGCTTGTTCGACGACATGTCGATGAAGTCGATCACCACCAGGCCGCCCAGGTCGCGCAGGCGCAGCTGGCGGGCCACTTCCTCGGCCGCTTCCAGGTTGGTCTGGAACGCGGTGTCCTCGATGTCGCTGCCCTTGGTGGCGCGCGAGGAGTTCACGTCGATGGCGGTCAGCGCTTCGGTCTGGTCGACCACGATCGAGCCGCCGGACGGCAGGCGCACGTTGCGTTCATACGCGCCTTCGATCTGCGATTCGATCTGGAAGCGGTTGAACAGCGGGATGTCGTCCTTGTAATGCTTCAGCTTGCGCAGGGTCTGCGGCATCACCTGCTGCATGAAGTCGCGGGCGGTGTCGTAGAGCTCCTCGGTGTCCACCAGGATCTCGCCGACATCGGCGCGCAGGTAGTCGCGCAGGGCGCGCACGATCAGGCGCGACTCCTGGTAGATCAGGAACGGGGCCGGCTTGGTCAGCGCCGCTTCGGCGATCGACTTCCAGACCTGCAGCAGGTAGTCCAGGTCCCACTGCAGCTCTTCGGCATCGCGGCCAACGCCGGCGGTGCGGATGATCACGCCCATGTCGTCGGGGATGTTCAGCTTGTCCAGCGCTTCCTTCAGCGCGGCGCGGTCTTCGCCCTCGATGCGACGCGAGACGCCACCGGCGGTGGGCGAGTTCGGCATCAGCACCATGTAGCGGCCGGCCAGCGAGATGAACGTGGTCAGGGCGGCGCCCTTGTTGCCACGCTCTTCCTTGTCGACCTGGACCACCACTTCCTGCCCTTCACGGAGCAGCTCGCGGATGGTCGCCTTGTTGTGGTCGACCCCGGCCTGGAAGTAATCGCGGGAGATTTCCTTCAGTGGCAGGAAGCCGTGGCGTTCGCCACCGTATTCGACGAAGGCCGCTTCCAGCGACGGTTCAAGGCGCGTGATGCGGCCCTTGTAGATGTTCGACTTCTTCTGTTCCTTGGACGGCTGTTCGATGTCGATGTCGTACAGCGTCTGGCCATCCACGATGGCAACCCGCAGCTCTTCAGCCTGCGTGGCGTTGATCAGCATTCGCTTCATAGTGCGTTCCTCGCGCGCTGCTACCGCGCGGAACGCCATGGGGTTTCGCTTCTGGTCACGCTTCGACGCCCATCGCGCATGCGCGGGGAGGGCGGCTTGGGCTTCCAGCGCTACGACACCACGGCAGGCCGCGGGAGCGCTACATTTTCTTGGTTTGGGTATTACGGGCCGGAGGCAGCTTTCAGCCAGGCTGGAGCGCCACAGGGACATTTTTTCAGCGCAGACGCGTGTCAGGCATCCGGCGATGGCCGGGACTGCCGGTGAGCCGCTAACATGGCCGCCCCGGGGGCGGTGGCTGCGCACTGTGCCGGAATCGAGGGAAGTCGGGCTTCTGGCCCAGAGCAACTTCCAACGAAATCAATCCCTTATCTCGCCCGCCGAGTGTAACAGAATAAAAGGCCAATGACCGACACCGCACCGCCCGCCAAACCCGCTGAAGGCAAGACCAGCGTCCGTCTCCTGACCGTGCCGGAGGACCGTGCCGGCCAGCGCCTGGACAACTTCCTGCTGGGCCAGCTCAAGGGCGCGCCGCGCAGCCTGGTCTACAAGCTGGTGCGCAGCGGCCAGGTCCGCGTCAACGGCGGCCGCGCCAAGGCCGAGCGCAAGCTCGAAGCCGGCGACGAAGTCCGCGTCCCGCCCGTCCGTCTCACCGAAGAGGGAGACAAGGCTGGCCCGCCCGCCGCGTTCATGAAGCGCCTGGAAGACGCCATCGTCTATGAAGACGAGCGCCTGCTCGCCCTGAACAAGCCCTCCGGCGTGGCCAGCCACGGCGGCAGCGGCATCAGCTTCGGCGCCATCGAGACCCTGCGCGCGCTGCGCCCGGGCAAGACCCTCGAGCTGGTGCACCGCCTGGACCGCGACACCTCCGGCCTGCTCATCGTCGCCAAGAAGCGTTCCGCCCTGAGCGAGCTGCAGGCCCTGCTGCGTGAAGACCACGGCGCCGGCATCCGCAAGCGCTACCTGACCCTGCTGGTCGGCCGCATGCCCGACGGCACCATGACCGTCGACGCCCCGCTGCACGTGGGCCTGCGCCAGGGCGGCGAGCGCCACGTCCAGGTCAACGCCATCGGCAAGGAGTCGGTCAGCCATTTCAAGGTGCTGGAACGCCGCGGCGGCCATTCCTATTGCGAAGTCCGCATCGAAACCGGCCGCACCCACCAGATCCGCGTACACGCCCAGCACCTCGGCCACCCGGTCGCAGGTGACGACAAATACGGCGATCCGGACGTCAACAAGCGCCTTCGTGATCAGATCGGCCTGAAACGCCTGTTCCTGCACGCCGCCTCGCTGGAGTTCGCCCTGGACAACGGCAAGACCCCGTACACGCTCAATGCGCCGCTGGCGGACGAGTTGGTGGACGTGTTGAATCGGTTGGGGTGATTGGGGATCCCAATGGGGCCCATGGTTGGTTTATCCGGATCCCAATGGGCCCTCAGCGGTTCGTAGGGTCCGGCCCCAGCCGGACACCGCGCGAAGCGCGGCTCAAGGGTCCGGAGCCGGTGGGTAATCGCTCGCGGCAATCTCCCCGGCGTTTAGACGTACCGAAGACGTCCGTCAGGCGTTCATGACGCCTGATACGCGGTTTCGTTTTGGGTTTTCACCCGGATGCCTGGCCGCAACCGAAGGCATGTCGTGCTCCGGACGCTTGCGCCGCGCTGCGCGCGGTGTCCGGCCGGGGCCGAACCCTACGAATTGCTGAGGGCCCATTGGGATCCGGATAAACCAACCATTACCCCAGACGCATCACGTGCGAATCGGCACCCGAACACCGCGTCACCCACCGATCGCGGTCCCATCCCGGTAGCGCCGGCCGTTGGCCGGCCCAGGCGGTCCCACCCCGCCCGTCACCACTTGAACAACACCAGGCTGATCGCCAGGCTCGCCATGCCCGCCACCAGGCCATACACGGTCTCGTGGCCCTTCGCGTACCGCTTCGCCGCCGGCAGCAGCTCGTCCAGCGCCAGGAACACCATCACCCCGGAAATCAGCCCGAACACCCAGCCGAAGGTGGCGTGATTCAACACCCCTGACAGCAGCACGTACCCGATCGCCGCACCTATGGGCTCCGCCAGCCCCGACAACAGGCTCGCCCCGAACGCATAGAACTTGTTCTGCGTAGCGAAATACACCGGCACCGCGATCGCGATGCCCTCCGGAATGTTGTGGATCGCAATCGCGAACGTCAGCGGCATCCCCACCGACGGACTTTCCAGCGTCGCAAAGAACGTCGCCAGCCCCTCCGGGAAGTTGTGGGCCGTGATCGCCACCGCCGTCAACAGGCCCACCCGCTTGATGTACGCCTTGTTGTTCTCCCGGAACATCGGGTCCTGCTTGTCCAGGCTCTCGTGCGGATTCGGGATCAGATGGTCGATCAGCACGATCAACACCACCCCGCACAGGAACGCCCCCGTCGCATACGCGTACCCGATCCGCGCATCGTAGGCCAGCGTGAACGAATCGATCGCCTTGGTCAGGATCTCCGTCAGCGACACGAACACCATCGCACCGCCCGCAAACGCCAGCCCGAACGCCAGCAGGCGCGGGTTCGGGCGGCGCGAGAACAACACCATCAGACTGCCCAGGCCGGTCGCCAGCCCCGCAGCCAGCGTCACCAGCAGCGCGACCCATACGTTCTCAGAAGAAATATCCAGCATCCGTTCCGGGCCCGTCCCTGGTCAGCCGCCGCGACGCAGTCGTTCTTCCACCGCGAAGCACTCGTCCGGCTTCGGCTGCGGCGGGTTGAAGCTCACCGGCACCTGGATCGTCGTCGGCACCGCCTGGCCCGCGCGCGTGGCCGCCTTGAACTGCCAGCCTTCCACCGCCTTCCGTGCCTGCTCGTCCAGCTGCGCGTTGCCGCTGCCCGACACCACCTGGATCTGGCCCGGCTTGCCGTCCGTACCGACTACCACCTTCAGCGTCGTCGTTCCACCCACCGCCTGGCAGGCCAGCTCGATCGGGTACACCGGCGGCGGCGTCTTCACTGCCGCCACCTCGGTCGGCGGCGCCACCGGCGTAGCCGGCGCCGAAGGCCCGCCACAGGCAACCAGTCCCACCAACACCGCGCCCACAACCCCGGCGCGCACTCCGATATGCATCGTCATAACACTCACTCCGTCAGGCCCGAAGCCTTGGCTGCACAGATGAAGTCGTTCTCGCTCAGCCCACCCACGTCGTGGGTCGAAAAGCGCACCACCGCCCGGTCGTAATGCACCCCCAGGTCCGGGTGGTGGTCTTCCGCATGGGCGATGAAGGCCAGGGCGTTCACGAACGCCATGGTCCGGTAGTAGTCCTTGAAGCGGAACGTCCGGGTCAGCGCCTGGCCCTGTTCGGCCAGCTCCCAGCCCGGGATCTGCGGCAGCAGCTCCGCTACCCGGGCCTCGCCCAGCTTGTGGTCGCTGCCCTTGCGGGGCACGCAGTGCGCCTGGGCCAGCGGAATCAGGTCGGCCATGGAATCCTCCACCTCGTGTATGCCTGAACAATGCGCCGGACGGTGTATAAACCGAATGAGCGCATAACATGTAAGCCGCTAGAATAGCCGCATGATCCAGATCTCCGACACTGCCCAGACCTATTTCCGCAAGCTCATCGAGCGCGAAGCCGTGCCCGGCATGGGCGTGCGCCTCAGCGCCGTCGACGCCGGCACCCCGCGCGCCGACGCCCGGCTGGAGTTCGCCGAACCGTCCGACCTGCTCGGCGACGAGTGGGCCGTGGACTGCGACGGCTTCACCCTGTACGTCGCCGCCACCAGCGTCGCCTGGATGGACGGTGCCGACATCGACATCGTCACCAACGGCACCGGCGGCCAGCAGCTCACCATCAAGGCGCCCAAGATCAAGGGCGAAGTGCCGGCCGAGTCCGCCTCGCTGGTCGAGCGCGTGCGCTGGGTCGTGGAAAACGAAGTCAACCCGCAGCTGGCCTCGCACGGTGGCAAGGTCGCCGTGCAGGAAGTCTCCTCCGACGGCGTCGTGCTGCTGCGCTTCGGCGGCGGCTGCCAGGGCTGCGGCATGGCCGACGTCACCCTCAAGCAGGGCATCGAAAAAACGCTGATGGGCCGCGTGCCCGGCATCACCGCCGTGCGTGACGCGACCGACCATGACAGCGGGCACGCGCCGTACATTCCCCGCGGCACGGCTGCCTGATCGTCCTGCGTGACACTGCGCCGGGCTGACGAGATCCTCCACGCGCTGCTGGCTCGCCAGCCGGAAAAACGCATCGTCGAAAAAACCACCGGCCTCCCTTACGGGTGGGGCCTGTGGCTGCGTTCGATGACGCCGCTGCCGCGCCCGTTCCGCTCCTCCGAAGTCATCGCCGAACTGATCCAGCGCCCGCTGCCCGGTTCGCCCGGCCGCCTGCCGGCGCTGGGCACCGTGCAGGCCATGCGCCGGCTGCTCTGGCAGACCTGGGACCCGGCCCCGCGCGACCAGCGCTGGATGCGCTGGACCTCCGGCGTGGCCAGCCTGCTGCTGCACCTGCTGTTTGCCGCGCTGCTGCTGTGGGTGGCGCTGATCCGCCCGCCGGTGGCGCCGGAGCAGGGCGGCGATGGCGGCCGCATCCAGGTCGAGTTCCTCGGCAGCGGCACCCCGCAGGACAGCGGCGGTGGCGATCCCGCCGAGGCCAGCAGTGCTGCAGCCGCCGCCGCCGCAGCGCAGGCCGCCGCCGCGCAGGCACGCTCGCGCGCGACCGCCAGCACGCCTGCGGCCACCGCGCCGCAGCCGCCCGCACCGCCGTCCACCAGCGACGCCGAACCGACGCCGCCGCCTCCGCAGCCCACCGCGACCGCCGAACCCTCCCCGCCGACCCCCGCGCCGACCCCGGTCGAACAGCCGGTCCAGGCCACCGACGTGGTCGAGGCCACCACCGATTTCGTGGTGCCGCCCACCAGCGTGCCGCGTACCGAAGTACGAGTGATTCCGCGCGAGGCGCCCGAAGTGCAGGTGCGCGAGCGCACCGTCGAGGTGGTGCAGGCGCCGACCCCGACGCCGGTCACCCCGACCCTGCGTCCGGTCGAACCACAGCTGCGCACCCCCGAGCTGGCCGTGCGCGAGCGCGAAGTCACCACCATCACCGCGCCCACCCCGCCGGTGCCCACCGCCGGCCCGCAGGTGGAGATCCGCGTGCCGCAACGCGAACTGCAGGTGCGCGAGCGCGAAGTTGCACCGGCGCCTTCGGTGTCGGTCACCGTAGCGCCGGTGCCGCAGCGTGAGATCACCGTGCCCGGGCGCAGCCCCGAGGTGAGCGTGCGCGAGCGCACCGTGCCCAATGCCGCGCCGCGTCCGGCGCCGGCCACGCCGAGCGCAACGGCCAGCACGCCCTCGGCCACGCCGAGCGCCAGCCCGAACCCGGCCCGCCAGGCCGCGCCGAGCCGCAGCACGGCGTCCACGCCCTCGACCTCGCCGGCACCGGCCGCGCGCCCGGCGCCGAATCCCGGCGACTGGGCCACGCCGGCCAAGGGCGACGACTGGGGCGCAGCCAACCGCAGCCGCGACGGCGAGCGCAGCGGCGCCCAGGCCAACCAGGGTGCCGGCCGCAGCGGCGATGGATTGTTCAACGCCGACGGCAGCGTGCGCGTGCCCGGCCAGGATGGCAGCGGCGACAGTGAGCGCGGCGCGCCCGGCGGCGAGAACGACGGCTGGAGCAAGGAGCGCATCGCGCAGTCCGGCACCTGGCTCAAGCGCCCGCCGTACGATTACACGCCGACCTCGTTCGACAAATACTGGGCGCCGAACGAATCGCTGCTGGCCGAATGGGTACGCAAGGGCATCAAGGCCGTGGAGATTCCGATTCCCGGCACCAGCTCGAAGATTTCCTGCGTGATCTCGATCCTGCAGTTCGGCGGCGGCTGCGGCCTGACCGACCCGAACATGCAGGACCAGCCGGCGGTGGCGCGGCCGCCACCGGATGTGCCGTTCAAGAAGGAATTGCAGGAAGACAACGGAAGTCGATGACGCGTGGCGTCATCGGCGCATCATTCCGCCGATTCGTCGTTCAACGCCACGAACGCCCAGAACGGTACATCCTGCGCGGCCCAAAACTGGCTGCTTTCATCCAGCACTTCCAGCAACGTATCGAAATCCGCTGCCGCATCGCCGCGCAGGCCATCGGCATCGCTGAAGAACAGCGCATAGCCATTCGCCTTGATCCACGACAGGTCGCGCAGGCAATCCACCAGCGCATCCCAGTTGCCGCCAAAGGTCCTCGGAAAATCCAGCTGCGCCGCCATGCGGCTCAGCAGCGTGCGCTTGTCGTGGCAGCCGGCCAGGTCGATGGTGGCCACGCGCAGCCCCGCATCGCGCATGGCTGCGGACAACGGACCGATGTCATCGTTGCCGATCGCGTACACGCCGGCATTGTTGATGTCGTCCAGGCCCAGTTCGAATGCATCGTGATTCATTGCCAGCTCCCGGCAGGTGGGACCTCGAAACTGCGGAAGGTCTCGTAATGGTCGTCGGTGTAGAACCAACCAGTCGGCGGCGTGCCGCCGGTCACGATACGGCGCGCACCACGGTTGCCGGCGCCCGGCGTGTCCACGGTGTACTCGCGGTAGTAACCGCGCGGCCGGTCGGGCAGGCGCTGTTCGCGGTTGCTGAAAACACTGCCGTCCTGGCGGTGCGGATACGGCCCGCCGCGCTGGATCAGCACGATGGTCTGGCGCGCTTCCGGTGGCAGGAAGGCGGGCAGGGCATCTGCGGAACGTTGCGCGGTGGCGCCGGGGTTGGCCGGGGCGCTGGAGGCGGGTGCCGTGCCGGTCTCAGGCTGGGTGAGCGAAGGGGCGAACTGCGGCGCAGGCGCGCGCTGCAGCTGCTTGATGCCGAACAGGCCGCCGACCAGCAGGAGGATGGCGAGCAGGAGGAGTAGGGGTTTGCGCATGGGGTTACTCTACTGCCAGGCAGGGCCTGGCACTACCGCGGGCCGGTGATTTCCTGGCGCGATGCACATTCCCTTACATAGGGGGTTGGTAACCTTCACATCCATCCCCATCATCGACTTCGCAACGCCCGGTCTTCGCCGGGCGAGTGAGCTACCAGGAGAACCACATGGCCTACACCCTCCCCAAGCTGTCCTACGCCTACGACGCGCTTGAGCCGCATATCGATGCGGCCACGATGGAAATCCATCACACCAAGCATCACCAGACCTACATCAACAACGTCAACGCGGCACTGGAAGGCACCGAGTACGCCGACCTGCCGGTGGAAGAGCTGGTCAAGAAGCTGAAGTCGCTGCCGGAAAACCTGCAGGGCCCGGTGCGCAACAACGGTGGCGGCCACGCCAACCACAGCCTGTTCTGGACGGTGATGGCGCCCAACGCCGGTGGCAACCCGAAGGGCGACGTCGCCAAGGCGATCGACGCGGACCTGGGCGGTTTCGAGAAGTTCAAGGAAGCCTTCACCAAGGCTGCGCTGACCCGTTTCGGCAGCGGCTGGGCCTGGCTGAGCGTCACCCCGGACAAGAAGGTCGTGGTTGAGAGCACCGGCAACCAGGACAGCCCGCTGATGGAAGGCAACACCCCCATCCTGGGCCTGGACGTGTGGGAACACGCGTACTACCTGAAGTACCAGAACCGTCGCCCGGAATACATCGGCGCGTTCTTCAACGTCATCGACTGGAACGAAGTCGAGCGTCGTTACCAGGAAGCGATCGCCTGATGACAGGACGCCGGGCACTACGCCCGGCGTTTGCGCAGATCGTAGTGCCGGCCGCTGGCCGGCTCCTCGTGGTACCAAACATCGCGTGGAGCCGGCCAGCGGCCGGCACTACGCGTGATGCGGTCCCGAAATCAGCGTGTTGCGGTTACGTCCTGCAGGCGCAGCGTTGCGATGATCCCCAAGCGGATGCTGCCACCGCCTTCGGACCCTTCCGGTGCGGGCAGCTTGACCGGCTGCAGGCCCTGGCTGGCGAAGTGGGACACCTGGAACAACACGTCCAGGCCGTGCCCGCCGGCTACCCCGACCAGCGAGGGCGGGTCGACCCGCTCACCGGGATTCTTGCGCGCCGGCTGGAAGCCCGGCGAACTGCTGACCAGTTCTTCGGTGTCGGCGGAGAAATCCCCCGCGATCAGCGACGGCAACCCATCGGACGTGGCGCCGATCCAGGTCATCAGGTCGCTGGTCTGGTGCTGGCGCACCGTGGCTTCGTCCGGGTCCGGGCGCAGCCGCGCCACGTAGATGTTGACCAGCTCTTCCTGCAGCTTCACCCGCAGCATGCCGGCGGCGCTGAACTGGCCCGGCGGATGCAGCAGCGTGACCCCGTCCTCGGACACCGGCAGCCGGCTGAGCATGGCGCTGCCATGGCGCAGGCGCTGGCTGGGCGGGTCGGCGGTGACGAAGTCGCAGCTGTAGCGCAGCCGGGTCGCCAGCCAGCAGGCCGGGTTGCGGCCCTGCGACTGCTGCACCCGCTGCACCGCGATCACGTCCGGCTGCAGCCCCTCCAGCACCTGCAGCAGCTGGTCCCGGCGCTGTTCCCACTCGCTGTCGTCGCCCACCGGCAGCTCCAGCGTGGCGATCTTCAGCAGGCGCGGCGCAGGCTCGCCCTGGCGGGCGTCGGCCGACAGGACGGGGGTGGTCAACATCAGGAGCAGGAGCCAGCCGTGCCAGTGTCCTGCGACAACCGTGGGGAGGAGGCGCATAACGATAAGTTTACGCTTGAGCCGTGGACGTGCCGTGACTTCCGTCAAATGTCACGTTCGGCCGCAGCGTGCGCGGCCGGGGACCTTCCGGTAACCTTGCGCCCTTTGAAGCCGCAGGACAGCCCCATAGCATGAGCACGACCGCAGCCGCCAGCGTTGGCACGGGCAAGATGCCGCGCCAGATTCCGTACATCATCGGCAACGAGGCCTGCGAACGGTTCAGTTTCTACGGGATGCGCAACATCCTGGTGCAGTTCCTGATCACCTCGCTGCTGCTGCAGGAGATCACCGCCGATGGCCGGGCCGGCGAGGCCAAGGACATCATGCACAGCTTCATGATCGGCGTGTACTTCTTCCCGCTGCTCGGCGGCTGGCTGGCCGACAAGTTCTTCGGCAAGTACCACACCATTCTGTGGTTCAGCCTGATCTACTGCGCCGGCCACGCCTGCCTGGCGCTGTTCGAGAACAGCCGCGAAGGCTTCTTCTTCGGCCTGGGCCTGATCGCGCTGGGCGCCGGCGGAATCAAGCCGCTGGTGGCCTCGTTCATGGGCGACCAGTTCGACCAGAGCAACAAGCACCTGGCCAAGATCGTGTTCGACGCGTTCTACTGGATCATCAACTTCGGCTCGCTGTTCGCCTCGCTGCTGATCCCGCTGGCGCTGAAGAACCTCGGTCCGCAGTGGGCGTTCGGCATCCCGGGCATCCTGATGTTCGTGGCCACCTTCGTGTTCTGGCTGGGCCGCAAGCGCTACGTGCTGGTGCCGCTGCCGCCGAAGGACCCGCATTCGTTCGGCAACGTGGTGCGCACCGCGCTGTCGGCGCAGGTGCCGGGCAAGGGCCGTCCGGGCCGCACCCTGGCGATCCTCGGCGCGGTGCTGGCGGTGGCCTCGATGGGCCTGGTCGGCAGCCTCGGCATCGTGATCTGCCTGTGCATCGCGCTGGTGCTGGTGCTGGCCGGCGTGGGCGGCGGCACCTGGATCCAGCTCGACCGGGCCCGCGCGGTGCACCCGGCGGAAGCCGTGGAAGGCGTGCGTTCGGTGCTGCGCGTGCTGGTGATCTTCGCGCTGACCACCCCGTTCTTCTCGCTGTTCGACCAGAAGGCGTCCACCTGGGTGTTGCAGGGCCAGCAGATGGCCATGCCGTCCTGGTTCACCGCCTCGCAGATGCAGGCACTGAACCCGCTGCTGGTGATGATCCTGATTCCGTTCAACAACCTGGTGCTGTACCCGGCACTGCGCCGCTTCGGCTTCGAGCCGACCGCGCTGCGCCGCATGACCGCCGGCATTGCCTTCAGCGGCCTGGCCTGGATCGTGGTCGGCGGCATCCAGGTGATGATGGACGGCGGCAACGTCATGTCGATCTTCTGGCAGATGCTGCCGTACGCACTGCTGACCTTCGGTGAGGTGCTGGTCTCGGCCACCGGCCTGGAGTTCGCCTACAGCCAGGCGCCGCAGGCGATGAAGGGCGTGGTGATGAGCTTCTGGAACCTGACCACCACCATCGGCAACCTGTGGGTGCTGCTGTCCAATGCCGCCGTGCGCAATGAAACGGTGACCCACCAGATCGCCAGTACCGGGCTCAGCGAGGCCGCGTTCCTGATGTTCTTCTTCGCCGGCTTCGCGTTCGTCGCGGCGTTGGCCTTCGGTTGGTATGCCAAGCGCTATCGTATGGTCGACAACTACCGCGCTGCCTGAGTACCGACATGACCCCCGTCAATCTGCTGCTGATCGCCATCACCGCCCTGGTTTCGTGGATGGCGTTCAACAACCGCGCGCTGGCCGACCGCCTCATCCTGTGGCCGCCGGCGGTGGACCGCAAGCGCCAGTACGACCGCCTGGTGACCTATGGGTTCATCCATGCCGACTGGATGCACCTGATCTTCAACATGGTCACGCTGTTCTTCTTCGGCGGCCAGATCGAAACAGTGATGGTGGGCCTGACTGGCAGTTACCTGACCTACCCGGCGTTCTACCTGGCGGCGCTCGTGGTGTCGATCCTGCCCAGCTACCTGAAGAACCAGAAGAACCCCAACTACATGAGCCTGGGCGCCTCGGGCGCGGTGTCGGCGGTTTTGTTTGCCTTCGTCCTGCTCAGCCCGTGGAGCAAAATTTTCGTGTTCTTCATCCCGGCCCCGGCGATCGTCTTCGCCGCGTTCTACGTCGGCTACAGCATCTGGATGGACCGCCGGGGCGGGGACCGCATCAACCACAGCGCGCACCTGGCCGGTGCCGCGTTCGGCGTGATCTTCATGCTGGCCATGCGCCCGGAGATCTTCGGGCACTTCCTGGCCGAGTTGAGCAACCCGCGCTTCAGCCTGGGCGGCTGATCACGCGGCGAAGCGCTGGTCGACGCCGTAGGCGCTGAGCAGGCGGGTGTAGACCTCGTGGTCGATCAGGTCGAAGTCCGACCCGTTGGTCTGGCCGTTCAGGGCCAGCTGGAACAGGCCTTCCAGCAGCGAGCTGTCGGCATCGCCGGGCAGGGCAACATCGGGTGCATTGTCCATGTAACGCTCCTTGGGACACGGATGGGGCAGGCAGGAGTCGCAAAAGCCGTGCCAGCTTTTGCGCCCTGTCCGATCCCTATATCGGCTTGAGTCAGCCGAGCTTTAGGGCCAGATGTGACCCGTTACGTCGCCTGTTGCCCCTGTTCAGGCTTCACGCGATCATGGCGCCACGCTGCGCACTATCGCGACAGTCGCCGCAGGAGACACCGCCCATGGCTTCGGTCACCCCGCCCGGATTGGCGTACGAAGTGGAGCACGATCCGGTCCTGCACCGGTTCCAGGCCCGCGTCCAGGGCCATCTGGCCCTGCTGGACTACCAGATCAAGCGCAAGCGGATGGTCATCACCCACACCGAGGTGCCTGAGGCGATCGGCGGAAGGGGGATCGCCGGTGAGCTGACCAAGGTCGCCCTGCGCTATGCCCGCGACAACAAACTCAAGGTCGTGCCCGCCTGCGCTTACGCAGAGAGCTTTTTCGAACGGCACACCGAGTACCAGGATCTGCTCGCGCCCTGAAAAAACAGGCGCCTTTCACGGAAGAAGGAACATCATGACGGGATTCAACGAGGGGATTGCAATGAACATCGCAGGAAACCGCCGCGCGCTGCGTACCGGTGCGCTGGCGTTGGCCGTGGGGCTGGTGCTGCTGGCCGGCTGCAAGCGCGAGCCGGACACCACCGCCGCGCCGACCGAAGGCCCGGCCACCACGCAGCCGGACACCACCGCTCCGCAGGCGACCGTCGACGCACCGCTGGAACTGCGCGACGTCATCGAAAACACGCCGCAGGCCGTGGTTGGCATCAGCTACCCGCCGGACGTGAACCGCTACCCGGGCCTGGCCAAGGCGCTGTCGGACTACGCCACCGCCGCGCGCGGCGAGCTGCAGCAGGCGGTGGACGGGCTGGGCAACGACAAGCCGACCATGCCGTACGAGCTGTCGCTGAGTTTCGAGAAACTGCTGGAAACGCAGCAGATGGTGGTGATCAGCGCCGATGGCAGCCGCTACACCGGCGGCGCCCACGGCGAGCCGCTGGTGGCGCGCTTCGTGTGGCTGCCCGAACAGCAGCAGATGCTTACCGCCGAGAAGCTGATTCCGGATACCAAAGGCTGGGGCGCGGTCAGCGATTACGTGGCCGACCAGCTGCGCGAGCGCGTGGCGACCCGGCTGAGCAGCGACGACATGGAGCCGGGCCAGCAGCAGGAAGCGCTGCGCAGCGCCAGCCGGATGATTGCCGACGGCACCGGCGCCAGCGCCGACAACTTCAGCCAGTTCCAGCCGATCACCGACCCCAACGGCCTGATCACTGCGGTGCGGTTCGTGTTCCCGCCGTACCAGGTGGGGCCGTACTCGGACGGCACGCAGACGGTGGATGTGCCGGCCGCCGTGCTGGTGCCGCACGTGGCGCCGGCCTACGCCGGCCTGTTCGCCAAGGGCTGACGGGGCGGCGACATGGACGGGGGGCTGCAACGGCGGGTAATCGAGTTGCTGCACGAGGCGGACGTCACCGTTGACGGCGGGCGTCCGCACGACATCCAGGTCCACGACCCGCACTTCTACGCCCGGGTCATCGCGCAGGGGTCGCTCGGCCTGGGCGAGAGCTACATGGACGGGCAGTGGGACGCCGCCTCGCTGGACGGGTTCCTGCTGCACCTGATGCAGGCGCACGTGGACGAACGCGTGCACGGCTGGCGCGAGCTGGCCGATGGGCTGAAGGCCCGCCTGTTCAACCTGCAGGCCGGCGGCGGCGGCCTGGAAGTGGGCCGTCGCCATTACGACCTGGGCAACGACCTGTACCACGCCATGCTGGGCAGGCGCATGGTCTACAGCTGCGGGTACTGGGCCCAGGCACGCGACCTCGATGCAGCGCAGGAGGCCAAGCTCGACCTGATCTGCCGCAAGCTTGGCCTGCGCCCGGGCCAGCGCGTGCTCGACATCGGCTGCGGCTGGGGTGAGGCGCTGAAGTTCGCGGCCGAGCGCTACGGGGTGTCCGGCGTGGGCATCACCATTTCGCAGGAACAAGCCGAGTTCGCGCGCGAGCTGTGCGCCGGCCTGCCGATCGAGATCCGCCTGCAGGATTACCACGACGTGGAGGAGCATTTCGATGCGATCCTGTCGGTGGGCATGTTCGAACACGTGGGCGACAAGAACTACCGCGGTTACTTCGAGATGGCGCGGCGATGCCTGAAGGCGGACGGGTTGTTCCTGTTGCACAGCATCGGCAGCAACATATCGCGGCACCGTACCGACCCGTGGATCGCACGCTACATCTTTCCCAATTCGATGCTGCCGTCGGCCGCGCAGATCACCGCCGCGTTCGAGGGGTTGTTCGTGCTGGAGGACTGGCACAGCTTCGGGCCGGATTACGACCGCACCCTGCAGGCGTGGCGGGCGAACGTGGAGGCGGCGTGGGGGCGGCTGGATCCGCAGCGTTATGACGAACGGTTCAAGCGGATGTGGCGGTTCTATCTGGCCGGATCGATGGCGAGCTTCCGCTGCCGGCATGCGCAGTTGTGGCAGCTGGTGTTGTCGCCTGGTGGGGTTCCGGGAGGATATCTGGCACCGCGATGACACGCATGGCGTGTCACTACGCTGCGCCGCGTAGCGACACGCCATGCGTGTCCCCGACCCACTGTGCTGCGTTCGAAAAAAAACCGCCCGGCAGTGCCGGGCGGTTTTCATGTCGCGACTCCCTGGCCGATTACGGCTGGGTCAGGCCACGCTTTTCCAGCAGCGGACCGATCTCCGGCGCATGACCGGCGAAGTCCTGGAACAGCTGCATCGCGTCCACGCTGCCGCCCTTGGACAGCAGGGTCTGGCGGAAATGGTCGCCGTTCTTGCGGCTCAGGCCGCCGTTCTCGCGGAACCACTTCTGGGTGTTGGCATCCAGCACTTCCGACCAGATGTAGGCGTAGTAACCCGCCGAGTAGCCGCCCATGATGTGGCTGAAGTACGGGGTCTTGTAGCGCGGCGGAACCGGCGCGTAGTAGATGCCGTCCTTCTCCAGCGCGGCGCGCTCGAAGGCCATCACGTCCTTGGCTGCCGGCACCTGGTCCGGACCGATCTGGTGCCAGCGCTGGTCGAGCATGGCCGCACCCAGGTATTCGGTGGTGGCAAAGCCCTGGTTGAACTTCGACGCGGCCAGCACCTTGTCCAGCAGTGCCTGCGGCATCGCGGTGCCGTTGCGGTGGTCCTTGGCGTAGTTCTTCAGGATCAGCGGGTTGTCGGCCCACATCTCGTTGACCTGCGAGGGGAACTCGACGAAGTCGCGCGGCACCGAGGTGCCCGAGAAGTACGGGTACTTCACGTTCGAGAACATGCCGTGCAGGGCGTGGCCGAATTCGTGGAAGGTGGTGGTCACTTCATCCCAGGTCAGCAGGGTCGGCTGGCCGGCCGGCGGCTTGGGAATGTTGAGGTGGTTGGCCACCACCGGCTTGAAACCGGTCAGCGCCGACTGCGAAACGTAGGAGTTCATCCACGCACCGCCACGCTTGGAGGCGCGCGCGTACGGGTCGAAGATGAAGATCGCCAGCTGGCTGCCGTCGGCGTCGAACACGTCGTACACGGTCACGTCGTCGTGGTAGACCGGCAGGTCGGTGCGCTGCTTGAAGCTCAGGCCGTATTCCTGGTTGGCGGCGAAGAACACGCCGTTTTCCAGCACGTTCTTCAGCTCGAAGTACGGCTTGAGCTGGGACTCGTCGAAGTTGTACTTGGCCTGGCGCACCTTCTCGCTGTAGTAGGCCCAGTCCCATGCTTCGAGCTGGAAGGTCGGCTTGCCCGCGGCCTTCTGTTCCTTGTCGATCATCGCCTGCAGGTCGGCGGCTTCGCGCTTGGCGTTGGCCACCGCGGCCGGGGCCAGCTGGCCCAGCATGGCGTTGACCGCTTCCGGGGTCTTGGCGGTCTGGTTGGTCAGGTTGTAGGCCGCGAAGTTCTCGAAGCCCATCAGCTTGGCCTTGTCGGCACGCAGCTGCATGATGCGCGCGACCAGCGCGGTGTTGTCGAACTCGCCACCGCGGCTGCCACGGGTGACCGAGGCGTCGTAGATCTTCTTGCGAAGGTCGCGGTTGGTCAGGTTGGTCAGCGGCGGCTGGCCGGTGGTGTTGAGCAGCGCGATGACGTACTTGCCGTCGAGCTTGCGCGCCTTGGCGGCTTCGGAGGCGGCGGCGATCTGCTCGTCCGACAGGCCGTCCAGCAGCTTGACGTCGTCCACGGTCACGGCCGAGGCATTCACTTCGTTCTGCACGTTCTGGCTGAACTTGGTGCCCAGGCTGGCCAGCTCGGCGTTCATCGCCTTGAGCTTGGTCTTGTCGGCTTCGTTGAGCTTGGCGCCGGCGCGGACGTAGCTTTCGTAGTACTTCTCGACCAGGCGCACGCCTTCGGCGTCCAGGCCGAGCTGGGTGCGGGTGTCATACAGGGCCTGGATGCGGTCGAACAGCTTGCCGTTCAGCGCGATCGCATCGCTGTGCGCGGCGAACTTGGCCGAGTAGTCGGCCTGCAGCTTCTTGCGGGTGTCGTTGGTATCGGCACCGACCAGGCTGAAGAACACGGTGGTGGCGCGGTCCAGGGTGTCACCGCTCTTTTCCAGGGCGATGAGGGTGTTTTCGAAGGTCGGCTTGGCCTTGTTGTTGGCGATGGCCTCCACTTCCTTCAGCTGCTGGGCCATGCCGGCGTCGAAGGCGGGAGCGAAGTCGCTGTCCTTGATCTTGTCGAACTGCGGGTAGTGCAGCGGCAGCGGGCTGTCGGCGAAGAACGGGTTGGCCTGCTGGGCGGCGTTGGCGGCCGGGGTGGCGGCAACGGCGGAATAGGCGGGCAGGGCAAGGCCGAGGGTCACGGCGACAGCGAGGGCAAGACGGGTGGTCAAGGGGAAATCTCCGGTCAGACAAGTGCCCGAGGTTAACCCGGGGTGATGGCCCCGGGCTTGTGTCGAAAGGCATGTGTAGGCGAGGGTTTCGAACCGGTAGAGCCACGCCCTGCGTGGCTGCGGCCTACAATCACCCTATCCCCACTCCGGAGCACGACCATGACCACCGCATTCGATTTCTCGTTCGTGGACCTGGACGGCCAGCCGCAGCCGCTGGAGCAGTACCGGGGCAAGGCCCTGCTGCTGGTGAACGTGGCCAGCAAGTGCGGCTTCACGCCGCAGTACGAAGGCCTGGAGACCCTGTGGAAGGAGTACCGCGAACGCGGCCTGGTGGTGATCGGCTTCCCGTGCGACCAGTTCGGGCACCAGGAGCCGGGCAACGCCGACGAGATCCGGAATTTCTGCTCGCTGACCTACGCGGTGGACTTCCCGCTGTCGGAGAAGATCGAGGTCAACGGCGACGGCGCACACCCGCTGTGGACGTGGCTCAAAAAGGAGAAAACCGGCCTGCTCGGCTTGAGCGCGATCAAGTGGAACTTCAGCAAGTTCCTGATCGGCCGCGATGGTCGGGTGCTCGAGCGGTATGCGCCCACGGATAAGCCGGAAAACCTGCGCGGAGACGTGGAGGCTGCGTTGGGGTGAACGTGGGACACGCATGGCGTGTTTCTATGCTGGGGCGGCGGGGTCTGCGCGGGACACGCATGGCGTGTCTCTACGCTGGGGCGGCGGGGTCTGCGCGGGACACGCATGGCGTGTCTCTACGCGTAGTGACACGCCATGCGTGTCCCTCGCGGATCACCCGGCGCCGGTTATTTCTCTACAAACGCGCGCTCGAACACGTAATGTCCCGGCGTGCCGATGCGCGGCGAGGTCTGGAAACCGCGGGCGTCCAGCACGTGGCGCAGGTCGGCCAGCATCTGCGGGCTGCCGCAGATCATCGCGCGGTCGTTTTCCGGGTTCAGTTCCGGCAGGCCCAGGGTGCGCTGCATCTCGCCGCTTTCCATCAGCGAGGTCAGGCGGCCCTGGTTCGGGAACGGCTCACGGGTGACGGCCGGGTAATACAGCAGCTTGTCGCCGATCATCTCGCCCAGGAACTCGTGCTCGCGCAGTTCCTTCTCGAACAGCTCGCGATAGGCCAGGTCCTTCTCGAAGCGCACGCCATGGGTGAGGATCACCTTGTCGAAGCGCTCGTAGGTTTCCGGGTCCTTGATCACCGACAGCCACGGCGCCAGGCCGGTGCCGGTGCCCAGCAGGTACAGGTGCTTGCCGGGGTGCAGGTCGCTGATCAGCAGCGTGCCGGTGGGCTTCTTGCCGACCAGCACCTTGTCGCCCGGCTTGATGTGCTGCAGGCGCGAGGTCAGCGGACCGTCCTGCACCTTGATGCTGAAGAACTCCAGGTTCTCTTCCCAGTTGGCGCTGGCGATCGAATACGCACGCAGCAGCGGCCGCGCCTCGGTTTCCAGCCCGATCATGACGAACTGGCCATTCTCGAAGCGGAAACCGCTGTCGCGGGTGGTGGTGAAGCTGAAGTAGGCGTCCGTCCAGTGACGGACTTCAAGCACCGTTTCGGCACCAAAAGCGGAAGACATGGGGGTGGGGTCTGATCTGTGTTGTCGGGGGTATTCTAGCCCAAATGAGATAAATTCTCATTGAACCCCATTCAGCGGTATCCCGCCGCCTGCAATTCGAACAACTCCGCATACCGTCCACCCTGCGCCATCAGCTCGGCATGGGTGCCGCTGGCCTCCAATCGGCCCTCGGCCAGCACCAGGATCCGGTCGGCCATGCGCACCGACGAGAACCGGTGCGAGATCAACACCGCCGTGCGGTTGTCGGACAGCTCCTTGAAGCGCTGGAACACCTCGAACTCGGCGCGCGCGTCCAGCGCGGCGGTGGGTTCGTCCAGGATCATCACCTGCGCGTCGCGCATGTACGCGCGCGCGATGGCGATCTTCTGCCACTGCCCGCCGGACAGGTCCACGCCCTGCTTGAACCGGCGCCCGATCAGCTGCTCGTAGCCCTGTGGCAGTCCCTCGATCACCTCGTCGGCCATGCCGCGCCGCGCCGCGTCGCGGATGCGCGCGTCGTCGGTCATCGCCTCGACCAGGCCCACCCCGATGTTCTCGCCGGCGGTCAGGTTGTAGCGCACGAAGTCCTGGAAGATCACCCCCATGTTGGCGCGCAGGTCGTCCAGGTCGTACTCGCGCAGGTCGCGCCCATCGAGCAGGATGCGGCCCTCGTCGGGGTCGTACAGCCGCGCCAGCAGCTTCACCAGGGTGGTCTTGCCGGCGCCGTTCTCGCCGACCAGGGCCAATACTTCGCCGGCGCGCAGCTCGAAATCCAGGTGGCGCACCGCCCACGCCTCGGCATCCGGATAGCGGAACCCCACGTTCTCGAACACGAAGCCCCGGGTGATCGGCTGCGGCACCGGCACCGCGTCGGCGCGCGAATGGATTTCCGGCTCGATCTCGAAGAATGAGTACAGGTCGTCCAGGTACAGCGCCTGGCTGGCCACCTGGGAGAACCCGATCAGCAGGCCTTCCAGCAGCTGTCGCAGGCGCAGGAAGCTGCCGGCCAGGAAGGTCAGGTCGCCGATCGAAAAGTCGCCGCGCACGGTGCGCCAGGCGATGTAGGCATAGGCGGTGTAGTAGCCCAGCGTGCCCAGTCCGGCCAGCAGCGTGCCCCAGAACGCGCGGCGGCGGGCGAGGGCACGGTTGGCGAGGAAGAACTTCTCGGCAAGGAACCGGTAGCGGTCGATCAGGAACCGGTGCAGGTTGAAGATCTTCACTTCCTTGGCCGTTTCCACGCTGGCGCCGATCTGGCGCAGGTAGTCGAGCTGGCGGCGCTCGGGGGTCCACTGGAAGTTCAGGCTGTAACCGGCCGCGTTGAAGTGCGACTCGCCGATGAAGGCCGGCACCAGCGCCACCGCCAGCAGCAGGATCAGCCATGGCGCGTACATCAGCAGGCCGACCGCCAGGCTGGCCACCGTGATCAGGTCCTGCACCTGGCCGAACAGCTGGCTCATCAGGCTCATCCGGCCCATGGTCTGGCGTCGGGCGCGGTCCAGCTTGTCCTGCAGGTCCGGGTCCTCGAAGTCCTCCAGGTCCAGCTCGGCGGCGTGTTCCATCAGCCGCACGCTGGTGACGTTGGTGAACAGCTCCGAGAGCAGCGCATCGGCGTAACTGACGATGCGGCCGAGCAGGTCCGAGGCGATCGCCAGGCCGAATTCGAGCGCCAGCAGGCTCAGCAGCGGATTGAGCAGCCCGCTGGAGAGGGCCTCACCGAAGGGCGGGAAACCGGCCTCGTGACGGCTGAGCAGCAGCGCGGCATCGATGATGAGCTTGCCCACGTACAGCATCGCCACCGGCAGCAGCGCGCGGATGACGCGCAGGCCCAGGCTGGCCGTGGCCAGCGCCGGACTTGTCTGCCAGACCTGGCGCAGGAACGGGGGCAGGTTGCGCATCGCCTTGAAGCGTTCGCGCAGGCTGGGGTTTTTCTGGGGAGGCGCAGGAGGCATGCGGGCCATTGTGCACCGGCCCCCGTCGACGCGTAGTGCCGGCCGCCGGCCGGCTCCCCATGCTGCTGGCCATCGCCTGGAGCCGGCCGGCGGCCGGCACTACGACGGGTCGATCGGTTCGAGAGGGTTTTGGTCACCCACCCTTTACGGCAGCGGCGGCAGCAACCCCGCGCCAAGCCGGTTCCAGGCATTGATCACCGCGATGCCCATGCTCAGGTCGCTGATGCCCTTTTCATCGAAATGCGGCGCCAGCGCGTCGAAGGCCGCGTCCGACGGTGCCGCCGTGCTCAGCCGGGTCAGGGCCTCGGCCCAGCCCAGGGCGGCCTTTTCGCGCTCGTCGAAGAACCGGCTCTCATGCCAGGCCGGCAGGGTGTCCAGCTTGCGCGGCTCGATCCCGCCCTTGCGCAGCGCGGTGCCGTGCATGTCCATGCAGTAGCCGCAGCCGTTGATCTGCGACACGCGCAGGAACACCAGCTCCATCAGGGTGGGGTCGATCGAACTGTCATGCACGGCCTTGCTGGTGGCCAGCAGGCCCTTGAAGGCGTCGGCGGCCAGGCGGGCATAGGGGACGCGGGGGGAAGCGGACATCGGGAAACTCCGTGACGGCCGGAATGGGCGTCTTCATAGGGTAGACGGATCAGGGGCCGGCGCCGTGACATTCCCGGGCGGGATCGATTCTCAACACCGATCCGCGACAGGGGTAAAATGGCCGGCTTACCCCCCGCCAGCCCCGAGCAAGCGAGCATTACGTGACATCGATCAAGCAGGAAGACCTCATCCAGTCCATCGCCGACGCGCTGCAGTACATCTCGTACTACCACCCGGTCGACTACATCAAGAGCCTCGCCGCCGCCTACGAGCGCGAAGAGTCGCCGGCCGCGAAGGAAGCGATGGCCCAGATCCTGATCAATTCGCGGATGTGCGCCGAGGGCCACCGCCCGATCTGCCAGGACACCGGCATCGTCACCGTGTTCCTGGAAATCGGCATGAACGTCCGCTGGGACGACGCCACCATGGGCGTGGAAGACATGGCCAATGAAGGCGTGCGCCGCGCCTACAACCATCCGGACAACAAGCTGCGCGCCTCGGTGCTGGCCGACCCTGCCGGCAAGCGCGTCAACACCAGGGACAACACCCCGGGCGTGGTGAACGTCAAGGTCGTGCCCGGCGACCACGTCGACGTGATCGTTGCCGCCAAGGGCGGTGGTTCCGAAGCCAAGAGCAAGTTCGCCATGCTCAACCCGTCCGATTCCATCGTCGACTGGGTGCTCAAGACCGTGCCGACCATGGGCGCCGGCTGGTGCCCGCCGGGCATGCTGGGCATCGGCATTGGCGGCACCGCCGAAAAGGCGATGCTGCTGGCCAAGGAATCGCTGATGGAGCCGATCGACATCAACGAGCTCAAGGCGCGCGGCGCCTCCAACCGGGCCGAGGAACTGCGCCTGGAGCTGTACGACAAGGTCAACGCGCTGGGCATCGGCGCGCAGGGCCTGGGCGGCCTGACCACCGTGCTGGACGTCAAGGTCAAGGACTTCCCGACCCACGCCGCCAACCTGCCGGTGGCGATGATCCCCAACTGCGCCGCCACCCGCCACGCCCACTTCACCCTGGACGGCAGCGGCCCGGTGATGCTGGACCCGCCGTCGCTGGAAGACTGGCCGCAGATCACCTATGACGCCTCCAAGGGCACCCGCGTCGACCTGGACACCATTACCCCGGAAGACGTGGCCAGCTGGAAGCCGGGCCAGACCCTGCTGCTCAACGGCAAGCTGCTCACCGGCCGCGACGCCGCGCACAAGCGCATGGTCGACATGCTCAACAAGGGCGAGCCGCTGCCGGTCGACCTGAAGGGTCGCTTCATCTACTACGTGGGCCCGGTCGATCCGGTGCGCGACGAAGTGGTGGGCCCGGCCGGTCCGACCACCGCCACCCGCATGGACAAGTTCACCCGCCAGGTGCTGGAGCAGACCGGCCTGCTGGGCATGGTCGGCAAGGCCGAACGCGGCCCGGCCGCGATCGAGGCGATCCGCGACAACAAGTCGGCCTACCTGATGGCGGTCGGCGGTTCGGCCTACCTGGTCTCCAAGGCGATCAAGGCCGCCAAGGTGGTGGGCTTCGCCGACCTGGGCATGGAAGCGATCTACGAATTCACCGTGCAGGACATGCCGGTGACCGTGGCGGTCGATTCCACCGGCGAATCGGTGCACATCATCGGCCCGCGCGAGTGGCAGGCAAAAATCGGTCAGATCCCTGTGGTTGTGGCCTGACACCTGCGATCCGGTGGGTAGCGGCGCAGGCATAATCGGGGTTTCCCGACTGCAGGCGCCGCACATGGCCACCACGCTGTATGGATCGTCCAGCACCGCCTCACTGGTGGTGCATTGGCTGTTGATCGAGCTGGGTATCGCGCACGAACTGGTGCTGCTGGATTTCGATACGCGCGAGCAGAAGGGCGCCGATTACCTGGCGCTCAATCCCGCTGGACGCGTGCCGACGCTGGTCATGGAAGGGCAGGTGTTCACCGAAGCGGCGGCAATCGCCCTGCACCTGGCCGATCTGCATCCGCAGGCCGGGTTGCTGCCGGCGCCGGGTACCCCCGAACGTGGCCAGGCCTACCGCTGGATGTTCTGGTGCGCCAACACGCTGCAGCCGGCGTACCGGGCGTGGTTCTACGCCAGTGAGCCGGCCGGCGAGGCCAATACCGAGGCCACCCGTGCGATGGCCCGACAGCAGCTTGAAGCGGCTTGGGCGCAGATGGCGGAGCACCTGGAGAGCAACGGACCGTACGTGCTGGGCGAGCGCCTGAGCGTGGTCGATTTCATGCTGGTGATGCTGATGCGCTGGTCGCGAAACATGCCGCGACCGAGCGATTCGTGGCCGGTGTTGAAGGCGTTTGCGGACCACATGAAGGCGCGGGCCGCATTCGCCGAGGTTTATCGGCGCGAGGGGATTTCCGATTGGCGGTAGAGCCACGCCCTGCGTGGCTGCACCGCAACCTCAATACCACTCCAGCAACGACACACCCACGCCCACATACGTGGCCTTGTGGTTGTAATCGATCATGCTCTCGCCGTACCCGTCGAAGATCTGCACGTGCCCGCGCAGCAGGTTGCTGATCGGGAAGCCGTAATCCAGCTGCAGCGCGCCATGCGAGCGGTCGCCACCGCGCAGCGAATGCCGCGCCATCAGCGAGACTTCGTGGCCATTGCGGTTCCAGGTCAGGGTCGCGTCGCCGCGGCCCATGTAATCCTCGATATCCGGGTTGTTGTCGTCTTCGCGGTCTTCCGGCAGGCGGTACCAGGGGCGCAGCACCAGCGCCCAGTTCTCGCGGTCCAGGCCGATGGTGGCGATCACCCGGTTCCAGCTGCGCGACAGCGGATCGGCGCGGCCGTTGGACATGTGGGTCAGGCTGAGCCCGCTCATGCGCCCGCGCCAGCCACCGATCGAGTAGCCGTTGCGGAACATCATCATGATTTCCGGCTCGTAATTGGTTTCGCGGAACGGGCGCGAGTTGTCGGCGTTGTAGGCCTGCCAGCGCGAACTCTGGGTGTACCCGGCCCAGATGTCGCCGTTGTCGCCGAACACGTTTTCCCACACCTTGGTCTTGAAGCTCAGCTGGAACTTCAGCTCGTTGCTGTCCAGCTGCTGCGGCGTGGTAACCGTGTTGTCGGGATTCGGCGACTGCGGCATCTGGTTCTTGTCGCTGGTCCAGAACGCAGGCAGCAGGTACACCGGCTTGTAGGCCCGCAGCTGGAAGGCGCCCAGCTTGGAGTCCTGCGCCAGTTCCCAGCGGCTGTCCAGCAGCGAGCCCTTGCCGGCATTGGCCAGCGCGGCTTCGTGACCGTCGTTCTTGAAGACCTCGCCCACGCGCTGCTTGACCCGTTCGGTCGCCGGGGCGTCAGGCGTGCGCGCCGCCGCGCGTTCCTCGCGCCGTTCCTGCTTGGCCGCGATCGCTGCCGCGTCGGCCGCCTGGGTGGTTTCCGCGGTCGGCCGGAACAGCTTGTCGTAGCAGGCCAGGCGCGCCGCGTCGGTGCTCACCTGCGAACAGGCCTCGGGCGAGGCCGGGCTCGGCGAGGCCTCCTGTGCGGCCACGGGCAGGCTCGCGGTTGCCAGGGCCAGGGCGGAGAACAGGGCCGAACGGGGGCGGTGGGTCATGGGGACTGGCCGATGAATGAGGGGAGAGCCGGAACAGTGTGGCGGCTGCCCCGGATTCCCGCCAGCGCGCGCAAGAACGCGCGTGACGGTTTCAGCGCGTTTATGCCGGTGTCCCCTGTGCGCGCGGCGTGAAGCCGGTGCGGATCAGAACCACCAGGCGAACGCGAAGATGCCCAGCATCGTGATCACCAGCGCCAGCTTCAGCGCCAACCCGAGCAGGATGCCCATCCAGGTGGCCAGCCCGACCTTGGTCGAGCGGCCGAGTTCGCGGGTGTGCCAGTACTCGCCGAGCAGGGCGCCGGCCAGCGGGCCGACGAACAGCCCGATCGGCATGAAGAACAGTCCGGCGATGCTGCCGATGAAGGTGCCCCACAGCGCCTTGCTGCTGGCGCCGACCCGCTTGGCGCCGACCATGGTGGCGATCACGTCCACCGCGAACGAGGCCAGGGTCAGCAGGCCAAGCACCGTCAGCGGCACCCAGCCCACATGCACGAAGCCATCGCCCCAGGCGGCGACCAGGAGCCCGGCGAATACCAGCGGAATACCGGGCAGGGCAGGCAGCACGATGCCGGCGATGCCGACCAGAACCAGCACTACCGCGATCAGGTAAAAGATGAATGAAGGGTCCATGCTGTGCCGTATGTTTGCCGAATTTGGGTTGACATTTGTGAAATATGCCAGTTGATTTTTAAAATTGCCCGGGTTAAGTTGCAGTCGCTGAGCTTGGCAAGGTCACCGTGGATCGTGGCCTGATGATGGTAGGTCTTCCAGATCCGCTCCATCGATGCACCTCGCTTCCCCCTTGCTGTCAGCCGCCCGCAAAGGCGTATCCAACGACAAAGCAGAGATACCAGGGAGTAAGTGAGATGGCTGATCGTGAGCAGGGTACTGTGAAGTGGTTCAATGACGCCAAGGGCTTTGGCTTCATCAGCCGCCAGAACGGTGAAGATGTGTTCGTGCACTTCCGTGCGATTGAAACCCAGGGTTTCAAGAGCCTCAAGGAAGGCCAGTCGGTGAGCTTCGAAGTCGTGCAGGGCCAGAAGGGCCTGCAGGCCGACAAGGTCCAGCCGGTCTGATCCGGCAGGCCACCGCGCACGCGTGGTAACGAAGAAGGCCCGCGCAAGCGGGCCTTCTTCTTTCCAGCGGGGGCCGAACGCCTGGCCTCAGCGGATGACCACCCGGCCGTTGACCACGCGCACGTAAGTGTTCTCGCGGATCCCACCCAGGTCGCGCTGGTTGACCACCACGGTGCGGCCATCGTCCATGCGCACGGTGATGTCGAAGGTGTCGCTGGTGACATTCTTCTGGATCTGGTTGCCGGCCAGCGCGCCACCGACCGCGCCCGCCGCCGCGGCGATGTTCTGGTTGCCCTTGCTGCCGCCGGTGTGGTCGGAGATCTCATGGCCGGCCACCGCGCCCACGATGCCGCCCAGGATCGCACCGGTCGCGCTCGGCGCGCTGCGGCCCGAGGCCACCTGGTTGATCCGGGTCACGATGCCGCAGTCGGCGCAGCGGTTGGTGTTGTAGTTGCCACCGTTGTTGTAGCCGCTGTTGTTGTAACCGCTGTTGTAGCCGCCGCCGCCATAACCGGGCGAGGTGGCGCAGCCGGCCAGGCCGAGGGTCGCGATGGCAGCTGCAGCAATGAGTTGGATCTTCATGGTGGTACTCCGTGTGGGTCGCATGGCGCAGATCCTGTCGGGTCCTGTGTGAACAGGGCGCCAATCGGGCCCTCACATCGTGGCTGGCAGATGAATCAGCGGAAATCCTGGTGGCAGGCCTGGCAGTTGGTCTTGATCTTCTCCACCAGCGTGCCCATCGCCGCGCAGTCGGCGGGCGGGGTGGCCAGGGCGGTGTTGAGCGTGGCGCGCAGGCCACTGGCGTGCTGCTGGAACTGCGCGTTGTCGCGCATGTCCGGGAAGGCGATGTCCATGTCGTTGGAGAGCGAACGCAGCGTCTGCAGGCGCGGCACGCTGTCGGCCAGGCTGCAGCGGTTCTGCGCCTGCGCGTCGCCGAGCAGGGCGACCTGGCGCTGCATCACGTGCATCAGGCTGTCCGGGAACGGGTCCTGCCGCGCCTGGATCGCGCGCGAGATCATCACCGTGGCGATGATGCCCACGATCAGGCCCAGCCCGGCGACGAACAGATAACGGTAGGCGGCAGACGGGCGGCGGGTGGGGGTGTTCATGGGGGTGGCGTCCTTGTGGGTGGCTCGCTGCATCCTACCCGCCGCGCAGGGCGGCCGTACATCGCCGACCCCGGGCCGTCTAAAATGGACGGCATGAACGACGTATTGCGCGAACGCTTTGCCGGCATCGACCGGTTGTATGGGGCAGGCACCGTGGACCAGCTGTCGCGCCGCCGGGTAGCGGTGGTCGGCATGGGCGGGGTCGGCTCGTGGGTGGTGGAAGCGCTGGCGCGCACGGCGGTGGGCCACCTGACCCTGATCGACGCCGACGACATCTGCGTCTCCAACACCAATCGCCAGCTGCCGGCACTGGCCGGGCAGTACGGGCGCAACAAGGCCGAGGCCATGGCCGAGCGTTGCCGCGCGATCAATCCGGACATCGAGGTGGATGCGATTGCCTCGTTCCTGACCGTGTCCAACATGGTGGAGCTGCTGGACCGCGACTTCGACCTGGTGATCGATGCCTGCGACAGCTTCCGGGTCAAGGTGGAAACCATCGCCTGGTGCCGCCGCCGCAAGCTGCCGATCCTGACCGTGGGCGCCGCCGGTGGGCGTACCGACCCGACCCTGGTGCGCATTCGTGATGTGTCGCGCACCGAGCACGACGCCATGCTGGCGCTGATCCGGAAGAAGCTGCGCAGCGACTTCAACTTCCCGAAGAACGCCTCGCGCTACTTCGGCGTGCCGGCGGTGTACTCGCTGGAGAACGTGAAGTACCCGCAGGCCGATGGGACTGTGTGTGGCGTGCGTCCGCAGCTGGGGGCGGATGCGGCGTTGAAGCTGGATTGCGGGGCGGGTCTGGGCGCGGCGACGCATATCACCGGCGCGTTTGCGTTCGCGGCGGTGGGGAAGGCGTTGGAGATGTTGTTGAAGAAAAAACCGGTCGACGCATGACCGCGTAGGGACACGCCATGCGTGTCCGCGGGGGCGCCGGCACCGCTTGGGACACGCGTGGCGTGTCTCTAAGCGAGATTGAACAACCGCTTTGCATTTGCCGTGGTCTGCTCGGCAATCGCTTCGGCCTCCTCGCCGCGCAACCGCGCCACCGTTTCCAGAATCACCGTCAAACGCGCCGGCTCATTGCGCTGCCCACGAATGCCTGCATCCGGCTGGTCTGGCGCGTCTGTCTCCAGCAGCAGCTGCTCCAATGGAAGTTGCGCCACCACACGATGCAGCTTCTGGGCACGGTCATAGGTCAGGGGACCGCCCAGGCCGACCAGGAAGCCCAGCTTGTGCAACTGCGCCGCCTGTTCCGGGCTGCCCGGAAAACTGTGGATCACGCCGCGCAGCCCACCGACCTGTTTGATCGCGGCAATCACCGCATCCACGGCGCGGCGCGCATGCACGATCACCGGCAGGTCGAACTCGCGCGCGATGCGCAGCTGCCCGTCGAAGTAGAACTGCTGCTGCTCGGCGTCCAGGCCGTCGACGTAGAAGTCCAGCCCGCACTCACCCACCGCACAGGGTTTCTCGCGGACGATCCACTCGCGCAGCTGGTCCAGGTGTTCGGGCCGGTGCTGGTCGAGGAACATCGGGTGCAGGCCATAGGCCGGGTACAGGCCTTCGGCCATCCGCGCGGTCTCGCGCAGCTTGGGCCAGCTGGCCGCAGTCACCGCCGGCAGCACCTGCGAGCGCACGCCCGCGGCCTGCGCGCGGGAAATGACCTGCGCGCGGTCCGCATCGAACTCGTCGGCATCCAGATGGCAGTGGCTGTCGAACAGGTTCACGCGTCCTGCTGGTCCAGGCGCGGGGGCAGGGTGTCGCTGCGGCGCTTCCAGTTGGCCAGCAGCAACGTACCCAGGCCGAACAGGATCTCGTCCACGAACGGCACCGGGTCGGGAATGACCAACGTAATGGCAAACAACGCGGCCGTGACCTTGAACAGCGTGGGATAGCGCAGCTTCTGCGCCCACGACATCACTGGCAGCAGCAGGGGACCCGGCATTGTGTGACCTCCTCGGCAGTTGCTGTAAACGCTATCACGAGCCTCTCTCGCACAGAACCTGAATGGGTTACAGCGGTGTATGCGTCATGTGGAGATACCGTTCAGCAATGGCATGCTGGAATCCGCATCAAGAACGTTGCGGATGGTCCGCAGGGAGACGGAAATGAAGAGCACCACTACTACTGCCCTGGTCGCCGCAGGCGCCCTGCTGGTCGGCGGCATCGCCACCGCCGCCTTCATGAAGAGCGGTACTTCCGCCGACCCGGTCACCGCAAACCCGAACCACCCGACCATCGACACCACGCCGCTGGCCGACGACGGTGCCCGTACCGACGAGCTGGCCGTGGACAAGGCCGGTCGCCTGGAATACGCCGACGTGGTCAAGGTCGATCCGCTGACCCAGAAGGAAAAGGCCTACGCCACCGTGATCGGCACCGAGCCGGTGCGCGAGACCTCCACCACCCAGACCCCGCATGAAGTCTGCGAAGACGTGGTGGTGCAGGAACGCCTGCCCGAGCGCGACGGCAACGTCGGCGGCACCGTGGCCGGTGCGGTCATCGGCGGCCTGCTCGGCAACCAGGTCGGTGGCGGCAACGGCAAGAAGGCCGCGACCGCAGCCGGTGCAGTGGCCGGTGGCCTGATCGGCAACCAGGTCGACAAGCGCCATGTCGGTGGCCGCGTGGTCAACCGCACCGAGCGCCAGTGCCACACCGAAACCGCGACCTCCGAGTCGACCAAGGTCACCGGCTACAACGTGACCTACCGCAATGAAGACGGCACCACCGGCACCATGCGCATGGCCAGCAAGCCGGGCAACCGCATCGCCATGGGCACCAACAACGCAGTGACCGGCTACAACGTCACCTACCGCTACGACGGCGTCGAAAAGACGGTCAAGATGGCCAACAAGCCGGCCAGCGACCGCCTTCCGGTGGTGGATGGCCAGCTGGTCACCCAGACCGCCGCCCTGGATACGACGACCCGGTAACGGTACGTTCGCCGTAATGCCGGGCTCTGCCCGGCAAACGAATCACTCCCAACAGGCCGGCACTTCGCCGGCCTGTTGCGTTTCCGCATGCTGCACCCGCGCTTGGCAACCCGCACCGCTTGCCGCCATGCTCGCCCGGTCCGTCCGTTCGGCTCAGCTGGAGGGTAGTGCATGGTGGCCGTGGTCCCCGATCCGATTCCCGCGCGCATGAGAGGCCTCAACCGGGCCGAGATCTGCGACGTCAACTTCATCGAGTTCGTGCGGCAGTGGGACGGCCCCGCCGCGCCGCGTCCCGACCCCCGCGCACCGATCCTGCCGGGCAGCACGCTGGACGCTCAGGGCTTCGACGCGCTGTTCGAATCGCAGCTGGTCAGCCGCCACCTGGACCTGATGGCGCGCGTGCTGCGCGTGCAGAACAAGGTCTTCTACACCATCGGCTCCTCCGGCCACGAAGGCAATGCGCTGGTGGCGCGGCTGGCCCGGCATACCGATCCGGCGTTCCTGCACTACCGCTCCGGTGCCTTCATGGCCGAGCGCTTCCGCCAGCTGCCGGACATGGACCCGGTGATGGACGCAGCGCTGTCGTTCGCGGCCAGCCGCGACGACCCGGCCAGCGGCGGCCGCCACAAGGTGTGGGGCAGCAAGCCGCTGTGGGTGCTGCCGCAGACCTCCACCATCGCCTCGCACCTGCCCAAGGCGCTGGGCACGGCGATGGCGATCGAGACCGCACGCCGGATCGGCCACGCCCTGCCAATCCCGGATGACAGCGTGGTGATCTGCTCGTTCGGGGATGCCTCGGCCAACCACGCCACCGCGCAGACCGCGTTCAACACGGCAGCCTGGGCCGCGTACCAGAAGCTGCCGGCGCCGGTGCTGTTCGTCTGCGAGGACAACGGCATCGGCATCTCGGTGAAGACCCCTGAAGGCTGGATCGCCGAGAGCTTCCGCCATCGTCCGGGGCTGGACTATTTCTTCGCCGATGGCCTGGACCTGGCCACCGGCCACGAACAGGTGCAACGCGCGCTCGAACACTGCCGGCGCACCCGCCGACCGACCTTCCTGCACCTGCGCACGACCCGCCTGATGGGCCATGCCGGTACCGACTTCGAAATCGAATGGCGGCCGCTGCCGGAGCTGTGCGCGGCCGAAGCGGCCGACCCGCTGCTGCGCTCGGCGCGGATCGCGCTGGAATCGGGCTGGACGACCCCCGCGCAGCTGCTGGAACGCTACGAGGCGATGCGCGCGCGCTGTTTTGCTGCGGCCGAGGCGGCCGACCAGCGGCCGAAGCTGGCCGCGCTGGCCGAGATCATGGCGCCGCTGGCGCCGTACACGCCGGCGGCGGTGGATGCCGAGGCCCGTCGCGTGCCAGACGCCGCCGCACGCGAGGCGGCGTTCGGCAGTGCCGCGCAGCTGCCGGAACGGCAGCCGCCGCGCCACCTGGCGGTGCAGATCAACCAGGCCCTGCACGACCTGCTGTGCAAGTACCCCAGCGCGCTGCTGTTCGGCGAGGACGTGGCGCAGAAGGGCGGGGTGTACACGGTCAGCAAGGGCCTGCTGAAGGCGTTCGGTCCGCGCCGGGTGTTCAACACCCTGCTGGACGAAACCATGATCCTGGGCATGGCCCAGGGCCTGGCCAACCTGGGCATGCTGCCGGTCCCGGAGATCCAGTACCTGGCCTACCTGCACAACGCCGCCGACCAGCTGCGCGGCGAGGCCTGCTCGCTGCAGTTCTTCTCCAACGACCAGTATCGCAACCCGATGCTGGTGCGCATTGCCGGGCTGGGGTACCAGAAGGGCTTCGGCGGGCATTTCCACAACGACAACTCGATCGCCGCGCTGCGCGACATTCCCGGGCTGGTGGTGGGCTGTCCTTCGCGCGGCGACGATGCCGCGATGATGCTGCGCACGCTGGCGGCACTGGCGCGGGTCGACGGGCGGGTGGCGGTGTTCCTGGAACCGATCGCGCTGTACATGAGCAAGGACCTGCATGCCGCGGGCGATGGCCAGTGGCTGTTCCCGTACCCCGAACCCGACCAGGCGCTGGTGCTGGGCGAGGGGCGGGTGTACGCGGCCGGGGCCAGCGACCTGGTGATCTTCACCTACGGCAACGGCGTGCCGATGAGCCTGCGTGCCGCGCGCAGCATCGAGGCCGAACTGGGCTGGCAGGTCCGCGTGGTCGACCTGCGCTGGCTGGTGCCGCTCAATGCCGGCTTCATTGCCGAACAGGCCGCCGACGCGCGCCGGGTACTGGTGGTCGACGAAGGCCGGCACAGCGCCGGGGTGGGCGAGGGCATCATCACCGCCCTGGTCGAAGTCGGGCTGGGGCACCTGCCGCTGCAGCGCGTGTGCGGTGCCGACACCTACACGCCGCTGGCGGGGGCAGCATTGTGCGTGCTTCCAAGCGACAATGCCGTGGTAAGCGCCGCGCGGGTGTTGGCGCAGGACCTTTGACGCATGTGTGGACTGGCAGGAATGTTGCTGGCCGCCCCCGGACGGGAGCAGGCCGCGTTGGAACAGCAGGCACGCCGCATGGGCGATGCCCTGCTTCACCGTGGGCCGGATGACAGCGGGGTATGGGCCGACGCCGCCAGCGGCATCGCGCTGGCGCACCGCCGCCTGAGCATCCTTGACCTGTCGCCGCTGGGCCACCAGCCGATGGCCTCCGACGACGGCCGTTACGTGCTGGCCTACAACGGCGAGGTGTACAACTTCGCGGCGCTGCGGCTGGAGCTGGAGGGCCTGGGTCATGTGTTCCGGGGTCATTCCGACACCGAGGTGCTGCTGGCCGCGTTCGTCGCCTGGGGCTTTGACGACACCCTGCAGCGGGCCAACGGCATGTTCGCCATCGCCCTGTGGGACCGCGCCGAACAGTGCCTGTGGCTGGCCCGCGACCGCGTCGGCAAGAAGCCGCTGTACTACGGCTGGGCCGGCGACACGCTGGTGTTCGGCTCCGAGCTGAAGGCACTGTGGCAGCACCCGGACTTCGACAACGACATCGACCGCGACGCGCTGACCCTGCTGCTGCGGCTGGACTACATTCCCGCGCCGCACTGCATCCATGAGCGCTGCTTCAAGCTGATGCCGGGCCGCGTGCTGCGCCTGGATGCGGCGACCGTGGCCGCCGGCGCGGCCGCGCACCGCCCGGACCAGCAGCAGCTGCCGTTCTGGAACGCGCGCGAGCGCATGCAGCAGGCGCTGGCGCAGCCGTTCCTGGGCAGCGACGACGAGGCCGAGAACCAGCTCGACGCGGTGCTGCGCGACGCGGTCGGGCTGCGCATGGTGGCCGACGTGCCGGTCGGGGTGTTCCTCTCCGGCGGCACCGATTCGTCGGTGGTGGCGGCGCTGATGCAGTCGCAGTCGTCCAGCCCGATCCACAGTTTCAGCATCGGGTTCGAAGGCTCCGACCACGACGAGGCGCCGTTGGCCAAGGCGCTGGCCGGGCACCTGGGCACCGACCACACCGAGCTGTACGTCAGCGGCGCCGACGCACTGGCGGTGGTGCCGGACCTGCCGGGGATGTTCGACGAACCCTTCGCCGACGCCTCGCAGGTACCGACCGCGCTGGTCGCGCGGCTGGCGCGCAGTGCGGTGACGGTGGCGCTGTCGGGCGACGGCGGCGATGAACTGTTTTTCGGCTACAGCCGGTACCAGCGCGCGCTGCGCAACTGGACAATGCTGGGCCGGGTGCCGGCACCGCTGCGGCGCTGGATGGCCGCGCATGCGCACACCCAGGGCGAGTCCTCGCGCACCGGCGGGCTGGCCGCGCTGCTGGCCGAAACCGGCGCACGCGGCATTGGCGACGTGTACCGCAACCGCATTTCGCGCTGGCGCGACCCGGTCGCGGCGGTGATCGGCGCGCGCGGCGCGGGCAGCTTCTACGACCTGGCCGACCCGCTGCACGGCGCCGGTTCGCCGGCCGACGCGATGATGCTGGCCGATTTCAGCACCTATCTGCCGGACGACCTGCTGTGCAAGGTCGACCGCACCAGCATGGCGGTCAGCCTGGAAGCGCGCGCGCCGCTGCTGGACTGGCGGGTGGCCGAGTTCGCCTGGTCGCTGCCGCTGGGCATGAAGCAGCGCGACGGGGTCAGCAAGTACATGCTCAAGCGGGTACTGGGCCGTTACGTGCCGCAGGACATGGTGCACCGGCCCAAGCGCGGGTTCGGCGCGCCGGTAAGCGCCTGGTTGAAGGGCGACCTGCGCGGCTGGGCCGATGAACTGCTGGACCCGGCACGGCTCGCCGCCGAAGGCGTGTTCAACGTGGACGCGGTGGCACCGTTGTGGGCGCAGTTCAAGAACGGCGAACGCAAGTGGCACACCCACCTGTGGAACGTATTGATGTTCCAGGCCTGGCAGGCGCATTGGAAGCAGGCGAGGGCGGGGGTGGCACGCACGTAACAGGGAGCGGACGCGTACTGGTAGGGTCGCATCCCGATCGACTGCCGTTGCGCGCCCCGCGTCCGGTGATGGCATGACAGTCGGCGGCAAAGGCTTTCGCTTCGGTGCTGTTCATGCGTAACCGGGCGTTGAGCCGCCATCGGCAGTCGTCTGGGGACCGACCCTACCCTTCACCAGCAGCAACGGTTCTCCACCATAGGCTGGGTGTTCCCCTTGGAACGGAGACACCCCATGGCCACCCCCACCATCGCCGTCCTCGTCGGCAGCCTGCGCAAGGGCTCGCACAACCAGGCATTGGCCCACGCGCTGGAAAAACTGGTCGCCGGCAAGGCGACCTTCGAGTACGTGCAGATCGGCAACCTGCCGCTCTACAACCAGGACTTCGACAAGGATTACCCGGCCGAAGGCCTGCGCCTGAAGGACCAGATCCGCAAGGCCGACGCGGTCCTGTTCGTCACCCCCGAATACAACCGCTCGATCCCCGGCGTGCTCAAGAACGCGATCGACCTGGGCTCGCGCCCCTACGGCCACAGTGCCTTCGCCGGCAAGCCGGCGGCAGTGATCGGCGCCTCCATCGGCGCGATCGGCACCGCACTGGCCCAGCAGCACCTGCGCAACGTGCTGGCCTATCTGGACATGCCGGTGCTGGGGCAGCCGGAGGCCTTCATCCATTTCAAGGAAGGCCTGATCGACGAGCACGGCACGATCAGCAACGAAGGCACCCGCGACTTCCTGCAGGCATACGTGGACAAGTTCCTGGCCTGGATCGCCACGCATGGCGGTCAGCGTTGAGCAGGGGGCTTCTGCGATAATGGGGGTATCGGGGCGTCCAGCTATCCACGGCTTATCCACAGGGTTGTGCATAACCGGGTTGGCCGCTCCGCGCCTACCATGTCCCACGCACCACTCAGCAGGAAGTACCCCCGCCATGTCCGCCCGCTCCGGCTTCCGTTCCGACCGCAAAGACCGCGGTGACCGCTTCGATCGCGACGAAATGCGCATCGACGCGCTGCGCGTGCCGCCGCATTCGATCGAGGCCGAACAGGCGGTGCTGGGCGGCTTGATGCTGGCCCCGGAAAGCTACGACCGGATCAACGACCAGCTCACCGAAACCGACTTCTACCGGCGCGACCACCAGACCATCTACCGCGCGATCCGCGAGCTGTCCGAACGCGACCGCCCGTTCGATGCGGTGACCCTGGGCGAGTGGTTCGAATCGCAGGGCAAGATGGAGCTGGTCGGCGACGGCGCCTACCTGATCGAACTGGCCAGCACCACGCCGTCGGCCGCCAACATTGCCGCCTATGCGGAGATCGTGCGCGACAAGGCAGTGCTGCGGCAGCTGATCCAGGTCGGTACCGACATCGTCAACGACGGCTTCCAGCCCGAAGGCCGTGAGAGCAGCGAGCTGCTCTCGGCAGCGGAAAAGTCCGTGTTCGCCATTGCCGAGCAGGGCGCCCGCGGCCGCACCGATTTCGTGGCGATGCCCGGCGCACTGAAGGACGCCTTCGAAGAGCTGCGCAACCGTTTCGAGAACGGCGGCAACATCACCGGCCTGCCGACCGGCTACGCCGACTTCGACGCGATGACCTCGGGCCTGCAGCCGACCGACCTGATCATCCTGGCCGCGCGTCCGGCCATGGGCAAGACCACCTTCGCGCTGAACATCGCCGAGTACGCCGCGATCAAGTCCAAGAAGGGCGTGGCGGTGTTCTCGATGGAAATGTCGGCCTCGCAGCTGGCGATGCGCCTGATTTCCTCCAACGGTCGCATCAACGCCCAGCGGCTGCGTACCGGCCAGCTCGAAGACGAGGACTGGAGCCGCGTCACCGGCGCGATCCGGATGCTGAAGGAAACCAAGATCTTCATCGACGACACCCCGGGTGTGTCGCCGGAGATCCTGCGTTCCAAGTGCCGCCGCCTCAAGCGCGAGCACGACCTCGGGCTGATCGTGATCGACTACCTGCAGCTGATGAGCGTGCCGGGCAACAGCGAGAACCGCGCGACCGAAATCTCGGAAATCTCGCGCTCGCTCAAGGGCCTGGCCAAGGAACTCAACGTACCGGTGATCGCGCTCTCGCAGCTCAACCGCTCGCTGGAAACGCGTACCGACAAGCGCCCGGTGATGGCCGACCTTCGCGAATCCGGCGCAATCGAGCAGGACGCGGACATGATCGTGTTCATCTACCGCGACGACTACTACAACAAGGAAAATTCCCCGGACAAGGGCCTGGCCGAGATCATCATCGGCAAGCACCGAGGCGGCCCGACCGGCTCGTGCAAGCTCAAGTTCTTCGGCGAATACACCCGCTTCGACAACCTGTCGCACGATTCGGTCGGCTCATTCGAGTAATGCCGGCCGCCGGCCGGCTCTTCATGGACCTTCGGACGGGCGTGCGTGGTTGCCGGCCGGCGGCCGGCACTACGGTTCGTCGGCGTATGCCGGGTTTCGTCGCAATCTGCTTGAACCGGGCGGGGCAGGGCGCCATCGTGGTCCCACGCGGCAAGGTGCCGCCTGGAGACCGTCATGAAGACCCTGTTCGCGCTCGGCGTGTGGTGCCTGCTGTTCGTGCTGTGCTGGCCGCTGGCGATCCTGGCCCTGCTGGCCTGGCCGTTCGTGTGGCTGCTGAGCCTGCCGTTCCGGTTGGTGGGGATTACGTTCTCGGCGCTGTTCGCGTTTTTGGGTGCGGTGCTGATGCTTCCGGCCAGGTTGCTGGGCGGCGGCCGCCCTGTGGCTGCGTGAACCAAAGGCGGGGTAGAGCCACGCCCTGCGTGGCTTCGCGGTGCCGGACGGAAAGGCAGCCACGCAGGGCGTGGCTCTACCGGCAATCGATCAGGCGCCATCAGACGCCCACAAAAAACCCCGCCGAGGCGGGGTTTTTCGTTGCGTCACGCCAGGGCCGGTCAGTTGGCCTTGTGGATGGCGCGCTTGCTCACGGCCATGGCGGCGTCGTGGACCACTTCCGACAGCGACGGGTGCGCGTGGCAGATGCGGGCCAGGTCGTCGGCCGAGCCGCTGAACTCCATGGTCAGCACGCCTTCGTGGACCAGTTCGGACACGTTCGCGCCCACCAGGTGCATGCCGAGGATGCGGTCGGTTTCAGCGTGCGCCAGCACCTTCACGAAACCGGCCGGCTCGATCATCGCCACGGCACGGCCGTTGGCGGCGAACGGGAAGCTGCCGGCCTTGTACGGAATGCCTTCAGCCTTGAGCTGCTCTTCGGTCTTGCCGACCCAGGCCAGCTCCGGCTCGGTGTAGATGACCCACGGAATGGTGTCCATGTTCACGTGGCCCGGCAGGCCCGCGATCAGTTCGGCCACCGCGATGCCTTCCTCGAAGCCCTTGTGCGCCAGCATCGGGCCGCGCACGCAGTCGCCGACCGCCCACACGCCGTTGACGCCGGTGTGGCAGTGGTCGTCCACTTCGATCTGGCCACGCTCGTTGACCTTGACGCCGGTCCCTTCGGCCAGCAGTCCCTTGGTCGCGGCGCGACGGCCCACGGCCACCAGCAGCTTGTCCACCACCAGGCTCTTCTCGCCTTCGGCGTCGGTGTAGGTCAGGGCGACTTCCTTCTTCTTGCCCTTGCCGGTCACTTCGGCCTTGGAGACCTTGGCACCCAGGCGGATGTCCAGGCCCTGCTTCTTGAATTCCTTGGCAGCAACCTTGCCCACTTCGGCATCGGCAGCGGCCAGGAAGGTCGGCAGCGCTTCCAGGATGGTCACTTCCGCACCCAGGCGCTTCCACACGCTGCCCAGTTCCAGGCCGATCACGCCGGCACCGATCACCGCCAGGCGGGCCGGCACTTCGGTGAAGTCCAGGCCGCCGACGTTGTCGACGATGGTCTCGCCGTCGAACTTGGCGAACGGCAGTTCGATGGAGTCCGAACCGGCGGCGATGATCACGTTGGTGCCCTTGAGCTCGACCACTTCGCCGTCGTGCTGGGTAACCTTGACCACGTTGCCCGGCTGCAGCTCACCAAAGCCGTAGTAGGCAGCGACCTTGTTCGCCTTGAACAGCATGGCGATGCCGCCGGTGAACTGCTTGACGATCTTGTCCTTGCGGCCAACCATCGCTTCGACGTCCATCTTGGCATCCTTGAAGCTGATGCCATGGTCGCCAAAGATGTGGCCCATGTTCCAGAACTGGCGCGAGGAGTCCAGCAGCGCCTTGGACGGAATGCAGCCCACGCGCAGGCAGGTACCGCCCAGCGCCGGCTTGCCATCCTTGCCCAGGGCGGCGTCGATGCAGGCGGTCTTCAGACCCAGCTGCGCGGCGCGGATGGCGGCGTGGTAACCGGCCGGGCCGGCACCGATGACGACAACGTCGAATTGTTCAGCCATTGAAAATTCCTTGATGCTTTACCAGAACCCCTCCGCGCGGTCGCGGAGGGGCGGGAGGTCTTACAGGCCGAACAGCATGCGGCCCGGGTTTTCCAGCTGGTTCTTGATGTCCACCAGGAACTGCACCGAATCCTTGCCGTCGATGATGCGATGGTCGTAGGACATGGCGAGGTACATCATCGGCGCGATCACGACCTGGCCGTTCTGCGCGATCGGACGTTCCTTGATCGCGTGCATGCCCAGGATGGCGCTCTGCGGCGGGTTGATGATCGGGGTGGACAGCAGCGAACCGAAGGTGCCGCCGTTGGTCACGGTGAAGGTGCCGCCCTGCAGTTCTTCCAGGCTCAACTTGCCGTCACGCGCCTTCTTGGCGTAGTCGGCAATGGTCTTTTCGATGTCGGCGAACGACATGCGCTCGACGTTGCGCAGCACCGGCGTGACCAGGCCCTTCTCGGTCGACACGGCGATCGAGATGTCGGCGTAGCCGTGATAGATGATGTCGTCGCCGTCGATGGAGGCGTTGACCAGCGGGAAGCGCTGCAGCGCGTTGGCGGCGGCCTTCACGAAGAAGCTCATGAAGCCCAGCTTGATGCCGTGCGCCTTGACGAACTCGTCCTGCAGGTCCTTGCGCGCGGCCGACACCTTGGACAGGTCGACTTCGTTGAAGGTGGTCAGCATGGCGGTGGAGTTCTTGGACTCCATCAGGCGTTCGGCGATGCGCTTGCGGATGCGGGTCATCGGCACGCGTTCTTCCGGACGGGCACCACCGGACTTGCCGGCGCCGCCGTTGCGGGCGAAGTTGACGATGTCTTCCTTGGTCACCGCGCCGCGGCGGCCGGTGCCGTCGACATCGGCCGGGTTCACGTTCTCCGTGATGGCGCTGAAACGCGCGCCCGGGGGCAGCGAATCGGCAGCCGACTTCGAGGCCGGCGCCGGCGCAGCGGCAGCGGCCGGTGCAGCAGCGGCCGGGGCGGCGGCTTCGGCCTTCGGGGCGTCAGCGGCCGGGGCCGGGGCAGCAGCCACGGCGCCTTCCTCGATCACCGCCACGACCTGGCTGGAGGTCACGGTGGCGCCCACTTCGAACTTGATTTCCTTCAGCACGCCATCAACCGGCGACGGCACTTCCAGCACGACCTTGTCGGTTTCGAGGTCGAGCAGGTTTTCGTCACGCTTGACGGCGTCGCCGACCTTCTTGTGCCAGGTGGCGATGGTGCCGTCGGCGACGGATTCGGGCAGTACCGGGGCTTTGACTTCGGTGGCCATGCGGGGGCTTCCTGGTTTGTCTTTTCTGGAATGAGGGAAAGTTATTCAGCGACCGCGTCGTTGAACGGGTTGACCAGTGCATCGGCGACCAGCTTCTGCTGTTCGATGATGTGGTCGGCCATGTGACCGGCAGCCGGGGAGGCGGAACGGGCGCGACCGGCGTAGTGCAGGTTCTGGCCATCGGCCAGGCAGAACTGCAGGTGGTGGCGGATCTGGTACCAAGCACCCTGGTTCTGCGGTTCTTCCTGCGTCCACACCACGTCGGTGGCCTTGCCGTACTTCTTCAGTTCGGCAGCCAGCAGCGCACGCGGGAACGGGTACAGCTGTTCCACGCGGATGATCGCCACGTCGTCCTGGCCGCGCTTGGTCTGGTCTTCGAGCAGGTCGTAGTAGACCTTGCCCGAGCACAGCACCACGCGCTTGACCTTCTTGGCGTCCGCATTGGCGTCGCCGATGAGGTGCTGGAATTCGCCGTTGGCCAGCTCGTCCAGGGTCGACACGGCCAGCTTGTGGCGCAGCAGCGACTTGGGCGACATCACGATCAGCGGCTTGCGGGTGGTGAGGTGCATCTGGCGACGCAGCATGTGGAACGCCTGCGCCGGGGTCGACGGCACCACCACCAGCATGTTCTCCAGCGCGCACAGCTGCAGGAAGCGCTCCAGGCGCGCCGAGCTGTGTTCCGGACCTTGGCCTTCATAGCCGTGCGGCAGCAGCAGGGTCAGGCCGGTGATGCGGCCCCACTTGGCTTCGCCGGCGGCGATGAACTGATCGATCACCACCTGGGCGCCGTTGGCGAAGTCGCCGAACTGGCCTTCCCAGATGCACAGGGTGTTGGGATCAGTGGTCGAGAAACCGTACTCATAGGCCATCACCGCTTCTTCGCTGAGCAGCGAGTCGATGATGCTGGCCTTCTCCGGGGAGTCCACCAGCTGCCGCAGCGGCAGGTAGTAGTTGTCGGTCTTCTGGTCGTGCAGGATCGCGTGGCGGTGGGTAAACGTACCGCGGCCCACGTCCTGGCCGACCAGACGCAGGGCATTGCCTTCGTCCAGCAGGGTGGCGTAGGCGAGGTTTTCGGCAAAGCCCCAGTCGCCCGGGATCTCACCGGCGGCCATCTTGCGACGGTCGTCATAGACCTTGGCCACGCGCGAGTGCAGCTCTACCTCGGCCGGCACGGTGTTGATCATCTCGGCCAGCTGCTTCAGCTTGGCCGGGTCGACCTTGGTCGAGACCGGGTCGGACAGCTTGCCTTCCAGCAGCTTGGGCCAGTCGACGAAGAGCGCGCTGCTCGGCGGGGTCTTTTCGACCTGGGCCAGTTCGGTGGTGACTTCACCGGCATCGAGCTTGTTGCGGTAGGCATCGACCATCGCCTTGCCGGCACCGGCAGCGATCACGCCGGCCTGTTCCAGCTGCGCGGCGTACAGCTCGCGGGTGGTCTGGTGCTTGCGGATCACCTGGTACATCAGCGGCTGGGTGATCGCCGGTTCGTCGGCTTCGTTATGGCCCCAACGGCGGTAGCACATCAGGTCGATGACCACGTCCTTGGCGAAGCGCTGGCGGAACTCGAAGGCCAGCTTCGATGCGAACACCACGGCTTCCGGATCGTCGCCGTTCACGTGCAGCACCGGCGCGGCGATCATCTTGGCGACGTCGGTGGCGTAACGGGTCGAACGGGTGTCTTCCGGGTTCGAGGTGGTGAAGCCGACCTGGTTGTTGACCACGATGTGCACGGTGCCGCCGACGGCAAAGCCGCGGGCCTGCGACATCTGGAACAGCTCCATGACCACGCCCTGGCCGGAGAAGGCCGCGTCGCCGTGGATGAGGATCGGCATGACCTGCTTGCGGGCGCTGTCCTTGCGGCGCTCCTGGCGCGAACGCACGGAACCGGCCACGACCGGGTCGGCGATTTCAAGGTGCGACGGGTTGAACGCCAGCGCCAGGTGGACCGGGCCACCGTCGGTGGCCACGTCGGCCGAGAAGCCCATGTGGTACTTCACGTCGCCGGCCGAGGCGTGCTCGTCGTGCTCGAACTTGCCTTCGAACTCGTCGAACAGCTTGCGCGGGTTCTTGCCGAGGGTGTTGACCAGCACGTTGAGGCGGCCGCGGTGGGCCATGCCGATCACCACGTCCTTGACCCCGTCCTTGCCGGCGTCACGGATGATGGTGTCCATCATCGGGATCAGCGAGTCGCCGCCTTCCAGCGAGAAGCGCTTCTGGCCGACGTACTTGGTGTGCAGGTAGCGTTCCAGGCCTTCGGCGGCGGTCAGGCGCTCCAGCGTGCGGCGCTGGGTGTCAGCGTCCAGGCTGTAGTTGCCACCGGCCAGTTCCAGGCGCTGGTACAGCCACTGGCGCTGCTCGACCTCGGAGATATGCATGAATTCCGCACCGATCGAGCCGGTGTAGGTCTTCTTGAGGCGGGCAAGCAGGTCGCGCAGCTTCATGCGCGGCTGGCCGCCGACACCGCCGGTGCTGAATTCGGCGTTGAGGTCGCCTTCGGACAGGCTGTGGAACGGCAGGTCGAGGTCCGGCGAGTTGACCGCCTGGGCCAGGCCCAGCGGGTCCAGGCGGGCGTCGAGGTGGCCGCGCGAACGGTACGCCGTGATCAGACGACCGACATTGCGCTCGCGTTCGTCGCTGGCACCGGAGTTGCCGCCGCCCTTGACCGCGTTCTTGGCGGCGTCGGCGATGTGGGCGATGACGGCCGAATGCGGAATGTCACCGGCTTCGCGGCCCTTGAAGCCGTCGAAGTAGGTCTTCCATTTGGGATCGACACTGTCCGGAGAAACGAGGTACTGCTCGTACAGATCCTCGATATAGGAGGCGTTGCCGCCGGCGAGCTGCGAAGACTGCGCAAACTGCTTCAGTAGATTGTCCACGATGGAGGGTCGGATTCGCTTGTGGGGTAGGGCTTCGATGATCCGGCAGGGAAGATGAATAGCCCTGCACGGGCGGTATCTAACGGGCCAAATTGTACCCCCATCGGGACACGAAGGGGCACCACGACGGCCTCCGGCGGGCCTGCGGTGTCATTCCCAGACAGGTTCAGGTGCCGGAACCGGACTAGAAGCCCAGTGCGCGCAGCTCGGTACATTCCCGCGAACGTTCCCATATGCGCTGCAAACCTTCCTGCAACGGCCGCGAACGTGCCGGCAGCGACAACCCGGCCTCGCCGTCGAAGCGCAGGCCGCTCAGACGAAAGTAGTAGTCGCCGGCATCGTTGACCAGGCAGGCGGAGGCGAGGGCGCGGTCGATGGGATCGCTGACCTGGCGCACGCGGAACACGGTGGGCAGGCGCTGGATCAGGCCGAGCAGGGGCGAGCCGGCCTGGGCGATGGCGGTGGCGTCGTGCACGAGCAGGGTGGCCTGCTTGTCGTGGCGGGCGGTGGCGAAGCGGCGCAGGGCGTCGAGCACCGGGGGTGCGTCGAGCAGGCCGGGGTCGAGCTGGCGGCTGTGGATCCACAGCTGGCGGCGGGCACGCGCGACCAGGGCGGTGGTCAGGGCCACCGCCTGGTCGGCGCTTTCGATGTTGACCGCGCCATCGGGGAAGCCGGGCGCGGCCATGTCAGGCCTTGCCGCCGTGGCCGTCGGTGGGGTCGGCGTCGTCGTCGCTGTCGTCGAAGTCGACGATCACTTCGACGCCGTCTTCGTGGACGGTGACTTCGTGGACGTTGGCCTGGACGTCTTCGTCTTCGACGACCTCGACGGTGTCGGTGGCGTCGATGATTTCGTATTCGGCAACGCCTTCGTTGCCGTCTTCGTCGTCGAAGTCGTCTTCATCGTCGAAGGCGTCGCCGTCGAGCAGCTGGTAGTAGCCGCCGGCGATCAGCTCGTGCAGGGCGTCGCGGCCCTTGGCGGAGAGCTTCTGGTAGAGCGGGGCGCCGATCTGTTCGGCGCCGGCCAGGGCCTGGGCGTCCTTGACCGGGAGGGCGAATTCGAGGCCGCTGCAGTACAGGCTGGCGCCGCGCTTGGCCCGGCGCCAGGCAAGGCGGGCCCAGGGGTGGCGGCCGAGTTCGATGCCTTCGGCCAGGGCGGCTTCGACATCGTGGCGCGGCAGGGGCTGGCCGGAGGCGACGACGTCACCGGCGGCGCGGTAGGTGGTGATGAAGCGGCCGAACCAGTCACCGAGGCGGTCGGGGTCGTTCATGCGTATGGCATTGAGGGCCTGGACGACGCGGTTCATGGCGACGGCGTCGATCTCGTTGGGATCCTCGGGGACCTTGAGGTCGGGGTCCTGGTAACGGATGGCTTCGTCGGCATCCATGATCAGGGTGTCGAGGTAGTCGCTGATCAGTTCGGCGGAGGCGGGGGCGCGCATGCCGAAGGAGAAGGTCAGGCAGGGGTCTTCGGCGACGCCGTTATGGGGGACGTTGGGCGGGAGGTAGAGCATGTCGCCGGGTTCGAGCACCCAGTCGTGGGTGGGCTTGAAGCGCTGCAGGAGCTTGAGTTCGACGTCGGGGCGGAAGTCGAGCGGGGGGCGCTTGCCCTTGATCGATTCGCTGGCGTCGATCTGCCAGCGGCGGTGGCCGTACGCCTGGAGCAGGAAGACGTCGTACTGGTCGACGTGGGCGCCGACGGAGCCGCCGGTGGCGGCGAAGCTGATCATGACGTCGTCCATGCGCCAGCGCGGCAGGAAGCTGAAGTGGCTGAGCAGGGCGCGGACGTCGGGATCCCACTTGTCGACGTCCTGGACCAGCAGGGTCCAGTCGTGGTCGGGCATGCCGGGGAAGTCTTCTTCCTGGAACGGGCCGGTGCGCACGCTCCAGCCGTCGGTGGCGCGGTCATGGCTGATCAGGCGGGCGAGGGCGGTTTCCTCGCAGGCCAGGCCGGCCAGGTCTTCGGGCTGGAGCGGGGTTTCGAAGTCGGGGAAGGCGCCACGGATCAGCAGGGGGCGCTTCTGCCAGTAGTCGCGCAGGAAGGTGGCGGCGGGCATGCCCAGCGGCAGGCCGGGGCGGGCCTGGACTTCAATGACGGGGGTTTTGGTCTTGCGCACAGCCATGGGGGAATCCTTGCAGCGTTCAGGCGGGATACGCGCCTATTGTCTGCTGGTTCTGTGTCATGTGCACCTGCGGTGGGGTGTCGCGCTCAGGCCAGAGCCAGAGCGCTGGCGCCTCGGGTGCTACGTGCTGGGGGCGGCCGCCGGGCAGCCCGCTCCGGGACACGCCGTGAACCCATCCATGGGGGCTGCTAGAAAACATCCATGTTTTCTAGCGTCCCTCCGGGGCTACCCGGCGGCCGCCCCCGATAGTGCGTCGGTTTGGGCGGTGGGTCGCAAACAAAACGGGGCGCCGGAATGATCGGCGCCCCGTTTGGGGTTCTCGTGTTGCCTGGCTCGATCAGATCGCCTTGGCCAGGTCCGCCGCCAACCCGATGTAACCGCCCGGGGTCAGGTCGCGCAGGCCCTGCTTGGCGTCTTCCGGCAGGTCCAGGGACTCGACGAATGCCTTCATCGATTCGGCGGTGATGCCCTGGCCGCGGGTCAGGGACTTGAGCTGTTCGTAGGGGTTGGGCAGGCCGTAGCGGCGCATCACGGTCTGTACGGCTTCGGCCAGTACTTCCCAGGCGGCGTCCAGGTCGCCGTCGAGGCGCTCGGGATTGACGGTCAGCTTGCCCAGGCCCTTGGCCAGGGAGTCGAGGGCGACTTGGCTGTGGCCGAAGGCGGTGCCGACCGCGCGCAGCACGGTGGAGTCGGTGAGGTCGCGCTGCCAGCGGCTGATCGGCAGCTTGGCGCTGAAGTGTTCGAACAGGGCGTTGGCGATGCCGAAGTTGCCTTCGGCATTCTCGAAGTCGATCGGGTTGACCTTGTGCGGCATGGTCGAGGAGCCGACTTCGCCTTCCTTGAGCTTCTGCTTGAAGTAGCCCAGCGAGATGTAACCCCAGATGTCGCGGGCCAGGTCGATCAGGATGATGTTGGCGCGGCGGGCGGCGTCGCCGATTTCGGCGATGTTGTCGTGCGGTTCGATCTGGGTGGTGTACGGGTTGAACACCAGGCCCAGGCTTTCGACGAAGTGCTTGGCGAAGGCCGGCCAGTCCACGTCCGGGTAGGCGATGGCGTGGGCGTTGTAGTTGCCCACCGCGCCGTTGATCTTGCCGGTCAGTTCGACCGCGGCGATCTGGCGGCGCTGGCGCTCGAGGCGGGCGACCACGTTGGCCACTTCCTTGCCCAGGGTGGTGGGCGAGGCGGTCTGGCCGTGGGTGCGCGAGAGCATGGGCTGTTCGGCCTGGGCGTGGGCCAGGGCGCGCAGGCTGGCGGCGATGCCGTCCAGCGAGGGCAGCAGCACCTCGCGGCGGGCCTGTTCGAGCATCAGGCCGTAGCTGAGGTTGTTGATGTCTTCGCTGGTGCAGGCGAAGTGGACGAACTCCAGGGCGGGGGCCAGTTCGGCGTCGTCCTTGAGCTGTTCCTTGATGAAGTACTCCACCGCCTTGACGTCGTGGTTGGTGGTGCGCTCGATCTCCTTCACCCGCGCGGCGTGGGCCGGTGCGAAGTCGTCGGCCAGGGCGCGCAGGCGGGCGGCGGCGCCGGCCGGGAACGGCGCCAGCTCGGCGATGCCCGCCTCGTTGGCCAGGGCCAGCAGCCATTCCACTTCGACCTTCACGCGGGCCTTGATCAGGCCGTACTCGGAGAAGATCGGGCGCAGCGCGTCGACCTTGCCGGCATAACGGCCATCGAGCGGGGACAGGGCGAGCAGGGCGAATTCGGACATGGCGGGCGCAGGCAATGACGGCGGGGGCCGTCATTCTACGCTGCCCCGGGGTCCCCGTCGGCCTGTTCGGGCGCGCGGCGCACGGTGACGGCCTGGATCCGGTGCCCGGCCATGCGCTTGACCGTGAACAGCTGGCCGTCGATCAGCACCTGTTCGCCCTCTTCGGGCAGGCGCTGCAGCTGGTGCACGATCAGCCCGCCGACCGAGTTCAGGTGCTCGGGCGCGGCCAGGTCGCGGCCGAGCAGGCGTTCGAGGCGGAAGATGGAGGTCGATCCGGCCACCAGCAGGCTGCCGTCGGCGCCGCGGGTGGGGGCGTCCGTGACCACGTGCGGGTGTTCGTCCTCGATGTCGCCGACCACCACTTCAAGCAGGTCTTCGAGGGTGAAGTAGCCCAGGATGCGGCCATGTTCCTCCACGCACAGGGCCATGTGCGTGGTGCCGGTGCGGAAGCGCTCGAGCACGGCGGTGACCGGGGTTTCCAGTGCGATCAGGTTGGCCGGGCGGAGCAGGGCGCGCAGGTCGTCGGTGGGGTTGCCGCGCGCGATCTCGACCAGCAGGTCCTTCATGTGCAGCACGCCCAGCACTTCTTCGCCGTCGGTGTCGAACCACGGGTAGCGGCTGTAGCGGCTTTCGGCGAACTCGGCCATCACCTCGGCCAGGCCCATGCCCTGGCGGAACACGCGCATGTGCTCGCGCGGCCGCATCAGGTCGCCGGCGACCAGCTCGGGCAGTTCCAGCGCGTGGCTCATCAGGGTGAGGTCCTGGTCCGGCGCGTCGGCGCCGGGCTGCTGGCGGGCGACGATCAGCTTGAGCTCTTCGCGCGAGTAGCGGTGCGAGGTGTGCTCCACGTCGCCCCAGCCGGCCAGGCGCAGCAGGGCGTTGGCGCTGTGGTTGAGCAGCCAGATCGCCGGGAACATGGCCCAGTAGAACAGGTACAGCGGCGCGGCGGTCCACAGCGACATGGCTTCGGGGCGGCGGATCGCCATCGACTTCGGCGCGAGTTCGCCGAGCACGATGTGCAGGAACGAGATCAGGCTGAAGGCGATGATGAAGGCGGTGAGGCGGGCCGCTTCGGGCCCCATGCCCAGCGTGTCGAACAGCGGCTGCAGCAGGTGGGCGAAGGCCGGTTCACCGACCCAGCCGAGGCCGAGCGAGGACAGGGTGATGCCGAGCTGGCAGGCCGAGAGGTAGGCATCCAGGTGCGAATGCACGTTGAGCAGCAGGCGGCCGCGCCACCCGTGGCGGGCGGCCAGGCCGACGGCCTGGGTGTGTCGCAGTTTGACCAGGGCGAACTCGGCGGCCACGAAGAAGCCGTTGAGCACGACCAGGAACAGGGCCAGCAGCAGGAGCAGGAGGTTGCCGACGATCATGCGCGGCGGCCCTGCGTGGCGGTGCGGGTGTTGTTACAACAATGAGGGTCGTCGCCCATGGGGAGAGAGGTGATGCCTGAATGAACACGAATCCCGAGTCTAGCCGAACCGGCGCGCGCTTGGGTTTCAATCGGGCTTGGGAGTATCGTGAGGGGAGCCGCCAGCCAGGGAATGAAGGCCCGTTGCCAGCCGCCGTTCCCTTTCCCCACTGAAAGAACCGCGGAGTGATGCAATGAGCAAGGGTTTCCGGACCGAGCATGACAGCATGGGCGAACTGCAGGTGCCTGCAGACGCGCTCTGGGGCGCGCAGACGCAGCGTGCGGTAGACAATTTCCCGGTCTCGGGCCAACGCATGCCGCGCGGTTTCATCCGTGCGCTGGGTCTGGTGAAGGGGGCGGCGGCGGCGGTCAACGCCGAGCTGGGCCACCTGCCGAAAAATATCGCCAAGGCGATTGAGAGTGCGGCCGACGAAGTGGCCGATGGCGCGCATGACGCGCATTTCCCGATCGACATCTACCAGACCGGTTCGGGCACGTCGTCGAACATGAATGCCAACGAGGTGATCGCGACGCTGGCCAACCGTGCGGGCAAGGCGGGCAAGACGGCGGTGCATCCGAACGACCACGTGAACCAGGGCCAGAGTTCGAATGACGTGATTCCCACGGCGTTGCGGGTCTCGGCATTGCTGGGCGTGCAGGAACAGCTGCTGCCCGCACTGGTGCATCTGCGCAAGACCATCGACAAGCGCGGCCGGGCGTTGCGCAAGGTGGTCAAGACCGGGCGCACGCATCTGATGGATGCGATGCCGCTGACGTTCGAGCAGGAATTCGGTGCGTGGTCGGCGCAGTTGTCGTCGGCGCAGCAGCGGCTGGAAGACAGCCTGAAGCGGCTGCGCCGGCTGCCGCTGGGCGGCACCGCCATCGGCACGGGCATCAATGCGGACCCGCGTTTCGGTGAGCGGGTCGCCAAGCGCCTGAAGCAGCAGACCGGCGTGCGCTTCGACAGCGCGGAGAACAAGTTCGAGGGACTGGCGGCGCAGGACGATGCGGTGGAGCTGTCGGGCCAGCTCAATGCCTTGGCCGTGGCGTTGATCAAGATCGCCAACGATCTGCGTTGGATGAATGCCGGCCCGCTGGCGGGCCTGGGCGAGATCGAGCTGCCGGCGCTACAGCCGGGCAGTTCGATCATGCCGGGCAAGGTCAATCCGGTGATTCCGGAGGCGACGGTGATGGTGTGCGCGCAGGTGATCGGCCACCACACGGCGATCACGGTGGCGGGCCAGACCGGCAATTTCCAGTTGAACGTGACGCTTCCCCTGATCGCAGCGAACCTGCTCGACGGGATCGGCCTGCTGTCCAACATTTCGCGCCTGCTCGCCGACACCGCGATTGCCGGGCTCAAGGTCCGCGAAGACCGCGTACGCGAAGCACTGGGCCGCAACCCGATCCTGGTAACCGCCCTCAACCCGATCATCGGGTACGAGAAGGCCGCCGCAATTGCCAAGCGCGCCTACAAGGAGCAGCGGCCGGTGCTGGAGGTTGCGAAGGAAGACAGTGGATTGAGCGAGGCGGAATTGCGTCGCCTGCTGGATCCGGCGGCGCTTACGGCCGGTGGGATTCAGGCAGGCGGCGGTGGCGCGGGCGGCTGAGAAACAGCAGCCGGGCAGGGCCCGGCTCTACCGCTTTTTGGTGACTCGCCTGCCAATTATCGGAGGGTCGGCGGGGGTGGGTTTGAGGGGGCACGAGCCGCATGGATGCGGCGATGAGCCTACATGGATGTATTTACGGCGTCCCCCACAAACCCGCACCCGACGGCCCTGACCAGGGAAGCCACGCACCCCCAAGCTGTTCGCCTGAATCCAACAGCAGCCGCGCAGGGCCCGGCTCTACCAGGACTGCAACCACGTCGCAGCCGGGCAGACCAGGATTGCAACCACGTAGCAGTGCGGCGTCAGCGCCGGTCTGCCATCAGGTTATCGAACGTCTCGGTGTAGCCCTTGAACTCGGGAATGCGGGTCACGATGTCCGCCGGAATCGGCTGCATGCCCGGCGGCACCACGATCTTCACCGCGCGCTTGTCCGGGTCGTGCGGCGCGTCCACCAGCGTGTTCTGGCGCAGTACCTGCAGCTGCCCGAACATGTTCTGCAGCAGCGCCTGCTGGCTGTCGTCCAGCGGAATCTCGATCTCGTCCACCTTCATGTGCCCGTTCGGCAGGATGATCAGGTTCGGCGCCGGCGCCCGGCGCACCGTCACCATGCCGTCGCTGACCGTGATCTTCGGTTTGCTGCGCTCCGCGCGGTGGTTGCGGTACTCCTGGTCGCAGCCGGTGGCGACAACGCAGAACAGGGCGAACAGCAGCAGGCACAACTTCTTCATGGCGGGCGAACAACGAAAAAGGGGAGGACTAGTGTAGTCCTCCCCCCGTCCCGGTGGCCTGACTGCGACCGAACGTCGCAGGCTCCCGCCGTCAGTTGTGGCAGTCGTCGATGTCGCTCTGGTCCATCGTCGCGTACGGCTTGAAGGCCGGCAGCGCCGCCGCCAGCGCCTGCTGCTTGGCCAGCATCACCGGCAGCAGCCCGCACAGCTGCTTCGCGCTCGCCTCCATCTTCGCCGCCTCCGCGTTCACCCGCTCCTCGATGCCCTGCGTATCGCCCGAGAACACCCCCCGCAGCGCCTCGCCGGCCGCCTTCACCCCCAGGCTCGCACCGGCCACCCCGATGTCCATGCCCGCACCGGCCAGCGCCTCGATCTGCTTGCGGTAGTCCAGCAGCAGCGCACGCTGGTGCGCATCCACCGCCACCGCCTTGCCATTGATCAGCAGGTCCCCTTGCGGCGTGATCTCCGCCTTGTCCGACTGGTTGTTGGACACCTTGATGTTGCCCTGGGCCATTTCCACCCGGGCCTTGTCCGTCGCGTCCTTGACCTTCTTCCCGATCGAATCGGCGTCCACCACCGGCTTGCCCGTGGCCGGGTCCGTCCGGTTCGAATCGGCATTGCCGCACCCCGCCAGGGGCAGGCACAGCAGCAGCGCCGGCAGCAGCAGTCGAGTCTTCATGTGCGCGTCTCCTTACTTGCCACGCGGCAGCTGGACGCGGCCGCGCACGTTGCTGTCATTGATGTCGCCGCTGCCACTGTTGGCCACGGTCAGGTCGCCGCCCACATCGCGCACCGTCACATCGCCCGAACCGTGACGGTCCACCGTCACGCTGCCGCCGACATCGCGTGCCTCGAAGTCGCCCGACCCGATGTTGCCCAGGCTCACGTTGCCCTTCACCTGGCGCAGGTCCACATCGCCCGAACCCACCGTCTTGATGGCGACGTTGCCGGTCACCCCGTCCAGGGTCAGGTCACCCGAACCGATCGTGCCGACCGTGACATCGCCGCGCAGGTTGCGGGCAGTGAAGTCGCCCGAACCCACCGACAGCAGGTTCAGCGCACCCGCCCCGTCGAGCTCCACATCGCCCGAACCGATCGCCGCCGTGACCAGGCCCTTGATGTCGCGCAGGTTGATGTCGCCCGAGCCCACGTCCGCACTCAGCGAATGTGCCCCGGTGACCGACGCATCGCCCGAGCCCACCTTCATCTGGATCAGCACGTTGTCCGGAATCGTGCCGCGCAGGTCAAGGTACGCGTAGCTGTTGCCGCTCATGTTGAACTTCAGCCCCTGGTTCTCCCGGCGCAGCCGCACCACCAGCTTGTCGCCCACCTTCTCCTGGGTGACCGTCAGCTCCGGCAGCCAGTCGGCGTTGGAGGCACAGGCCCGACCGCCCAGCTGGGCAGCGCCCGGGCCGGCCTGCAGCACCAGGTCGTGCTGGTTGACCTCGAACACCACCGCCTTGGCGCCGGCGACGTCGAGCTTGAGATCGCGGGGCGCGTTGAACTTGCACTGCGGCTCATCGGCCAGTGCGGTCAGCGGCAGCAACATCAGCGAAGCAATGGCAAGCGTGCGGATCATGGACGGTTCCTCGAAGCGGTGAGGGATCAGATTTCGCCGGCGCGGCGGCGCAGGCGGATGGCAATCACGATGAATACAGCCCCGGCAGCCGCGCCGATCCACAATTCCGGCAGGGCCAGCGCGGCCAGCTGGCTGGACGGCGACAGCGCCGCAGCGATGTTGTCGCTGTCGTGCATCACCGCCTGCAGCTGGTCCTGGCGGTAGAACAGGTCGCTGCCCGGCAGCGTGCCCAGCAACAGGCGGCCCACGATGTGCTGCCAGAACCAGCCGCTGCTCATGTCGAACAGCTGCATCACCCGGGTGGTGCTGACGATGATCCCGGCGAAGAGCGGCAGCATCACCGCCCACAGGAACGGCTTGGACTTGGCCAGCGCCGACCACATCAGCAGCCAGCCCACCGTCGGCAGCGCCCACAGCAGGTACACCGGCAGCCAGGCCAGGTGGCCGGCCAGGAATGCCAGCGGGCTGGCCGGGCCCCAGATCAGGGTCATCGGGTTGCCGCCGTGGGTCATCACGATCACCGACAGGATCGCCAGGAAGCCGAACATGGTCAGCACCGACGCGATCACCGCGATCACCGGCGCCACCAGCAGCGCGCTCAGCGCCTTGGACAGCACGGTCTGGGTATCCGACAGCGGCAGCGACTTCCAGAACAGTATGCTGCGGTCGCGGCGGTCGTCATACAGCGCACCCAGGCAGTAGAAGAACACCACGAAGGCCAGCACCACGAACGGCCACAGCGAACTCAGCACCAGCGTCGCGTCCAGCGCATTGCCCAGGTCGGCCATGCTCTTGGCGTCCATGTGCTCGGTCAGCAGCTTCAGGTCCAGGCCGTTGATGCTGATGTTGCGGTTGTCGATGTGCAGGTCACCGCTCGCGGCCGCACGGCGCAGGCCCCACAGGCCGATCAGGATCCCGATCAGGCTCATCACCAGCGAAATGCCGCCGGCGATCAGCGGCGCCCACAGGAAACCGCCGCGGTTTTCCCAGTACTCGCGCTTGAGCAGCCACTTGAACGTGCTGGCCTTGCTGATCGGGTGGTAGTGGACGGTGTTCATGCGTAGGTTCCCTTCATGATGGCCACGAACAGATCCGCCAGCCCGGGGCTGCGGATTTCGCCAAGCGGCGTGAGCTGGGCGCGCGGCACCCCGTCGAACAGCAGTACGGTCTTGCCGAACGGCAGGCTGCGCTCGTCGATCGGGCCCAGCGCACGGGCGGCCTCCAGCGTCTCGGCCGAGACCAGCACTTCGGTGTAGCGCTCGCCGACCTCTTCCATGTCGGCGGTCAGCACGATGCGGCCGTCGCGGATGAACATCACGTCGGTCAGGATGTGCTCGATCTCTTCCACCTGGTGGGTGGTGACGATGATCGTCTTCTGCTCGTCGAAGTAGTCTTCCAGCAGGCGCTGGTAGAACTCCTTGCGGTACAGGATGTCCAGGCCCAGCGTCGGTTCGTCCAGCACCAGCACCTTGGCGTCGATGGCCATCACCAGTGCCAGGTGCAGCTGCACGATCATGCCCTTGGACAGTTCGCGCACGCGCTGGCGCGGCTGCAGCTTGGTCGCCGCCAGGAAACGCTCGCAGCGGGCGCGGTCGAAGCGCGGGTGCACCCCGGCCACGAAGTCGATCGCGTCGCGCACCTTCATCCAGCGCGGCAGTACCGCCACGTCGGCGATGAAGCACACGTCATTCATGAGCGCGTTGCGCTGCACGGTCGGGTCCAGCCCGAGCACGCTCAGCTCGCCGTCCACCGTGGTCAGGCCCAGCAGCGCCTTGAGCAGGGTGGTCTTGCCGGCACCGTTGGGGCCGATCAGGCCGGTGATCCGGCCCGGCGCGATGGTGAAGCTGGTGTTGTCCAGCGCGAGGGTCTGCTTGTAGGCCTTGCGCAGGCCACGGGCGGAGATGACGACATCACTAGCAACGGCATTCATGAGGATTTCCCCTGGGGCAGCAATTCGTCGAGATGCAGGCCCAGGCGCTGGATGCGCTCCAGGACCAGCGGCCATTCTTCATTGAGGAAGCGGTCGCGCTCGCTGCTGCGCAGCTGGGTGGCGGCTTCCTCGGTCATGAACATGCCCAGGCCACGGCGCTTCTCGACCAGGCCTTCGTCGGCCAGTTCCTGGTAAGCGCGCGACACGGTGATGGGGTTGAGCTGGTACTCGGCGGCCACCTGTCGAACCGAGGGCAACGCATCGCCGGGCTTGATGATGCTGTCCAGCATCATGGCGATCACGCGTTCCTTCAGCTGACGGTAGATCGGAGCACCATCGCTCCATTGGATATCGCTCATGGTCAGCTCCGTGGGTTCAGCGACTGTGCGAATGAGAAGTAAGGCATGGACAGGGAGCTGTGCAGCCGGCGGGGAGGCGTGGGGGCGCCGTCGGCGGTCCCTGCCTTGATGACGCCTGCGTCCTGCGGGCCTTCAAACGCACCGGTGGCGATGTCGCTGCCACGGTCACCGGCGGGGATGCTGAACCAGCCCAGCAGCAGCAGCGCGGACGCGGCTGTAAGGGCTTTGGCGGAGTGGTGGCGCATGCGGTTCATGGGCTTCCCCTGCATCAGGTGACTGGTGTTGTATGCAACTATAACACCGACACGCCGATGTGCAATACCCGACACGCCCCAACTGATGGCAGGGGTGTTACACAGTCTGAATGCGGGGCGCAAGTTGTTGATTCAGCAGGTGAAATCTCCCCGTCATCACCTTCATTTTCACTGCCGTGCATTCAGCTGCGGGAGCAAAACCCCCGGTGATATAGTCCGCGTGCGCCCTGCACAGCAGGTTTTCCCGCTTCGATCCGGAGTTTTTGCGATGTCCCAGACGTCTCCCGTGCTGCCCCCGAACCCCGCTTTCCGCGCGCGCGCCCGCCGCTGGGGCGTGGGCCTGCTGCTGGTGGGCCTGCTGGGCAGCGCTTCGGCCCAGGCGGCCGACCTGCTCGACGTCGACTACCGGCCGCTGGCGGGCAAGTCGGAAGTGAACCTGGAGAAGACCTACGGCGGCAAGGTGCTGCTGGTGGTCAACACCGCCAGCAAGTGCGGCTACACCCCGCAGTACGAGGCCCTGGAGGCCCTGCAGAAGAAGTACGCCGCGCGCGGCTTCTCGGTGCTGGGCTTCCCCTCCAACGACTTCAAGGGCCAGGAACCGGGCAGCGAGAAGGAGATCCAGGAGTTCTGCACGCTGACCTACGGCGTGAAGTTCCCCATGTTCCAGAAGGTGCAGGTCACCGGGCCGGAGGCCACGCCGCTGTACCAGCGCCTGACCGCCGCCACCAAGGTCGCACCGGGCTGGAACTTCCATAAGTACCTGATCGGGCGGGACGGCAAGGTGGTCGCCCAGTTCCCCAGCAAGGTGACGCCGGACGACAAGGCGCTGGTCGCCGCGATCGAACGTGAGCTGTCTGTCACACCGCCGACGCACTGACAGCCTCGACATCTCGCACGTGCGTGCGACAATGCCGGATTCGCGCCGACGTCGGCGTCCAGTAACTTCCAGGAATGCAGCGAATGAAGATGGGAATGCGCGGCGCCGCGGCGTCGGTTCTGATTCTGGCGATGGGTGCCACCGGTACCGTGATGTCGCAACAACCGGCTGCAGGTGCAGCCGCAAAGGAGACTTCGACCTTGACCTCCCAGCGTGAAAACGTCAGCTATGCCATCGGCATGGATGTCGCAAATTCGTTCGCCCCGATCGCCGACGAAATCGATCTGGCCGCCCTGCGTCGTGCAGTGAACAACGCCTTCGAAGGCAAGCAGCCGCTGATCACCCAGGAAGAAGCCCAGAAGACCGACCAGTCGCTGCGCATGGCGATGGCGGTCAAGAGCGGCCAGCCGGTGCCGGGCATGGCCCCGGGCACCCCGGCGCCGAAGGTGGACCGTGAGAAGGTCGGCCTGATGCTGGGCAGCTACGCCGTCGGCCCGTCGCTGGCGCCGTTGAAGGCCGAGCTCGACCTGGACGTGCTGTTTGACGCGGTCAAGACCGCCTTCGCCAATGGCACCCCGAAGCTGACCGCCGACCAGGCCAAGTCGACCCTGGAAGCCTTCATGGCCGCCAAGCAGGGTGAGATGCAGGCCAAGGAAGCCGCCAAGGCCGGTACCAACCGCACCGAAGGCAACAACTTCCTGGCCAAGAACAAGACCCAGCCGGGCGTGGTCACCACCGCCTCGGGCCTGCAGTACCAGGTGCTGCGTCCGGGTTCGGGCGAGCGCCCGATGCCGACCAGCAAGGTCCGCGTGAACTACGAAGGCAAGCTGCTCGACGGCACCGTGTTCGACAGCAGCTACACCCGTGGCGAGCCGATCGTGTTCGGCCTGGACCAGGTGGTCAAGGGCTGGTCGGAAGGCGTTGCACTGATGCCGGTCGGCGCCAAGTACCGCTTCTGGATCCCGGGCGAACTGGCCTACGGTGAGCAGGGCACGCCGGGCGGTCCGATCGGCCCGAACGCGACGCTGACCTTCGACGTCGAGCTGCTGGACGTACTTCCGTAATCGGAACTGGAGTTACTACGGACATGCGCGTCGCAATTTTCGGTACCGGCTATGTCGGACTGGTCACGGGTACCTGCCTGGCCGAGGTCGGCCACCAGGTGGTCTGCGTCGATATCGACCAGGCCAAGGTCGACGGCCTCAACCGTGGCGTCATCCCGATCTACGAGCCGGGCCTGGAGCCGATGGTCAAGGCCAACCATGCCGCCTCGCGGCTGGCCTTCACCACCGACGCCGCCGAGGCGATCGCACATGGCCAGGTGATCTTCATTGCCGTGGGCACGCCACCGGACGAGGACGGCAGCGCCGACCTGCAGTACGTGTTGGCCGTGGCCCGCACCATCGGCCGGCACATGCGTGTGCCGACCGTGGTGGTGAACAAGTCGACCGTGCCGGTAGGCACGGCCGACAAGGTCCGCGCCGCGATTGCCGAGGTCCTGGCAGAGCGCGGCGAGGAGATCGCGTTCGACGTGGTCTCCAACCCCGAATTCCTCAAGGAAGGCGACGCAGTGGCCGACTGCATGCGGCCGGACCGCATCGTCATCGGCGCGGCCAACGCCGAATCGGTGGCGCTGATGCGCCGCCTGTACGCACCGTTCAACCGCAACCACGACCGCGTGGTGGAAATGGACGTGCGTTCGGCCGAGCTGACCAAGTACGCCGCCAACGCCATGCTGGCGACCAAGATTTCGTTCATGAACGAGATCGCCAATATTGCCGAAAAGGTCGGCGCCGACGTCGAACAGGTCCGCCAGGGTATTGGTTCGGACCCGCGCATCGGCTGGCACTTCATCTACCCGGGCGCCGGTTACGGCGGCTCGTGTTTCCCCAAGGACGTGCAGGCGCTGGCCCGCACCGCGCAGCAGCATGGCCATGAGCCGAAGCTGCTCAATGCGGTGGAAGCGGTCAACGATGCGCAGAAGGGGCATCTGTTCCAGCTGATCCAGCGCCATTACGACCGCGGTGAGGATGAGGGCGTGCGCGGCCGCACCTTCGCGGTGTGGGGCCTGTCGTTCAAACCGAACACCGACGACATGCGCGAAGCCTCCAGCCGCCGCCTGCTGGCGCAGCTGTGGGAAGGCGGCGCCACCGTGCGCGCCTACGACCCGGAAGCCACCGATGAAGCACGCCGGATCTTCGGCGAGCGCGACGACCTGGTGTTCTGCGAGAACGCCTACGACGCCATCGACGGCGCCGACGCGCTGGTGGTGGTGACCGAGTGGAAGCAGTTCCGCAGCCCGGATTTCAACCGCCTGCGCGAAACCCTGAAGGACGCGGTGGTATTCGACGGCCGCAACCTGTACGACCCGCAGGAAATCGAAGCGGCGGGCCTGGCTTACTACGGCATTGGCCGGGGACGTTCGCTGCATGCATGAGTCCACTCCCTCCGCGCGTGAGCAGGCGCTGGAAGCGCGCCTGGTCGAGCTTGAAATGCGCGTGTCCTTCCAGGAACAGGCGCTGGCCGAGCTCAGCGAAGCGCTGGCCGATGCCCGCATCGAGGGCAGCCGCAACGCCGACCTGACCCGCCTGCTGCTGGAGGACCTGGGCAAGGTCCGCAACGCGCTGTATTCCGATTCGGGCGAAGAACCACCGCCCCCGCACTACTGATCGACCCAACGTCATGAGCGATACCCTCCGCGACCAGCTGCTGGGCCTGGGCTTCAAGTCCGCGCCCACGCCCGAACGCAAGCCCGACGCCCGCCGTGATGGCCGGCCCCCGAACAAGCCGCACGGTGGTCGCCCGCAGGGCAAGGCCGCCGATGGCGCGCGCCCGCCGCGCGATGGCCAGCGCCCCGCGCGCGACGGCGACGCCCGCCGTGGCCCGCAGGGCAAGGGCCGCCCCGGTGGCGGCGGAGCCCGTCCGGGCCAGGGCCAGAAGCCCGGCCAGGGCGCGCCGCGCTCGCGCGAGGACATCGACCTGGCCAAGGCCTATGCGATCCGCGCGCAGAAGGAAAAGGACGACCGTATCGAAGCCGAGCGCCTGAAGCAGGAAGAGGCGCGCGTGCGCCGCGAAGCCAAGGTCAAGCTCGACGAACTGCTCAAGGGCAAGGCGCTCAACGATGAAGCCGCCGACATTGCGCGGCACTTCCCGTACGGCGGCAAGATCAAGCGCATCTATGTCACCGCCGACCAGCTGCGCCAGCTCAATGCGGGCGAACTGGGCGTGCTGCAGAGCAATGGCCGTTACCTGCTGGTGACCGCGGCGGTGCTGGACGAGGCCGAAGCGGTGTTCGCGCCGTCGGTCGCGCTGCGCGTGGATCCTAACGCCCCGGCCGAAGACGACCCGTACGCCGACCCGGCCTACCAGGTGCCGGACGACCTGGTCTGGTAAGCGCGTAATCGCCCCATGTAATGCCACCTGACGGCCTGCGAGGCAGGTCGCCAGGTCACAGGAGTGTGCATGCAGGAAAGCCAGTTGCGACAAACCTACGTGCCACACATCGACGGCCTGCGCGCCGTCGCCGTGCTGTCGGTGATCCTGTACCACCTCAAGGCCAGCTGGCTGCCGGGTGGCTTCACCGGCGTCGACGTGTTTTTCGTGATCTCCGGCTTCGTGGTCAGCGCGTCGGTCGACCGGCTGCCTGCGGTCGGCGGCTGGCAGGGCCTGCTGCGTTTCTATGCGCGGCGCATCCGCCGCATCGTGCCGGCGCTGGTGGTCTGCCTGCTGGTCACCGCCGTGCTCAGCGCGCTGTTCATTCCCGAATCCTGGCTCAGCGAAACCAGCGACAAGACCGGCCGTCGCGCGTTCTTCGGCCTGAGCAACTGGGTGCTGGCCAGCACCGGCAACGACTACTTCTCGCCGCGCACCGAATTCAATCCGTACACCCACACCTGGTCGCTGGGCGTGGAAGAGCAGTTCTACCTGCTGTTCCCGCTGCTGTTCCTGGCCTGGGCGCGCGGTGGGCGCGGCCGTGCGCTGTCGCTGGGCCTGTTCGCACTGGCAACGCTGGCGTCGCTGGCTTACGCGCTGCGCCTGGTCGGGCAGGGCGGGCAGGAGATCCAGGCGTTCTACGTGACCACCACGCGCTTCTGGCAGCTGGGCGCCGGCGTGCTGCTGTACCAGGCGATGACCCTGGCCGGGCGTTTCACCGCGGTACCGGTGGCGCGCGGGTTCTCATGGCGTTCGCCGGTGCTGCTGCTTGCCGTGGCGGCACTCGGGTACGGGCTGTGGTCTGCCCGGCCGGGTCACTCGCCTTGGCCGGATGGGCTGTGGCCGGTGCTGTCCACCGGCGTGCTGCTCGCAGTGCTGCACGGCCACCCGCAGGGCTGGATCGGGCGCGCGCTGTCCAGCACGCCGATGGTCTGGGTCGGCAAGCTTTCGTACTCGCTGTACCTGTGGCACTGGCCGGTGTTCGTGCTGTTCCGCTGGACAGTGGGGCTGGAGACCGTGGCCAACGGCGCCATCGCCGTGCTGCTGGTGTTCGCGCTGGCCTGGCTGTCCTGGCGCTGGGTGGAGCAGCCGCTGCGGCATGGCGCGCGCGGGCCGCGCACGAACGGACGCTGGGTGCTGCTGGGGCTGGCGGTACTCGTACTTGGCGCCGGTCTGCAGTCGGCACTGGTCAAGCATCAACGGCACTACTCGCTGAGCACGGTCAGTCGGCATCCGCTGGACTGGTATCCGTACGCGAAGGGCCTGAAGAAGGAAGTGCCGGACTGCCAGGTGGTCGAGTCGCACATTCCGGTCGCGGGCGGGCAGGCGCGCCTGCTGCAGCGGGGCGAGTGTCCGGGCGGCAGCGGGACCGGCACGGTGTTGTTCGTCGCCGGCGACTCGCACGCGCTGGTCTACAACGAACTGCTGCGCCGCAAGGTTGTGCAGGACGGTGGCCAGGTGCGCCTGTACGGCAGTGGCGGCTGTGCGCTGGTCGGCATGCAGGGCTGGCGTGGGCCGAATCCGGCCTGCGATGCGTACACCCGGAACGTGCTGGATGACATCCAGGCCAATGCGCGCGCAGGCGACGTGCTGTTCCTGCCCGGCCTGCGCGTACCGCGCCTGGCGGAGCAGTACCAGCTGTTCGACATCGCGCAGGTGCAGGCCGACCTGGCCAGCCCGGCGGCAGTGAGCGGGCGCGCGGGCGAAGTCGCGGCGGCGATCGAACAGCTGCGGCCGCTGGCAGAGCGTGGCGTGCGGATCGTGTTCGAAGCGCCCAAGCCGGTACTGCCGGCGCCGCCGTACCGCTGCTCGGATGCGTTCAACCGCCACAACCCGATCTGCACCAACGGCATGGAGATTCCGCGCGCGCAGACCGAAGCGATGCGCGCCCCGGTGCTGGAGAGCCTCAAGCAGGTGGCTGCAGCACTGCCCGGCGCCAGCGTGTGGGATCCGCTGCCGCTGCTGTGCCCGGGTGCGCTGTGCGGGCCTGACCTGGACGGCAGGCCGTTGTACTTCGACGGCGACCACCTGAGCGGTTACGGCAACCGTGTCCTGTTGCCATCGTTTCGCGAGCAGGTGCGGTAACAGCTAGCGACGCTTGCCCCGCAACAGGGGCAGGCTGATTGCGAAGAAGCAGAGCAGGGCGCCTGCGGCGGCGAAACCGGCACCAACCAGGAACGCGGTGCGGCCGTTGTCGATGCCCCACAGCTGGCCAGCGATCAATGCGCCGAGCACGCCGCCCACGCCGGACGAGAAGCCGTACAGCAATCCCTGCCCATGCCCGTTGAGCCGGCCCGGGAAATACGTGGCCAGCATCTGCATGGCTGCGGCGAAGAACGCGGCGAAACCCAGCGCGTGCGCGGTCTGCGCCACCAGCATCACCCCCAGGTGCTGCGGGAACAACGCGGTGACGGTCCAGCGTACGGTCGAACTCAGCAGCGCGATCAACAGCATCCAGCTGGCGTCGTAACGGCGGAAGAAGCGGCCGATGGTGAAGAACACAGCCACCTCGAACACCACGCCGATGGTCCACAGCAGGCCGAGGGTTGAGGTCGCATACCCGTGGTGGTCCATGTACACCGAGAAGAACGTGTAATACGGCCCGAAGGAGAGCTGTTCCATGAAGGCGGCGAGGAAGAACGCCAGCACCTGCGGCTTGCGCACGATCTGCCAGAAGCCGGTGGCATCGCCGTCGGCGCGGTGGAAGTCGCGCGCATAGCGGTTGGCGAACGAGGAGCCTACCAGCAGCGCGAACAGCGGCAGCATCAGCCACGGCAGCACGCCAGCGCTTCGCCCTTCCAGGAACCAGCCGAAGCCCATCACCACCGCGATGAAGCCCAGCGAGCCCCACACCCGGATCATGCCGTAGCGGTGGCTGTCGTTGCCCAGGTGGGTGAGCGTGATCGACTCGAACTGCGGCATCACCGCGTTGTAGAAGAAGCAGAACACCACCATCGCCGGATACATCCACGGCTGTGGCAGCGGCAGCAGGAAGGCGCAGAAGGTGACCAGCGTGAGAACGCTGCCGATCCGCAGCCAGCGGATCGGGTCGCGCGAGGCGGCTGCGATCGAGGTCCAGGTGGTCGGCGCCACGATGCGGGTCGCATACCAGATCCCCATCATCACGCTGATCGCGGTCACGCTCATCCCGCGCGCGGTCAGGAACAGCGACCAGTAAGGCGTAAACGCCCCGAGTGCTGCGTAATAAAACAGGTAATAGCTGGAGAGGCGCGCCACTGGAACGGCGTCGCGAGTTTGAAGCGTCATTGCAGTCAATCCGTCGGATATGCGTAGCGACACGCCATGCGTGTCCCAAGCGATGCTGCCACGTCCGGCAGCCGGGCAGAGCCCGGCTCTACCGGGCCGATGTCACTCCGGATCGTAATCCAGATTCGAGGCCAGCCACCGCTCCACCTGCGCCCGATCCACGCCCTTGCGCTTGGCGTAATCGGTGACCTGTTCACGGGTCACCCGACCCACAACGAAATACTGGCTCTGCGGGTGGCTGAAGTAGTACCCCGAAACTGCCGCCGTGGGCAGCATTGCGAAGCTCTCGGTCAGCTCCATGCCCGCATTGCGTTCGGCATCAAGCAGCCGGAACAACGTGCCCTTCTCGCTGTGCTCCGGGCAGGCCGGATACCCCGGGGCCGGGCGGATGCCGCTGTACTGCTCGGATATCAGCGCCTCGTTGTCCAGCGCTTCATCTGGCTGGTAGCCCCAGTAATCAGTGCGCACCTTCTGGTGCAGCCGCTCGGCCAATGCTTCGGCCAGGCGGTCCGCCAGCGCCTTCAGCAGGATCGCGTTGTAATCATCATGGTCTGCCTCGAAGCGCGCCACATGCGGCTCGATACCGATGCCCGCCGTCACCGCGAACGCGCCGATCCAGTCCTGTCGACCACTGTTGGACGGCGCGATGAAATCGGCCAGGCAGAAGTCCGGGCGCTCCACCGGCTTGTCCACCTGCTGGCGCAGGAAGTGCAGCACCGCCGGGCCGTCATCGGTCTCAAGGTGCACATCGTCGCCGACACTGTTGGCCGGCCACAGCCCGAACACGGCCCGGGCGGTCAGCCAGCGCTCGTCGACGATGCGTGCCAGCATCGCGCGCGCGTCGCGGTACAGCTCGCTGGCCTGGGTGCCGACGATCTCATCGGTGAGGATCGCCGGGTACTTGCCGGCCAGCTCCCAGGCCTGGAAGAACGGAGTCCAGTCGATCACCTCGACCAGGTCGGCCAGCGGATAGTCGTCGAGCACGTGCAGGCCGGGTTTGCGCGGGGCAGGGGGCGTGTAGGTGTCCCAGCCACCATCGAAGCGCTGCGCGCGCGCCTTGGCCAGGGTCACCAGCCGCTTGGCGTCGCCACGGTTGCGGTGGCGCTGGCGGATGTCGGCGTAGTCGGCCTCGTTGGCAGCGACGAACGCCTCGCGCAGCTCGCTGGAGATCAGCGACTGGGCCACGCCCACCGCGCGCGAGGCGTCCTTCACCCACACCGTGGGCGCCTTGTAATGCGGGTCGATCTTCAGCGCGGTATGCGCGCGCGACGTGGTGGCGCCGCCGATCATCAACGGCAGGGTGAAGCCCTGGCGCTCCATCTCGCGGGCGACATGGCTCATTTCTTCCAGCGACGGCGTGATCAGTCCGGACAGGCCGATGATGTCGGCGTTCTCGGCGCGGGCCGCATCCAGGATCTTCTGCGCCGGCACCATCACGCCCAGGTCGATGACCTCGAAGTTGTTGCAGGCCAGGACCACGCCGACGATATTCTTGCCGATGTCGTGCACGTCGCCCTTGACCGTGGCCATGATGATCTTGCCGTTGCTCCTGGCGGTGTCGCCGCTGCGCGCCTTCTCGGCTTCGATGAAGGGCAGCAGGTAGGCCACCGCCTTCTTCATCACGCGCGCGGACTTGACCACCTGCGGCAGGAACATCTTTCCCGCGCCAAACAGGTCGCCGACCACGTTCATGCCGTCCATCAGCGGCCCTTCGATCACGTCCAGCGGGCGGCTGGAGCGGACACGGGCTTCTTCGGTATCGGCTTCCACCCAGGCATCCAGGCCGTGCACCAGCGCATGCGCCAGGCGTGCGTCGACCGGCTTCTCGCGCCAGCCCAGGTCTTCGCCCTTGACCTCGCCCTTCCTGCCCTTGTAACGCTCGGCGATCTCGAGCAGGCGCTCGGTGCCATCGGCGCGGCGGTTGAGGATCACGTCCTCCACGCGCTCGCGCAGTTCGGCGTCGAGGTCGTCGTAGATCGGCATCGCACCGGCGTTGACGATGCCCATGTCCATGCCGGCGGCGATGGCGTGGTAGAGGAACACCGAATGGATCGCCTGGCGCACGGTTTCGTTGCCACGGAACGAGAACGACACGTTGGAGACGCCGCCGGAAACGTGGCAATGCGGCAGCGTGCGCTTGATGATGCGGGTGGCTTCGATGAAGTCCACCGCATAGTTGTCGTGCTCTTCGATGCCTGTGGCGACGGCGAAGATGTTCGGGTCGAAGATGATGTCCTGCGGAGGGAACCCGACCTGGTCGACCAGGATCCGGTAGGCGCGGGTACAGATCTCCACCTTGCGCGCGCAGGTATCGGCCTGGCCCTGTTCGTCGAAGGCCATCACCACGGCGGCGGCACCATAGCGCAGCACCTTGCGTGCGTGCTCGATGAACAGCGCTTCGCCTTCCTTGAGCGAAATCGAGTTGACCACGCTCTTGCCCTGCAGGCACTTCAGCCCGGCCTCGATCACGCTCCACTTGGAGGAGTCGACCATCACCGGAATGCGGGCGATGTCCGGCTCGGACATGATCAGGTTGAGGTAGCGGGTCATCGCCTTTTCGGAATCGATCAGGCCCTCGTCCATGTTGACGTCGAGGATCTGCGCACCGCTGGCGACCTGCTGGCGCGCCACTTCAACGGCTTCTTCGTAGTGCTCTTCCTTGACCAGCTTGCGGAACTGAGCGCTGCCGGTGACATTGGTGCGTTCGCCGACGTTGACGAACAGCAGGTCCGGGGTGATGACCAGCGGCTCAAGCCCTGACAGGCGGGTGTGGCGGGTCGGCGCGCTCATGCGGCCTGCTCCCGTGCAGCGGGCAGGGCGCGCGGCGGAATACCGGCCACGGCCTCGGCAATCGCGCGGATATGGTCGGGGGTGGAGCCGCAGCAGCCGCCGACCAGGTTCAGCAGGCCGTCCTCGGCGAAACCGCGCAGGGTGGCGGCCATTTCATCCGGGGTTTCGTCGTACTCGCCGAACGCGTTGGGGAGGCCGGCGTTGGGGTGGGCGCTGACGTAACAGTCGGCGACCTGGCCGAGGGTTTCCACGTGCGGACGCATCGCGTCGGCGCCCAGCGCGCAGTTCAGGCCGATCGAGAGGGGGCGCGAATGGGCCAGCGAGGCATGGAAGGCGTCGGCGGTCTGCCCGGACAGGGTGCGCCCGGAGGCGTCGGTGATGGTGCCGGAGATCATGATCGGCAGCCGCGCGCCGCGCGCGTCGAAGGCTTCTTCGATGGCGAACAGGGCGGCCTTGGCGTTGAGCGTGTCGAAGATGGTTTCGACCATGAGGGTGTCGGCGCCGCCGTCGATCAGGCCGTCGATGGCTTCGCGGTAAGTGTCGCGCAGCGCGTCGAAGCTGGTGTTGCGAAAGCCGGGGTCGTTGACGTCGGGGCTGATCGAGGCGGTGCGGCTGGTCGGGCCGAGCACGCCGATGACGAAGCGCGGTTTGTGCGGGGTGGTGGCTTCGACCGCGTCGCAGCAGGCGCGGGCCACGGCGGCGCCGGCCTTGTTGAGCTCGTACACCAGGTGTTCGAGGTGGTAGTCGGCCTGGCTCACGGAGGTGGCGTTGAAGGTGTTGGTCTCGATCAGGTCGGCACCGGCCTGCAGGTAGGCGGTGTGGATGCCGGCGATTACCTCGGGGCGGGTCAGCAGCAGGAGGTCGTTGTTGCCCTTGAGGTCATGGCCTTCCGGGGTGCCGTGGTCGCAGCCGGCGCCATGCTGGTGGTCGAAGCCCTGGGCGAAGCGCTCGCCGCGGTAGTCGGCTTCCTCCAGCCCATGCCGCTGGATCATGGTGCCCATGGCGCCGTCGATGATCAGGATGCGGGTGGCCAGCGCGTCTTCGAGGGCGCGGACACGGTCGGGATGCAGCCAGGGCAGGGACATGCGGGGCAACCTCAGGGCTTGCTGGCGATCAGCGAAATGACTTCGAAGTGCGGCGGGCGCTTTTCGCGGGTCACGGTTTCCAGGCTGGAGACGACCAGCCCGGCCTTTTCGGCGAACTTGCGCAGTTCCTTGTCCGAGAAGCCCAGGTTGACGTGGCCATAGGCTTCGACGGCGGCCTTGTGTTCGTGGCGGGCCAGGCTGCACAGCAGCAGGCGGCCGCCGGAGCGCAGCACGCGCGCGCCTTCGGCGACGGCCTGGGCGGGCTTGGCGGCGTAGGTCAGGGCGTGCATCAGCACGACCAGGTCGAAGCTGCGATCCTTGAACGGCAGGGCATGCATGTCGCCTTCGCGGACCTCGACGTTGGCGAGGCGGCGCAGGCGTTCGCTGGCGGCGGCAACGACGCGGGCGCTGGTGTCGATGCAGACGTAGCGCTTGGCGTGCGGGGCGACCAGTTCGGCGAGCACGCCGTCGCCGGAGGCGATGTCGAGCACGTCGCCGGTTTCGAGCAGCGGCAGCGCGGTGCGGGCGAGGGCTTCCCAGGTACGGCCGGGGGAGTAGTGGCGCTCCATGTCGCCGGCGACGCTGTCGGCCCAGTTCTGGTCGGCGGCGCGGCTGGCCAGCACGGCGGCCACGCGTTCAGCATCCTGGCGTAGCAGGGGATCGTCGCTGCCGGTGCTCAGGGCATGCCACAATGCGCGCTGCGCGGGGTCGAGCGCGGCGTCGTCGAAGCGGTAGTAGGCGGAAACGCCGGCGCGGCGGTCGCGGACCAGGCCGGCCTCTTTGAGCCGGGCCAGGTGGGTGGACACCCGGGGCTGGGCCAGGGTGGTGATGGCCGAGAGTTCGGCCACGGTCAGTTCTTCCTGCTCCAACAGGGTCAGCAGGCGTACGCGGGTGGCGTCGGCGAACACTTTCAGCCGGACCGACCAGTCCTCGAGATCCATAAATATCTACCTATCGCGATATAGAGATATTTTCGTTCGTCCGAGCCGTGCGGGTCAAGTCAGCTGGGGCGGTCCGTTCCCCGGTACAATCCTTCCATGCGGCTGCGTATTGTGCGGCCTCCAGCCATGTTTCCGGGAGGGTGTTGTGGATTTCAGCTTTACTGAAGAGCAGCTGATGCTGCAGGACGTTGCCCGTCGCATCGCGCAGGAAAAGATCGCGCCGAGCGCGGAGCACCATGACCGTACCGGCGAGTTCCCGCTGGAGAACATCCGCCTGCTGGGCGAGAACGGGCTGATGGGCATCGAGGTGCCGACCGAGTACGGCGGCGCGGGGATGGACCCGATCTCCTACGTGCTGGCGATGGTGGAGGTGGCAGCAGGCGATGCGGCGCATTCGACGATCATGTCGGTGAACAATTCGCTGTTCTGCAGCGGCATCCTGAGCTACGGCAGCGAGGCGCAGAAGCAGAAATACGTGCGTGCGATCGCGGAAGGCGAGGCGATTGGCGCGTTCGCGCTGACCGAGCCGCAGTCGGGTTCGGACGCGACGGCGATGCGCTGCCGGGCGGTGAAGCAGGCAGACGGCACTTACGTGATCAACGGCAAGAAGAGCTGGATCACCTCGGGCCCGGTGGCGAAGTACATCGTGCTGTTCGCGATGACCGCGCCGGAGCAGGGCGCACGCGGGATCACGGCGTTCATGATCGACACGGACAAGGCGGGCTTCCACCGCGGCAAGACCGAGCCGAAGCTGGGCATCCGTGCGTCGGCGACGTGCGAGATCGAGTTCCAGGATTACGTGGCGGACGCGGACGACGTGGTGGGCAAGGAAGGCGAGGGCTTCAAGATCGCGATGGGCGTGCTGGACGCGGGCCGCATCGGCATCGCGTCGCAGGCCATCGGCATCGCGCGTGCGGCGTACGAGGCGACCCTCGAGTACGTGAAGGAGCGCAAGGCGTTCGGCGCGGCCATCGGCACGTTCCAGATGACGCAGGCGAAGATCGCGGACATGAAGTGCAAGTTGGACGCAGCGCTGCTGCTGACGCTGCGCGCGGCATGGGTGAAGGGGCAGGGCAAGCGTTTCAGCAACGAAGCGGCCATCGCCAAGCTGACCGCCTCGGAAGCAGCGATGTGGATCACCCACCAGGCGGTGCAGATCCACGGCGGCATGGGCTACTCCAAGGAAATGCCGCTGGAGCGTTACTTCCGCGACGCGAAGATCACCGAGATCTACGAAGGCACCTCGGAAATCCAGCGCCTGGTGATCGCGCGCAACGAGACCGGCTTGCGCTGATCCGACGCCAAACCAAAGCAAAGCAAAGCAAAGCAATCGGGGCCCTTCGTGGGCCCCGATTGCTTTCTGGGGTTTAGCTTCGCCATCCGCTGGGGTGGCGTAATCACGTAGAGCCGGGCTCTGCCCGGCTGCTGTTGGATTCAGGCGAACAGCCGGGGTCTGCGCGGTTCCCCTGGTCAGGGCCGTCGGGTGCGGGTTTGTGGGGGACGCTGCAAGTACGTCCATGTAAGCTCATCGCCGCATCCATGCGGCTCGTGCCCCCTCAAACCCACCCCCGCCGGCCCCACAGCAGACAATCTCTCAGCCGAGGGCTGTTCGCCCAAAACCAACAACAGCCGGACAGAGCCCGGCGCCACGCAACGCAGGCAACTGCCGAACAAAAAAAAGGCCCCGGATCGCTCCGGGGCCTTTTGCATTACACGTTACACAGGATCAACGATCCGGACGATGGACCGTATTAGCGTCGCCCTGGCGTTCCAGGAACTCCTTGGACGGTTCGTCCAGCTTGTCGCCCAGCATGCGTCGGACCACCACGAAGAACACCGGGATCATCAGCAGGCCCAGGAAGGTGGCGAACACCATGCCGCCGATCACGCCCGTACCGATCGCGTGGCGCGCGTTCGCGCCCGCACCGGTCGAGATCGCCATCGGGATCACGCCCATGATGAACGCGAACGACGTCATCAGGATCGGGCGGAAGCGCAGGCGCGCCGCCTCGATCGTCGCATCGCGCAGGTTCCGTCCCGCCGCCCGCTGCTCCACCGCGAACTCCACGATCAGGATCGCGTTCTTCGCCGCCAGGCCGATCACCGTGATCAGGCCGATCTTGAAGTACAGATCGTTCGGCAGCCCGCGCGCCAGCGAGAACGCCAGCGCACCCAGCACGCCCAGCGGCACCACCAGCAGCACCGCCACCGGGATCGACCAGCTCTCATACAGCGCCGCAAGGCACAGGAACACCACCACGATCGACAGCACCAGCAGCAGCGTCGCCGCGTTGCCCGCCAGGATTTCCTGGTACGACATGCCCGACCAGTCGTAGCCGAAGCCCGCCGGCAGGTCGTCCTGCACGATCCGCTCCATCGCCTGCATCGCCTCGCCCGAACTGCGGCCCGGCGCCTGCGAACCCACGATGTTGATCGCCGAATACCCGTTGTAACGGCTCAGCGACGGCGGTGCCGACACCCATTCCGAACGTACCACCGTGCTCAGCGGAATCATCGCCGGCGTACCGTCCGCGTTGGTCTGCAGCGAACTCGGCGTGTAGAAGCTGTTCAACGACTCCGCCCCGGTCCGGAACGGACCGTCGGCCTGCATCGTCACCCGCTTGATGCGGCCCTGGTAGAAGAAGTCGTTCACGTACACCGGCGCCAGCATCAGCTGGATCGTGCTGTACACGTCCGACACCGACAGGCCCATCGTCTGCGCCTGCACCCGGTCCACGTGCAGCTGCAACTGCGGCGCGTTTTCCAGCCCGTTCGGGCGCACGCCCGTCAGCAGCTCTTTCTCTTCCGCCGCCTTTCCCAGCAGCGTGTTGCGCGCCTGCGTCAGCTGCTCGAAGCCCACCCCGCCACGGTCCTGCAGCCACATGTCGAAGCCGCCGAACTGGCCCAGGCCCTGCACCGTCGGCAGGTTGACCACGAAGATCTGCGCCTCCTTGATCCCGTAGAACGCACCATTCATGTTGCCGATGAACTCCGGCACCGTGATGTCACGGTCCGCCCACGGCTTCAAGCGGATGAAGCCCATGCCCACGTTTTCGCCCGAACCCACGAAGCTGAAACCGGCCACCTGCAGCATGCCCTCGAACCCATCCTGCTTTTCCAGGATCCCGCGCATCTGCGCGAAGGTCGCGTTGGTCTGCGCCTTGGTCGAACCCGGCGGCAGCTGCACGATCGCCAGCGCATAGCCCTGGTCTTCTTCCGGCAGGAAGCTGCCCGGCATGCGCGTGAACAGGAAACCGCACAGCACCGTCAGCACCACGAACAGGATCATCCAGCGCGGCGCATGCTTCACCGCCGACGTGATGTGGCCCACGTACGTACCGCTGACCTTGTCGTAGTACTTGTTGAACGTGCGGTACACCACGTTCGGCTCGCCGTGCGTCGGCTTCAGGAACGTCGCGCACAGTGCCGGTGTGAAGCCCAGCGCCAGGAACGCCGAGAACGCCATAGCGATCGCAATGGTCAGCGCGAACTGCTTGTAGATCTCGCCGGCCGCGCCGCCCTGCAGTGCCGACGGAATGAACACCGCCGCCAGCACCACGGTAATGGCCACCACCGCACCGGTGATCTGGGTCATGGCCTTCTGGGTCGCCGCCTTGGGTGGCAGCTTCTCCTCGGTCATGATGCGCTCGACGTTCTCGATCACCACGATCGCGTCATCGACCACGATGCCGATCGCCAGCACCATCGCGAACAACGTCAGCTGGTTGATCGTGAAGCCGATGATGCTCATGCCCAGGAACGTACCAAGCAGCGCCACCGGAATGACCAGCGTCGGGATCAGCGTCGCCCGGAAGTTCTGCAGGAAGATCAACATCACCAGGAAGACCAGCACGATCGCTTCGACCAGGGTCTTGACCACTTCCTCGATCGAGATCTTCACGAACGTGGTGCTGTCGTACGGCGAGAACCACGTTACCCCGGACGGGAAGCTTGGCTGCAGCTCCTCCATCTTGGCGCGCACCGCATCGGCCACGTTCAGTGCGTTCGCACCCGGCAGCAGCTGGATCGCGAACGCACCGGTCGGCTTGCCGTTGTACTGCGTGTCGAAGCCGTAGTTGTTGGCGCCGAACGCGATCCGGGCCACGTCCTTCAGCATCACCCGCGAGCCGTCTGCATTGGCGCGCAGGATGATGTTCTCGAACTGGTCAGGCGAGCTGAAGCGCCCTTCAGCCGAAACCGTGGCGGTGAAATAGTGACCGGCCGGGGACGGATCCGAGCCCAGCGAACCGGCCGCGAACTGCACGTTCTGTGCCTTGATCGCCGCCAGCACCTGGGTGGCGGACAGGCCGAAGCCCTGCATGCGTTCCGGGTTGAGCCAGATGTTCATGGCGTACTCGGAACCGAACTGCTGGGTGCTGCCGACGCCGGGGATACGCGAGATCTGGTCGAGCACGCGCGAGCCCACGATGTCGTTCAGCGCGTCGCGGGTGATCGACTCGCGGTCCGACTGCAGCGCCACCACCATCAGGAAGCCGGCGTTGGCCTTGGCCACCACCACGCCCTGCTGGGTCACTTCGGTCGGCAGGCGCGGCGTGGCCAGCGACACCTTGTTCTGCACCTGCACCTGCGCGATGTCCGCGTCGGTGCCGGTTTCGAAGGTCAAGGTGATCTGCGCACGACCGTTCGAGGCCGACGAGGAACTGAAGTACAGCAGGTGGTCGATACCGGTCAGCTGCTGCTCGATCACCTGGGTGACCGACTTTTCGGTGGTGTCGGCGCTGGCGCCGGGGTAGGTGGCGCTCACCGTCACCTGCGGCGGTGCGATGCTCGGGTAGGACTCCACGCCCAGACCCAGGATCGAGATCACGCCCGCAAGCGAGATCAGGATCGCGACCACCCAGGCGAATACCGGGTGTTCAATGAAAAATTTAGGCATGACGGAGGGTTCCCGTTACTGCTTGGTCGGTTCGGCAGCCGGAGCGCCGTCGGAGGGCTTGGCGGCCGCGTCGGCAGGTGCCGCAGCGTCGGCCTGCGCGGCCGGTGCCTGGCCGGCAGTGGCGGGCGCAGCGCCCGCCGGAGCCTGGCCATTGGCGCCCGGAGCGGTCGGGCTCCACGGCTTGGCCGTGGCCGGCGCGTCCTCCTTGACCTTCTGCACGCCGGCAACGATCACCTGGTCGCCCGGCTGCAGGCCACTGCTGACCAGCCAGTTGCTGCCCTGCTGGCCTTCGGTGACCACGTTCTTGCGCACCACCTTGCCGTCCTTGCCCACCACCATCACGAAGCCGCCGACGGTGTCGCGCTGCAGCGCCTGCAGCGGTACCAGGAACGCGTTCTTGCGCTCGCCCAGCACCGCCTGGAAGCTGACGAACGAGCCCGGCAGCAGGATCTTGTCCGGGTTCGGCAGCACCGCGCGCAGGGTCACCGCGCCGGTCGACGGGTCGACCACGGCCGAGGAGTAGTCCAGCGTGCCCGGATGCTCATAGGCGGTGCCGTCGGAAAGCTTGACCGCCACCGTCGATTTGCCGTCACCGGCCAGCAGCACAGAACCCTTGGCTTCGGCCTGGCGCAGCTGGGTCAGTTCGTCCGAGCTCATCGAGAAGTTCACGTACAGCGGGTCGAGCTGGTCCACGGTGGTCAGCAGGGTGATGTCGCCCTGGCCGACCAGCGCGCCTTCGGTGACCTGCTGCTTGCCGGCGCGACCGTCGATCGGCGAGGTCACCTGGGCGTAGCCGAGGTTGATCTTCGCGTTCGACAGCGCGGCCTGCGCCTGCTGCACGGCAGCGGCGGACGAGCGTTCGGTGGCTTCGGCGTTGTCCAGGTCCGACTTGGACACGAACTGCTGCGGCGCCAGCGAGCGGGCGCGGGCAGCGGCGGCCTTGGCGTTGGCATAGGTCGCCTGCGCCGAGGCCAGTTCGGCCTGCGAGGCATTCAATGCGGCCTGCAGCGGCGCCGGGTCGATCAGGAACATCACCTGGCCCTGCTTGACGTCCTGGCCTTCCTGGTAGACGCGCTTGAGCAGCACGCCAGGCACGCGGGCGCGCACGTCGGCACTGCGGTACGGCGACAGACGGCCGACCATTTCGCGCTGCAGCGGCAGGGTATCGGCCTTGGCTTCGATCACGCCCACTTCCGGCGGCGGGGGCGTCTGTTGTTCCGGCTTCTTGCAGGCGGTCAACGCGACGGCGACTGCGCACGTCAGGGCGAGGGTGCGGAGTGGGGCGATCATCGGGGGGAACTCCGGTGTTGGTTTGAATGCTGTGGGTAATCAGCCACCGGCGCCGCTGCGTAGCGTCTGCACGGATGGGAAGAACACGCTACGGCGATCCTGCTCAATAGCAGGTCCGCCATGAAGTGCGGGTCGTCATGCCGGACCAGACCGGCGCGGCGCCTCAACAGGCGCCATTCAGAAATGTGAAATCCAACGGCACCGTTCCACACGCGGTGATCGCGTGCATCCAGCACGGCGGCGGTGGGGGTGGGGGAGCTCACGCGGTGGACTATACCGTCCAGTTCAGAATTGGTGAAGCATGGCTTTCGACACGGTCCGTTGTGTGCGTCGTCAAGTTGCCATGTCGAGTGCCGATGCTGTCATGCACATGTCGGATGCAGCACTTTCCATACTCTGGCGCACTGATCAACGGGCGACGTAAACGCCACCCAACCCGAAAAACCTTATTCCGTCCTGCAGCAAGGTGTTTTCGTGCGGTAGGGCTACAATTTCATTTTCCCAACTGGGCAACACGCATCGCTCTGCCATGAAACCGCAAAAAACAGCAGCCAAGACCGTGAAAAAAACGACCAAACCAGCCGATACGCAGACTGTTTCGCCAGTGGGCTTCTCTCTGGAACCGGTGTACACGGCCTTGCGCAAGCGTTACCCGGCGGCCGGGCAGGCCGAGGCAGTGGCGTTCGCCGCAGATTTCTACAAGCGCATGGAAGCGGACGAGTTCCCGCACCACACGGTTGAAGAATGGGCCGCACTGGCCGGCGACACCCTCGAATTCGCCCGCGTGCGCAAGGCCGGCAAGGCCAACGTGCGCGTGTTCAACCCCACCCTGAAGGCCAATGGCTGGGAGTCGGCGCACACCGTGCTGCAGATCGTCAACGACGACATGCCGTTCCTGGTCGACACCGTCACCATGAGCCTGGCCGAACACGGCGTGGGCGTGCACGTGCTGGGCCACCCGGTGATCCGTTTCAGCCGCGACAAGGCCGGCAAGCTCACCCAGGTGGGCGAAGGCACCGCCGAGTCGGTGATGCTGCTGGAGATCGACCGCCAGCCGGCCGAGTCCATGGCCGATGTCGAACAGGCCATCGTCAAGGCGCTGGCCGAAGTGCGCGCCATCGTCGGCGACTGGGACGCCATGCGCAGCAAGGCGCTGGTCCTGGCCGACGACCTCGGCACCCGCCAGCTGCCGATCGATGACGCGTCGCGCAGCGAAGCCCAGGCGTTCCTGCGCTGGGCCGCCGACAACCACTTCACCTTCTTCGGCTACCGCGAGTACCGCGTCGAGAAGCAGGGCAAGGAAGAAGTGCTGGCGCCGTTGAACGACACCGGCCTGGGCCTGATGCGCGGCAAGGACAAGTCCGCCGCGCGCCCGGTCAAGACCTTGGCCGCGCAGGGCCTCAACGCCACCACCGGGTTGAAGGACGCGCTGATCCTGACCAAGACCAACGCGCGTTCGCGCGTGCACCGCGCCGGTTACATGGACTACATCGGCGTGCTGGAATTCGACGCCAAGGGCAAGATCATCGGCGAGCAGCGCTTCCTCGGCCTGTTCACCTCCAGCGCCTATAACCGTCGCCCGTGGGAAATCCCGCTGGTGCGCCAGCGCCACGAATTCGTGATGAAGCAGTCCGGCCTGGCCCCGGCCAGCCATAGCGGCAAGGCCCTGCGCCACATCCTGGAAACCCTGCCGCGCGAAGAACTGTTCCAGTCCACCGAGGAAGAACTGTTCCGCACCGCCATGGGCGTGCTGGGCCTGCAGGAGCGCGTGCGCAGCCGCCTGTTCCTGCGCCGCGACAAGTACAGCCGTTTCATCTCCGCGCTGGTGTACCTGCCGCGCGAGCGTTTCAACACCGACGTGCGCCTGCGCATCGAAGCGATGCTCAAGGACGCGCTGCAGGGCGAGTACGTGGACAGCTCGGTGGTGCTGGGTGAGTCGCCGCTGGCCCAGGTGCACCTGATCGTGCGCCCGAAGGCCGGCCAGACCCTGGAAGTGGACACCAGCGCGCTGGAACAGAAGCTCGCCCAGGTGCTGCGCAACTGGCAGGACGACCTGCGCGAAGCTCTGGTGGCCCGCCACGGCGAAACCGAAGGCCTGCGCATTGCCGCCCGTATCGGCAAGGCGCTGCCGGCCGGTTACATCGAAGACTCGAGCACCGAGATCGCGGCCAACGACGTCAGCCAGCTCGACGCGCTGACCGGGCCGGACGACCTGCGCCTGAGCCTGCAGGCCGTGCACCGCGAAGAAGGCGACGGCCTGCGCCTGAAGCTGTACCGCCAGCTGGACGACATTCCGCTGTCGGACGCGCTGCCGATGATGGAAAACATGGGCCTGCGCGTGATCGCCGAGCGCCCGTACCGCCTCACCGTCGACAACGCGCCGGTGTACGTGCAGGACTTCGAAGTGGAGTCGGTGGCCGGCCCGATCGACGCGGCCAGCGCCGATGCCGCCTTCGGTGAAACCTTTGCCCGCGTGTGGCACGGCGACGCCGAGAACGACGGCTTCAACCGCCTGGTGCTGTCGGCCGGCCTGCATTGGCGCCAGGTCGCCATGCTGCGTGGCTACTGCAAGTACCTGCTGCAGACCGGCGTGCCGTTCTCGCAGGCCTACGTGGAAGGCACCTTCACCCGTTACCCGCTGCTGGCCCGCCTGCTGGTGGAGCTGTTCGAAGCCCGCTTCGACCCGGCGACCGGCCATGAGGACAAGGACGCGATCGCAGAAGGCCAGGCCGACCTGCGCGCGCACCTTGAAGTGCTGTCCGGCGGCGACGAAGCCACCCAGAAGGTGCTCAAGACCGTGGTCGACGCCCGCAAGGGCGACCGCAAGGTGCAGATGGACGCCGCGCGCGAAGCGCTGCTGAAGCTGATGGACCGCGTGTCCAGCCTTGACGAAGACCGCATCCTGCGCAGCTTCATGGGCGTGATCGACGCGACCCTGCGCACCAGCTACTACCAGACCGATGCACAGGGCCGACCGGGCCACGTGATCAGCTTCAAGTTCGATTCGGCGCTGGTGCCGGACCTGCCCAAGCCGCGCCCGTACCGCGAAATCTTCGTGTATGGCCCGCGCGTGGAAGGCACGCACCTGCGCTTCGGCGCGGTGGCGCGTGGCGGCCTGCGCTGGTCGGACCGTCGCGAAGACTTCCGTACCGAGGTGCTGGGCCTGGTCAAGGCGCAGATGGTGAAGAACACAGTGATCGTGCCGGTCGGCGCGAAGGGCGGCTTCTTCGCCAAGACCCCGCCGGCCAGCGGCGACCGTGATGCGGTGTTCGCCAACGGCGTGGCCTGCTACAAGCTGTTCATCCAGGGCCTGCTGGACATCACCGACAACATCGTCAACAACAAGATCGTGCCGCCGGTGGACGTGGTCCGCCACGACTTGGACGACCCGTACCTGGTGGTGGCGGCGGACAAGGGCACGGCGACGTTCTCGGACATCGCCAACGGCCTGGCCATCGCGCACGGCTTCTGGATGGGCGATGCGTTCGCGTCGGGTGGTTCGGTCGGTTACGACCACAAGGGCATGGGCATCACCGCACGCGGTGCGTGGGAGTCGGTCAAGCGCCACTTCCGTGCGCTGGGCCGTGACAGCCAGAGCCAGGACTTCACCACGGTGGGTGTCGGCGACATGTCCGGCGACGTGTTCGGCAACGGCATGCTGCTGTCGCGCCACATCCGCCTGCTGGCGGCGTTCGACCACCGCCACATCTTCCTGGACCCGAATCCGGATGCGGCGACGTCGTTCGTGGAGCGCGAGCGCATGTTCACGGTGCCGCGCTCGAGCTGGGCGGACTACGATGCGAAGCTGATCAGCAAGGGCGGCGGGATCTTCCCGCGCACGCTGAAGTCGATCGAGATCACGCCGCAGGTGCGTGAGGCGCTGGGCCTGGACGAGAACGTCAAGGCGATGTCGCCGAACGATCTGATGAGCGCGATCCTGAAGGCGCCGGTGGACCTGCTGTGGAACGGCGGCATCGGTACCTATGTGAAGGCGGCGACCGAGCAGCACAGCGATGTGGGCGACCGCGCCAACAATGCGCTGCGCGTGAATGGTGGCGAGCTGCGCTGCAAGGTGGTGGGCGAGGGCGGCAACCTGGGCATGACCCAGCTGGGCCGCATCGAGGCGGCGCAGGCCGGCGTGCTGCTCAACACGGACTTCATCGACAACTCGGCCGGCGTGGACACGTCGGACCACGAGGTCAACATCAAGATCCTGCTCAATGATGTGGTGCGGGCGAAGAAGTTGACGGTGGAGCAGCGCAACAAGCTGCTGGCGTCGATGACGGACGAAGTGGCGGAGCTGGTGCTGAACGACAACTACCGCCAGAACCAGGCGCTTAGCCTGATGGAGCGGATGGCGGTCAAGCGCCTGGGTTCGAAGCAGCACTTCATCCGGACGCTGGAGAAGCAGGGCCTGCTGGATCGCCAGATCGAGTACCTGCCTTCGGACGCGGAAATGTCGGCACGCAAGGCGCGTGGGCAGGGCCTGACCCGTCCGGAGCTGTCGGTGCTGCTGTCGTATTCGAAGTTGGTGGCGTTCGCGCAGCTGCTGGATTCGGACATTCCGGAAGATCCGTACCTGTCGAAGGAACTGCAGCGTTACTTCCCGACGCCGCTGCAGAAGAAGTATGCGGACGCGATGGAGCGTCACCGCCTGAAGCGCGAAATCATCGCTACGGCGGTGACGAACCAGACGATCAACCGGATGGGCGCGACGTTCCTGATGCGCATGCAGGAGGACACGGGCCGTACGATCGCGGAGGTGGCGAAGGCGTACACGATCAGCCGTGAGACGCTGGACGCGCGTGCGCTGTGGGCGCAGATCGATGCGCTGGACGGGACGCTGCCGGAGTCGGTGCAGATCGATGCGCTGGAAGTGATCTGGAAGCTGCAGCGTGCATTCGTGCGCTGGCTGCTGTTCCGCCCCGGTGCGATGCCGGGCATCACGGAGGCGGTGAACCGCTACCAGGCGCCGTTCAACGACATCCGCGAGGCGTCGGGTGTGTTGCCGGATTCGCAGCGCCCGGCGTATGAGGCGAGCGTGCAGGAGTGGAAGGACAAGGGCCTGCCGCCGGCGCTGGCACAGCAGCTGTCGGAACTGCAGTTCCTGGAACCGGCGTTCGACATCATCGAGCTGGCGCGTACGCGCAAGCTGAAGCCGGTGGATGTGTCGAAGGTCCACTTCCGCCTGGGCGATGCGTTGCAGCTGCCGTGGCTGTTCGAGCAGATCGATGCGCTGGAGGTCAACGGCCGGTGGCACGCGGTGGCCCGTGGCGTGTTGCGCGACGAGCTGGCGGCGCACCACCGCAACCTGGCGGCACAGGTGCTGTCGATGAAGGGCAGTACTGCCGAAGCCAAGGTCGCCGCATGGCTGGCCCGCGACGACAGCAGCCTGCGTTTCACGCTGTCGATGCTGCAGGAACTGGCCGAACAGAAGACGCTGGACTACCCGACCGTCTCGGTCGCGGTCCAGCGCCTGGGCCAGCTGGCTGCCCACGGCGCGTAAGCGCTCCGGGTAGTGCTTGATGCAGAAAGGCCCCGCTTCGGCGGGGCCTTTTTGTTGTCTGGCGCCCGCGATCTCTGGGTTGCAAACGACCCGGTAGAGCCGGGCCTTGCCCGGCTGCTGTTGGATTCGTGCGAACAGCCTTGGGCTGCGGGGTCTCCCTGGTCAGGGCCGTCGGGTGCGGGTTCGTGGGGGACGCTGCAAGTACGTCCGTGTAAGCTCATCGCCGCATCCATGCGGCTCGTGCCCCCTCAAACCCACCCCCGCCGACCCCCCGAAAGTTGGCAGGTGGCCACGGAAAACCCCACTACGCCGACGGACCACCCGCGTAGTGACACGCCATGCGTGTCTGATTTCCCCACCGCACACGACCATGTATGGGGGCGGCCAGCGGGTAGCCCCCGGAGAGACGCTAGAAAACATGGATGTTTTCTAGCAGCCCCCAAGGACGGGTTCACGGCGTGTCTCGGAGCGGGGCTGCCCGCTGGCCGCCCCTGCACGTATGAATCGAAACGCTGCCGTTAGCGACCAACCCACAACAAGCGCACTCCCACCCCGGTTATGCTTCAACCAGCAACCCCTCCACCGGACCCCACATGAGCGATACCCCCCGCATCGCCTTCCTGGCCAGCAACACCGAAGCGGCGCAGTTCGCCCGCGCGGCGATGGTGGCGCGCTATGGCGACCATGCGCCGGAAGAGGCCGACGTGCTGTGCCCGTTGGGCGGCGATGGCTTCATGCTGCAGACCCTGCACCGGCACGGTGCGCTGGGGCGGCCGGTGTTCGGCATGAAACTGGGCACGGTGGGGTTCCTGATGAACCAGTATCGGGAGGACGATGGCGAACTTCCTGCCCGGCTGGCGGTGGCCGAACCGGCCAACCTGCGGCCGCTGGAGATGCTGGCGCTGACCGAGTCGGGGACGACCACGGGCTCGCTGGCCTACAACGACGTGTCGCTGCTGCGCCAGACCCGGCAGGCGGCGCATATCGGGGTGGACCTCAATGGGCAGGAGCGCGTGGCCGAGCTGATCGGCGACGGGGTGCTGGTGGCCACGCCGGCCGGCAGCACCGCCTACAATTACTCCGCGCACGGCCCGGTCCTGCCGCTGGGGTCGCATACGATCGCGCTGACTCCGTTGGCGCCGTACCGGCCACGGCGCTGGCGCGGTGCGATCCTCAAGGCCGACACCGAAGTGCGCTTCCGCGTGCTTGACCCCTACAAGCGCCCGGTCAGCGTGACCGCCGATTCGCATGAAACCCGCGACGTGGTCGAGGTGACCATCCGCGAGTCGCGCGAGCGCCGGGTGACCCTGCTGTTCGATCCGGAACACAACCTGGAAGACCGGATCCTCAGCGAACAGTTCATGTTTTGAAGGACCTTTGACCGCCATGGGCGACAACACCCCCCGCTTGCTGACCGTTGCCGTGACCTCGCGTGCGCTGTTCGACCTTGAAGAAGGCCACGCGCTGTTCGAGGCCGAAGGCGTGGACGCCTACGCCGAGTACCAGCGCACGCATGAAGACGACATCCTGCGCCCTGGCGTGGCCTTCCCGGTGGTGCGCAAGCTGCTGGCGCTGAACCAGGGCGAGTCGCCGGAGTCGCCGCGGGTCGAGGTCATCCTGCTGTCGCGCAATTCGGCCGACACCGGCCTGCGCATCTTCAACTCGATCCAGCATTACGACCTGGGCATCATCCGCGCCACGTTCACTGCCGGCGAGCCGACCTGGCCGTACGTGAAGCCGTTCGGCACCGACCTGTTCCTGTCGGCCAATCCGGAATCGGTGCGGCGTGCGCTGCGGCATGGCATCGCTGCCGCGACCATCCTGCCCAAGCCCTACGATGAAACGCTGGCCGCGGCCGAGCCGCTGGACATGAGCCAGCCGCTGGGCCAGCTGCGCATTGCCTTCGATGGCGACGCGGTGATCTTCGGCGATGAGAGCGAGCGCATTTCGCGCGAGCAGGGCGTGGAGGCGTTTGGCCGGCATGAGCGCGAGAATGCGCGCGAGCCGCTCAGCGGTGGGCCGTTCCGGAACTTCCTGTCGGCGCTGCACACCCTGCAGGCGGAATTCCCGGCGGGCGAAGCTGCCCCGATCCGCACCGCGCTGGTCACCGCGCGCTCGGCGCCGGCGCATGAGCGGGTGATCCGCACCCTGCGCGAGTGGGGCGTGCGCCTGGATGAGGCGCTGTTCCTGGGCGGCCGCCACAAGGGGCCGTTCCTGGAAGCCTTCGGCGCGGACATCTTCTTCGACGATTCGCAGCACAACATCGACAGCGCCCGTCAGCACCTCAACGTTGCGGCCGGCCACGTCCCGCACGGTGTAGCCAACGAAACCCGCTAAAGCGGTAGTGCCCGCCGCTGGCGGGCTCTGCACGATGCCGGATCAAGCGAGGAGCCGGCCGGCGGCCGGCACTAGGGTGGCTCGCCGTTACAAAGGCAACCGGATGTCCACCAGCTTCCAGCTCAGCCCCTGCCGCTGCAGCACGAACACCACCGGGCCCTGCGCGGTCTGGCTGGTGGCGGTAAACCGCGACAGCGATTCGAACCGATGCGTGGCGCCCTCCAGCGGCCGGGCCGCCTTCGGCGCGGCATAAGCGTCGTTGGTTTCCAGGTCGTTGCTGGCCCGCTTCCACAGGGTGTGGCCTTCCAGCAGCGCGCTGATCCCGGTCGGGGTCACCATCGCATCCACCGCAGTGCCGCCCAGGCGCTGGCCGGCAGTGAGCAGCAGTGCGCCCACCAGGTTCGACTGCACGTCCGGCCCGGCCTGGCGAACCACGTAGTCATCCAGCTGCGCGCGCAGGTTCGCCCGCAGCATCGGGAAGTCCACGTAACGGTCCAGTTTCGAGGTGTCGCGCTGCTCGATGGCCTGCGACAGCCCGCGAATGGTGAGGTACGGGCCGGCCGCGACGAGCCCGGCCAGCAGGACCGCGAGAACGACCAGGATCCAGATCAGCTTCTTCATGGGTCAGAACTCCAGATCCAACGCCGCACAAAGATAATCCACGAACGGCCCCAGCGTGACCAGGTCCTTGGCCAGGGTCTGGCGCAGCTTCGGCCCGGTCATGGTGGCGTCGTCCAGCGCGCGCCAGAACACCCAGTTGCGATGCTTGAGGTCGTCGATGAACTCGAAGTCCGGCTCGAACCCGCGCGGGGCCCGCACCAGCTTTTCGCTTTCCTCGAAATCGAACTTCTTCCGCAGCGCCGGCGCATGTGCGGCGGCCTTCCAGGCACCCGGGTTGTCCACGATGAAGTGGCGGACCTTGCGCTGGGTGGCCGGCTCCGGGTGCCACAGCCCGGCGCCGACGAAACTTTCGCCGGGCTGCAGGTGGATGTAGAACGAGGGCGCCGGCACCTGCTTGCGCCGCTCATGGAACAGCCGCGCACCCTGCCAGGTCTTGTACGGCGACTTGTCGTTGGAAAAACGCGCGTCGCGGTAGATCCGGAACAGCGAGCCGCCCACGCCGCGCGGGTCGGAACGGAAGTGGTCGCTCACCGCCGCCAGGTCCGGCTGCAGGTCGCTGATCAGGCGCAGGAACGGCTGCCGCACGTTCTCTTCGTACTTGTCCTTGTGCGCGTTGAACCAGGTCTTGTCGTTGTTGCGGGCAAGGCCGCGCAGGAAGGTGAAGCTGGCAGGGGTGAAATAGGTGCTCACAGGCTCTGCTCCAGGTCGTTGCCCCAGTCGCGCAGGTGCTGCAACAGGGCCAGTTTGTCGGGCGCGTCGGCGTGCTCGGCGGCCAAGATGTCCAGCTGCGCGCGGAACTCCGCCAGGCTCTGCTCGCCCAGCGCGGCGTCGCCGAGCAGGCGCTGCCGGCGGTAGTCGTTCCAGCGACCCCGTTCGGCGGCGTCCAGGGTCTGCGGATGGTTGCGCGCGCGGTAGCGGAACAGCAGTTCCGGCATGCGCGGGTCCTTCAGCCGCTCGGCGAACCCGGCCAGCTCGGCCGGTGGGCTGGTGCGCAGGCGGGTCATCAAGGCCTTGTCGCCGTCGGCCAGGAAGCCGTCGTACAGCGAGGCGTCGACGTCGCTGACCGTGGCGGTGCGCTCGCCGGCATAGACCTGGCGCACCTTCTCGACCAGCGCCGGGCCGGCCGCGCGCACCCGGGCGACATTGGCCTCCACCAGCGCCACGTCGATCCCCAGCCGGGCGTGGTCGGCCGGGCGCAGGTGGTTCCAGGCGACCAGCGCCGGCACCTTGTTGAGGTGCACTTCCTTGAGCGGCACGCGCTGCTCGCCTTCGGCGAGGTCGGCCGCACGGGTATACAGGCGCGCAGCCAGGGTCTCGGCCGGGAGCGCCAGCAGCCCGTCGAGGTCGCCTTCCAGGTCCAGCGCGATCACCCGGTTGTTGATGTACGGGTGCCGCGCGATCGGCAGCACCGGGGCGGCGCACATGCGCTGGGCCGGGTAGCGCATCGAGATGTGCAGCACCGGCTGCAGGGCGTCCACCTCGAGCAGGCTGCCGACGAAGCGCTTGTCGCGCAGCTTCAGTGCGTAGTCCCACAGCTGGGGCTGGGCCTGCTTGAACAGGCGCGCCATGCCGATGGTGGCGTGCACGTCCGACAGCGCTTCATGCGCGTCGCCGACGCGCACGTCATTGGCCAGTGCCAGGTGCTCGAGCTTGAACGAAGTGGCGCCGTCTTCGCGCTGCGGCCAGGCAATGCCGTCCGGGCGCAGTGCGTGCACCAGGCGCAGCATGTCCAGCAGGTCCCAGCGCGAATTGCCGTTGCGCCACTCGCGCTCGTACGGATCGAAGAAATTGCGGAACAGCCCGTGGCGGACGAACTCGTCGTCGAAGCGCAGCGTGTTGTAGCCCAGCGTGCAGGTGCCGGGCCGTGCCATCAGGTCGTTGATGCGCGCGAACGCCTCCGCTTCACTGACGCCTTCAGCGAGTGCGTGCTGCGGGGTGATGCCGGTGATCAGCGTCGCCACTGGAGACGGCAGCAGGTCGTCGGCCAGCTTCACGTAGAAGCTGACCGGTTCGTCGATCTGGTTGAGGTCGGCGTCGGTGCGGATCGCGGCGAACTGCGCGATGCGGGTGCGGCGCGGGTCCTGGCCGAAGGTTTCCAGGTCGTAGAACAGGAAGCTGTCGGCCATCAGTGCGCGCCCTCCAGCACCGGCAGCTGCGCGTGCACGACGCGCTCCAGCGCGGCCCAGTCGATGTGCTCCAGCGTTTCGTGACCGGCGGTGGCGTCCTGCAGGATCTTCCGCTGCAGCTCGGTGCGTTCCAGCGCCACCGCGTACGGCGTGTGCAGGAAGGTCACCATGGTGTAGTGCGGCACGAAGCGGGTCGGCCAGCGCGCCTGCAGCGCCTGCTCCAGCTCGCGCTGCAGCAGGAACGCCGGGTCGGCCACGCGGTCGCGCATTTCCAGGTAGTTTTCCAGCGCCATCTGCTGGATCGCTTCGGCATTCGGCTTGCGTTCGGCCTCGAACGCGGCGAACGCGGCCGCCAGCGAGTCCTGCTCCTGCAGGTGCCGGGCCAGCGCCACGCAGTCTTCGAACGCGCAGTTCATGCCCTGGCCGTGGAACGGCACCATCGCGTGCGCGGCATCGCCCAGCAGTACCGCGCGGCCCTGCAGGTGCCACTGGCGCAGGTGCAGGGTGCCAAGCAAGCCGGGCGGGTGTTCTTCCCAGTCGCGGCGCAGGTTCGGGATGAGTGCCAGTGCATCGGGGAAATCGCGTGCGAACAGCGCCTCGGCTTCCGCACCACTGTTGGTGGTGGCGAAGCTGGGGTTGCCCTCGTTGGGCAGGAACAACGTGACGGTGAAGGTGCCTTCGTCATTGGGCAGCGCGATGCACATGTAGTTGCCGCGCGGCCAGATGTGCAGCGCGTTGGCCTCGATGCGGAACCCGCCGTCCTCAGTGGGTGGGATCTCCAGCTCCTTGTAGGAGTGGTCGAGGAACTCGATGCGCTCGTCCAGCGGGTGCTTGCGGTTCATCGCCGCACGCAGCGCCGAACCGGCACCGTCGGCGCCGATCAGGGTGTCGAAGCGGATGTCGTGCGGGTGGTCGTTGCGATCGTCGATGAAGCGCGCGTAGCCGGCATCGAAATCCACCGTGTGCAGGCGGCGGTGGAAGTGCACCTGCGCGCCGGCGTCTTCGGCCAGCTGCAGCAGCGTGGTGTTGAGGTCCTTGCGGTGGATCGACCAGATCACTTCGCTGTCGTCGCGGCCGTAGCGCTGCAGCTGCGGCTCGTCCTGGCGCGGATGCACCATGCGCCCGCGCATCATCACCGCCTTGGCCATGACCGCGTCTTCCACCCCGGCCTGGCGCAGCGCGTTGCGCCCGCGTTCTGCCAGGGCCAGGTTGATCGAGCGGCCGCTCTCGTAGTCGCTGATCCGCGGGTCGCCGCGGCGTTCGTACAGGGTGATCCGCCAGCCCTGGCGGGACAGCAGGATGGCCAGCAGGGAGCCGGCCAGGCCGGCGCCGATGATGCTCAGGGAGCGGTGTGCAGATGCGATCAAGTCAGGGTCCACGCAGGGGAGGGCAGGCTTACAGGCCCGCCCAGGATTCCACTTCTTCGACGAAGTGATGCAGGTCGAGGTAACGGTTGTACAGCGGGGTGGGCGAAATGCGGATCACGTCCGGCTCACGCCAGTCGCCCAGCACGCCCACCGTCTGCAGATATTCGAACAGGTTGCGGCCACCGACCACGCGCAGCGACAGCTGGCAGCCACGGCGCTCGGGTTCGGCCGGGGTCAGCACTTCCAGCACCCCGGCCAGGCGGGCACGGACCAGCGCGTCGAGCAGGCCGGTGAGCTGCAGCGACTTGGCGCGCATGGCCTCGATGCCGCCGGCCTTGTCCACCACGTCCAGCGCGGCGCGCAGCGGGGCCAGCCCGAGCACCGGCGGGTTGCTCAGCTGCCAGCCTTCGGCCCCCACCGCCGGGACGAACTGCGGTGCCATCTTGAAGCGGGTCGCTTCCTCGTGGCCCCACCAGCCGGCGAACCGGGGCAGGCTGGCGTCGCGGTGGTGGCGTTCGTGCACGAAGCAGCCGGCCACCGCGCCGGGGCCGCTGTTGAGGTACTTGTAGTGGCACCAGACCGCGAAATCCGGAGCGATGTCGTGCAGCTGCAGCGGCACGTTGCCGACCGAATGGGCCAGGTCGAAGCCGACCCGGGCGCCCTGCAGGCGCGCCATGCGGGTGATCGCGTCGAGGTCGAACACCTGGCCGCTGCGGTACTGCACGCCGGGCCACAGCAGCAGCGCCAGGCGCGGGCCGTGTTCGGCGATGGCACGCTCGATCGCTGCCAGCGAAATCGTGCCGTTGGGCTCATCGGGCTGGACCTCGACCAGGTCGGTGGCCGGGTCGAAGCCGTGGAAGCGGATCTGCGACTCCACCGCATGGCGGTCGGTCGGGAAGGCGCCGGCCTCCATCAGGATCACCGGACGCTCGGCGGTGGGGCGGTAGAAGCTGACCATCATCAGGTGCAGGTTCACGCTGAGCGTATTCATCGCCACCACTTCGCTGGGCAGCGCGCCGACCATCCGGGCCAGCTGCGCGTTGACCAGCCGGTGGTAGCCCAGCCACTGGGTCTCGCCGGTGAAGTGACCCTCGACCGCGAGCGCCCCCCACTTGTCCATCACCTCCTGCACCGCGGCCTTGGCCGCACGCGGCTGCAGGCCCAGCGAATTGCCCACGAAATAGGTCTGGTCGCGGTGGTTGTGCTGGGGAAAGACGAACTCGGCGCGCAGGGCGCGCAGCGGGTCGGCGGCGTCCAGGGCGGTGGCATGGGTGCGGCTGAGGAGCTCGGACATGGGTCGATCAGGGTTGGCAGTGAAACCGCAGTCTATCCATGCGAGCTGTATATGGCACGAATCCTATAACGCGGGGTCAGCCACCCGGCAGCGGGTCGACATGCCCGCAGTTGTCGCAGGTACGCATGCTGATGTCGGCCTGGTAGCGGGCGAACAGCTTGGGCAGGTCGGTTTCGATGTTCTGCAGGGTGAAATACTCTTCGTACAGCTTGTGGTTGCAGCGCTCGCAGAACCACATCACGCCGTCCTTCTCATGCGCCAGCCGCTTGCGTTCGACCACCAGGCCGACCCCGCCGGGCGGGCGGCGCGGCGAGTGCGGCACCTTGCCCGGCAGCAGGAAGATTTCCCCGGCGCGGATCGGAATGTCGCGCACCGCGCCGTCTTCCTGCACCTTCAGCAGCATCTCGCCTTCGAGCTGGTAGAACCACTCCGGGCCTTCGTCGTAATGGAAGTCGGTGCGGCTGTTCGGGCCGCCGACCACCATGATGATGAAGTCGCCGTTCTCGATCATCTTGTTGCCCACCGGCGGCTTGAGCAGGTGGCGGTTTTCTTCGATCCAGCCAAGCAGGTTGATCGGCGAGGGCAGCATGGTGGTTTCCGTGGTGAAGGTCAGTCGCGCTTGCCGCGGCGCGGTACGTGCGCAAGCGCTTTTTCGTAGGCCGGGGCCAGGTCTTCGGGCGCACCGACGTCGATACCCATCTCGCGCACCCGGCCGTCCTTCAGGCTGTAGACCCAGCCATGCACCATCAGCTTCTGCCCGCGCGCCCAGGCGTCCTGCACGATGGTCGAGCGGCAGGCGTTGACCACCTGTTCGATCACGTTGAGCTCGCACAGGCGTGCGTGCTTCAGCTCCGGCTCTTCGATCGCCTCCATGATCGCCGCATGCTTCTGCGCCACATCGCCCACATGGCGCAGCCAGTTGTCGGCCAGGCCCACGCGGGTGTGGTTGAGGCTGGCGTGTACGCCGCCGCAGCCATAGTGGCCCACGATCAGGATGTGCTTCACCTTCAACTGGTCCACTGCGTACTGGATCACGCTCAGGCAGTTCAGGTCGGTGTGCACCACCACGTTGGCGATGTTGCGGTGTACAAACACTTCGCCCGGGGCCATGCCGATGATCTGGTTGGCCGGCACGCGCGAATCGGAGCAGCCGATCCACAGGTATTCGGGATGCTGCTGCTTGGCCAGCTGGTGGAAGAACTCGGGGTCCTCCTGTTCAATCCGGTCGGCCCAGTTCTTGTTGTTCTGCAGCAGCTGGTGGATGTCTTTCATCGTTTCGGTATCCCTGACGTGAGGTGGGGTGGGTCAGCCGCCGGCGGCGGGCTGCTCGCGTACCTGGCGCATCCACTGCGCCAGGTCCTGGGAAGCGGGGGAGCCGGAGCCCTCCAGGGCATCGATCACCGACAGCTGGTTGGCCTCGGGATGGTTCTGGCTCAGCTTGAGCTTGATCTGCACCTGGCTGGGGCGGAAGCGGAAGCCGACGATGCCCTTCAGCATGCGGGTCTGGCGCGGGTCGTCGCGGTCCAGCCGCCAGTCGTTGCCGACGCTGGCTTCGTTGACCGCGCTGAGCGCGTCCAGCATGTCCATCAGTTCGCCCGGGTCGGTCACCGGCTCGAGCGCGCCGCGCAGTTCGGCGGCGGCGTAGTTCCAGGTCGGCACGCGGCCGGCGCTGTCCTTGTCCGGGTACCAGCCCGGCGACAGATAGGCGTGCGGGCCGTGCACCAGCATCAGCGCCGGCCCGGCATGGCCGGCCTGCGGGTTGGGGCGGGCCCAGTGGCCTTCGATCAGGATGTCCTGGCCGTCGCGGCGGTACACCACCGGCAGCAGGGTCACCTGCGGCAGGCCGTCGGCGCCGGTGGTGACCAGGGTGACGAACGCATCGCGCGCCAGCAGCCGGTCCAGCCAGGTCAGGTCGGTCGCAACGAAGTCGGACGGGATGAACATCGGGGGATCAGGCGCGCGCGCCCAGGTTCCGCACCATCTGGCCCTTCAGGCCGTCATCGTCGTCGGCGTGCGGCGGTTCCACTTCGTGCAGGCTGAAACCGCGCACCAGCGCGTCTTCCTCATCCAGCCCGTCGAACTCGACGAACTCGGCGTCGAACAGCTGCGAACGGGCGGTGTCTTCGCTGTCGTAGCTCAGCGTGTTGCCGTCGCTGTCGAGCACCTCGGCGGTGCCGGCGGCGCGCACGCGCAGGCGTGCCCAGATGAGGGTGTTGCCCAGGCTTGCCAGCCACCAGGAGTCGCGTACGGCGGAGATATCGTTCATGTCAGTACCATCGAAAGCAGCCAGAGCAGGGCGGCCATGCCCAGTCCGGCCAGCAGGGTGAGCAGCGACAGCCAGGCCGGCGTGGCCAGCCCCGACAGCGAACGGTCGGGGGTGCCGCGGTAGTCCCGGCCCAGCAGCCAGCGCAGCGCGTCCGGGCGCAGGAAGGCCCCACTGCCGAAGCGGCTGGCCAGGGCGGGGTGGCGGTCGCGGATGTGGACCAGGGTCAGCGGCCAGAAAATCACGAAGGCACTGAACCCGGCGATCGCCACGCCGACGAAACACAGCGCGAGGAACAGGGTCATGGGCGTGCCTCCGTGGTGGGGATCAGAATTCGGCGCTGCCCGGTGCGCGCGGGTAGGGGATGGCGTCGCGGATGTTGCCCAGCCCGCACACGTACACCACCAGGCGCTCGAAGCCGAGGCCGAAACCGGCGTGCGGCACCGAACCGTAGCGGCGGAAATCGCGGTACCAGCCGTAGTGCGCCGGGTCCAGGCCGAACTGCGCCATGCGCGCGTCCAGCACGTCCAGGCGCTCTTCGCGCTGGCTGCCGCCGATGATCTCGCCGATGCCCGGGGCCAGCACGTCCATCGCCGCGACGGTCCTGCCGTCGTCGTTCAGGCGCATGTAGAACGCCTTGATGTGCTCGGGGTAGTTGGTCACCACCACCGGGCGGCCGATGTGTTCTTCGGTCAGCCAGCGCTCGTGCTCGGTCTGCAGGTCCAGGCCCCATTCGACCGGGAAGTCGAACTTCCTGCCCGAGTTCTGCAGCAGCTTCACCGCCTCGGTGTAGTCGATCTGTTCGAACGGGGCGTTGATGAAGCCCTCCAGCTTGGTGATCGCGTTCTTGTCCACGCGCTCGGCCAGGAACGCCAGGTCGTCGCCGCGCTCGTCGAGCACCGCGCGGAACAGGTACTTCAGGAACTGCTCGGCCAGGCGGGCGTCTTCGGCCAGGTCGGCGAAGGCGATTTCCGGCTCGATCATCCAGAATTCGGCCAGGTGGCGGGTGGTGTTGGAGTTTTCGGCGCGGAAGGTCGGGCCGAAGGTGTACACCTTGCTCAGCGCCAGGCAGTAGGCCTCGACGTTGAGCTGGCCGGACACGGTCAGGAAGGTTTCCTTGCCGAAGAAGTCGCGGCTGAAGTCCACCTTGCCCTGCGCGTCGCGCGGCAGGTTGACCATGTCCAGGGTGGAGACACGGAACATCTGCCCGGCGCCTTCGGCGTCGGAGGTGGTGATGATCGGGGTGCTGATCCAGTTGAACCCGTTCTGGTGGAAGAACCGGTGCACGGCCTGGGCCAGGCAGTTGCGGATGCGGGTGACCGCGCCGAACAGGTTGGTGCGCGGGCGCAGGTGGGCCACTTCGCGCAGGAACTCGGCGCTCATCGGCTTGGGCTGGATCGGGTAGGTCAGCGGGTCTTCGACCAGGCCGACGATCTCGATGTCGCTGGCCTGGATCTCGAACGACTGGCCCTTGCCCTGCGACTTGACCAGGGTGCCGCGCGCGATGACCGAGCAGCCCGGGGTCAGCGCCTTGATCTCGTCGAAGTTGCCCAGGGTGTCATTGGCCACCACCTGGATGGGGGCGAAGCAGGAGCCGTCGGTGACATTGACGAAGGCCAGCGCCGCAGACCCGCGCACCGTGCGCACCCAGCCCCGTACTGTTGCCTCGCCGCCTTCCGGGATCTTCCCGGCAAGCGCATGTTCAACGCTGACCACCGTCATGACTTGAATCCTCTGTTGATCGACTCGATCTCTGAACGAGGAGTTTAACGGTTGCAGCGTTCTGCTTGCGAGGCATTTCTGACTGGGCCGTAGACCTATAATGTGTCCGATCCGCTGGAGTCGTCTGTCATGGCTGTCACCCTTACCCCTGTTGCCTTCGCCCGTGTCCAGAAGTTCGTGGCCCAGAGCCCGGACGCATTGGGCCTGCGTTTCGGCGTGACCCGCACCGGCTGCTCCGGCTGGGGCCACATCACCGACCTGGCCCGCGACCAGCGCGCCGGCGACACCGTGTTCGAGCAGGACGGGGTCCGCATCTACGTGGATGCCGACAGCCTGGCCCTGGTCGATGGGACCGAGATCGACTTCGGCAAGCAGGGCCTGAGCGAGACGTTCACGTTCAGGAACCCGAACGCCACCGCCGAATGCGGCTGCGGCGAGAGCTTCACGACCGAGGCCGACAAGGCCTGATCCGGCCCCCGGGGCGGCCCGGCGGCCGCCCGGCTTGCCCGGAACCCCGTCTGCTGCGATAATGCGCGGCTTCCTGCCCGTTTTCCGGCAGGAACCCTTGCTCCACCGCTTTCACCTGCGGGGAGCTGTCCGGCCCGCAAGGGCCACATCCGAAAGGTATACACACATGAGTCGTCATTACGAAGTCGTGTTCATGGTCCATCCGGACCAGAGCGAGCAGGTCCCGGCCATGATCGAGCGCTACAAGTCGCTGGTCGAAACCGGTAACGGCACCATCCACCGCCTGGAAGACTGGGGCCGTCGCCAGCTGGCGTACCCGATCCAGAACCTGGTCAAGGCACATTACGTGCTGATGAACATCGAAGTGGACCAGGCCGTTCTGACCGAACTGACCGAAAGCTTCAAGTTCAACGACGCCGTTCTGCGCAACCTGGTGCTGGTCCGCGACGCGGCCGACACCGAGCAGTCGCTGATCATGAAGAGCAAGGACGAGAAGGGCGACAAGCCCGAGCGTGGCGAGCGTCGTCGTCGTGACGACGAAGAAGGCGAAGCCGCCAACACCGCTGACAACGAAGCCGGCGACGACGCCGCTTCCGCCGCCTAAGGAGCACGCACATGTCCAAGTTCTTCCGTCGCCGCAAGTTCTGCAAGTTCACGGCCGAAGGTGTCAAGGAGATCGACTACAAGGATCTCAACACCCTGCGCCAGTACCTCACCGAGAACGGCAAGATCGTGCCGAGCCGCGTGACCGGTACCAAGTCGAAGTACCAGCGCCAGCTGGCAACGGCCGTCAAGCGCGCCCGTTTCCTGGCCCTGATCCCGTACACCGACAACCACGACGTCTGATGAAGGCGGGCGGCCCCGGGTCGCCCCTTTCACGGTTCGATATTCGGACAGCCATCCGCTGCGGGGTTTTCCCCGCTAACGAATACATTTTTGGAGCAACACCATGAAGCTGATTCTTCTTCAGAAGGTCACCAACCTCGGCGGCCTGGGCGACCAGGTCGACGTGAAGCCGGGCTACGGCCGCAACTTCCTCGTTCCGACCGGCAAGGCCGTTCCGGCCACCGCCTCGAACGTTGCCGAGTTCGAAGCCAAGCGCGCCGAGTACGAAGCCAAGGCCCAGTCGATCCACGCTGACGCCGAAGCCCGCAAGGGCACGCTGGAAGGCAAGAGCGTCACCATCGCCGCCAACGCGTCGACCGAAGGCAAGCTGTACGGCTCGGTCGGCCCGCGCGACATCGCCGAAGCCTTCACCAAGGCCGGACTGCCGCTGGAAAAGAGCGAAGTCATCCTGGGCGAAGGCGCCTTCCGCAACGTCGGCGAGTTCGAGGTGGTCATCCACCTGCACGCCGACGTCGAAACCACCGTCCAGGTGGTCGTGGTCGCCGAAGCCTGATCCCAGCCGCAAGGCCGTGATCGCTGAAACGGGTGCCCGAAAGGGTGCCCGTTTTTGTTTTTGGACATTGCTCGATTCCGTGCAAAAAGCAGCGTTTCAGTCTTTACGTGCAGGGGCGGCCGCCGGGCAGCCCCGCTCCGGGATAACACGGGCCTTCGGCCCGCGTTATCCGCGCATTCCACCTTAACCCCCCGCCTTCGGCGCGCCCCCTTCAACAAGAAGGGGGCTCTTCTCCAGAGAGATCTGCCCCGTCTGCGAGAGAAGACACGCATGGCGTGTCACTACGCGGGTTCGAGACCGTGCGCTGACCCGCTTTGGTAGGGTCGGTTCCCAAACGACCGCCGTGAAATCATCCCCGCCCGGTGACGCATCGAAATGATCGGCATCGCAACGCCGGCAACGGCCGGCAACCGCGTTTCCCGTGGCCAGCGGCCAACTGTCAAAGGGTCGACCGGGGTCGGTTTGCGGGGGAATCGGCGCCATGGATGGCGTCCGCTTAGCCCCCATGGATGGGTTTACGGCGACCCCGCAAACCGGCACCGGGCGGCCCTAGCCAGGGAAACCGCGCACCCTGCAGCTGTTCGCCTGAATCCAACAGCAGCCGGGCAGAGCCCGGCTCTACCGGTTTGGGAGCACGGGCGACTCAGGCTCCGTACGCCCGTGGAACATCCGCCCCGTTATACTCGGGCCATCGCGACTGTCCGGAAGCCCTCTACGCCATGCGTCTGTCCACGATCAAGCTCTCCGGCTTCAAATCGTTTGTTGATCCCACCACCCTGCATCTGCCCACCAACATGACCGGCGTGGTCGGGCCCAACGGCTGTGGCAAGTCCAACATCATCGATGCCGTGCGCTGGGTCATGGGCGAAAGCTCCGCCAGCCGCCTGCGTGGCGACTCGCTCACCGACGTCATCTTCTCCGGCTCCTCCGCGCGCAAGCCCGTCTCGCAGGCGACCGTCGAACTGATCTTCGACAACAGCGACCACACCATTTCCGGTGAGTACGCCTCGTTCAACGAAATCTCGGTCAAGCGTACCGTCAGCCGCGACGGCAGCAGCAACTACTACCTCAACGGCACCAAGTGCCGCCGCCGCGACATCACCGACCTGTTCCTCGGCACCGGCCTTGGTCCGCGCAGCTACTCCATCATCGAACAGGGCATGATCAGCCAGATCATCGAAGCCCGCCCCGAAGACCTGCGCGTTTACCTCGAAGAAGCCGCCGGCATTTCCAAGTACAAGGAACGCCGCAAGGAAACCGAAACCCGCATCCGCCACACCCGCGAGAATCTCGACCGCCTCAACGACCTGCGCGAGGAAATCGGCAAGCAGCTCGAACACCTCAAGCGCCAGGCCCGCCAGGCCGAGCAGTACCAGGGCCTGCAGGAAGAGCGCCGGGTCAAGGACGCCGAGTGGAAGGCCCTGGAGTACCGCAACCTCGACACCCGCCTCGGCAGCCTGCGCGAAGCCCTCTCGCAGGAAGAAACCCGCCTGCAGCAGTTCATCGCCGAACAGCGCGACGCCGAAGCCCGCATCGAAACCAGCCGCGTGCGCCGCGAAGAAGCCGCCGACGCCCTCAGCACCGCCCAGGCCGAGGTCTACCAGGTCGGCAGCACCCTGGCCCGGCTCGAGCAGCAGATCCAGCACCAGCGCGAGATGTCCCAGCGCCTGCACAAGGCCCGCGACGAAACCTCCCAGGCCCTGGCCGAGCTCGGCCAGCACATCAGCGGCGACGAAGCCAAGCTGACCGTCCTGCGCGACGCTGTCGACCTGGCCGAACCCCAGCTCGAACAGCTGCAGGAAGAAAACGAGATCAAGCAGGAAGCCCTGCGCGACGCCGAAGCCAAACTGGCCGACTGGCAGGCGCGCTGGGAATCGCATACCCGCACCACCTCCGAAGCCTCGCGCGCCGGCGAAGTTGAACGCACCCGCGTCGACTACCTCGACCGCCAGGTGCTCGAAGCCGACCGCCGCCGCGAAGCGCTCAGCGCCGAACGCGTCGGCCTCGACCTCGACGCACTGGCCGAAGCCTTCGAAGAACTGCAGCTGCAGCACGAAACCCAGAAGGCCTCGCTCGACGGCCTGACCGAACAGGTCGAAGCCCGCAAGGAAGCCGTCGCCGGCCTGCAGGACCGCCAGCGCACCGGCCAGACCGAATTGGCCGACATCCGCAAGCAGGCCCAGGCCGCGCGCGGCCGCCTGTCCTCGCTCGAAACCCTGCAGCAGGCCGCCCTCGGCCAGGAGCAGGGCGCCGCCGTCGCCTGGCTCAAGCAGCACGGACTGGACTCCGGCGCCCGCGTCGGCGAACGCCTCAGCGTCGAGAACGGCTGGGAAAACGCCGTCGAAAGCGCGCTCGGCCAGCTCATCGAAGGCGTGCTGGTCGACGCCCCCGAACAGCTGGTCGGCGCCTTGGCCGAACTCGGCGATGGCCGCATCGCCCTGGTCTCCGCCGACACCAGCCCGCTCCAGGTCGCCCCGACCTCGCTGGCCGCCAAGGTCCAGGGTCCCACCGCCATCCGCCGCCTGCTGGCCCGCCTGCATGCCGCCGAGGACCTCGAACAGGCCCGTGCCCTGCAGGACACCTTGGCCGACGGCGACTCGGTCATCACCCGTGGCGGCGAACGCCTCGGCGAAGGCTGGGTCCGCGTTTCCCGGTCGGGCGCCGCCAAGCAGGGCGCCCTGCTGCGCGAACGCGAAATCGTCAGCCTGCGCGAACAGATCGACACCCTGCAGGAACGCGAAGCCGAACTCGAAAACCGCCTGGCCGAATTCCGTGACCAGCTGCTGGCCGGTGAACAACAGCGCGAAGACGCCCAGCGCCAGCTGTACCTGGCCCACCGCAGCGTCTCCGAACTCGGCGGCCAGTTGCAGAGCCAGCAGGGCAAGGTGGACGCCGCGCGTACCCGCATCGACCGCATCGAAGGCGAACTGTCCCAGCTGCTGGAAAACCTCGACGCCAGCCGCGAACAGGTCCGCGAAGCCCGCGGCCGCCTGGACGACGCGGTCAACAGCATGGGCGACCTCGAGTCGACCCGCGAAGCGCTGGAAAGCGAACGCCGCCAGCTCGGCGATGCCCGCGACCGCGCCCGCGAAGCCGCGCGCAACGTGCGCGACAGCGCCCACTCGCTGGCGCTTACCCTGGAGTCGCAGCGCACCCAGGTCGCCTCGCTCAGCCAGGCGCTGGAGCGCATGAGCACCCAGCGCGGCCAGCTCGACTCGCGTCTCGGCGAACTGCACTCCCAGCTCGACGAAGGCGACTCGCCGGTGCACGCGCTGGAAGCCGAACACCAGAACGCCCTCGGCGAACGCGTCCGTGCCGACCGCGTGCTCGGCGAAGCCCGCACCCTGCTGGAAAGCATCGACGCCGAACTGCGCAGCTTCGAACAGACCCGCCACCAGCGCGACGAACAGGCCCTGGCCCAGCGCGAGCGCATTTCCCAGCGCAAGCTCGACCAGCAGGCCCTGGTGCTCAGCGCCGACCAGCTCACCGCCTCGGTGGAGAAGGCCGGGTTCGTGCTGCAGGACGTGATCAACACCCTGCCCGAAGATGCCCGCATCACCGACTGGGAACAGGCCGTGCACCAGATCGACGGCCGCATGCGCCGGCTCGAGCCGGTCAACCTGGCCGCCATCCAGGAGTACGGCGAGGCCTCGCAGCGCTCGGACTACCTGGACGCGCAGAACACCGACCTGACCACCGCGCTGGAGACCCTCGAAGACGCCATCCGCAAGATCGACCGCGAGACCCGCGGCCGCTTCAAGGACACCTTCGACCGGGTCAACGCCGGCGTGCAGCAGCTGTACCCGCGCCTGTTCGGCGGTGGCCACGCCTACCTCGAACTGACCGGTGAAGACCTTCTCGACACGGGTGTGACCATCATGGCGCGCCCGCCTGGCAAGCGGGTGTCCAGCATCTCGCTGCTGTCCGGCGGCGAGAAGGCGATGACCGCGGTGGCGCTGGTGTTTGCGATCTTCCAGCTCAACCCGGCCCCGTTCTGCCTGCTGGACGAAGTGGACGCGCCATTGGATGAAGCCAATGTCGGCCGCCTGGCCAACATGGTCAAGGAAATGAGCGAGAAGGTGCAGTTCCTGTTCGTGAGCCACAACAAGGCCACGATGGAGGCGGCGCACCAGCTCTCGGGCGTGACCATGCGCGAACCGGGCGTCAGCCGCCTGGTCAGCGTGGACCTGGAAGAGGCGGCACGATTGGCGGGCGCGGCCTGACGTGCCATGCTTACCTGAACGTATTTAGCTGGAGACCTTTCGAATGTCCGACATGGCACTGCTCCGCATCGGCATCCTGGCCGCCGGCCTGCTGCTGATTGCTGCGATCTTCCTGTTTGGCCGGCCGCGGAAGAAGTCGCAGGGCCGCCGCGTGGAAAGCGGCGAAGGGACCGGCCAGCGCCGCGAGCCGCTGCTGGGCGAGACCGAGCCCGGCGCCGAGGGCGTTGCCGCCGACGACGGCGTGACCCAGCCCGAGCTCGGCCTGCCCGAAGTGGACAGCCCGGCCAGCGACCTCGGCAAGCGCACCACCCAGGACTTCGACAAGATCGTCTCGCTGTTCGTCGCGGCCCGCGCGGGCGAAAAGCTGCGCGGCGAGGACATCGTGGTCGCGGCCGAGAAGACCGGCCTGGTGTTCGGCCACATGAACGTGTTCCACCGCCTGGTCGAAGGCCACCCCGAGCGCGGCCCGATCTTCTCGATGGCCAACATCATGAAGCCGGGCAGCTTCGACATGGCCAACATCCGCGAGATGGAAACCCCGGCGATCGCCTTCTTCCTGACCCTGCCGGCGCCGCTGACCGCGCTGGACGCCTGGGAAAAGATGCTGCCGACCGTCGAGCGCATGGGCGAACTGCTCGGCGGCGAAGTGCTGGACGACAGCCGCGCCAGCCTGGGCCGTCAGCGGGTCGCGCACATCCGCGACGAACTGCGCGCCTACGACCGCCAGCATCAAGCGCCGCCCCTTACGAAATCCCCACGCTGGTAGAGCCACCCCCTGGGTGGCTGCACCGCCGGCATCCCCGCGTTACGCGACCACCGCCGCGAACGCGGTGCGGAACGCCTCCATCTCCGCGTCCGTTCCCACGCTGACCCGCACGATCTTCGGCCAGATCGGCCAGCTTCGGCCGATCACCACGCCGCGCTCCGCCATGGCTTTGGTGAACCCTGCGCCGTCGCGCTGCACGTCGACCATGAAGCAGTTCGCCTCGCTCGGCAGGCAGCGGAATCCGCGCGTTTCCAGCCATTCCACCGTCGCCTGCCGCACCCGCGTGTTCTGCTCGCGCCGCTGCGTCACCAGCCCCGGCTCGCGCAGGCTGGCCAGGCCGGCCGCCAGCGCGGTGACCGGCAGAGGGTTGTCGCCCAGGCTGGCCAGCTCGCGCAGCCGGTCCGGGTGCGCCGCCGCCACGCCGAGGCGTAGCCCGGCCATGCCATACAACTTGGAGAACGTACGCAGCACGATCACGTCGTCGCGCTGCATCACCTGCGCGATCACCGACGGCTGCGCGCTGAACTGCAGGTAGGCCTCGTCCACCAGCAGCCGGGTCTGCGCGGGCTTGTTGGCCAGCAGCCACGCCACATCCGCCGCCGGGGTGATCGAACCGGTCGGGTTGTTGGGATTGCACAGGTACATCAGGCCCGCATTGACCCGCCGTGCCGCCTCGACCATCGCGTGCACGTCATGCGCGCCATCGGCGCGCAGCGGCACCTTCGCCACCGTCGCGCCGCGGGCGGCGGCGAGGTCGCCCAGGGCTTCAAACGTCGGGTCGGCCACCACCAGGCCGGCTGTCGCCGAGGTCCAGATCACCGCGGCACGATTCAACGGTTCGCTGGAGCCGGGGTACAGGCGGACACGGTCGGTGCTGATGCCTTCCTGTTCGGCGAACAGGTTGCGAAGCTCGCCGGCGAGCGAGAACAGGTAGCGGCCGCTTTCGGCCACGATCGCGCGTGCCGCCGCCTGCGCCGACGGGGCCGGGCCGTACGGGCTCTCGTTGAAGTTGAGCAGCACCGTGCCGGCTGCGGCGGGTCTGGTCGGCAGGACCACGCTGGACGCGGCAGCCGCCGGCGCCAGGCCGATGCCGGACAGGGCCAGCCCGGTACCGGCCAGCTGCAGGAAGGAACGGCGGGACGCAACGGGCGATGACATGGCGGGAACACCGAAGGCAGGACAATGGCGGCACGCTAGCGCCACGCCGCGTGCCAGGCAAGCGACATCGGCGACATTTCGTCGGGCTCCGATCCGTTAAAATTCACTACCCCTCCAGGATGTCCGCCGCATGAGTCCCAGCCCCGCCCAACGTGCCGAGGCCCTGCGCCGCCAGATCGACGAGGCCGGCAAGGCGTACTACGACCGCGATGAGCAGCTGATTCCGGATGCCGATTACGACCGCCTGGTGCGGGAGCTGGAAGCGCTCGAACAGGCGCACCCGGAGCTGGTCCAGGCCGACTCCCCGACCCAGCGGGTCGGCGGCAAGGCCTCCTCGCGCTTTGCCGAAGTCCGCCACGCGGTGCCGATGCTGTCGCTGGGCAATGCCTTCAGCGACGAGGAAGTGCAGGACTTCGTGCGCCGCATCGGCGAGCGCCTGCGCCGCGACGCGCTGTTCTTCTCCGCCGAACCCAAGCTCGACGGCCTGGCGATCAGCCTGCGCTACGAAGACGGACGCTTCGTGCAGGGCGCCACCCGTGGCGACGGCAGCACCGGCGAGGACGTCAGCGCCAACCTGCGCCAGATCAAGGTCATTCCGCACACCCTGCAGGGCAGCGGCTGGCCGCAGGTGCTGGAAGTGCGCGGCGAGGTCTACATGGCGCGCGCCGACTTCGAGGCTTACAACGCCGACGCGCGCCTGCACGAGGGCAAGGTGCTGGCCAACCCGCGCAATGCCGCGGCCGGTTCGCTGCGCCAGCTGGACCCCAAGCTCAGTGCGCGCCGCAAGCTGAGTTTCTACGCCTACGGCACCGGCGAAGTGCAGGGCGGCGAACTGCCGCCGACCCATTCGGCCACGCTGGCCCAGCTCAAGGCCTGGGGCTTCCCGGTCAGCGAGCTGTGCCAGGTGGTGGAGGGCAGCGACGGCCTGCTCGCCTATTACCGTGACATCGGCGAACGCCGTGACGGCTTGGCCTTCGACATCGACGGCGTGGTCTACAAGCTGGACGACCGCGCTGGGCAGGAGCAGATGGGCTTCGTTTCGCGCGCGCCGCGCTGGGCCATCGCGCACAAGTTCCCGGCGCAGGAACAGACCACTACGGTGGAGGCCATCGAGATCCAGATCGGCCGCACCGGCGCGGCCACGCCGGTCGCGCGCCTGCACCCGGTGGCGGTGGCCGGCGTGATCGTCTCCAACGCGACCCTGCACAACGCCGACCAGATCGAACGCCTGGACGTGCGGGTCGGCGACACGGTGATCGTGCGCCGCGCCGGCGATGTGATTCCAGAAGTCGTGAGCGTGATCGCCGAGCGTCGCCCGGCCGGTACCTCGGCGTGGCGCATGCCCACCCGGTGCCCGGTCTGCGGTTCGGAGATCGTGCGCGAGGAAGGCGCTGCCGCGTGGCGCTGCTCGGGTGAACTGAGCTGCCCGGCGCAGCGCAAGGAAGCCATCGCGCACTTCGCCTCGCGCCGTGCGATGGACATCGACGGGCTGGGCGGCAAGTACATCGAAACCCTGGTCGACGCCGGCATCGTGCGCGGCGTCGCCGACCTGTACCGCCTGACCCGCGACCAGCTGCTGCAGCTGAAGCTGGTGCTCGACGCCGAGTCGCCGCAGGCGTTGGCCAGCCAGATCGGCCTGCACCTGCCGCCGGAGGGCAGCGGCCAGTACCTGCGCGACGTACTGGCGCTGGATGCCGGCGATGAGGGCTGGCGCGCGCGTGCGCTGTCGCTGCCCGCCGCGTTCGAATGGAACACGAAGAAGATCGCCACCAAGTGGGCCGATAACCTGATTGCTGCGATCGACGCCAGCCGCACCACCACGCTGGAGCGGCTGCTGTTCGCGCTGGGCATCGAGCATGTCGGCGAAAGCACCGCCAAGGCGCTGGCCGTCTGGTTCGGCGACCTGGAGCTGATCCGCCACCTGCCGTGGCCGTTGTTCAAGCGGGTGCCGGACATCGGCGGCGAAGTGGCGCGTTCGCTCGGTCACTTCTTCGAACAGCCGGGCAACCAGGACGCGATCGACGCGCTGCTGCAGGTCGGCCAGGTGCGCATCAGCGACACCCACCCGCCGAGCGCGAAACTGCGCGATGGGCTGGATTTCGCCCAGCTGCTGGTGGAAGCGGAGATTCCCGGCATCACCCGCCTGCGCGCGGAGAAGTTGACCGCGATGCTGCCCGACGCCGCGAGCGTGCTGGATGCCGAACCGGTGCAGCTGGTCGCCGCCGGCCTGCCCAACGAGGTGGCGCTGGGCGTTGCCGAGTGGCTGGACAGCAACGGCAATGGACCGATGCTGCTGAAGGCCGACGACTACCGGCGGACGCTGCTGGAGCGCGCCCCGGAAGCGTCGGCGCAGGCCGCAGGCCCGCTGGATGGGCAGACCGTGGTGCTGACCGGAACCCTCTCGCAGATGACCCGTGACGAGGCCAAGGAACGGCTGGAAGCGCTGGGCGCCAAGGTGGCCGGCAGTGTGTCGAAGAAGACCTCGTTCGTGGTGGCCGGGACGGATGCGGGGTCGAAGTTGACCAAGGCGAATGAGTTGGGTGTGGACGTGTGGGATGAAGAACGACTGGTAGCGTTCCTCGCCCGATGACGCAGCCGGGCAGGGCCCGGCTCTACCGCCGCCGTTGAACCCCCGTTACAAAGGACACCCCATGCACACCGCACCCCTCGACTTCCGCCTTGCCACCGTCGCCGACACCGAACTGGTCATCGGCCTGATGCGCGAGTTCTACGCCGAAGACCACCTGGACTTCGAGGAAGCGCGCGTGCGCCGTGCGCTGGCCGCGCTGCTCGAGGACCCGCGCAACGGCGAGGTGCTGCTGTGGTTGTCCGAAACCGGTGAAGTGGTTGGCCACGCCGCGCTTGCGATGGGCTTCAGCCTGGAGCAGGGCGGCCACTTCGCGCTGCTCGACGAGCTGTACCTGAGCCACGCCGCACGCGGCCGCGGGCGCGGCAAGCAGGCGCTGGCCATCCTCGAACAGCGCGCCAACGCGCGCGGCGTGGAGCGCATGCGCCTGGAAGTGAACCACCACAACGAACTGGCGCGGCGCCTGTACCTGGCCACCGGCTATGTCGACGACACCCGCAGCCTGCTCACCCTGCAGCTGGCCAAGCGCCTGCGGGACGCGCGCGCGTGATCGCCGCACTGCGCCAGCGCGCTGCATTGAACGCGCTGATCCGCCGCTTCTTTGCCGAACGCGACGTGCTCGAAGTGGAAACCCCGATCCTGTCGGCGGCGGGCAACACCGAACCCAACATCGACAGCTTCCACACCGGTTTCAGCGGCCACGTCGATGCCGGCACGGCGCAGCGCTGGCTGCGGACCTCCCCGGAGTACCCGCTCAAGCGCCTGCTTGCGGCCGGCGTCGGCGACTGCTACGAGCTCGGCCGGGTGTTCCGCAACGGCGAGGCCGGCGGCCGGCACAACCCGGAGTTCACCATGCTCGAGTGGTACCGGGTCGCCTGGGACCACCACCGCCTGATCGAGGAAACCGCCGCGTTGGTGCGTGCCGCGCTGGCGCTGGTGCAGCGCGACGCCCGGCTGGAGGTCCTGGACTACCGCAGCCTGTACCGCAAGCACGTCGGGCTCGACCCGTTCGAGGCCACCGACGCGGAACTGCAGGCGCCGCTGGCCGACGTGCGCCTCGACCCCGAGGGGCTGACCCGCGACGACTGGCTGGACCTGCTGATGACCCACTGCATCCAGCCGCATTTCAGCGACGACTGCATGACCGTGGTGCACGACTGGCCGGCCACCCAGGCCGCACTGGCGCGGGTGCGCCCGGGCACGCCGCCGCTGGCCGAACGATTCGAGCTGTACCTCGGCGCGGTCGAGCTCGCCAACGGCTACCACGAACTGAACGATGCGACCGAACAGCGCGCCCGCTTCGCGCGCGACCACGCACTGCGAAGCGCACGCGGCGCGGTGTTGCCGCCGGTGGATGAACGCCTCATCGAGGCATTGCCGTCACTGCCGGACTGCGCCGGCGTGGCGGTCGGCGTGGACCGGCTGTTGATGGCGATGAACCGCACCGGGCGTATCGCCGACGTGCTTGCGTTCGACTTCGCGCACGCCTGAATCCGCGTACATCGCCATACGCCTGTCTTGCGCGTTGCGCATGATGATGCTCTGATCACACCCGATGTCGGATGGTATCGACGTAATCGTTCAGTGGCGGCGGGAAGGGTAGTGATGATGCAGGGGCAGGCTGCTGGACCAATGCCGTCGGCAACGACGTGGGGCATGCCGTCATGGGATGCGCCGCGCTGGACGCTGTCTGCATTGGGCCTGGTGCTGTGCGCCGGCATGCTGCCTGCCGTTGCCCAGGCCGAGACCGGCTACAGCGCCCAGGTCGTACGCTGCCAGTCGCGCGACATGGAGTGGGTGCACTGCGACATGCCGGTGGCCAACGGCGTCGACCTGGTCCGCCAGCTCTCCGACAACAGCTGCGTGCGTGGCTCCGAGTGGGGCACCGACCGCACCGGGGTGTGGGTCACCCTGGGCTGCCGGGCCGAATTCCGCAGCCGCAGTCCCTCCGGCGCCGACAAGGATCCCGGCCGCAACGTGCGCCGCGTGGTGCGCTGCGAATCCAACGGCCGCCCCAGCAGCTGCCCGGTGATCCTGCAGGGCGCACCGGTGCGCCTGCTGCGCCAGCTGGGCGCGTTGCCGTGCCGCGAAGGCCACAGTTGGGGCGTCAAGCGCAACGAGATCTGGGTCACCCGCGGCTGCCAGGGCGATTTCGAAGTGGGTGCGGCCGACGGCAGCGGTTTCCTCAACGTGCCGCGCACCGTGGTCTGCGAGTCCAAGTCCCGCCAGCGCCGGTTCTGCGGTGCCGGGATCAGCAAAAGCGCGGTACTGGTCAAGCAGCTCTCCGGCAGCCCCTGCGACGAAGGCCGCAGCTGGGGCTGGGACACGCGCGGGGTGTGGGTCGACAACGGCTGCCGGGCCGAATTCCAGGTCAACTGAACCCGTTACAATGGGGCGATGAACGCATCCCCCGATATCGACTACGCCCGCTACGACCACATCCGCCCGATCCTGTGGACCGGCGATTCCCTGCAGCTGCTCGACCAGCGCAAGCTGCCGTTCGTGGTGGAGCACGTGGAATGCCGTGACAGCGACGCGGTGGCCGAAGCCATCCACGCACTGACCGTGCGCGGCGCGCCCGCGATCGGGATCGCCGCGGCCTGGGGCGTGGTGCTGGCTGCACAGCAGGTCCAGGCCGACGACGGCGCCCAGGCGCTGGCCAAGCTGGAGCCGGCCCTGCAGCGCCTGAATGCCTCGCGCCCGACCGCCGTGAACCTGGCCTGGGCGCTGGCGCGCATGCGCCGCGCACTGGCCCCGGCCGGCGCCGACTGGGCGCAGGTGCTGGCCGATGAGGCGCAGGCCATCGCCGAGGAAGACCTGGCCGCCAACCGCCACATGGGCGCGCTGGGCGCCGGCCTGATCGACGCCGGCAGCGGCGTGCTGACCCACTGCAACACCGGCTCGCTGGCCACCGCCGGCTTTGGTACCGCGCTGGGCGTGATCCGCGCCGGCATGGCCCAGCACCGCATCGGCCGTGTGTTCGCCGGCGAAACCCGGCCGTGGCTGCAGGGCGCCCGCCTGACCGTGTGGGAACTGCAGCAGGACGGCATCGACGCCACCCTGATCGCCGACTCGGCCGCCTCGCACCTGATGAAGACCGGTGCGGTGCAGTGGGTGATCGTGGGCGCCGACCGCATCTGCGCCAACGGCGATACCGCCAACAAGATCGGCACCTACCAGCTGGCGATCGCCGCCCGCCACCACGGGGTCAAGTTCATGGTGGTGGCGCCGTCCTCCACGGTGGACATGGACACCGCCGACGGCGCGCAGATCGAGATCGAACAGCGCGACCCCGGCGAGCTGTACGGCGTCGGCGGCACCCGTACGGTGGCCGAGGGCATCGCCGCCTGGAACCCGGTCTTCGACGTCACCCCGGGCGAGCTGATCGACGCCATCGTGACCGAGAAGGGCGTGATCCTGAACCCCACCGTCGCCAACATGCAGGCCGCATTCGGCTGAGCTTCTCGGAAAATCTGTAAGTCCCTGATTTACGCCGGTAAAAGCCCCGTAAACAGCAGCTAAAAACCCCCTGTTGTGGTAGACTCCGTCAGTTAATCGAGATTCCGGCGCCGCCGCCCCGCAAGGGCCGGCGCGACGGACTGGACCGCTACCAGACAACGGAACCCGAATGGCAGAAAACGCCAAGGAAATCATCCAGGTCAACCTGGAAGACGAGATGCGCAAGAGCTACCTCGATTACGCCATGAGCGTGATCGTGGGCCGCGCCCTCCCGGATGCACGCGACGGCCTCAAGCCGGTGCATCGCCGCGTGCTGTACGCGATGAACGAACTGAACGCGCATAGCAACAAGCCGTACTACAAGTCGGCGCGTATCGTCGGTGACGTCATCGGTAAGTACCACCCGCATGGCGACCAGTCGGTGTACGACACCCTGGTGCGCATGGCGCAGCCGTTCTCGCTGCGCTACATGCTGGTCGACGGCCAGGGTAACTTCGGTTCGGTCGACGGCGACTCCGCCGCGGCGATGCGTTACACCGAAGCCCGCATGTCGCGGCTCACCCACGAGCTGATGGCCGACATCGACAAGGAAACCGTCGATTTCCAGCCCAACTACGACGAAAAGGAACTGGAGCCGACGGTCATGCCGACCCGGTTCCCGAACCTGCTGGTCAACGGTTCGGCCGGCATCGCGGTGGGCATGGCCACCAACATCCCGCCGCACAACCTGACCGAGTCGATCAACGCCTGCATCGCGCTGATCGAAAATCCGGAGATCGACGTTGACGGCCTGATGGAGTACATCCCGGGCCCGGATTTCCCGACCTCGGGCATCATCAACGGTACCGCCGGCATCGTCGCTGGCTACCGCACCGGTCGTGGCCGGGTGCGCATCCGCGCCAAGGCCGATATCGAAGTGGCCGACAACGGCCGCGAATCGATCATCGTCACCGAGATCCCGTACCAGGTGAACAAGGCCCGGTTGATCGAGAAGATCGCCGAGCTGGTCAAGGAAAAGAAGCTCGAAGGCATCAGCGAGCTGCGCGATGAGTCCGACAAGGACGGCATGCGCATCTACATCGAAATCAAGCGCGGCGAGTCGGCGGAAGTTGTGTTGAACAACCTCTACCAGCAGACCCAGATGGAGTCGGTGTTCGGCATCAACATGGTGGCGCTGGTCGACGGCCGCCCGCAGTTGATGAACCTCAAGCAGATGCTCGAGGCCTTCGTGCGCCACCGCCGCGAAGTGGTCACCCGCCGCACCGTGTTCGAGCTGCGCAAGGCGCGCGCCCGTGCCCACGTGCTGGAAGGCCTGACCGTTGCGCTGGCCAACATCGACGAGATGATCGAACTGATCAAGACCTCGCCCAATCCCAACGAAGCCCGCGAGCGCATGCTCGCGCGCCTGTGGGAACCGGGCCTGGTCGGTTCGATGCTGGGTGCGGCCGGTGCGGAAACCTCCCGTCCGGAAGACCTGCCCAAGGGCGTGGGCCTGATCGAAGGCGGCTACCAGCTGACCGAGATCCAGGCCACCCAGATCCTGGAAATGCGCCTGCACCGCCTGACCGGGCTGGAGCAGGATCGCCTGACCGAAGAGTACAAGCAGCTGCTGGAAACCATCGCCGGGCTGATCCACATCCTGGAAGATCCGGACCGCCTGCTGCAGGTCATCCGCGAAGAGCTGATCAACGTGCGCACCGAGTTCGGCGACGAACGCCGCACCGAGATCCGCCACAGCGAAGAAGACCTGGACATCCTCGACCTGATCGCGCCGGAAGACGTGGTGGTGACCGTGTCGCATGCCGGCTACGTCAAGCGCCAGCCGGTCAGCGCCTACCGCGCGCAGCGTCGTGGCGGCCGTGGCCGCAGTGCGGCGGCGACCAAGGAAGAAGATTTCATCGAACAGCTGTGGCTGGTCAACACGCACGACACGCTGCTGACCTTCACCAGTTCGGGCAAGGTGTTCTGGCTGCCGGTGCACCAGCTGCCCGAAGCCGGTTCGAACGCGCGTGGGCGTCCGATCATCAACTGGATCCCGCTCGAGAACGGTGAGCGCGTGCAGGCGGTGCTGCCGGTCCGCGAGTACGCCGAAGGCCAGTTCGTGTTCTTCGCCACCCGCAACGGCACGGTCAAGAAGACCCCGCTCAGCGAGTTCGCGTTCCGCCTGGCGCGCGGCAAGATCGCCATCAACCTCGACGAGGGCGATGCGCTGGTCGGTGTCGGCTTGACCGACGGCGACCGCGACATCCTGCTGTTCGCCTCCAACGGCAAGACCGTGCGCTTCGGCGAAGACCGGGTCCGCTCGATGGGCCGTACCGCCACCGGCGTGCGCGGCATCAAGATGGCCAAGGGCGAGGAAGTGGTCAGCCTGATCGTGGCCGAGCGTGCCGGCGGCAGCGATGACGAGAACGAAGACGACGTGCAGGTCGAAGAAACCGCGGTCGAGAACGGCGACGCCGTGATCGAGGGTGGCGACGACGACAGCATGCTGTACATCCTGACCGCGACCGAGAACGGCTACGGCAAGCGCACCCCGCTGCCGGATTACCCGCGCAAGGGCCGTGGCACCCAGGGCGTGATCGGCATCCAGACCACCGAGCGCAACGGCAAGCTGGTCAGCGCGGTGCTGATGGGCTCGCGCGACGAGGTCCTGCTGATCTCCGACGGCGGCACCCTGGTGCGCACCCGCGGTTCGGAAATCTCGCGCGTGGGCCGCAACACCCAGGGCGTGACCCTGATCCGCCTGTCCAAGGACGAGAAGCTGCAGGCGGTGGAGCGGATGGACGCCTCCATCGACGACGTCGAGGATGAAGTCGAGGTCGCGGCAACGCCGGCCGAGGTTGCAGCGACACCCGCAACCGGCGACGACAACCCGCAGGGTTGATCGAACCACCACGCAACACCGAACAACGCCGGCCAAACGCCGGCGTTGTTCGTTTCAGGGGGTGCCCGAAAAAATACGCACGACTTTCACATCCCATCGGGCATATGCTTCAAAAAAACCGGCCCGCAGGGGAGGCTGGCAGCATCCAGGGTTCCGCCGTACCGGGGAGAACACCGATGTCCGCTGCACCGTCGTCCGAACCGTCCGTGGTGGCGCCCGCACGCCACCCGCTCGTCACCGTGCTCGCGATCCTCCTGATCATCCTCGGCCTGGTCCTGGGAGGCCTGGGCATCTGGCTCGTGCAGCTCGGCGGCTCCTGGTACTACGCATTGGCCGGTGCCGGCATGGTGGTCGCCGGCGTCCTGCTCTGGGGCAACCGCCGCAGCGGCGCCTGGGCCTACCTGCTGGTGTTCGTCGGCACCGCGCTGTGGACCGGGTGGGAATCGGGCAGCGACTACTGGCGCTGGGTACCGCGCCTCGGCCTGGTCACCGCGCTGGGTTTCCTGCTCGCGCTGCTGCTGCCCACCCTGCGCACGCCGGTGCCGCGCCGGGTGTCGCGCACGCTTGCCGGTGTGCTCGGGGTGGTGTTCGTAGTGGCATTCGCGCTGGCCTTCGTGCCGCACGGCGCCGTGGCCGGCACCCAGGCGTTCCCGGTCGACGTCTCCGGCACCGGCCTGGCGCCCACCCGCGAGGCCAGCCCACAACCGGCCGATAAACCCGCGCCTGGCGACTGGACCGCCTGGGGCCGCAGCAATGCGGCCACCCGCTATTCGCCGCTGCAGCAGATCACCCCGGCCAACGTGGGCACGCTGGAGCTGGCCTGGCAGTTCCGCACCGGCGACCTGCCGAAGAAGCGCTGGGGCGCCGAAACCACGCCGCTCAAGGTCGGCGACACCCTGTACCTGTGCACCGCGCGCAACCAGCTGATCGCGCTGGATGCGGCGACTGGCAAGGAGCGCTGGCGCTTCAATCCGAAGGTAAAGGACGCCAGCATTCCGTACACCGCCGCCTGCCGCGGCGTGTCGTACTACGAAGTGCCCGGCGTGCCGCAGGTCGACCCGGTGCTGGCCGACGTCGCCGCCGACCTGGCCCTGCCCGAAGCCTCCCCCAGCCTCGGCTCGCGTCCACTCGCGCCGGGCAACCGCGCGCTGTGCGCGGCACGCATCATCGAAGGCACGCTCGACGGTCGGCTGATCGCGGTCGACGCCGCCACCGGCCGGCCGTGCCCGGGTTTCGGCAACAACGGGCAGGTCGACATCACCCTGGGCATGGGTGACGTGCCGCCCGGGTATGTGTCGATCACCTCGCCACCGGCAATCGTGCGCGGGGTCATCGTCACCGGCCACCAGGTGCTCGACGGCCAGCGCCGCGACGCACCGTCCGGCGTGATCCAAGCCTACGACGCGGAAACCGGCAAGCTGCGCTGGGCCTGGGACATGGACGCGCCCGAGCGCAGCGGCCTGCCGCCGCAGGGCCAGACCTACACGCGCGGCACCCCGAACATGTGGACCACCGCAACCGGCGATGAGCAGCTGGGCCTGGTGTACCTGCCGATGGGCAATTCTGCCGGCGATTACTGGAGCGGGTCGCGCACCGAGAACCAGAACCGCTACGCCACCTCGCTGGTGGCACTGGACGTGACCACCGGCAAGCCGGTGTGGAATTTCCAGGCGGTGCGCAAGGATGTCTGGGATTACGACCTCGGCTCGCAGCCGACCCTGGTCGACTTCCCGACCGCCGCCGGCAAGGTGCCCGCACTGCTGTTGCCGACCAAGCAGGGCGACCTGTACGTGCTCGACCGTCGCACCGGCGAACTGCTGACCCCGGCCGAAGAGCGCGCCGTGCCCGGCGGTGGCGTGGAGCCGGACCAGCGCGCCCCGACCCAACGCTTCTCGCTTTACCACACGCTGCGCAGGCCCGACCTGACCGAGCGCGACATGTGGGGCATCACCCCCATCGACCAGCTGGTCTGCCGCATCCAGTTCCGCAAGGCCAGCTACCAGGGCTTCTACACGCCGCCCACGTCCGACCAGCATTCCATCGAATATCCCGGCTACAACGGCGGTTCGGACTGGGGCAGCGTTGCCGTGGACCCGCGCCACGGCGTGATCGTGGCCAACTACAACGACATGCCCAACTACAACCGCCTGGTGCCGCGTGCCGAAGCCGACCGCAAGGGCTGGGTACCGCGCGAAATGGTGCGCGCCGACCGCGGCGGTGCCGAAGGGGCAGGGGACCCGCAGACGGGCACGCCGTACGCCATCGACGTCAACGCCGGCTGGCGCCTGCCGTTCACCAAGCTGCTGTGCAAGCAGCCGCCGTACGGCGGCATCCGCGCCATCGACCTGCGCAGCGGCAAGCTGCTGTGGGACCGCCCGTTCGGCAGTGCGCGCGGCAACGGCCCGTTCGGCATCCGTTCCGGTTTACCCATCGAGATCGGCACCCCGAACAACGGCGGCTCGGCGATCACCGCCAGCGGCCTGATCTTCATCGCCGCCGCTACCGATGATCTACTGCGCGCGATCGATATCAAAACCGGCAAGGAACTGTGGCACGCCAAGCTGCCGGCCGGCGGCCAGGCCAATCCGATGGTCTACGAATACAACGGCCGCCAGTACGTGGTGATCATGGCCGGAGGCCACCACTTCATGGAGACGCCTGCAGGAGATTACGTGATGGCGTATGCGTTGCCGAAAGGGCGTCCGTAAATCACACCACCCGCACCATCTTCCGCATCAGGTGCTCCACCACGCCCTGCGGGTCCGCGGTGCGCCCCACATGCGTGCTCGACATCTGCACGATGGAACTGCGCTTTGCAGTCAGGAAATGGAAACGCGACCGCGCCGGCAGCTGCGCGATCGGCCCCGCCGTCGCATCGCCGCGGCAGATCGCCACAATCGCATCCAGCCACGGCTGCAGCGCTTCCACATCCAGCGACGGCGCGAACGCGTGCATCCGCGCCGGATCGATCTCAATCGCGGCCTGCAGGTGCTTCGCGCCCGGGCAGGACACGATCACCCCGACGTTGATGAACTCTTCGCGCTCCACCCGCGGTACCACGCGGATGACCGCATAGTCATACGTATGCAGCGTGGGCACGGACGGCCTCCTGTACGAACGCGGCGCGCGCCTGCAGGCGGCACTTCAGGTAATCGATGTACCCCTGGCGATACGCCGCAGGGCTGTCGAAGGCCGGCTCGTCCACCAGCCAGCTGTCCGGCACCAGGTTCACGATTCGCTCGATCTCCGCATCCGGCAGCAGCGCAGCCAGTTCGGCGTCCACCTCGGCGATCTTCGACGCGAACGGCAGCAGCACCTGGTCGCGGATCAGCACGAACGGCTTTTCGCAGGCATCACCCGCGTTGGCCCAGTCGTGGTGGAAGTACATCGCCGCACCGTGGTCGATCAGGTAAAGCTTGCGGTGCCACACCATCAGGTTCGGGTTGCGCGCCGTGCGGTCGACATTGCTGATGAATGCATCCAGCCACACGATGCGCGAGGCCAGGTCGGCGTCCACCGGCATTGCGGCCGGGTCGTAATTGATCGCACCGGGCAGGTAATCGCTGCCCAGGTTCAGCCCCTCGCTGGCACGGATCAGGTCCTGGATCTCCGGGTCCGGCTCGGTACGCGCGAACTCGCGGTCCAGCTCCACGAACATGATTTCGGGAATCGGCAGGCCCAGCGTCCGCGCCATTTCACCGGCGATCAGCTCGGCGATGAGCGCCTTCGGCCCTTGCCCGGCACCGCGGAACTTGAGCACGACCATGCCCTCGTCGTCGGTCTCGACCACGGCGGGCAGGGAGCCACCCTCGCGGAGCGGCGTGATGTATCGGAGCGCATGGACGGTACGCAAGGGGCATCCATTGACGGAACGAGCGGCCCCATCTTACCGTGACCCGGTAACGGTCCGCTGGGGCGGGCCGCCTCCAGGGAAGATCCGTCATGCATACCGATGAACTGCGCGTTCCCGATGGTGTCCTCAGTGACCCCGAAGCATTCGAGATCCTGCGCCTGTGGGCAGCGAATCAGTCGCTGCACGTCAGCCTCAATTCCGATCTGGGCGGCGGTGCCGAGGATTTCGGCGAGCTGCTCTCGGACCTGTTCGAGCATGCTGCGCGCATGTTCGCAGAACGCGACGGACAGTCCGTCCAGGATTGCCGCGCGGTGATGCTGCGTGATTTCCTGAATCGCGTCGACGCACCCAAGGACAGCATCGAAGGTGCGATAAGCGATCGCGATGATCGCAAACCGTCGCACTGAGGCAGCCCCATGCGCGCGCTCTGCCTGCTGACGATCAGTGTCGCTCTGCTGTTGCCGCTGGCGGCATCGGCGCAACCCGCAGGTTCTGACCGCCCGCGCACCTGCCTCGTCCTCGGCGGTGGCGGCGCGCGCGGCGCGGCCCATATCGGCGTGCTCAAGGTGCTGGAACGCGAGCGGGTGCCGGTGGACTGCATTGTCGGCACCTCGATGGGCGCGGTGGTCGGGGGGCTGTACGCCTCTGGTTACTCGGCCGATGAGATCGAGACCGTGCTGGATGGCATCGACTGGGCCGAAGTGCTGCGCGACAAGCCGCCGCGCAACGAACGCAGCATGCGCCGCAAGGAAGACGACCTGCGCCTGCTCGGCGGGGTCGAGGTGGGCGTCAGCAATGGCAAGATCGCCTTTCCGCGCGGGCTGATCCAGGGCCAGAAGCTGGAAATGCTGCTGCGTCGCCTGCTGCTGCCGACCTGGCAGGTGCGCGACTTCGACCAGCTGCCGATCCCGTTCCGCGCCGTGGCCACCGACATCGTCACCGGTGACAAGGTGGTGTTCTCCGAAGGCGACATGGCGCTCGCCATCCGCGCCAGCATGTCGGTGCCCGGCGTGTTCGCGCCGGTGCGTTACCAGGGCCGCCTGCTGGTCGACGGCGGCGTGGTCGACAACCTGCCCATCGACGAAGCACGCAAGCTCGGCGCCCAGCGCTTGATCGTGGTGCGGGTCGGCACGCCGCTGATGGATGAGGAGCGGCTGGATTCGCCGCTGGCGATCAGCCACCAGATGGCCGGCGTGCTGATGAAGCGCGTGGTCGACGCGCAGCTGGCCACGCTGGGTCCGCAGGACCTGCTGATCACGCCGCCACTGGGCACGATGGGCAGCCAGGACTTCAACCATTCGCCACAGGCGGTGGGCGTAGGCGAGCAGGCGGCGCAGGCCCAGGTGACCGCCATCGCGCGCTACCAGGCCAGCCCGCAGCAGTACGCGGTATTTCAGCGGCAGCATCGCCCGCCCGCGTTCGAAGCGCCGATCGTGGCGTTCGTCGACGTGCTGCGCGGCGAAACCCGCACCCCGCGCGTGATCGAACAGCGCCTGCAGCCGCAGATCGGCCAGCCATTGCAGCCGGAGACGATCGAGCGCCAGGTCGCGTTGACCTATGGCGAGGGCCGGTACGAACAGGTGCAGTGGCGGCTGGACGACCGCGAGGGTGAGCTGGGGCTGGTGATCGCGCCGCAGGACAAACGCTGGGGACCGGATTTCCTGCACTTCGCGCTGCGCCTGTCCGACGATTTCAACGGCACCAGCAACTACCAGCTGATCAGCGAGTACACGAAGACCGGCCTGAGCGAGCAGGGCGCCGAACTGAAACTGCGCGCCGGCCTGGGCGAAGTCGAAGAACTGTTCGCCGAGTACTACCACCCGTTCGGCGGCAGTGGCCGCCACGCGCTGTCCACGTACGCGCGTTACCGTGCCACCGACCTCGACCTGGTGCTGGAGCAGGGCGGTTCGCTGGCGCAGTATCGCTACAGCCAGTGGTATGGCGGCCTGCGCTGGGCGTACTCGCCGCATCCGGACTGGGAATTCGCCACCTTCCTCGAGCGCGGCCAGGAGCGCGCGCGACTGGACGTCGGCAACCCCACCCAGCTCGGCAACTACCGCGCCGACATGGGCAGCGTGGGTTGGCAGCTGCGGCACGATTCCATCGACAGTTCCGCCTTCCCCAGCCGCGGCCAGCGCCTGTCGCTTACCCGCCAGCACTACCTCGGCGCGCTGGGTACCGACGACCCGGCAGCCGTCACCCGCCTGCAGTGGGACGGTGCCTGGTCGCACGGCCGCAATCGCTGGCTGGGGGGCGTGCGCGCGTCGTCCGCGCACGGTGGCGACGACCTGCTCGCCACCTACGGGTTCCTGGGCGGGCTCGGCAACCTGTCCGGCTACCCCGAAGAGTCGATCTTCGCCCCGCAGACCGCGCTGGCACGGCTGGTGTACTACCGCCGCGTGGCCCACGCCGATTCGCTGCTGACAATTCCGCTGTACGTGGGCGGCAGCCTGGAGTGGGGCGGCTACTGGGCCGCGCGCGACCAGGTGGACACCGACGGCATGCAGAGCGCCGGCAGCATCTTCGTCGGCGCCGACACCTTCCTCGGCCCGGTGTTCCTGGGCTACGGCCGCGCAGAAGGCGGGCACGACGCGTTCTATCTCACCTTCGGCTCGCTCCTGCGTACGCTGGACGGGTTCTGATGTGCCATTTGTCCCATTGAGGGGTTGATTTAGATCGATACAATCGAGGCAGCCACGCAGGCCGTGGCGCAACTGGGAGTCCGTAGTGCACCGTACGATGCTGGCTGCTGCTTCGCTTGTCCTGACCGCCGCGCCCTGCGCCCTGCAGGCCGCCGACCTCGCCGCCGAGGTCAATCCCTTCATCGGCACCACCAACGCCGGCAACGTGTATCCGGGTCCGTCGGTGCCGTTCGGCATGGTCGCCTTCAGTCCTGAAATGACCCCGCTGCCCGGCAAGCGCTTCGCGTTCGCGGCGCCCGGCGGCTACGAGTGGCGCGGCAACGGCGTGCGGGGCTTCAGCCTGACCCACGTGTCCGGAACCGGCTGCACCGGCGCCAGTGGCGACATCCCGATCATGCCGGTCACCAGCAAGGTGGAGCTGTCGCCGTCCTCGGCCGACGCCGCCCTGCGCTATGCCAGCGTGCTCGACCACAAGCGCGAAAGCGCCAGCCCCGGCGCCTATACGCTCACCCTCGACAACGGCGTGGTGGTCAACCTCGGCGCCACCGCGCGCACCGCCGTCGGTCAGTTCCAGTTCCCCGCCGACAAGCCGGCCAACCTGCTGTTCCGCACCTCCGACAGCGAAGTGGGCAGCACCGATTCCAGCATCGTGATCGACCCGGCCACCCGCACCGTGCGCGGCTCGGTGACCGCCGGCAACTTCTGCGGTTACCTCGCCGAAGACCGTCGCGAGAGCTACTACACCCTGCATTTCGTCGCCGAATTCGATCAGCCGTTCGAAGTGGGCGGCACCTGGCGCGACGACACCGTGCAGCCCGGCGCGCGCGAAGGCGGCGGTGGCACCAGCTACGGCACGCAGGGCCACCCGCCGGCCGGCAAGGGTGCCGGCGGCTGGATCCAGTTCGACCCCAAGCGCAGCCCGACCGTGACCGCACGCATCGGCATCTCGTATGTCGACGAAGCCGGCGCGCGCGCCAACCTGCGCCGCGAAAGCCCGGCCGGCACCACCGTGGCCGCGACCCAGGCCGCCACCCGTGCCGAATGGAACAAGACGCTGGGGCAGGTCCGCGTGGAAGGCGGCACGCCCGATGAGCGCACCGTGTTCTACACCGCGCTGTACCACGCGCTGCTCGCGCCGAACCTGTTCAGTGACGGCGACGGCCGTTACCGCGGCATGGACGGCAAAGTCCATGCGTTGTCCAAGGGCCAGCGCGCGCAGTACGCCAACTATTCCGGCTGGGACGTGTACCGCTCGCAGCTGCAGCTGGTGACCCTGCTGCAGCCGCAGGTCGGCTCGGACATCGCGCAGTCGCTGCTCAACCAGGCCGACCAGAACGGCGGCGTGTGGGATCGCTGGACCCACCTCACTGGCGCCACCGGCGTCATGAACGGCGATCCCTCGCCGCCGTCGGTGGCCGCGATCCATGCCTTTGGTGGACGAAGCTTCGACCTGAAGCGCGCGTACGCCTCGCTCAAGCAGGCCGCCACCGTGCCGACCGAACGCGACCTCAGCCGCCGTGGCTGCCCGGTGCTGTGCGTGGGCCAGCGCCCGGGCCTGGACCAGTGGATGGCGCTGAAGTACATGCCGGTGGGTGCGCCGGGCTGGGGCACCGCGTCGGATACGCTGGAAATGGCCGCCGCCGATTTCGGCCTCGCCGAACTGGCGGTTGCGGCCGGCGACCCCAAGGGTGCCGCGCTGTTCCGCGAACGCTCCGGCTGGTGGCGCAACCTCTACAACCCGAAGGCGACCGCGCAGGCCGGTTACATCCAGCCGCGCAACGCCGACGGCAGCTGGCCGACCTTCGAACCCGCCTCGGACGAGGAGTTCGTGGAAGGCAGCGGCGCGCAGTACCTGTGGATGGTGCCGTTCGACCCGGCCGGGTTGATCGCCACGCTGGGCGGTCGCGAGGCGGCGATCCAGCGTCTGGATGCGTTCTTCCGCAAGGAAAATGGCGACTGGGCGGTGACCAAGTCCGGCCCGCTGCATGCCGAGCTGGACAACGAACCGTCGGTTGCCGCGCCGTGGCTGTACAACTTCGTCGGGCAGCCGTGGAAGACCCAGGAAACCGTACGCCAGGCGATGCGCCAGATCTGGACCAACGCACCGGAAGGCATGCCCGGCAATGATGACCTCGGCCAGATGTCGTCGTGGTACGTGTGGTCCGCCCTCGGCCTGTACCCACTGTATCCGGGTCGCGCCGACCTGGTGATCGGCAGCCCGCTGTTCCGCAAGGCGGTGATCCAGCGCCCGGGCGCCACGTTGACCGTCACCGCCAGCGGCGCGGCGATGGATGCGCCGTACGTGCAGGGCCTGCGCGTGAACGGCAAGCCGAGCGATGCCAGTTGGCTGCCGGCCAGTTTCGTGCAGAAAGGCGGTACGCTGGACTTCGAGCTGGGCACCACGCGCAACACGCAGTGGGGCACGGCCACGCTGCCGCCTTCCCATGGACCGGAATGATCAACGCCGTACATCCACTGCTGCTGCGTAGTGCCGCCGTGCTGCCGTGGCTCGGCCTGTTCGCGAGCGCGGCCATGGCCGCGATCGTGACCGCGTTCGGCCTGCTGGCAATGCCGTACTACGCCGATCTGTTCGGCGCGGCCGGGCAGCCGTTGCCGTGGATCACCCGGATGTTCAGCCAGGCCTGGGGAACGGCCTGGCTGGCACCGGTGCTGGTCGGCGCCGCGCTGTTCCTGCGCACCACGCCGTACGTGCGCATTGCCGCCGGCGTGTTCGGCCTCGGTGCGGCCGTGCTCGGTGCGGTCAGCGCGCTGTTTGCGATGTACCTGCCTTATTTCATGCTGGCATCGCTGGTGTGAGCTCCGCAGTGCCCGCGTGCGCCACGAAGTGCGTGGCCAGCGCGTCGACGAAGCGCTGCAGCGATTCCACGTTCATCAGGTGCCCGCCGGGTAGCATGCACAGCGTGGCCTGCGGCAGGCCCGCGGCCAGCGCATGCACGCCTTCCTGCGGGGCCAGCCGATCTTCATCGCCGCCGATCACCAGGGTCGGCATGCGCAGCCGCGACAGGGCAGGGCGACCGTCGAAGGCCAGCATCGCCTGCAGCAGGCGCAGCCAGTCGTCGCGGTCCTGCTCGTCGTCGGCGTTCTCCGGGTAATCCAGGTACGGGGCGGCGGCCGGGCTGGACAGGAAGCGATCGGAGAACAACCACGGCAACACCAGCTCGAAGATCTGCTTCGGCGTGGCGCCACTGGCGTAGACCGCGCCGATCGCCTTCAGGAACAGCTCGGCCTGGGTGCCGGTGTGCGCGAAGGTAGCGGCCAGCACCAGGCTGCGCACCCGCTGCGGCGCGGCCAGTGTCAGCGCCTGCGCCACCGTTCCGCCCATCGAGAAGCCCACCACGTGGGCGGCATCGATGCCGGCGGCGTCCATGATCGCAAGGACATCCTGCGCGAGGTCTTCAATCGAGAAGGGCGCGGTGCCCCCCGGCGTCTTGCCGGAACCGCGCAGGTCCACCGCCAGCACCCGGAAGCGGTCGGCGAGCGCGTGTTGTTCGGCGACCCAGAACGTGGCGTCGCCGCCCAGTCCATGGATCAGCACCACCGGCGGTGCATCGGTGGGGGAAGCGGTTTCGGTCCAATGCGCAGGACCGCGTGACGTCGTCATCAGGGGCATGGGAAACACCAGCAGGGCAGGCAGGGGCGGGAGGATATCGGTTGGCGCGGGCGGGCGCTCATGCGGCGCGCAGGTCGGGCAGGTCGGGCAGGTCGATGCCATTGGCGGCGGCCGCCATCTGCGCATCCGGTACCGGGCCCTGGCGGTTCATGTCCACCAGCGCCTGGTTGAGGTCGACGAAGGCGCGCATGCGCGCTTCGTAGCGGGCGAACGCGGCTTCCGGCGTGGTCGGTGTGTTGGCCAGTTCGCGGGCCAGCACGAACGCGCCGACCAGCGCCAGGCTGGTGCCCTGGCCGGAGAACGGCGAAGCGCAATGCGCCGCGTCACCGACCAGCGCGACCCGGCCCTTCGACCAGCACGGCAGTTTGACCTGCACCAGTTCGCCGAAGTAGAAGGCGTCGGTGCTGCCCACCGCGTCCACCAGCGGCTGCCAGCGGCCCCCCAGCCCGCGCAGTTGCGTGCGGGTGAGCGCCTTCTGCGCGGCCACGTCGTGGCGCAGCGCGCTGTTTACCTCGGCACCGAACCCTGCGCCCACGCGCAGCTCGCGGCCGCTGGCATCGGGGTAGACCACCACGCCCAGTTCGGCGTCGCGGTACATCCCTTCGCGGCCGTCCAGCGCCATCAGGTTGGGCGCGCTGTAGAACGCCAGCGCGCCGCCGAGCGGCAGCAGGCAGTCGTCGCCCGGCTGCACGGCATGGCTGCGCACCGGCGAGTACACGCCGTCCGCACCGATCACCACGTCGTAGGTGCGCAAGAGCTGGCGCGCGAAACTCACGATCACGCCGTTCGCGCCGGGGGTCAGCGCGGTGATGTGTTCGTCGAAGCAGATGTCCGCGCTGGCCTCGGCCGCGCTGGCCAGCACCCGGCACAGGGTGTCGCGGAAGATTTCGATGTCGGCGCTGTCGAGCTTGCCGCCGCTGAAGGTGCGGCTGTCATCCACGCTGACCGGTTCGCCCTGGCGATCCAGCATGCTCAGCCCGCGCAGGTGGGTGCGCTGCGCCTGCAGCGTGTCGTGCAGGCCCATGGCCTTGACCACCTCCAGCGCCACGCCGCGGATATCCACCGCATGCCCGCCATCGCGCAGCAACGGTGCCTTTTCCACCACGGTGACGGGGAAGCCGAAGTGGCGCAGCCACCAGGCGGTGGCGAGCCCGGCGACACCGGCGCCGGAAACGAGAACGGTAGGAAGCGGGGGCATGACAGGCGATCCAGGAAGGGAGTGCGCACAGCCTAGGGCGATGCGCGCGCTGCTTCTTGACCTGGGTCAAGCCAGGCCGATCAGTGCGGCGCGGGCAGCCCGAGCAGTTCAGAAAGGCCCAGCCAGCCGATCTGCACGCCGATGCACAGGATCACGAAGGCCAGCAGGCGCAGCATCACCTGCATGCCGGTGCGGCCGAGGAGGGCCTGCAGCCGGCCGGCATAACGCATGCACAGGTAGATCAGCGCGCACAGTGCCACCAGCGCGCTGGCCGCCGCCACCACATGCACCACTTCCGGGCCCTGTTCCGGCGAGGTGGTGCCCACGGCGGTCGCCACCGCAATGGCGCCGGGGCCGACGGTAAGGGGCAGGGTGAACGGATAGAAGGTCTGCGATTCGACCGTGGCGTCCAGGTCCAGGTCCTGGCGTGCCTCGGCCTGGGCCGCACCGGTCAGCGAGACGCGCTCGGGTTGCGCCGGCGCATTGAGCAGCCGCCATCCGGTGGCCGCAATCACCAGGCCACCGGCCAGGCGCAGCACCGGGATCGAGATGCCGAAGAACGACAACACCCAGGCCCCGATGCTGATCGACACCGCCAGCATCACCAGGCTGTTGAACGCCACCGCGCGCGCCACGTGGGCGCGTTGCTTCTGCGTTGCATCGGGCATCAGGCCCAGCACCATCAGCGCCGCGCCGGGTGGGTTGATCACCGGCAGCAGGCTGGTGAAGATCACCAGGAAGGCATGGCTGAATTCATTCCACATGATGCTTTCCATTGGTCAGGCCGGGATCGCCCGCCCACCTTGCCAGAAAAAAGGCCGCACGCGATGCGTGCGGCCCTGGATTCAAGACGCGAACCGGTTCTCAGTAGCCCCACCAGGGCTGGCAGTGCAGGTGGCCATACGGGCCGCGCCAGCAACGCCCACCCGGATACGGGTGCGGACCGCCGCCCCAGCCCCACGGGCGCGGGCCATACATCGCCGGGCCGTACCACCAGTCGATGAACACGCTGGCATGCTGGCCGGCGTCGGGCAGGGTGCCGCCCAGCACGCGGATGTCATAGGTCAGGTTGTTGCCGCTCAGGCGCGGGTTGGTCAGCTCGACCACGGCCAGGTCGGTCTTGCCGTTGACCACGGTAGAGACCGTGGCGTTGGGCGGGTCCTTCTGGAAATCGTCCTTGCCGCTGCCCCAGTAACTGACGAACCTGGCGGTGGACACGTCACCGGTCATGCGCTCGGGGCGGTCGGTGAACATCAGGGTCTGCTCGCCCACGCCCTTCAGGGTCAGGGTCTTGCCGTCGGACTGGAAACCATTGCCGGTCTGCACGAACAGCCAGTTGGCGGCCGGCATCGGCTCCACGTTGCCGGCAGGTGCTGCCGCTTTCGCGCTTGCGGGGGCGGCCTGGGCGCTCAGTGCGCACCAGGGCAGAAGGAGCAGCATCGCCACTCCGAGGGAAAAACGCTTCATTGCTGTCTCCGAAAAAAGGGTTGGGGGCGAGGGCAGCAGGGACGGGGGAGAGGGTGCGTCCGCCGCTGGCATCGCTGGGGGAGGACATTACGAGCCCGCGCGGGGCCGCCACTTGACCCAGGTCAAGCGCGGCGAACATGGCAGCAAGGCTCAGCCCGGGTGCTGCGCACGCAGCTGGCGCACCACCCGCCGCCAGGCGACGGCGGCGATCAGCAGCAGGATCGCGCCGAACATCAGCAGGGCGGTGCGCCCACTGTCGTTGAAGGCGATCAGTACCAGCGTCAGCACGCCGGTCACGGTGAGCGAGATCGCAACGGTGCGCGCCGGCGCGTGATCGTTCGCGTCGACGGTCGTCATCGGCGTCGGCGCATAGGCGTCAATGCGCGCGCGTACGCGCTGCCATTGTGGCGCGGGACCTTTCGCGATGACGTGCGATATCGAGAGGATCACCACCGGCAACACCGCACCGACCAGCACGTCGGTGAGTCGTGGGTTGGCCTGTATCCAGCGCGCGGGCGCGCTGTCGGCGAACCAGCCCAGGTCCATGCCCAGTCGCACCAGCACGCCGATGCTGAAGCTGATCCCGGCGGTAGCAAACACCGTGTGCGTTCCGATCCGGCCACTGAGCAGGCCCCAGATCGTCGGCGCCATCAACGGCCCGAGCAGCATGCCGGTCAGGGTCAGCACGATCTTCTCCGCACCGCCCATGCGCGGCACGCACCACGCCACCGCGATCAACGCCGCGCCGATCAGCAGGGCGAACAGGCGCCCGGCAGCCACCAGTCGGCGCTCGCTCGCCTCCGGGCGCAGGCGCCGGTAGAACTGCTCGGTGAGCACGCCGGCGAACACGTTGATCTGCCCGCTGATCGCACTCGCCGTGGCCGAGAACATCGCCGCCATCATCAGGCCCAGCATGCCGGCCGGCAGCACCAGCTGGCTGGCCAGGATGTAGGCCTGCTCGGGGTCGGCGTCTGGTTGCAGCATGCGGTACAGCAGCGGCGGGGTCAGCCACAGGGTGGGACTGACCAGGTACAGCACGCCGAACAACCACGCGCTCCAACGCGCGTCGCGCTCGGTCGGCACGCAGATGTAGCGCTGTGCGAACGCCCATTCCGCGCCGACCAGGAAGAAGTGCACCGCCACCCAGCCGGCCATGAACCACAGCGTGTACTGGCTGGAGAAGGGCTGGAAGAAGGTCTCCGGTACCGGTGCCAGCGGCACGCCGCTGTGCAGCTGCCACCACAGCAGCGGAATCACGAACAGCACCGCGAGCTGCAGCACGATGAACTGCAGCACGTCGGTCATCAGCACCGCCCACAACCCGCCGGTGACGGTGTAGGCCACCACCACCGCGCCGAACACACCGATCGCCACCGCCAGTGAAAGATGCCCGGTGGCGTCGTCGCGCAGCAGGTGGCCCGGTTCCAGCGGTACCAGCGCCACCAGCATCACCGACAACGCGTACAGCGCCACCCCGGTGGACACGATGCGCATGCCCATCATCGCCCAGGTGTACAGCTGCACCGCCTGCGGTCCGAACCGCAGCTGCACGAATTCGGCCGGCGTGGTCACCCCCGTGCGCCGCCAGCGCCCGGCGACGAGGCTGCCGACCAGCAGTCCGGCAACGCCGATGCAGGTGTTGATCGCAATGGCGACCACGCCCTCGCGATAGGCCAGCCCGCCCCAGACCACGAAGGTGCCGGCCGACTTGAGGGTCATGAACCCGCTCAACCCGGACACCCACCACGGCGAGCGTCCGCCGGCGGCGAACATGTCGCGCGAGCGCCGGTTGCGTCCGGCGTAGCGCAGGCCGATCAGCAGCGTGCCGATCAGGTAGGCAGCCAACACCGCGAAATCGATCGGCGCCATCGTCAGAAGTTCATGCGCAGGCTGAGGCCGGCACGTCGGCGGAAGTCTCCCGGCAGTTGCTGCGCATACGCGTTGGCACCACCGGCGGTGCTCACCGGCATGATGTTGGCGGCATGGCGGGTGTCGGCCAGGTTGTGCACGTACACACCCAGTTCGACCTTGCCATCAGCAAAGATCAGGCCCGCCGACAGGTCGGCGATGCCGTACGCGCGCTGGGTCATCCGTGGGTTCTGGCTGATGTCGAACACCACTGCGTCCTGCCAGCGGTAGTCTGCCTGGACATACACATCCATCTTCGCGGTCAGCGGCGCGTCGTAACGCGCGCCCAGTACGCTGCGCCAGCGCGGCGCGTTCATGAACTGCTTGCCGTCCAGGTTCTGCACGAACGCACCGCCGTTGCCGGTCGGCAGGCAGCCCTGCGCGGCGGTCTGGCCGGTGTAGCAGGGGCCATTGGGCACGCCATCGAAGCGCGCGTCCAGCCAGGTCACCCCGCCGCTGAGGCTGAAGTACGCGTGCGGGCGCGCAATGAATTCCAGCTCCACCCCGTCGATGGCCACGCCGCCGGCGCTGGTCAGCAGGAACAGCCCCTGCGTCGCGCTGTAGGTCTGCGCCTGGTAGTCGTCGATGCGGGTGCGGAAGCCGGTGAGGTTCAGCATCAGTGCGTTGTCGAACAAGGTGCTTTTCAGTCCGGCCTCGAACAGTTCAGACGTTTCGGCAGGCGCGGGCAGCTGCGCGAACTGGGCCGCGGTCAGACCCAGCGTGGCGGCCAGGCCTTCGCCCTTGTAGCCGGTGCCCCAAGCCAGATACCCGGTGACCACCGGCGTGAACGCATAGCTCGCACTGAGCCGGCCGATACTGGCGCTGTCGCGGTAGCGGCCGCTGACCGGCCCGAACGCCGGCAGCGTGGCGGGTTGGTCGGCACCGTTGAAGCGCGCGTCCTGCGGCCGCACGAAGCGCAGCTGCTGGCGCTCGGTGAGCAGGCGCAGGCCGGCGGTCAGGGTCAGGCGTTCGCGCGGTCGCCAGTTGGCCTGCCCGAACAGCGCGGCATTGCGGCTGTCCACGTCCGAATGCCCGGCCAGCACCGCCTGGTCGCCGGGCATGCGCGGTACCACGTGGCCATCGGCCGCGATGCCGGTGGTCGCGCCGATGTTGAGCCCGCGCCGGTCCAGCGAATTGTGGACCGCACCGTCGAAGTAGTACGCGCCCAGCAGATAGTCGAACGCGGTGTGGGTGGGCGAGGCCAGCCGCAGTTCCTGGGTGAAGGTGCGGCTGGACTCGATGTTGAAGTTGCGCGTGACCAGCTGCGCCGGGGTGTCGTCCAGGTCCACGTCGCTGTCGTTGTCGAAGCGGCGCCAGCCGGTGATGCTGGTCAAGGTGTGCCGGCCCAGCGCGATCCGCGCGGTCAGTGCCGCGCCGGCATTCTTCTGCCGCACGAACGGCATCACGTCATTGTTGACCTGGTCGTTGTCGCGGCCGACGGCGGTGCCGGTCGGCAGGGCACGCGGATCGGTCGTGGCCTGGGTCAGCGGCAGCGCGCAGCAATCGGCGTCCAACCGGCTCACATCCGCGCTGAGGGTCACGTCAGAGCGCCGGTCGGCCGACCGCCACTGCAGCTTGCCGCGCACGCCATACGCGCGCTGGTCGTTGAACGTGCGCCCATCGCGCAGGTTCTCGGCATCGCCATCGCGGCTGCGCTCGAACGCCGCCAGCCGGTAGGCCAGCTGTTCGCTGAGCGGTCCGGACACGGCCGCTTCCAGGCGTTGCTCGTTGTCCTGTGCGAGCAGGGCAGACAGGGCGCCGCTGCGGCGTTCGAAATCCGGTGCGCGGGTGATCACCTGGATCACGCCGGCCGACGCGTTCTTGCCGAACAAGGTGCCCTGCGGACCGCGCAGCACCTCCACCCGCTCGACATCCAGCAGGTCGCTGAAGGCCGCGCCGGGGCGCTGCAGCACCACCCCGTCCACCACGGTGGCGATGCTGGGTTCCACCCCGGTGGAAAACACGTCGGTGCCGACGCCGCGGATTCGGATGGCGTTGTTGCGCAGCTCATTGCCCGCCGAGAAGGTCACGCTGGGCACCAGCGCCTGCAGCCGGCTGATATCGACCGCCTGGCGGCGCTGCAGGGCCTGCCCGTCCACCACCGACACCGCCAGCGCGATGCGCTGCACGTTCTCCTCGCGGTGCTGGGCGGTCACCGTGATCCGGTCCAAGGCCGTCACCGAGGGCGTGGCGCGGGCGCTGGGGTCTTCCCGCGCGACTACCGCCGCTGCCGGTTGCGCCAGCACCGTGAACAGGGCCATTTCCAGCGACCGCCATGGCATGCGCCACTCCGTGAACGGTGGTTCGGATTCATTCTGTAACGTGACCTGCGTCGCTGCACAGGCCTGTTCAGCTGCAAAGCAACCAGTAAAACTACTGCCTGTTCAGCATCGTCCACGGAGCGGCAACGGTTTGCGGCGGTGCGCTCCAACTTGCGGAACGCCGTTCTAAAACTTAGGATCGGCAGCGTCGGCCCCAGCCCCGGACAGCGATCATGGCGCGAACCAGGCAATCCGCATCCCGCGACGACCTCGCCGAGGTCGTGGACGATGGCGACCCGCGTTTTGCCATTCCCGGTGCGCAGGCGCTGTCCAAGGGCCTGAGCCTGCTGACCCTGATCGCCGACGCGCCGCACCCGCTGCCCTTCAGCGAACTGGGCCGGTACTCCGGGCTGCCCAAGAGCACCCTGCACCGGATCCTGCAGACCCTGATCGAATACCGGCTGGTGCGCGTGGACGAGGCCAGCCAGACCTATCGCCTGGGCACGCGCCTGTTCGAAATGGCGCACCGGGTGTGGAGCGATTTCGACCTGCGCAGCGCGGCCGAGCCCGAGCTGCTGCGGCTGCGCGAACTCGCCCAGGAAACCACCCGGCTCGGCATCCTGGAAGGGCGCGACATCCTGATCATCGACCAGCGCGACCACGTGCAGGCGATGCGCCTGGCCAACGGCGTGGGCAGCCGCATGCCGGCGGTGGTCACTTCGATCGGCAAGGCGATGATGTCGCATCGCCCGCCCGAAGAACTGCAGCGGTACCTCGGCAGTGGACCGCTGACCGCGCTTACGCCGCATTCGATCCTCGACCTGGCCGAGCTGCAGCGCGAAATGGACCTGATCAAGGCCCGCGGTTACGCAGTGTCGGTGGAGGAATCCGCACTCGGCGTCAGCGGCGTGGCGGCGCCGATCCTGGACCACCGCGGCGAAGCCATCGGCGCGGTCAGCATCAGCGGCCCGTCGTTCCGGCTGCCGCTCGAACGCCTGCATGCGCTGGGCCGCGATGTGATCGAAGCGGCGCGGCGCATTGCCGGCAACGTGGGGGAAACCTTCATGTCGATCAGCAGCTCGGTCACGCCGAGCCATGCCGTGGACCACGACGTGCGCTGCGTGATCCCGCACAGCGCGTTCCTGGCCGAAAGCCCGCATTGGCTGGGCGACGGACGCTCGCTGCTGTGGGTGGACATCCTCGCGCCGTCGGTCAACATCTCCAACCTGGTCACCGGCGATACGCGGACCACGCCGCTGGGCGAACTGGTCGGCGTGGTGGTGCCGCGCACCTCGGGCGGTTTCATCGCCGCCACCCAGAGCGGCTTCCGCGTGCTCGACCTGCCCGGTGGCGACATGCATCCGATCGCCGCGCCGCTGCACATGAGCGGACGCCGCTTCAATGACGGCAAGTGCGATGCACTGGGGCGCCTGTGGGCCGGTACCCTGGCCATCGATGCCACGCCCGAACGCGGCGCGCTGTACCGGCTCGACACCGACGGCGTACTCGACGAGATCGAAGGCGGCTTCCACATCTGCAACGGGCTCGGCTGGAGCCCGGACAATACCCGTTTCTACCTGGCCGACTCTGGTCGCCGCACCGTATACGTGTACGACTACGCGCTGGAAAGCGGCCGCGTGTCGAACAAGCGCGTGTTCGCCACCTTCACCGACTCCGAGGGCATGCCCGACGGCCTGGCGGTCGACGCGCAGGGCCATGTGTGGTGCGCCATGTGGGACGGCTGGGCGATCAAGCGGCTGGCGCCGGACGGCACCGTCGTGCGCAGCATCGACCTGCCAGTACCACGCCCCACCAACCTGGCGTTCGGCGGGCCGCAACTGAAGACGCTGTACATCACCACCGCGCGGATCCGCCTTTCCGCCACCCAGCTGGCCGCCGCGCCGCTGTCGGGCAGCCTGCTGGCGCTGGACGTGGATGTCGCCGGCGCGCCCGTTCGCGGTTACGGCGGCTGACATGGCCCGGTACCCCTCGCTTGCGGGCACGGTGGTGGTGGTCAGCGGGGGCGCGTCGGGCATCGGCGCGGCCATCGTGGAAGCCTTCGCGCTGCAGGGAAGCCAGGTGTGCTTCGTGGACATCGACTCCGATGCGGCGCAGCGCACCGTGGCAGCGCTGGAGGCGCGGGGCATCGCGCCACCGGCGCATGCGGTCTGCGACCTGCGTGACATCGAGGCCTCGCTGGCGGCGGTTCAGGGCCTGCTGGCCGGGCGCACCCCACATGCGCTGATCAACAACGCCGGCAACGACCAGGCCCAACCGCTGGGCGAAGTCAGCTTGGCCGACTGGGACGACCGCGTCGCGGTCAACCTGCGCCACCAGTTTTTCCTCGCCCAGGCGCTGTCCGTGCCGATGCGCGCGGCCGGGCAGGGCGCCATCGTCAATCTCGGCTCGGTGGCATGGCGCATCGGCGTGCCCGGCGTGCCGGTGTACTGCACGCTGAAGTCGGCCGTGGAAGGGCTGACCCGCAGCCTTGCCCGTGAATTGGGAAGCGACGGCATCCGCGTGAATGCGATCGCACCCGGCTGGGTGCTGACCGAGCGCCAGCTGGCCAAGGCCGCTGCCGACCCGGGCAAGTCCGCGCGTTACTTGGAGCGGCAGTGCCTGAAGACCCACCTGCGGCCGGCCGACATCGCCGAGATGGCGCTGTGGCTGTGCGCCGACGAAAGCGCGATGTGCACCGGGCAGACCTTCACCGTGGACGGTGGCGTGGCCTGACCGGCCGTTGACCGGCCGCTGAGCGGCCAAAGTTGCGTTGACTTGATCTGGGTCATGTGGCCGGCATCCGGCCGCCGCTACCGTGCGCGTGCCCCCCGTCCCGTCAGCGAGAACGGCATGCCTCCCGTCCCACGCAAACCTGCGCCCCCCATGCACACGCCCAGCCTCGATGAGGACATGTGCGTGCACATCTTCACCACCTCGGCCGCGATGATCGGGGTGTGCATGACCGTGGTCGGCGTGCTGCACGTGATCATCGTGCTGCGCAAGGTCGACACCTTCGGCGACGACCTGCTGTGCATCAACTCCCTGATCTACCTGGCCTCGTGCCTGAGCGCCTACTGGGCGCTGCGCACCCGTCGCCGCAAGCGCAACCGGGCCCTCGAGTGGGCCGCCGACTGGCTGTTCCTGCTCGGGCTGGTGGTGAGCACCATCGCCACCGCCTTCATCACCTGGGCGGTTGCCGGCACCTGACGCCGCAGCCACCCCTTTCCGTTTCTTCTACAGGTATCGCCATGGACGCCCCAGCCGCCGTTCCCACCCCCTCACGCGCGCGCCGCCTGCGACGCCTGCATGACCTCTACGCCGTGGCCTTGGTGGGCGCGCTGCTGTTCACCGGCGCCACCGTCGCGCAGGCGCCGGCCGAGCGCAGCAGCCCGGGGGCACCGCTGCAGCCGCCGGTCGAGATCCGCTACGGCGCCGACGGGGTCAGCCAGGGCACCCTGCGCGCGGCGATGTCGCAGGTGTCGGTGGGCGGCGAGCCGTACCGCGCGCTGGTGTTCAACGGCAACTACGACTCGCCGCTGATCCGGACGAAGCCGGGCGGCACCATCGCGGTCACCCTGGACAACCAGATGGACGAAAAGACCAACCTGCATTTCCACGGCATGACGGTGACGCCGCTGGATTCGGGCGACAGCATCTTCCGCGAAGTCGGCCCGCACCAGCAGGGCCTGTACCAGTTCAAGCTGCCCCCGGACCACAGCCCCGGCGCGTACTGGTACCACAGCCACTTCCACGGCGGCGCCCAGCGCCAGGTGGAGTCCGGCATTGCAGGGCCGATCCTGGTCGACGGCATCCTCGACCCGTTCCCCGAACTGAAAGGCATCAAGGAGCGCGTGCTGGTCCTGCGCAACTTCCAGAAGACCAGCACCGGCAAGCTGGCCAGCGCGATCGTGACCAGTGCGCCGTCGATCCGCACCGTGAACGGGCAGGCCGACCCGGTGATCGACATCCAGCCCGGCGAAACCCAGCTCTGGCATCTGCTCAACATTTCCGCCAACCAGTATTTCCGCGTGCGCATCAACGGCCAGGACGTGCAGATCCTCTCGCGCGACGGCAACACCGTGACCAAGAAGGTGATGACCGACGAACTGCTGATCGGCCCGTCGGCGCGCTTCAGCGTGCTGGTGGTGGGTCCGCCCGCCGGTGACCACCCGGTCGAGCTGGCCGCCGGCAACACCGGCGCCGCCGGCGACCAGTACAAGGGTGCGCGCATCGCCACGCTGCGTTCGGCCGGTGCACCGGTGCCGACCCGCTCGATCACCAGCGCGTACCCGGCGGCGCAGGACCTGCGCAACGTCGCGGTCGCCAACGTCCGCCAGTTCGCCTTCCAGGATTCGCCCACCGACGGCGACGCCTTCATGATCAACGGCGAGCGCTTCGACCCGCGCCGGGTCAACACCACGGTCAAGCTCGGCGACGTGGAAGAGTGGCGCCTGTACAACCCGTCGCAGGAACTGCATCAGTTCCATATCCACCAGACCGACTTCCAGGTGGTGGCGATCAACGACAAGCCGGTGCCGTTCAGCGGCTACCGCGACACCGTGTTCATTCCCACGCGCGGCTCGATCACCCTGCGCATTCCCTTCAAGGACCCGGTGATGCTGGGCAAGTTCGTCTACCACTGCCACATTCTCGAACACGAGGACGGCGGCATGATGCAGGTGGTGCAGGTGGTGCGCCCGGAAGACTACGAGCAGGCGGTGAAGCTGGCGCCGCTCGGCGGCATCTATGGCGACAACCAGACCTGCAGCTACCTGCAGAACACCGGCCGTGAGTTCGTGCTGCCCACCAATGTGCAGCTGCCCGCGGAGGTGCGCTGATGAATACCGTGCGCCGAACCGCCCTGATGCTGGGCGTGACCGCCGGGCTGGGCCTGGCCTCCACTGAAGCGCGTGCCGACAAGGGCTACTACCCGAACGTCGGCATGGACTACAGCGCGGTGCTGCAGTACGACTACAGCCACGCTGAAGACTCGCCTGCGCCGCGCAACACCACCGACTTCTACCCGGACATCCAGAGCAGCTTCTACGTACGCTTCAGTCCGAACGACCAGATCCGGCTGTCGACCGAACTCAATCCGATCAACCCGCCGGCCACCGGCGAGAAGCGGACCTTCGGCGACATCGGGCTGGTGATCAACGAACTGAACTACTACAAGCTTACCCAGCACACGCAGCTGCAGGTGGGCAAACTGCAGGTGCCGTTCGGGCGCGCCATGGACGCCGCACCCGGGTTGTACACCAACGATTTCGTGTCGACCTACGACCTCGGCGGCATGCTCGGCGCCACCTATGCCTATCGCTGGTTCGGGCAGAAGGCCGGCATGGTGCAGGGCGGCGTGAACCTCTACACCGCCGACACCACCGAACTGAGCCGGCCGTTCCTGCGCAGTGGCGGGCGCGCGCAGCGCTCGGACGGCGGGCCGGCCAACACCGGCAAGCTGGACTCGTACGCGCTCACCGTGAACTGGAATTCGATTCCGGCACTGCCGTTCCTGGAACTGGAAGCGGGCTACATGCGCAACCGTGCCGGCGTGGCCCAGCCCGATACCGGCCCTGCCGATGACGAGATCATCAGCGTGGTCTCGGCGCGCTACATCTGGGCGCCGGCATCCAGCGCGGACCTGGACAGCACCCTGCGCGGCCGCTACTTCGACGTGGTGCCGCTGGTGGAATACGCCGACGTGCAGAATGAAGATGCGGTGGCCGGCAACGATACCCGCTACCTCACCACCTCGGTGACGGTGGACTACGGGCGCTGGGTGTTCGGCGCCACCCGCACCGACAAGCGGCGTCCGTGGGCGCCCGGGGCAGGGCGGCACGATTACCTCAACGAACTGAGCATGGGCTACCGGGTCACCGGTCAGCTGACCATGGCGTTCTCGGTGGGCAGCCAGGCGCAGGCCGGGCAGGATTCCAACCTGGTCGGTTTCGCGCTGACCTATGAAGGAGCGCACTGACATGCTGCGGAGCCTGTGGCCGGCGTTCGTACCGGCGGTATCGTTGTCGTTGCTGCTGCTGTCGATGCAGCCGCTGGCGGCGCAGAACCAGACCCTGATCGGCGGGCCGTTCAAGCTCACCGACCAGAACGGCCAGGCGGTGACCGACCGCAGCTTCCACGGCAAGCCGGTGCTGCTGTACTTCGGTTTCACCAGCTGCCCGGACGTGTGCCCGACCGACCTGGCCCGCGTGCAGCGCATTGCGCGGCGCGTGCAGAAGGCGGGTGGGCCGTCGTTGACGCCGGTGTTCGTCAGCATCGATCCGGAACGCGACACGCCGGCGAAAATGAAGAGTTACGTGTCGCTGTTCGGGCCAGACATGGTGGGGCTGACCGGCACGCCGGCGCAGATTACTGCGATCACCGATAGCTACCACGTGTATTACAAGAAGGTGCCCTACGGGAAACCGGGCCAGTACATGATGGATCACTCCACGTTCGTGTTTCTGCTCGACCGCAATGGTCGGTACGTGGATCACTTCGGGCGTACGGCGGATGAGGCGCAGGTGGCCACGCAGATCGTGGGGGAGCTTGCGCGTACGTCGCCGCGTGCGCGGGTGGCGGCGGTGCCACGTCGTTGAGGGTCGTACATCCAACAAAAAACGCGGCCCTGGGGCCGCGTTGTTGTTTTGGCGCTTCGCACCGGTCGCCGATCAGGGGCGGCCGTTGTTGTTGGCCGAGGTCGCCGCCTGGCGCAGCTCCGCGTCGGCCTGGATCAGCAGCTGGCGCGCGCGTTCGGCATGGCCGCCGAGGCCTTCCACGTTGTTCTGCTGGGCGGCACCGACCAGCTGGTAGGCCTGCACGATGTGTTCCTGCGCGGTGCGCAGGTCGCCGTGGCGTTCGCCGATGTTGACCACCGGCTCAGCCTGGGCAGCACCGGCCAGTACAAGGGCGCCGAACAGGGCGAAGGGGGCGAGGCGGGTCATGCGGTTCATGCGATTACTCCGAAAGATTTTGAGGGTCCGTGATCCGCGTCAGTGCGGCCGGTGAGCACACATTAGGGACTGCCAGACGCCGCTTCTTGACCTGGGTCAAGCGGAACGAAATCGCCTCCTGAATACGAAGAACCAGTAGAAATACTGATGATTCTCATATTGCGGAACGGTGTTCCAATAAATATCATGGAACCGTGGTCCACATATTGGATCACGCGCGCCACCGCCCCCTGCGGTGCCGCACCCCCGGCATCCATCGCCGGTCCGGCCGAACGGCACCACGCCTTCACGACGGCCCGCCTCATCGCTTTTGTTCTGCGCATCAGACAGGGGGAAGGCGGCAGGCATATCCAGTCCTGCCAGTGCCCGGTTACCGGGCGACGCTGTAGTGCTGGAGTTACATGTCATGGGTACTAGCTTTGGTGCGCCGTCGGCGCGCTGCCGCGAATGTCAGTCCTGCCCGTTGGTATCGGACTGTTTTCCCGGTTCCATGGAGGCAGGCAACCTGCACGAGCTCGACGGCCTCATCGAGCACACCGCCCCGGTCCACGCCGGCAGTTTCCTGTTCCGCCAGGGCGACCCGTTCCAGCACATCGCCGTGATCCGGCTGGGCACGGTGAAGACGTATTCGATCGACCGCGAAGGGCGCGAGCAGACCCTGGGCTTCCACATGCCGGGCGACATCCTCGGGCTCAGTGCGATCGATGAAGAGCGCCATCCCTGCAACGCCATCGCGCTGGACACAGTGACCACCTGCCGCCTGCCGTTCCGCGTGGCGGCCTCCCTGTCGGCCCGCATGCCGCAGCTGCAGGCCAAGCTGTTCCGGCTGCTCAGCCGCGACATCGCCCGCGCCACGCAGCTGTCGTGCAACAACAGCGCCGACGAGCGCCTGGCGGCGTTCCTGATCGGCATGGCCGACCGCATGGCCGCACGCGGCTATTCGGCCAGCCGTTGGCAGCTGACCATGTCGCGGATGGATATCGCCAGTTACCTGCGGCTGGCACCGGAAACGCTCAGCCGGCTGCTGCGCCGCTTCCAGGCCGAGGGCCTGGTCGCGCTGGACGGGCGTGAAGTGGAAGTGCGCGGCCGCGAGCGCCTGCAGGCGATGGCGGCCGCCGAGGCGGGCCTGGATCAGGTCCGCAGGGAAGCCGCATAACGGCTGGTGAAACGGCTGGCAGCGAGCAGGGCGGTGACGATCACCGCCACGCCGACCATCAGTGCATTGGGCCACACCAGCACCAGCGCGTCGGCCGCCACGATCGCCGCCACCGCTGCGGTCCACACACCGGATACCACGTAGTGCCCGCGGATGAAGCGCGGCGTCAGCCATACAGCCGGATCGCCTTCCGGCCGGGCATAGCCCAGCGTGAAGGGGCGCCCGATCAGCAGCGATGCCAGCATCACCAGCAGCAGCACCGCATCAACCGCCAGGCGCACGCCCATCACCGGCCACGCCGGTCGGGTCAGGCCGGCATACACGGCCAAGCTACCGAACACGATCAGTGACACCAGCTCAAGCAGCCCGCAATGCCGGCGTGGGCCGGTCCAGTCGCGCGCGCACAGGATCAACGCGGTCAGGGCGGCCGCGCACAGCGCGCCCGAGGTGCCGAACAGGCGCGCGGCAACGGCAAAAACCAGAAAGGGCATCAGGCCCAGCAGGATGTTCATGGAGGAATTCCAGGGAGGGGAATTCCAGCCTAGACAGTACGCCGGCGTCGGGGTTGATCCAGGTCAAGCCCCTTCCACCTTGTTGCCGGGACAGTGGCTCAGGGCCGCCAGAACCCGGACTGGAATTCAGCGAAGGTCAGGTTGTTGTCGTGGTCCACGTCCAGCGACTGGAAGCGCATGTCAGCCACGCGCGACACCTCTTCTTCGGTGAGCTCGCCATCGCCGTTCAGATCGGCCACCCGGATCCGGTCGGCCGCGGTGAGCTGGCCATCGCGGTCCGGGCCCACCACCTCCTGGATATCCTCGACGGTGACCTTGTAGTTGCGGTCCCCATCCAGCAGCCGGAACAGCGCCGCCCCGTCGTACTCGTCATCGCTGACTCGTCCATCGCCGTTCTTGTCGAGGGCGGCAAAACGCTGCGCGGCGGTATCGCCGACCTTCTGCGCCTGGGCGCTGGCAGCAACGCCGAGGCAGAGCAACAGGGAGCAGGCGAGGGTAGAGGCGAGCTGGTTCACGGGAAGCTCCGCAAGGCGGCCAAGGAAGCCCCAGTCTCCACCAGCCCACCGCGCCCCACACCCGTATTTCTACTGACACACGTACGCTGGGCTAACCCCAAACGTACGCAGGACTCACGCGTAGTGACACGCCACGCGTGTCAGAACCGCCAGCGCACCCCGCCATAAACCCCACGCCCATCCCCCGGCGTGGACCGCGCCACATCCTTCCCACCATCGTTGTACCCCGGCGTCACCGTAGCCGCGTAATGCTTGTCGCCCAGGTTCCGCATCTCCACCCAAGCCTGCCAACGCCCACCCGGCGCATCGAACCCCACCCGCGTACCGAAGATCAGATGACTGTCCGCACGGAAGCTGTTGGCATAGTCGACAAACATCGACGACGCGTACTCGGTATTGAGCGCCGCATAAAACCCGCCCGGATGATCGAAGCGCAGCTCGCCCTGGTAGTAGTGGCGCGGCAGGCCCGGCAGCCGGTTGTCGCCAAAGCGCGCATCGTGGCGGTAACGGAAGTCGCTGAAGGTATACGCCTGGCGCAGCGACAGGCGACCCTCGCCGCCCTCCCACAGCGTGCTGTCCAGCCCGGCCTCGATGCCACGGTGCACGGTCGGGCTGGCATTGTTCTCGGCCACGAACAGGTTCGGTACCGGCGCCACCTCCACGCTGAGCAGCTCGTGCCGCACCTGCGCGTAGTACCCGGTCAGTTCCCAGCGACCCAACATGCTGTCGCCACGCGCACCCAGTTCCAGCGTGGTCGCGGTCTGGTTCTGCAGGTCCACCGGCGCGCGCTGGCGACCGCTGGAGGCGCCGTTACCCGGTGCGAAATACAGATTGCTGCCCCAGATCATCGACCACGGATGCGCCGGTTCCACCGAACGGCTCAGGTTGCCGAACCACTGGGTCGCGGCGGTCTGCTGCCAGGTGAAGCCCAGCCGAGGTGCGTAATCCCACTCGCTGCCGCGCAGCCGCTCCGGCGTGGCCGGCCATGTGACCTGCACGTCCTTGCGCGTGTTGATCAGCGCCAGCCCGGTCTGCACGCGCAGGCGCTCGTCTACCGCCAGCTCGTTGCTAACGTGCAGCGAGCTGTTGGTGCCGTGGTGCGAGAAGTCGCGCGTGTGGGTACCGGCCGGGTAGCCATTGCTCGGGAAGCGCAGCGTTTCGCGCACGTCCGCATCCAGGTCGTGGGTCACGCGCAGCCCCACCGTGGTCACGCTGTCGCGGCCGAACAGCGCATGCGCGCGCCGGTAGTCGAGCGTGGCATTGAGGTTGGTGTAGTCCAGCTGCTGCCGGTACAGGCTCTCGTTGAGGTCCATCGGGTAGTGGTGGTACACCAGCCCGGCCTGCAGCGAGGAATCGGCATCGATCTGCAGCGTGGTCATGTTGCCGAGCCAGGTGCTGCCCGGCTGCGGGCGGCGCGCATCGATGGCCAGGTTGGCCGGGTTGGCGGCGCGCGGATCGTTGCGGATCTGCTCGCGGGTCAGGCGCCCGGGCGTTTCGTGGTTGGTCTCGCGGTAACGCAGGAAGAAGCGCGTTTCCAGCTGCGGGTTGATCTGCCAGCCCACGTTCGCCATCGCTCCCTTGCCGTCGCCGGCGGCGTGCTGCTGGTAGCCGTCGTACTCGGTATCGGTATAGGCCAGGTAGTAGTCGACGCTGCCGGCGATCCCGCCGTAGCCCACGCTGCGCTTCTGGTAACCGCGGCTGCCGGCCTCGTACTGCAGCTCCAGCCCGGCCGCATCGCGACCGCTGCGGCTGACGTAGTTGATCGCACCGCCCAGCGCCAGCGCGCCGCGTTCGAACCCATTGGCCCCGCGCAGCACCTCCGCGCGGCTCAGCCACAGCGGTTCCAGCAGTTCGTAGGGCGTGCCGCCCGGGCCGGTCAGCGGCAGGCCATCCAGCGACACAGAAATGCCGGAGGCGTGTGCACCCGGGCCCCGGTTGATGCCGGAGCCACGAATCGACACCTTGGTGCCCTCATTGCCGGGCGACTGCGCGCTGATACCGGGCTGGTAGGCCAGCACGTCGGCGGTACCGGCCAGGCGGCCGTCGGCCTGGGCCAGGTCGATCACGTTGCCGGCGCCCGGAACGCGCTTGAGCGCGGCGCGGGCCTGGTCGGCGTCGCTGGCGGCGGTCACCCTGACCGCGTCGAGCGTCGTGGGTGCATCGGCCGGGGCGGCCTGCGCGGTGGCCGTCAGGGCGAGGCACAGGGCCAGGGGCAGGGGAGACAGGGTGGGGCGGTACAACGAACGAAGAACAGGCATGCGTCTGGAACCAGTACGGAGCGGGCAGCGGCAGGCACGACGACCTGTAAACCGCGTTGAGGGCGCGAAAGTTAACAGGTTGCGCGCCCGCCGTCACCCGTAGGGTGCGTACGGAGATTAGAAACGGTACGTCAACCGTACGCGGATCGTTCTGGGTTCGAACACGTGGAAATGAAGATCCTCCACGCCCTCATCCGGCTCGCCAGGCAGGCGCGAGGCGTAGTAGTAGTCGATATCGTGGTCGTTCGAATCGAACAGGTTGAGCACATCCAGCTCCACACCCCAGTTCTTCCAGCGCTTCCCGACCGCAAGGTTGGCGATGGTGGCGCCGTCTGATTCGACACTGACGTCCTCAATCAGCGGATACGCCCCCAGGTAACGAACGCGCAGGCTGGAGTGCCACCCGTCTCCCCATTCTGCATTCCAGCCTGCCGACACCACCCACGGCACCGCGCCGGGAATGGCGTCTCCTGCAGGGTCGTGGTCCGAGAAGCGGGCATCGGTGTAGGCGGCTTCCAGCTCCAGGTTCCACTGCCGCTGCGCGAACCAGTAAGCCGTGAGCTCGGCCCCTTTGCGCTTGCTGGGTCGCGTCGCTTCAGTGTTGCCTGCATCGCCCACGAACAGCAGCTCCGAATCCAGCTCCAGCTGCCACAGCGCCAGCGTGGTCTGGAACCGCTCGGCCTGGAACCAGCGCACGCCCAGTTCGCTGCCGCGCGAACGCACCAGTGGCGTTACCGGGTCGGCCGCTTCGCCGGACACCGGGTCCAGCCGCAGCGTTGTACCGCGCGCATCGTTGGAATGGAAGCCTTGTCCCCAGCTGGCATACAGCTCGACCGGTTCGGCCACGCGCCAGGCCAGCCCGGCCTTGGCCGAGGTGATGCTGTCGTTGGCGTCGCCGCTGTTTTCCGGCTGCAGCGCATCCACCTCGAAGTCGTAGTGGTCGCGGCGCAGGCCGCCGTTGATGCGCAGCGTGTCGGTCAGGCGATACGACCCACCCAGCCAGCCGCCGAGGCTGCGTTCGTCGACCCGATCATTGCGGATGTAGTCGAGCATCCGGCGCTCGACGGTGCGGGCAAGCCCCACCGCACCGATGTCATCGCGGCGACCTTCCAGGCCGGCCTGCAGCGTCCAGCGGTCACCCTCCCACTGCTGGTCCGCACGAAACCCCGTGACGGTGCGATTATCGAACTGGCGGAACTGATCTCCGCTGTCCGGATCATCCAGGAAGTAGGTGAAGTTGGACCACAGCGACAGGCCGTAGTCGATCCAGTACGCACTGACCCGCGTCTCACCGCCCAGCCATCGACCCTGCCAGCCGGCCGACAGCGAATGGCGGCGCGAATCGCCACCCAGCGTGGTGTCGATGGACCCGCGCTCGGTGATCAGCCCCTCCGCCACCGCACGCGCTGGAATCTGATCCGGCGAGTTCCAGCGATTGTCATAGGCCATGAGCAGCGCATGCGCCTGCCCATTACCCAGCGGCGCGGACACGCGCAGCATCGCGTTCTTCTTGTCGACGTCCTCGTCGATATCGTCCCACTGCCCATCGTAACCCTGCACCTCCAGTGCACCGGTCACGGTCACCCTGCCGAACGTGCCACTGTCGGCGGCCACCACGCGGCGATAGCCGCCCTGGCCGGCCTCCAGCTGCAGCAACCCGCGCGGCATGCCGTCGGCCAGCACGTAACGCGCCGAGCCCGCGGACGAGAAGTCGCCCACGTCGACGTAATACGGACCCTTGCGATAGCTGAGCGCGTCGACCAGCTCCGGGATGATGAAGTTGAGGTCCGAATAGCCCTGGCCGTGGCCGTGACTGCGCAGGTTGATCGGCATGTCCTCGAGGTACTGCGCGAAGTCGGTGCCGTGGTCCAGGTTGAACCCGCGCAGGAAATACTGGTTTGCCTTGCCCGAACCGGAGTGCTGGGTCGCGGCGACGCCGGGGATGAACTCGGCCATGTCACCGGGACGCAGTCGCGGTCGCCGCTCGAGCTCCTGGCGGTCCAGGCTGCCTTCCGAGGCGGTGGTGGCGACGCCCAGCAGGTTCTGCTGGCGTCCCACCACGGTGATGCGGTCCAGCGTGACCGGGTCGGTGGACGCCGCTGGAGGTTCGGCCCCAAAGGCGCAGGGCGGGCCCAGCAGCAGTGCATGGAGCACACCCACGTTTCGAACGCGTCGCCCGGCCATCCGCACCTCCTGTTGCAGGAATGGTGAAGAGGCTAAGGCGCGTGGGTCAGTCCGGCGTGAACCCCACGGCCAGGACGACCGTGGGGTGGTGGTGATGTCGGATTCCGGACAGCGGATCGTGCCTCAAAGAATGCCCGGCAGGTCCAACCCCTTTTCCTTCGCACATTCGATAGCGATCTCATACCCGGCGTCCGCATGCCGCATCACCCCGGTGGCCGGGTCGTTCCACAGCACGCGCGCGATGCGCTTGGCGGCCGCTTCGGTGCCGTCGCACACGATCACCATGCCGGCGTGCTGCGAGAAGCCCATGCCGACGCCGCCGCCGTGGTGCAGCGACACCCAGGTCGCGCCGCTGGCGGTGTTGAGCAGGGCGTTGAGCAGCGGCCAGTCCGAGACCGCGTCCGAGCCGTCGGCCATCGCTTCGGTTTCGCGGTTGGGCGAGGCCACGCTGCCGCTGTCCAGGTGGTCGCGGCCGATCACCACCGGTGCCTTCAGCTCACCGTTGGCGACCATCTCGTTGAACGCCAGGCCCAGCCGGTCGCGGTCGCCCAGGCCGACCCAGCAGATGCGCGCCGGCAGGCCCTGGAACTTGATCTTCTCGGCCGCCATGTCCAGCCAGCGGTGCAGGTGCGGGTTGTCCGGAATCAGTTCCTTGACCTTGGCATCGGTCTTGGCGATGTCTTCCGGATCGCCACTGAGCGCAGCCCAGCGGAACGGGCCGATGCCGCGGCAGAACAGCGGACGGATGTAGGCCGGCACGAAGCCGGGGAAGTCGAACGCATTGGCCACGCCTTCTTCCAGCGCCATCTGGCGCAGGTTGTTGCCGTAGTCCACGGTCGGCACGCCGAGCGCATGGAAACCGAGCATGGCCAGCACGTGGTTGGCCATCGAGGCACGCGCCGCCTTTTCCACTTCCTTCGGCGCGGAAACGCGCTTCTCGTCCCACTCTTCCACGGTCCAGTCCTGCGGCAGGTAGCCGTTGACCGGGTCATGTGCGGAGGTCTGGTCGGTCAGCAGGTCCGGCTTGACCCCGCGCAGCAGCAGTTCATCCAGCACGTCGGCCACGTTGCCGAGCAGGCCAACCGACAGCGGCTTCTTCGCCGTGCACGATTCCTCGATCAGGCGCAGGGCCTCGTCCAGGTTGTCGGTCCAGGTGTCCAGGTAGCCGGTGCGCAGGCGCATTTCGATGCTGCTCTTGCGGCATTCCACCGCCAGGCACGAAGCACCCGCCATCACCGCAGCCAGCGGCTGCGCGCCGCCCATGCCACCCAGGCCGCCGGTGAACAACCACTTGCCGGCCAGGCTGCCGTTGTAGTGCTGGCGACCCATTTCCACAAACGTCTCGTAAGTGCCCTGCACGATGCCCTGCGCGCCGATGTAGATCCAGCTGCCGGCGGTCATCTGGCCGTACATGGCCAGGCCCTTCTTATCCAGCTCGTTGAAGTGGTCCCAGTTGGCCCAGCGCGGCACCAGGTTGGAATTGGCGATCAGCACGCGCGGCGCGTCGGCATGGGTGCGGAACACGCCGACCGGCTTGCCCGACTGCACCAGCAGGGTCTGGTCGTCTTCAAGACGGGTCAGGGTTTCCACGATCGCGTCATAGCTTTCCCAGTCGCGCGCGGCGCGGCCGATGCCGCCGTACACCACCAGTTCCTGCGGGCGCTCGGCCACGTCCGGGTGCAGGTTGTTCATCAGCATCCGCAGCGGCGCTTCGGTCAGCCAGCTCTTGGCGGTGAGCGTGGTGCCGGTGGGGGCGATGATGATGCGGGTGGAATCGTGACAGCTCATGCAGCACTCCGGGAGTTCGCGAATTCAAGGCAGGCGTTGAGCACCTGCTGCAGGGTCTGGCGCAGCGGTGCAGCGTGGTCGGGGTCGAGCGGGGTGGGCCAGCTGTGCACGTCTACCAATTCGGGCTCGTGCATGTAGCCGCGGCAGGCCAGCTCCATCTGCAGGCTGTGTACGCCGCCGGGAATGTCGCTGTAGTGGCGGGTGATCCAGCCACCCTTGAAGCGGCCGTTGCGCACGTGGCTCATGCCGCTGATCCGGCAGAGGTTCTCCACCACATCGCTCAGTGCGTTGTCGCACGAGGTGTCCGGCGTGCCGGACGGACCGGCCGTGCCCAGGTTGAACTGCGGCAGCTCACCGTCGAACAGGTGCGGAATATGCGAACGGATCGAATGCGCGTCGTACACCACCACCGTGCCGTGGCGCTGGCGCAGCCGTGCGATCTGCGCGGTGAGCGCGTCGTGGTACGGCGCGAACCAGGTATCGCGACGCTGGGCGATCGCCGCCGCATCCGGCTCGCGGCCGGGATGGTGCAGCGGCTGGTTGTCGAAGGTGGTCAGCGGGCATAGTCCGGTGGTGTTCTGGCCGGGATACAGCGAGACCCCGCTGGGGTCGCGGTTGAGGTCGATCACCGAGCGCGAGATCGCTGAACGGACCGTGGTCGCCCCGATCCGCTGCGCGAAGTCGTACAGCTCATGCACCCACCAGTCCGCGTCGCGGCGGGCCAGCCACGGCGACACGAAGTCGCCAGCCAGCGCGTCGGGCAGCTCGGTGCCGGTGTGCGGGAAGCTGACGATCAGCGGTGCATCGCCTTCGTGCACCTGCAGCCAGTCCGGGTGGGCGTTCATGCCAGCGGCTCCACCTGTGGCAGCACCTCGGCCAGCCCTTCGGCCAGCGCGCCGCTGCGCACCAGCGCCGTGGCGGCGACCATATCCGGGTGGAAGTAACGGTCGTCCTGCAGGGTCGGCACCTGCGCGCGCAGGCGCTGGCGCACTGCTTCCAGCGCATCGCTGGAGCGCAGCCCGGTGTGGAAGTCGCAGCCCTGCGCGGCGGCGAGCAGTTCGATGCCCACTACATTCGCCGCGTTCTCGGCCATCTGCAGCAGGCGGCGCGCGCCGTGCGCGGCCATCGACACATGATCTTCCTGGTTGGCCGAGGTGGGAATGGAATCCACGCTGGCCGGGTAGGCGCGCTGCTTGTTTTCCGAGACCAGCGCCGCAGCGGTGACCTGCGGAATCATGAAGCCGGAATTCAGGCCCGGCTTCGGAGTCAGGAACGCGGGCAGGCCGGACAGCGCCGGGTCCACCAGCATCGCGGTGCGGCGTTCGCTGATCGAGCCGATCTCGCACACCGCCATGGCCAGCATGTCGGCGGCGAAGGCCACTGGTTCGGCGTGGAAGTTGCCGCCGCTGAGTGCTTCGTTGGTGTCGGTGAACACCAGCGGGTTGTCGGACACGCCGTTGGCTTCGATCACCAGCGTGGTCGCGGCCTGGCGCATCACATCGAACGCCGCGCCCATCACCTGCGGCTGGCAACGCAGGCAGTACGGGTCCTGCACGCGCACGTCGTTGTCGCGGTGCGACTCGCGGATCGCCGAGCCCTGCATCAATGTGCGCAGTGCCGCCGCCGTGGCGATCTGGCCGCGCTGGCCGCGGATGCTGTGGATGCGCGGGTCGAACGGCGTGTCCGAACCCTTGGCCGCTTCCACCGACAGCGCGCCGGTGACCAGTGCGGCCTGGAACACGGTGCCGATCTCGAACAGCCCGGCCAGTGCATAGGCGGTGGAGTACTGGGTGCCGTTGAGCAGGGCCAGGCCTTCCTTCGCACCCAGCACCAGCGGGGCCAGCCCGCAGCGCGCCAGCGCGTCGGCCGCAGGGACGCGTTCACCGCCGACGAAGGCTTCGCCGACGCCGATCATCACGCTGGCAAGGTGCGACAGCGGGGCGAGGTCGCCCGAGGCACCCACCGAGCCCTGGCACGGAATCACCGGCACCAGGTCGTGCTGCAGGAACGCCTCCAGCAGCGCCAGCGTGGCCGGGCGGATGCCCGACGCGCCCTGCGCCAGGCTGGTCAGCTTCAGCGCCATCATCAAGCGCACCACCGGCGCCGGCATCGGCTCACCCACGCCGGCCGCATGCGAAAGCACGATATTGCGCTGCAGGGTTTCCAGGTCGTCGCGCTCGATGCGCACGCTTGCCAGCTTGCCGAAGCCGGTATTGATGCCGTACACCGGCTCGCCCTTGGCGACGATGTCGGCCACGGTCTGCGCACTGCGCTGCACCGCCTCGGCCGAGGCCGGGTCCAGGCGCACGTGCGCGCCGTCGTAGATCGCGCGCCAGTGCGCCAGCGTCACCGCGCCGGGCTGCAGGGTCAGGGTCTTGCTCATGGAATCTCCGGGCATCTCTAAGGTCAGACGGATACGCCGCGCATCACGCGCGCGTGCAGGGGGTTGAAGCCCATGCGGTAGACAAGGTCGGCAGGCGCCTCGATGTCCCACACGGCCAGGTTGCAGTCCAGGCCCACGGCCAGCCGGCCGATGCGCGCCTGTCGGCCGAGCGCACGCGCCGCTTCACGGGTGAAGCCGGCAATGCACTCGTCCACGGTCATGCGGAACAGGGTGGCGGCCATGTTCATCGCCAGCAGCGGGCTGGTCAGCGGCGAGGTGCCGGGGTTGCTGTCGGTCGCCAACGCCAGCGGCACGCCGGCCGCGCGCAGGGCGGCGATCGGGGGCAGGGTGGTGTCGCGGGTGAAATAGAACGCGCCCGGCAGCAGCACCGCCACGGTGCCGGCCGCGCGCATCGCGGCAATGCCGTCGTCGTCGAGGTGTTCGATATGGTCGGCCGAGAGCGCACCATGCCGCGCCGCCAACGCCGCGCCATGCTGGTTGCTGAGCTGTTCGGCGTGGATCTTCACTGCCAGCCCGTTCGCCTGCGCGGCGGTGAACACCTGTTCGGCCTGCGCGGCACTGAAGGCGATGTTCTCGCAGAACACGTCCACCGCTTCGGCCAGGCCCTGCGCCGCCACCGCCGGAATCATCACGTTGCACACTTCGTCGATGTACTCCTGCGCCTCGCGGCCGGGGGGTACCGCATGCGCGCCGAGGAAGGTGGGCACGATCTCCACTGCGCGCTGCCGCGCCAGTTCGGCGGCCACGCGCAGCTGCTTGCTTTCATCCTCAAGCGTCAGCCCGTAACCGGATTTGACTTCAACGGTGGTGATGCCTTCGGCCAGCATCGCGTCCAGCCGCGGCAGGCTCGCCGCGAGCAGCTCGGCCTCACTGGCGTCACGGGTGGCGCGCACGGTGCTGACGATGCCGCCGCCGGCGCGGGCGATATCGGCATAGCTCACGCCCTGCAGGCGCTGTTCGAATTCGTTGGCGCGGTTCCCGGCGTAGACCAGGTGGGTATGGCAGTCGACCAGCCCGGGGCTGATCCAGCGGCCGCCGCAGTCCACCCGCTGCGCCGGCTGCAGGTGCGCCTCCGAACCTGCTGGGCCCACATGCACGATGCGGCCGTTGGTGGCCGCGATCACCCCGTCGCGGATCACGCCCAGGCCGGGGCCGTCGACGGTGATCAGATGGGCGTGGGTCCAGAGGGTGTCACAGTGCATGGCAGCAACCACAGCGGCTTATATGTCTATACAATATAGGCGCCACTTCCGGGATGTCCAGTGATGCCAGCCAACCCCGCACCCGTCCTCGCGTTCCACGCCGACCACGCCCTGTTGCCGCAGGGCTGGGCGCGCAATGTGCGCATCGTCTGCGCCGGCGGCAGCGTGCAGTCGGTGGCGGCTGACGTGGCCGCGCAGCCCGGCGACACCGCCTTGGCGATCGCGCTGCCCGGACTGGGCAACCTGCACAGCCACGCCTTCCAGCGCGGCATGGCCGGGCTGACCGAGATCGGCGGACGCAGCGGCGATAGCTTCTGGAGCTGGCGCGAGCTGATGTACCGCTTCCTGGCCCACCTGCAGCCCGAGGCAGTGCAGGCCATCGCCGAACAAGCCTACGTGGAGATGCTCGAATCGGGCTTCACCCGCGTGGGCGAATTCCATTACCTGCACCACGCGCCGGACGGCACCCCGTATGCGGACCGCGCCGAAATGGCCGCGCGCATCGCCGCCGCCGCACAGGGCAGTGGCATCGGCCTGACCCTGCTGCCGGTGTTCTACGCGCATGCCGATTTCGGCGGCGCACCGCCGAACCCGGCGCAGCGCCGCCTGCTGCACGACGTGGACGGCTTCGCCCAGCTGCTGGACGGTTGCCGCCAGGCGCTGCGTGGCCAGGACGACGCGGTGCTGGGCATCGCCCCGCACAGCCTGCGTGCGGTCACCGGCGAGGAGTTGTCGGCGCTGCTGCCGCTCAACAACGGCCCGGTGCACATCCACATTGCCGAGCAGACCCGCGAGGTCGACGCCTGCGTGGCCTGGAGCGGGCTGCGCCCGGTGCGCTGGCTGTACGAGCACGCCGCCGTCGACGAACGCTGGTGCTTGGTGCACGCCACCCACGTGGACGACGACGAAGTGCAGCGCATGCTGGCCAGTCGCGCGGTGGTGGGCCTGTGCCCGATCACCGAAGCCAACCTGGGCGATGGCTTGTTCCCGATGCAGGCGTTCGCGCGGGGCGGTGGACGCTTCGGCGTGGGCTCGGATTCCAATGTGCTGATCGACGCCGCCGAAGAGCTGCGCTTGCTCGAATACGGGCAGCGCCTGCAGCTGCGCGGGCGCAATGTGCTGGCCCCGCAGGAAGGCGTGTCCACCGGGCGCTGGCTGTTCGAGCAGTCGCTGCACGGCGCCGCGCAGGCGCTGGGCGTGGGCTGCGGCCTGCAGGCGGGTGCGCCGGCCGACGTGGTCGAACTGGACCCGCAGCACCCGGCCATGGTTGCGCGCGACGGCGACGCCTTGCTTGACAGCTGGGTGTTCGCCGCCCGTAATGGCGCCGTTCGATCGGTCTGGCGCGGGGGGCGCGAGCTGGTCCGGCACGGTCGCCACCTGCAGCGCGACGCCGTGGCCGCGCGTTTTGCCCAGGCCCTGCGCGGCGTATTGAACGCCGCGAACTGACATGCATTCCAGGACTTCCGAGTGACGGGCAAGAAAGCCGAGACCCTCAACCAGCGTATCCGTGCCGATCTGGAAAGCCGCATCCTCAGCGGGGAATGGGCGCCGGGCTTCCGCATTCCGTACGAGCACGAGCTGATGGAGCTGTACGGCTGCTCGCGGATGACGGTCAACAAGGTGCTCACCGCACTGGCCGAGAGCGGCATGATCGAGCGTCGCCGTCGCGCCGGCTCGTTCGTGGCGCGGCAGCCGCCGCATCTGGAACAGGTGGCGCTCGAAATTCCCGACATCGCGATGGCGGTCGGCGCGCGTGGCCATGCGTACGGTTACCAGCTGCTGGAGCGCGCCTATCGCGCGCCGAACCCGGCGGCCAGCGAAGAAGTGGCGCTCTCGGGCGAGCAGAAGCTGCTCGCGATCCGCTGCCTGCACCGTGCCGATGGCCGGCCGCTGGCGCTGGAGCACCGGCTGATCAGCCCGGTCGGCGTGCCTGAAGTGCTGGAGGTGGATTTCACCACCACCGCGCCGGGCAGCTGGCTGCTGCAGAACGTGTCCTGGACCCGTGCCCAGCACCGGATCAGCGCCTGGGGCGCCGATGCGGCGGCCGCCGCGTTGCTGGAGGTCAAGCCCGGCACCGCCTGCCTGGTCATCGACCGCCTCACCTGGCGCGGCGAACAGCCGATCACCTGCGTACGCCAGATGTTCCTGGGCGACGCCTGGGACCTGGTAGCGAAGTTCGCGCCCGGCGCGCGCTGACGGTTACGAGGTGGCGCACTGGCGCCAGCGCACCGGTTCGTCGGTGCCCAGGCGCGGGTTCAACTGGATGCGCACCGTGCGCAGCGCCGGATAACGCTTCAGCTGGTGGCAGATCTGCGGCCAGATCTCGTCGATCTCGGCCGAGCGGTTCACCGCCAGCGTCTGCCGGGTCTGCCAGAACGCATTGAGCACGCCGGTCTGCTGGCCCACCAGCGCGGAGAGCTCGCGCTGGTAACGCGCCAGCGTCTCTGGGTCCGGATCGGCCACGGTGCCGAGGATGCTGTTGGGGTTGTCGCCTGGGGCGACCGGCGCCGGCGCAGGCTTTTCAGCTTCCGGCCGGGCAGGGGTGACCTCTGCGGCCACCGACGTCGCCGCATCCGGCGCAACCGGCGCAGGCGTAGTGGTACCAGCGGGGGCCGCAGCGGTTGGCGTCTCATCCTGGTCCAACCGCGAGGTCAGATACCCCATGCCCACGATCAGCCCCAGCGTCAGCGAGCCCAGCGCGGCGATCGAAATCCGCCGCACCGCCTCGCGCCGCGCCTCGTTCTTGACCCGGCTTTCCACGTCGCCCGGCAGGTAGGGCTGCAGCATCGGCCACAGCAGGGTGCCGTCCAGCACCTCCACGCTCTGCTTGTCGGCGGTGGCGCGGCCGTCGCGCTCGATCCGGCCCTCGGTGATCAGGATCCCGCCGCGGGCACCGGCCAGGCGCGCCGCCGCCCCCAACTCGTTCACCGCCGCCGTGCCGATCCGGTAGGCCCGGCCATGCTTGCACGACACCAGGAAGCGCTGGTGCTTGGCGTCCTGCATCAGAAAGTCGCTGCTCGGCTCACGGCTGTCGTCGGGCTCGCCGGTGATGTCCTGCAGCCCGCGCTGCTCGTGCAGGGCGCGCCGGACGATCTCGGAGAAATCCCGCCAGTGCATGCCGGCCAAGGCATTGAGTCCCAGCTTGGTCTCCTTCCGGCGGCGTTTCACCAGCCAGAAGTAGGCAGCGGCGAGGGACCAGACAGCGACAGCCAGCAGGAGAGCCAGAATCCAGGAGAACATGGGGCCTAGAGATGAACACGGAGATGCAGACGACAGTTTATATGCGCTTGCCGCCGTCTGCGGGATGTCGTTTTCGCCAAAAAGAGGTGGCGGTCTCAGACCCGGCTGACCGAAGTCTCAGTTTGGCCCCCGAAACGCCGGGCACAAAAAACCCGCCAGTCCTATGCCGTGAGGGGAGGGAACAAACGGCGCGGAAGCACTGGCGGGTCGGTTTCGATTGTCAACAAAGCTGTGCTGCTTTGCAACAATCAGGCATCGGAGGTGGGCGACTGGTGGCTGCCCGGCAACGGGTCCGCATTGGGCGACGCATTTCGCGCTTCAGCCCGGTTGAGGCGGGTGGTCAGCGCCTCGATCCGGGCATTGAGCGCCGCGACGTCCTCGGCAGTCGGGATGTTCAGGCGCTTGAGCACACCCTGGACCCGGTCGTCGAAGGCCTTCTCGACCTTGTCCCAGGTACCGGACGCTTTCTCGCGGGCCTCGCCCAGGTGTTCTTCGACGTTGTCGCGCCAGCGCGGGGCATCCCCGGCCTGCTCACGGTTGCGTGCGTCGATGGTCTCGCCTTCGCGGACCAGGTTCTCGAAAACGCGGCTGCCTTCCGCTTGGGCGCGTCCAAACGCGCCAAGCCCGGCCAGCCAGATCTGCTGGGCCGAGTCGGTCAATTTGCGGGAAAAACGCTCGGCCTGGTCCTGCATCGAGGGCTTTTCGCCGGTGCGGTCATCGTAGTCGTCGTGTGCGTTCATGGGGCGATCCTGTGAGTGGCCACCCCCGGATCCTACCCAGCGCTTCGATTGCGCGGCGTGACGGCGCGGCCGGGCCGCGCCTGCGGTTCAGCCCAGCTTTTCGCGCAGTGCATTCCGGATCTGGTCTTCGACCATGCCTTTCATCATCGACACCGGGAAGCCCAGGTCGGCCACGACATGCACGTTGCCCGGCAGCAGCTCGATCAGGCCCTCGACGCCGGAGCCGTTGAACTTCAGCGCATCGCCGGCCCAGCTGGCGGTCACGCCGTACTTCTCGGTGAGCCTGGCCACCATGCCCTCCACGGCCGTGCGAACTGCCTCGGCGGGCAGGGCGTGGGCGTGGGTGATATCGATCTTGGACATGGCGGGCTCCTGGCAGGCGGTTGCGGCAAACGGGCGTGCATTGTGCACACTTCTATCCTCCCTGACATCCAACCTGCTAGGCTGCGCCGCGTGCAGAACCTGCTTGTTCACTTCACCCATCGCCAACACCCCGACCAGCCCTTGAAGCCGGGGGTGCAGCGCATCGTGCGCCACGCCTCGGGCGGCGTGCGCCTCGGCGGTGACGCCGCCGGCACCCTGCTGCTGGCCCAGTTCTGCCTGGACGACCGCGGCCTGTGGCTGCAGGTGGCGTCGGGCATGCGCGGCATCCACGTCAACGGCCGGCCGGTGCGGCGGATGGCGCTGCTGCGCCCCGGCGACGCGGTCTATGCCGACGGCGTGGAAATGGTGGTGCAGGGCGAATGCGAAGTGCTCAACCACGCCCCGTCGCGCAGCGATGACGGCGGCGACGACCAGCGCCTGCTGCGCGGGGTCGGCGGCCAGCACCACGGCCGCAGCTTCACCCTGGACCGTCCGCGCGTGATCGGGCGCGGGCTCGAATCGGACATCGTCATCGACGACCCGGCCTTCGCCGAACAGCACGCACGGATCGAACGGCACGGCGACCGCCTGCTGCTGCGCGACCTGGGCGCCGGCGAATCCACCCGCGTCAATGGCGTCAGCGTGCGCCACTGCTGGCTGCAGCCCGGCGACCAGCTGGTCTTCGACGCGCAGCATCGGTTCGTGCTGGAAGTGCCGCACGACGGACGCAAGCGCGTGGCCAGCGACGAAGAAGAAGCACTGCTCGACCTGCCCAGCGCGGTTGAAGCGCCGGCCAAGCCGCCGCGGGTCAGCCGCTGGCCCTGGCTGCTGGGCAGCGCATTGCTGCTGGCCGGCCTGCTCAGCCTGCTGCTGTGGTTCGGCGCGCGCTGAGCCGATAGATTCAAAAGCAACCAATTTCGCCTTGTGCAGCAAGGCCTAAAGGCTGGTGCGCTGCGGCATACTAGGGGTCTTGCCCCATAGGTGTGACATGACGCGCGCGTTCAATTTCAGTGCCGGCCCTGCAACCCTGCCGGAATCGGTCCTGCGCCAGGCGCAGGCGGAAATGTTGGAATGGAACGGCGCTGGCGCCTCCATTGTGGAAATGAGCCACCGCGGCCCGGAGTTCATGGCCGTGGCCGCCGAGGCCGACGCCGACCTGCGCCGCCTGATCGGCATTCCCGACGACTACGCCGTGCTGTTCCTGGCCGGTGGCGCCACCACCCAGCAGGCGCTGCTGGCCCTGAACTTCGCCAGCCCCGGGCAGACCGTGGACTACGTGCTCACCGGGCATTGGGGCAAGACCGCGATCAAGCAGGTCAGCCCCTACGTGCGGGTCAACGTGGCCGCCAGCAGCGAGGCCAACGGCTTCCACGACATCCCGCCGCGCGACCAGTGGCAGTTGTCCGACGATGCCGCCTACGTGCACATCACTGCCAACGAAACCATCCACGGCGTCGAGTTCCGTGACACCCCGGACGTGGGCAGCGTGCCCCTGTTCGCCGATTTCAGCTCCTCCATCGCCAGCGAGCCGCTGGACGTCTCGCGCTACGGCCTGATCTACGCCGGCGCACAGAAGAACCTCGGCCCGGTCGGGGTCTCGGTGGTGATCGTGCGCCGCGACCTGCTCGAACGCAGCGGCCAGCCGCGCGCGGACATCTTCGATTACCGCTCGCACGTGGCCCGCGACTCCATGCTCAACACCCCGCCGACCTGGAACTGGTACCTGGCCGGCCTGGTGTTCAAGTGGATGCTGGCCGAAGGCGGCGTGGAAGAGTTCGCTCGCCGCAACGCGGCCAAGTCCGCGCTGGTCTACAACGCCATCGACGCTTCCGGCGGTTTCTACCGCAACGAGGTGGTGCCGGCGGCGCGGTCGCGCATGAACATTCCGTTCTTCCTGCCCGACGAAACGCTCACCGCGCGGTTCGTCAGTGAATCCAAGGCGGCCGGCCTGCTGGCGCTGAAGGGCCACAAGGCGGTCGGCGGCATCCGTGCCTCGCTGTACAACGCACTGCCGGTGGAAGGCGCGCAGGCGCTGGCCGCCTTCATGCGCGATTTCCAACAGCGCAACGGCTGACGCTTTCGTACGACGTACTCGTTTCAAATCTGGATAACCCCCATGGCCACCAAACCCGCCAAGCCCAAGGCACCCGCCGCCAAACCGAAGAGCAAAAAGGCCGACGCCGTTCCCGCCGTCGCCGCCCCGGTGCTCTCCGACGTGCGTGCCAAGATCGACCACATCGACCGCAGCATCCAGGCGCTGATCGCCGAGCGCGCGCAGTTCGCCCACCAGGTCGGCAAGGCCAAGGGCAAGCTCGCGGCCGCCGTCGACTACTACCGCCCCGAGCGCGAAGCGCAGGTGCTGCGCATGGTGGTAGATCGCAACGAAGGCCCGCTCAGCGACGAAGTGCTGGTGCACGTGTTCCGCGAAATCATGTCCGCCTGCCTGGCCCAGCAGGAGCCGCTGAAGATCGGCTACCTCGGCCCGGAAGGCACCTTCAGCCAGCAGGCCGTGCTCAAGCACTTCGGCCGCTCGGCGCTGGGCCTGCCGCTGGCAAGCATTGAAGAAGTGTTCCAGGAAGTGGAAGCGGGCAACGCCGATTTCGGAGTGGTGCCGGTGGAAAACTCGGGGCAGGGCACCATCCAGATCACCCTGGACATGTTCCTCACCTCCAACCTGAAGATCTGCGGCGAAGTCGAACTGCGCGTGCAGCAGTACCTGATGTCGCGCAGCGGCCGGTTGGAAGACGTCGAGCGCGTGTACGGCCACCCGCAGTCGTTCATGCAGACCTCCTCGTGGCTGCGCGCCAACCTGCCGAAGGCGGAAAAGGTGCCGGTCTCCAGCAACGCCGAAGGCGCGCGCCGTGCGCGCAATGCCGACGACGCGGCCGCCATTGGCGGCGAGAGTGCAGGGCACGTGTACGGCCTGAAGAAGGTCGTTACCAAGCCGATCCAGAACGACGCCGACAACACCACCCGCTTCCTGGTCATCGGCCGCCAGTTCTTCCCGACCTCCGGCCACGACCGCACCTCGGTGCTGGTGTTCATCCACGACAAGCCCGGCGCGCTGTTCGACGTGCTCAGCCCGTTCGCGCGCCACGGCATCAGCATGAACCGCATCGAATCGCGGCCCTCGCACAACGCCAAGTGGGAATACGGCTTCTTCATCGACCTGGCCGGCCACATCGACGACGAAGCGATGCAGGCCGCGCTGGCCGAGCTCAAGGCGCACTCGGCACAGATCAAGGTGCTGGGTTCCTACCCGGTTGCCGTGCCCTGATCCCACCGTTCTTCCGCTTTTACAGGATTCACCGATGACCGCTTCCGCTTCCTGGATCGCCCGCAAGGGGCAGCCCCTGCAGGGCACCCTGACCATTCCCGGCGACAAGTCCGTTTCGCACCGCGCGGTGATGTTCGCCGCCTTGGCCGACGGCGTTTCGCACATCGACGGCTTCCTCGAAGGCGAAGACACCCGCGCCACCGCCGCGATCTTCTCGCAGCTGGGCGTGCGCATCGAAACCCCGTCGCCCTCGCAGCGCATCGTGCACGGCGTCGGCGTGGACGGCCTGCAGGCGCCCAGCGCGCCGCTGGACTGCGGCAATGCCGGCACCGGCATGCGCCTGCTTTCCGGCCTGCTGGCCGCGCAGCCGTTCGATTCGGTGCTGGTCGGCGACGAATCGCTGTCCGGCCGCCCGATGCGCCGCGTCACCGGCCCGCTCGCCCAGATGGGCGCCAAGATCGACACCGAAGCCGACGGCACCCCGCCGCTGCGCGTGCATGGCGGCCAGCCGCTGCACGGCATCGACTTCGTGTCGCCGGTCGCCAGTGCCCAGGTCAAATCGGCCGTACTGCTGGCCGGGCTGTACGCCCAGGGCGAAACTGCCGTGACCGAACCGCACCCGACCCGCGACTACAGCGAGCGCATGCTGCGCGCGTTCGGCGTGGAGATCGAGTTCTCGCCGGGCAAGGCCCGCCTGCGCGGCGGCCAGCGGCTGCGCGCCACCGACATCGCCGTGCCCGCCGACTTCTCCTCGGCCGCGTTCTTCCTGGTCGCCGCCAGCATCATTCCGGGCTCGGAACTGCGCCTGCGCCAGGTTGGCCTCAACCCCCGCCGCACCGGCCTGCTGGCCGCGCTGCGCCTGATGGGCGCCGACATCCGCGAAGAGAACCACGCCGAGCAGGGCGGGGAGGCCGTAGCCGACCTGGTGGTGCGCCATGCCCCGCTGCACGGCGCCGAGATTCCGGAAGCGCTGGTGCCGGACATGATCGACGAGTTCCCGGCGTTGTTCGTTGCCGCCGCAGCAGCGCAGGGCAACACCGTGGTGCGTGGCGCCGCCGAACTGCGGGTCAAGGAATCCGACCGCCTGGCCGCCATGGCTACCGGCCTGCGCAGCCTGGGCGTGCAGGTGGACGAGACCGACGACGGCGCCACCATCCACGGCGGCCAGACGCTGGGCAGCGGCACCATCGAAAGCCACGGCGACCACCGTATTGCCATGGCGTTCTCGATCGCCGGCCAGTTGAGCAGCGGAGAAGTGCGGATCAACGACATCGCCAACGTAGCGACCTCGTTCCCGAATTTTGATGGGCTCGCGCGCGGCGCAGGTTTCAACCTGGCCTGAAAAAAATGGGAGCCGACCTTTCGGTCGGCTCCCCGGCTCCCCCGCCGTTTTCGATCCGCTTACCGCTCAGCGGTACGGAAATCCACCGGCACGCGCACCACGCTGGCAATGGCGCGGCCATCCTGCATCGCCGGCTCGAACTTCCAGTCACGCACCGTGCTCAGCACCGCACGGTCCAGATCGCGGTCACGACCGCCGGTGCGCTGCACGATATTGGCATCGGTCACCTGGCCACGCGTATCCACGTTGAGGCTGGCGATCACGCTGCCTTCCACACCGCTACGCAGTGCCGTACGCGGGTACACCGGCTTGGCATTGCTGCTCAGCGGACGCGCATCGCGATCACGCACGGCCGGGGCAGCACGTCGCTGCGTGGTCGCCGGAGCCGCCTGACGCGTAGCCGGTGCCGGGGTGGTCGCAACCGGGGTCTCGGTCGCCGGCAGCATGCGCTCGCCCACCGGCGCGGTCGCGGTGTCATCCGGGCTGGCATAACGCAGCCAGACCAACGCCGCGGCGAACATCGCAACAATCAGCGCAATCCACAGCACCGGCGAGGTACGCCGACGCTCGGTCGCATCAATGACGTCGCGCTGGTGCTGCGGCGAACTGGGCATCTCATGGGTATGGGTAACACTCATGGTGAACTCCTGGTGTCGATGTGACGACGCCAGTGTTGCCCGGGTCCGGTTGAAGATGTGTCACCGAAGCGTCAACGCCGCGAGTGCATTCCCGTCGGGGTTCATCATCATGAGTCACGCCTATACGCAGGCGTGACGCGGCCGTGATTACTGCGTTTTGAAATCGAACGGCACTTCAATGCTGCCCTGCACAGGCTGGCCATTGGCCTGCGCCGGCAGGAAGCGCCAGCGGCGCACCGCATCCGTCGCGGCGCGGTCCAGATCGCGCGAGCCGCTGCGCTGGATCACGGTCACGTCCATCGGCACCCCGCTGGGGTCCACGTCCACGCGCACCACCACGCTGCCTTCCACGCCATTGCGCAGCGCGGACGGCGGGTAGGTCGGCGGCGGCGACTGCTCGGCAATCGGCTGCGGGCGGTCACCGGCGGCCATCGCCACCGGCGCGGCATCGGGCGCGGGAGCTGGCGCAGCGGCGGGCGGCGGGGGCGGGGCGGTTTCGACCAGCTGCGGCCGTTCCTCGCCCACCGGCACCGGCTTGGCATCGGGCATGTCGCTGGACCCGGCCGCAGCCGCCAGCGGCTCGGGCAGGGGCTCCACCTCCGCAACCTCCTGCGGGGTCTGGGCCGGCCCGGCCTTGTAGAAGTCGTTGTTGCGGCTGCTCAGCCATACCACCAGGAACAGCAGCAGGCCCACGCCAAAGGCGATGGCGGAGATGAAAAGGCTGCGGCGGGGCAGCTGGAAGGTGATGTTCTTGCCAGACGAGGAACGGGAAGCGGACATGAGCCATACCATGGTGAACCCCCCGATTCTGCCATGGCGGGAATGAACCGCGCGGCAGAAAAGCCGATTACAGGCGATAATCCCCCTCCAGACCCACCAACAGCCCCCAAACGCCATGCTTGATCCAGCCCTGCTTCGCCAACAGCCCGCCGAACTCGCCGAACGCCTGCGCTCTTCGCGCGGTTTCGAGCTGGACGTCTCCGGGCTGGAGTCGCTGGAAGCCGACCGCAAGCGCATCCAGATCCGCACCCAGGAACTGCAGAGCCTGCGCAACAGCCGCTCCAAGGCGATCGGCCAGGCCAAGGCCAAGGGCGAGGACGTCGCCGCGATCATGGCCGAAGTGGCCGCCTTCGCCGACGAACTGAAGGCCTCGGAAGTGGCCCTGGACGAGCTGCGCGAGAAGATCGAAGCCATTTCGATGGGCATCCCCAACGTCCCGGCTGACGATGTTCCGTTCGGCAAGGACGAATCGGAGAACGTCGAGCAGAAGCGCTGGGGCACCCCGCGCAGCTTCGACTTCCCGGTGCTCGACCACGTCGAGCTGGGCGCCCGCAACCACGGCCTGGACGGCGAAGCCGGCGCCAAGCTGTCCGGCTCGCGCTTCACCGTGCTGCGTGGCCCGGTGGCCCGCCTGCACCGCGCCCTGGCCCAGTTCATGCTGGACCTGCACACGAATGAGCACGGCTACGACGAAACCAACGTCCCCGTCCTGGTCAATCCCGAATCGCTGCGCGGCACCAGCCAGCTGCCCAAGTTCGAGGACGACCTGTTCAAGACCGCCGTGGGCGAGTCCACCCGCTACCTGATCCCGACCTCGGAAGTCTCGCTGACCAATATCGTCCGCGACGAGATCATCGACGCCGAGCGCCTGCCGCTCAGCATGACCGCCCACTCGCTGTGCTTCCGCGCCGAAGCCGGCAGCGGCGGCCGCGACGTGCGCGGCATGATCCGCCAGCACCAGTTCGAAAAGGTCGAACTGGTCACCGTGTGCGCCCCCGCCGACAGCGAAGCCGAACACCAGCGCATGACCCGCTGCGCCGAAGTCGTGCTCGAAAAGCTCGGCCTGCCGTACCGCAAGGTGCTGCTGTGCACCGGCGACATGGGCTTCTCCGCGATCAAGACCTACGACCTGGAAGTGTGGCTGCCCTCGCAGGACACCTACCGCGAAATCTCCTCCTGCTCCAACTGCGGCGACTTCCAGGCCCGCCGCATGCAGGCCCGCTGGCGCAACCCGGAAACCGGCAAGCCCGAACTGGTGCACACCCTCAACGGCTCCGGCGTCGCCGTGGGCCGCGCCATGATCGCCGTGATGGAGAACTACCAGAACGCCGACGGCAGCATCACCGTACCGGACGCACTCAAGCCCTACATGGGCGGCCTCGAAAAGATCGCGTAAGCGAAAAAGAAACGGCCCCGCAAACGCGGGGCCGCAGGGTGGGCCGGATTGGGGGAGGGGATCTCCGGCCCGGGCAGGGCGTCCGACGAGGACTCAACGCCTGCCCTGGAACACTCAGGCCTCGGCCAGCTCTTCGAACTCGGCCGCCGGCAGGCTGGCCAACGCGGCCGCAATGGCCTCTTCGCGATGCGTCGGCGAATACGCAATACCTTCAGCGCGAACGAACTCCACGTTGTCGATGCCCATGAAGGCGAACACCTGGCGCAGGAACGGCTCCTGGAAGTCGGCCGGCGAATCGGTGTAGATGCCGCCACGCGAGCTGGCGATGATCACGCGCTTGCCACCGGCCAGGCCCACCGGGCCATTCTCGGTGTACTTGAAGGTGCGCCCAGCCACCGCCACGCGGTCGATCCACGCCTTCAGCGTCGAGGGAATGCTGAAGTTGTACATCGGCGCGCCGATCACGATCACGTCTGCCGCCAGGAACTGCTGCATCACGTCTTCGGCTTCAGTCGCCTCGGCCGCATCGACCTGGGCCAGCGAACCACTACTCAAATGGGGAATGGGATTACGATCAAGATCGCGGTAGGTTACGTCGAGGTGCTCAACGGTCTCATTGAACCGTGCGACGACGGCCGCGGACAGCTGGCGGGACACCGAGTTGTCGCCGAGCACGCTGGCATCAATGTGAAGAAGCTTCATGGCAATCACCTGTATCCGGGAAAGGGCGGTCAAGGCGCCGCCGACGGAGAGCAGGTTAGGTTGTTGCGTCGCTGGGATAAAGGTGGTTGAATACCACGTATTGTTCTATATCTGGAACTTCGGTATGCACGACCTCAACGACCTTTACTACTTTGCCATGGTGGTGGATCACGGCGGCTTCGCTGCTGCCGAACGCGCCTTGGGCATCCCCAAATCCCGCCTGAGCCGGCGCATCAGCCAGCTCGAAACCGACCTCGGCGTACGCCTGCTGCAGCGTTCCACGCGCCGCTTCGCGGTCACCGACGTCGGCACCAGCGTGCACCGGCACGCGCAGACCATGCTCGCCGAAGCGCAGGCCGCCCGCGAAGTCGTGGACCGGCTCAGCGCCGAACCGCGTGGCCTCGTCCGCGCCAGCGTGCCGGTCTCCCTGGCCCAGATGCAGCTGCCCAAGCTGCTGCCCAAGTTCCTGGCCCAGTACCCCAAGGTGCGCCTGCAACTGAACATCAGCAACCGTCGCGTCGACATCATCAATGAAGGTTATGACGTCGCCCTGCGCGTGCGCTCGCGGCTGGACGACGACGGCAGCCTGGTCATGCGCAGCTTCGGCCAGGTGCAGGAACTGCTGGTCGCCAGCCCGAAGTACCTGGACCGCGCCGGCCGTCCGAAAGACCCGGACGAACTGGCCAACCACGTCACCCTGAGCATCAGCGAAGACGAAGCCCGCCAGCGCTGGGAACTGCACGGCCCGGAAGGCGCGGTGCGCCGCGTCGACCTGCAGCCGCGCGTGGCCGGGTTCGACTTCCCGCTGCTGCAGAGCATGGTCAAGGACGGCTTCGGCATCACCATGCTGCCGGAAACCGTCTGCGCCGACGCCGTGCGGAGTGGCGAGCTGGAAGTGGTGCTGCCGGAATGGTCGCTTCCGCAGGGCATCTGCCATGCCGTGTTCGCCTCCCGCCGCGGCCTGCTGCCGGCGGTGCGGGTGTTCATCGACTTCCTGGCCGAACACCTGCCGCCTCAGTTGGAGGCCTCGCGTTTGGACTGCGGTGGGGCGTGTGAGCGGGCGAAGGAGAAGATCCGGGCGAGTGCGCTTGGGGCTTTGGCGGTGGATGCGGGCTGAGGGCCACGGCTTGCTGCGCCAGTGCTGGGCAGAGTCGGTGTGAAAATGCGAGAATGGCGCCCCGGCCGAAGGCTGGGAGCCATACCGGCCAGGGCCGCGCCCTGACCGGAACGCTGCGGTTGCAATGACTGCAGCGGGTAGGTGCGAAAGCTCCACCTATACGGAGAGATGGCCGAGCGGTTTAAGGCACCGGTCTTGAAAACCGGCGAAGGGTAATTCCTTCCGTGGGTTCGAATCCCACTCTCTCCGCCACCTGTATCTAAATCATTGATTTTAAAGTAAAATCGTGATTTTGGCTGGTTGGAAAGCAGGAAGCATGCAGAGGAAACGCTCGCATGCGCATCCCCCACCATATGAGCCGGTCATCTACCGGCCGCTGGTCTTTCGTCCAGCGAGTTCCCGTCGATCTGCAAGCCGTGCTCGACTGCCGGCTGATCAAGCGGACCCTCCGGACCAAGGATTTGGCCCAGGCCCACGTGCGTGCAGTTGTGCTTGCGTCGGGATATGCTCGGCTCTTCGCACAGTTGAAGGATCAACGCGTGGACAAGCTAAGCAAACTGGATGCCGACTTGCTGATTGCTCGCTTGACGAGCGCGGAGAACCTCCAAGAGCTGACGTTGAACCGGAGCCGAGCGCCGGACGGCACGGTCACGGAGACGTGGCAGATAGACAGCCCCAGGGATCTGAAGCTCTACCGCCTAATGATGGAGCTGGACGCGTTGGATGCAGAAAACGCGCGGTCGCATCCCTTGCCGGTTAAGGCGCAGTCCATTCCGACGCCGGCAGCTCGCAGATCGATGGCGTCGGCAGCTAGGCCCGCAATCGAAACGTTGACCCTCGGTAAGGCGCGGGATGCTTTTCTCGCGACGCTCAAGCCTTCTTCGTTGCCTAAGACATTCACGATCAAAAAGACGGCTATCGAGGCGTTAGTTGCCTTCTTGGGCTCGAACGCCAAGGTGCATGCCATCACTCGCTCGGACCTGGCCCGCTGGTATCAAGACATGCGGGAGAAGGGAGCTTCCACTCCGACGCTAACAAACAAGCAAAGCTACATCGGTGGCAAGGGCGGGTTCTTCGAGTGGGCCATGGCATCTGGTTACTACCCGCGGGGCGACAATCCTGCGTCGGGCCACGTGACCTACTCCCAGCGCGAGAAGCGGTCTCGGAAAAAGCTCGGGTTTAAGGCTTACGACCGAGCGCAGATCCATGCCCTGTTTGCACCAGCGGCGCTCGCCAAGATGTCCGAATCGGCCCGCTGGGCCTCGCTCCTTGGACTTTATACGGGCGCCAGGGCGTCCGAAGTGGGGCAGCTACTCCTGAAGGATGTGTTTGAAGAGGATGGCATCCCTTGCATCCGCATCTCCGACGAGGGCGAGCACCAAAAGGTGAAGACTGAGGTGAGCCTCCGCACGGTGCCCCTCCATCCCGAGCTTATCAATATGGGCTTCTTGGAATGGGTCGATGGAAAGCGCAAGGAGGGTCAAGTGAGACTCTTCCCAGCTGCAAAAGCAACGGCAGTGAATGGGCAGGGGAACTGGATTACCAAGGCGTTTAGTCGTCACCTAGCCGACGTGGGGAAGAACTGGGAGCCGGCAAAAAGGGGCTTTCACTCGCTGCGAAAGACATTCATCCAAGAGCTTCAGGGGGCCGGTGTCGTGTCCGAGCTGCGCGCGCAAATGGTTGGTCATGAGCTCGATGATGAGCACCATTCGACCTATAGTCGTGAATTCACAGCGATGGAGAAGCTCAGCGGACTCGGTGCCCATTCGCCGGGCTTGGACTCCCTTGCTTGGGGCTTCCAGTGACATCGCCTGCCTGCACAGCGGCGAAGCATTGGCAACGAGGGAGAGTGTCCCCAGCTTGTTTGGTCGAGGGCGCGCACCCGGTCGTGAACGCATTGGCGGGCATCAGGGTGATGGCCAGGACGGACTGTGAAGACACCGGCTCGCCTTTCACCAACGCCGAGATGGAGGCTACTTTCGACCCAGTTGAGTTCCCAGAGTGGGCGTCAAGACATGCGCACCAGTGGTTCGGACCCATCCTGGGCTTCTACTCGGGCGCGTGGGCCGACGAAACTGCTCAGTTGCGGTTGGAAGACATCGAAGTCATCGACGGCGTCCCTGGCTACTTCGTTCGCCAAGGAGTAAAAGGCCAGAGCATCAAGAAACTAAACAGCCGTCGGTTCGTTCCGTTGGCCGAGCCGGTCATCGAGTCGGGATCCTGGGAGTATGTGGAAGAGGTGCGACGGGCAGGTGGTGAATAGTTCTTCCCGGATATGCCCAACTCGACAGCACTCGGCTTTGGGCGACAGCTCAGATAGGCTGAGTCTGCCGGACCGGGTGGCTACGCTGGTTAAATTCGGACAGCCCATCTGCCATTCTACACACTCGGTGGATTTTCCACAGATACATGCGCCCGATGTGCTTTGATTGGATGCTCTTTGTAGGTAATTCTTAACTTTTATTTCAGGAGAGGGGGTGGCTATGTCTGCAAAAGGAGGCGCTGTGGCCAACTACGGTTTTAGGATTTTCAGCAATCTCTTGATATGGATTTTTGTGGCTCTGATCGCTGAAGGATTGCCGCAATGGCTTTTCAACAATGCAAAGCCTAAAGATCCTCCGATAGTTGTGGAGTTCAGTAGATTCATTGACTGGAGGCTTTGGCTTCTTCTGGTCCTGGCTATGATTCTCGCAGCAGCGCTATTGTTCTTTGTTGCCAATGCGAAAGAGGCTAAGTATCGAGACCAGTTCGTTCGTTTTCTAATCGAAGACGTTTTCGGGGTGTTCTTGAATGCGGGCTCGTTACTGTCGGTTTGCTCGCTTTGGCTACTCGATGTGCCTCTCCTTGTGGCGGCTGCTATAAGTTATCTCATTGGATTTCGGTTTTGGTCCGTGTTGCTGCCACGCCCAAAGCAGAAGCCATAGCGTAAGGGTGATCCAACTACTGGCAAAAATAATCAGAAGAGTTAATCTTAAACTAGCTAACATGCCGTTTCCCGGATATTGGTTCGGGGCTGAGGCTAAGTCTTTTATAAATAAAGTCAAGGTTGTTAGGGGGGTTATTCGTCTCGGCACGATTTATTGGAAAGAGAGGTGGATGGCGGTCCCCACCAAATCCCTCAGCCGGATACTATACGCCAGAGCATCGGTAGCCGAACTTGATGCGCTCCGCGGCTGCCTACTGAGAGCAGCAAAACGTTGCATCGCGAGTGAACGCCTCGAGCAGCCTACTAGGTATCGTGTCGTGAGAAGAATCATCGGCGGGGCACTGGGCGCTAGGTGCAAAGCGCATCGGAGCACCCCTACTTGCCTCGGTCCGACCGGCGGGAGCCGGGCGGTGTTCTCAGCCCGTGCGATGCCCATTCGCAACAATGTTGGCGACAATAGAAGGGTCCTGCGATGCAACTTCAGTTCTGGTCTGCTCTTTTTATCTTCTTAGGTTCCTACGTGCCCTTGGCATTAATCTTGATGGTTCAAGATATTTCGGCCAAGCATTGGGGGGCGGACTTGTGCGGCTGGAAAGGGCAATGGGATTGCCAGTTTCAGATCTTTTCCCACCCCTGGCTGGCATGGGCCAGCGTGGTGGTAACCTTGGTTGCACTTGCTCTGACGACAGTCGCGCTGCGCTCGGTCCGGCTCGTCCATCGCGTGCATGTCCAAGAAGCTAAAGCCATTCCTAATGACCTCATCAACTACGTGCTTCCCTATGTGGTCTCTTTCATGGGCTTGAGCTATGGGGACCCGCAAAAGTTAGGGGGCTTCCTAGTCTTTTGGGTAGGATTATTCTTCATTACGTATCGTTCAGGCCAGATTCTGATGAATCCGCTGTTGATCGTGTTGGGATGGAAGCTCTATGAGGCAAAAGTCGCGCCGGGACAGGCGGGGGCAATTCGAATGGTTAGGGTCTTGAAAAGGGGGGCGCTTGTGCCCGGCATTCAGGTTGCGGAAGAAGTACAGGACGTTTATTTGATGGGGGAACCATGACTGACCAAGCATTGGAAGCATTGCAGGAATTTGATTTTGATAGCGCGGGGGTCCATCTGTGGGTCTTCAAGTCCAGCACAACGGCAGCCCGCTTTAGCGCTAGCTACGTCCGAATAGATGAGGGTTTGGAAAGCGCACTGCGCGACTTCCCTAAGGCGGAGAGGGCAATGATGACGGAGTGGGTCCCATACGGGCATTTAGCCCAGCCAACGGAAAATGGCTGTCTGTCGGTCGCCGCAGTCGATACAGACTTCCACTTGCTTAAGGCTCTCGTCGACCGGCCAGAGGTTGAGCACGCTATCACAAGCCGGGACCAGCTCAAGAACGCTTTGGGCTATGTGGTGAAGTTCTACGAAGGCGAGCGCGTGCTGTATGCAATGCGACGATCACCTGCGACATGGAGAACTGCGTATCGAAAGAGAGGGGTCGTCAACATGCTCTTCCAAAACGGCGAGCTTAGCGCCGTGGAGGGCGTGGATTTCACGTTAGAGCCAGGATTCGATCTCTTCGCGTTGGACGATGCGCTGCTCGTAAGCAACAAAGGAGCTTTCGAGTCGCTGATGAGGTATCGCGCAGGCTTTGTGAGCGCTTTTGGCGAACTTCAGGACGAGGAGCGGTTCGTATCCCTATTCACTGACATGGCTCCATTGGTCGCGCACGTCGGCACTAATGGAACCCATTTGCGCCGGATGGCCGTCATCCAAGAACGCAAGCTCTACGACAATCCGAAGTATCTTGGCACGCTGCGTGAGGTATGCGAAAAATACCAGTGGGGAGTTCAGTTCGACGCGGCGGGACACATCGTTCCCACTAAGGAAACGGCTGCGGTAATCATGAAACTGCTACTGGACCAGCGTCTCATCAGCGAGATCACCGCAATCATGTATGACGTGCCAAACGGCCATCGTCTCGACGCGGTTCAATAACAGCCGCACTTGGGGACCGGGGCTAGATCGACCTCAGTGGCCGGGGCGGCACTGATGCTCGGGTAGCGGGGCCATAGCAACGGTCATTTGCCGCCCAGCCCTAGCCTGCTTGGGTCGGTCAATGATGGTGGTCAGCAGGGTAGGCTGCCTTTCTTGGGCAGCCGCCGAAGCCCGGGGCGGGCGGCGAAGCACAGCCGAACGGCGAGAGGCGGTGATAGGTCCCCCCGTCATCCAAAGGAACTTGGTCGAAGCCTTAGTTGTATGGGGCTGTCCCCGGCTTCGTCGTCTCAGGCAAAAGTGTCACCGAATGTGTGGCGGGTCTTGGCTTGGCTGAGCGCTGCCGTGTAGAGCTGCGCCTGGGACTTGGGGGCGCAAGACTGTGGTTTCAGCAGACAGGGCACAGGTTCGACGAACGAACTGTGGCCCGTCTTCTGTCAGGCGACCGACAACCACCAAGTCGTCATTAATACGGGACACTCTATCCCCATCAAGAGGAGCGCACGCGTCGTCTCTCTGCAGGTCAGAGAAAAAAGCACTTTGGGCCGCCACCCACCGTAACCCCGGATAGACAGGGGACTCGCTACTCGACAAAGCAGATGCTCCTAGCACAAGTGTGAGAGCAGCAAACCCTCTGATAAGCGTAACGACTACATCGAACTGGCTGCCTGTTGCTTTTGATCTTGAAAGCTTGAAGAAGCCCCATCCTAAGCCAACGAGGGCAGGAACTGCACCCAGAACGGTTAATGACGTTGTTATTACGGGCACCACGGAAAGCAGACTGAGTAGGGCGCTTGTCGTCGGAAAAAGGGAGGGCTGCTGGGTGGTTGCTTCATTGACTATTGTCCTGCCCACCCCAGTTGCTGCTGTGAGTGCAGTGGCTCCAAACACCGTCAATGAGAACTTCATCATAGGCTGGCCCAATTTCGGGACCGCCCACGCGTAAGCGTCTCCGAGAAACGCAGTTATCAGCAGGGCACAACTGGCATAGGCGGCAACGTCGGAAGGGAGGGTGTTCGGTGACCTATGGAAAAGGGCGATGGAAGCAAGCATGCAGGTGGCGCCGCCTAGATAGAGACGAACTGTCCAGTGGTGTCCCAACCACCAAAGCTTTGTCTTCTCAGCAAGCGATGTTTTTTCCTGTGCTGCACATAGCGTCTCTTGCGTGTCCATAGCGCCCCCCTCAACAATGGGTTCCAAGTGTAGAGATGGCCGTTCTCAAAAGCTGCGACCCTGAGGGTATGTTCAGCGGACCGTAGACTGCATCCGACACGACAACCTGCTCCAACCTTGAGCTTCTGGAGAGATTGCCATCGTTGCAGACACTCTGGCCTCTCACGGGTGCCAAGAGGGCACAATATCCAAGGAACGAGAGCAGCGTCCGCCCCAATCAAAACAAACCCACCCTTTTTTGCGCGGGGTTGCGCAACTTTTGGCGAAGCCGGATGGTTGGAAGAGGAACGGATCGGGGTCTACAGCAACGCCCTTCATCGCGGCCGCAGCCCCGCAGTTCCGCTCTCCGAGCTGGAGAGCTGAACCCTTCTGTCACGCGGCCGCTTTCACACTCTCAAGAAATCAGCAAGGGTTGCTGAGGAGAGCATCATGCATCAGATGGCTCAGTTTCATCTCGCGCTGCTGGCCGCGTCGGTTGCAGCGGTGGCAGGCTGCTCCAGCCAGGAACAGGAAGCACGACGCAAAGCGGTTGCAATACCTAACCCAGCCTCGGAATACTGCGAAAAGCTGGGCGGTAATGTGATGATCCAAGAGAGCCGGCAGGGGGATCAGAGAGGCGTTTGCCATATGAAGGACGGGACCCGCGTTGATGAGTGGGAGCTCTTCCGTCGCGACAATGCTGGCTCGACTAAATAATCGAAGGTGCCGCGCATCCAAGGCCCCTTCGCAGGACAGAGGCGCTTGGGTGACCGGACACGTATTGATGCATGTAAGAGGCTGCCACGGCCTGGCAAAAGTCGTATCGGTGGCACGCGAGCGGTGCTGAGGCTTGCCATCGGCATGATGCAATCCGCGACCTTAGGATGCGTGACGTCCCACATGTTTCGGTTCGATCATTCCTTGGTGATCTCGCGGAACATCCGGACCCGTTCCCAGAACTCGGCGAATCGAGCGTCACTGATGGCTTGCCGAGTGCCGCATTTACGGCAGTAGAGAATGACCCCGCCATCAATCACTTCAAAGTCGGGTGGCGCATTGGCGACGACCTGGTGATGGCACGTCAGGCATATCGCCTTCACGGAGTGCGGCTTGGTCAGCCGCTTGGTGGAAGCATCCATGTCTCCATCCACGGTATGGAGGAGAAAAAGACCCGTGTGCGGCATTGCCTGAAGCCCTCGCGTGCGCCTCTTGGAATTCGGCCAATAGTAAAAAACGCGTGGCGTGGAAAAAATGTGAAGCAACGTCCAATTGGAGGGGGAGTGATGAGGTCGGCGTTCGATGCATTCCACTCACGAGTGAGGACGGATGCCTGCCGGCAGCACCCTAGCTGCCTATTTTGCGAGCTGGTGCGACGAAGGGCGGTTGATGCGTGGCGCGACCGCCTGGATTTTCTCTCTACGGGCCCTTCGTTGAAGGAGCTCGCGCACTCTGCCCTTGGCGGGTGATGAAGTCATCGAAGTAAGCAAGAGAAATCGTTTGATGATTGCCGCAGGCTGGGCACGCGACCACGGCCCCACGCGCAAGTTCGATCAATTCTTTGCCCTCTGTCGCCGCGAAGGTGCGCATGCAACTGCAGCAGGTGCTTTCAACCCGGTCGACCCAAGCCAACGTCCCATCGGCCTTCGTCTCGCCTGTGACCTTCAAGAGATAGAACTGTCCAGTGTTTGGCATCTTCCATCCTCCTGCAGAAGCTGACCACTCGGTTCTTGGCGAATGTAGCAGGGCGCTGCCCTTGGGTGAAGAGAGCTGCTCAAAGCGCAGCGTCCCTGTGCCCCCAGACGGGCGCTGGGTTTAACGAAGGCCACAGGGGCTCTCAGCCGTGCCCATAGACCCACGTCGGTCAAGCTGGTTGCTTGCGCGACCTGCTCCATTGGGGTCAGACGGCGTGCAGCACGCTCCCAGTCAGGATTCTAAAGAGGTCTCGCTTTTTGGCTAGGACCTCCTGCGATGTGAGCTGCGCCTCGTCGCGCCCCTGACGAACGGTCACTGCGCTATCCAAAGCGGCTATCGCGCCGGCATACGTGGCCCTGGGGGGGCGGCATCCTAAGGTTCCTGCCAAGAGAAGTGCGCGAGGTCCTCCGCTGCAAATTGGGCGTTGAGCAACGCGCAGGCTTGGCTGTAGATGGCCCCATCGTTGCAGACGAGCAGGAGCGCTTCGTTGGCTTCGGCGGCCGCCAGTGCGTCCCTCATCCGAAGAGGAACCTCCCACGGTGACATCAAGCCAACCTGAGTGACGACCTCGGCAGCCCTCTCAAGGACCCCAACTGCCAGCTCGCCGTTGCCACCGAGCGTCGGTCTTCCTCGTCGCGAAGACCGACCAACAACGCACGCCACCCTGAGATGCTTTCGCTTGAACCGCGTGCGGAAGACGGTTGACTCCGGTGCGCCGTTGTCCGGAAACCTGTGAGAAACGGCGCTCCAAATCACGGTGATGCCCAATAGTGCAATGCAGCAGAACTTTAGCACGGGTGGGCTGCGCGGAGGGGACAGTCGCCCGTCCTAGGTGACTGCCCCCTCTGGCGACCGCGAAAGCCAAGGCATTCAAAGCGCTCTGCCCAGCGGGCCCACGTTATTCAAATCAACACAGCCGCGGCGACTGCTGCGTGAGCTGCATCCACAGGACCAACAGGGAACCGGATCGATCCGAACCTAACCTGACCCCTTGACCCTAGAACAGTTCGCGAACCGGACATGTGTCCTGGGTTGTGTCCCGTTAGTCTATTGCACCGGAGTCGACCATTGCACGCGATGGAGAGCTGGCAATAGTCCTGCTAACTTGTAAACCGAGGCGGCGCAGATGCCGCCGAGCGCGGGTCGATCAACATAACCGAAATCCAAGAAGAGGTCCGGTTCAAAATGGCAAAGATCAAGGGTTCGCCTAGGTATCGTGTGGATACAAAGACGATTACGAATGCTGGTTCTCCCCCTGAGGAGACCACCAAGTATGTGGTCTTCGACAGGCAGGCTGGTGTGGAGCTAGGTTCATATTTCGAGCATTACGAAGATGCGCTAGTGGCGTGCGCCAGCCTCAACGAACTTTCACCAACGTGGAATTAAGAATCTCGCGTTATTTTGATTAGCGAAAGACTTGGCACGTCCTCAAGACCTGGAAGTTGCATGCCGGACGGGGTCATGCTTTTCCCGTCCGGCGCAAGCACGAGGAAGATTTTCCCGTCGATCGGGTTGTTTAGAGGAAGGCGCTCAGGCGGCGGGTAGTCCGAAACAACTTCGATGGTGAACTTCATAGGGTGACTCCGGCTTATGTCAGACTCTTATAAGTTGGTTTCCAGTATTGTCAATGTCCATGATGCTGGTTGCTTTGCCAAAGCATCTCTATTTCAGGGCGCCCGCTACCGCGAGCTGGCAATAAAAAGGGCCGCTCGTGGCGGCCCGTTGTATTTGCAAGATCCCACTGCTATTGAGTTAGCTGCGCATACATCACAAACAAGAACATCGGCAGCCCACTCAGCAGGCCAAACACCCAGAAAGCGCCCATCAACGTCAGCGGCGTCATGATCCACCACTGCCACCAGGCAAAGCCCACATCGCGCGCCTGTGCTGCGTGGGCCTCGACCGGGTAACGACGCGCCGCCTTCCGGTTTGCGCGTCGGGCCATGACTGGCCCGACGACGAAACCGAAAGGTCCCAGAAAGAGCAGAGACAGCGAATACCACCAGAAGAACCGCGTGCGGGGCGTCGGCAGGGTCCGGGCAGTCGGTCGCGGGGGGACATACAGCGGAGGGGGCTGGGCGCTCATTTGGCGTAGGCCTTCCATGTTCCCGATTCCTTGGCGTAGCGGAGGTTCTTGCTGACAGGGATGGGCACTCGCCGGCCTCCGATGTCGATGCTCACCTTTCCAGCGGTGTCGCACCGATAGCCCGCCGTGTCTTGGGCCTCCACGCACCCCGTCAACTGGAAGTCCTGAATCTCCTGGACTTCCCCGGCTCCGCTCTGCGTCAACAGGGTGGCCAGCGCCTTCTCGGCATCGCTGTTCGAGGGAGGACCACCGCATGCGGTCAGGGTGAGGGCGAAGGCCAAGGCGGCCAGAAGGAACCTTGCTTTCATGGGTCATTCCTTGAGTGATGAATTTGAAGAGCGGCAGGTGCCTGCCGCCCAGATATCGCTTTACGTGGACGACTACTTGTCGCGATTGCCCTCGGGCTTGAACCCTGAGATCCACATGCGACCGTCCTTGAAGGGGGTCAGGACCCCAGCCGCGCCGGGGTAGATGTCGGCGGTTTGGATAAAGCCGCTGACCCACGCCACGCGCAGCGCGACCTGAACAGCCCTTTCTGACACGCCAGGGCGGGAGACGTTGACCACGAACGGCTGGCTGGGCGGGTTGGGACCCGAAGAACGGCTCGCCCCAGTGTTCGGCTTGCTGGGGGGCACCCGGACGCCCATCAACGTATCGCGAGCTTTCCAGAGGGCCGAGGTATTGAGCTCGGCCGTGTCTCCCAGGTCGTCGGTCTCGGTCAAGGAGGCATTGGCGCAGGTGCGGAAGGTCTCCGTCGTGGAGGCGCTGGCGCTCGTCCAGATCTTCGCCTCGACGGTCCAACAGGGCAGGGACGCACCCCATTCCTGGAACGTGAGGGCCACCCGGGGCCACTCCAGCTTGCCGAGCTGGGCTTGCTGATGGTTGTCCGCCTTGAAGAGGCCGGGCAGCTTGCCTGAGCCGCTGATGGGCACGTAGATGGCCCCGCTATCGGCACTCGTCTTAGCGCCACCTTGGGCCGGTTTGACCCCCACCATTTGCTGGCCGGCGTCTTTCAGGCTGGTGCCCAGCTGCCGAAAGAATCCAGGCTTGTTGGGCCTTTCTTCTTGCTCAGGGTGGGTTTGCGCGGCTGCCCCTTGGGCGGCCAACAGCAGTGCAGCCGTCAAGGCGATGGCGATCCTTGTCTCGATCATCTTCATGAAAACCCCTGTGGTCGGTTGGGAGGGTGCTACATTTGATGAAGAGTCTGCCATGCATCGAGGGACCGCGTCATGCTGTCTACCCAAGTTTTCAACTTCCGTTCACTTGCCCAGCCCCTCCGCCCGCTCCCTGTTCGCCGCCCGCCTGAAACAGGCCCGAGAACTGCGCGGCATTCCCAGCCAACGAGCGCTGGGGGTTTTGATGGGGCTCGATAAGAAGCTGGCGAGCAGCCGGGTCAATCGCTATGAGACCGAGGTCAGTGGCATCGATCTGGACGGGCTAGGGAAGCTGGCGGGCGTGCTGGGCGTCCCGATGGCTTACTTGGTAGCCGAAGACGAAGCCACCGCCGCCGTGGTTCTGGCGCTCTCCAAGCTCACGGCCAGCCAGCGCATTGAGTTGGCAAAACAGTTGAACCAGGAGTAAAAGCCTGCACGCGTTTTGCTTTCCCGACCTGATCCCGTCACGCGTCACGCGGTTCTGCACGTTTGGTCAGCCGAGATAGCTAGGCGAAGTGCCGCATGAATGTCGGACGTGAAGCTGTCAACGTTTTGGGTGGTAGACGAGGGCATGTTAAGTTCCCAGAGATCCCTCGGATTGGCATCCACGCGCAGCTTGGGCAGGGCCTCATCGAACCCGATATGGGAGCCACTTTCCCTTCGCCATTTGGCGTTGGACCCGAGCGCGATAGGAATCGGGCGCGAGGGCTCCTGCGGATCGCTGGTGACGCCTTTGATTGCACAAGCAGCACGCCGCCACAATGTTGCTTGCGAGGTCTTTCCCCCCATCCTGTTTTGCCACCAAGTGCTCGGCGGTGCATTGAGCGCTGTAGGCCTTGCTTGCTTCAGGCCCAAGCTCGGAAGGCGAAGCCAGCCACATCGGAAGCCCGCAGTAATAGCAGCGGCCGGACTGGGCGTGGAAGGCAGAAGTGCGAATGGATTTGAGGCGTTTGTTGCTCATAAGAGGGCTCCGGAATCAAAAGAAGATTCCCGTGCCTCCTAGAAGAGAACCTCGGGCACCCGAAGCCGATGGGCTATACGGGCACAACACCAGCGCTTATGCGACCGGCAGGCGCGTTATAGCGCAGCATTGGAGTCCGCGCAACTGCCAACAAAAATGCAAGGTGCCGAGCCGATGGCAGATGGTGCGAGGGCAGGGAATAGGAGGGGCGACGGAAGCGAAAAGGCCACGCCCTATCGTTGGATTGAGGATGAGTGGCACTTGGGTAAGCATGAGTTCCTCTTCACGAAGACCAAGGACGCCAGGTATCGACCATTTTGAAGGCGTGGTTCTGGACTACCTGCGGGCGGATCGGGCGCTGTTCGTGAACAGCCAATGCTGCATCCAGCTCAACGAGGGGGTCAATCCAGACACGAGCGGACCCCACTGGTATTGCGACGCAGTGGCGGTCAGCTTCAAAGATCAAGCGGTCTACCTTTGCGAGATCACCTACGCCGCTCGTGCGCCTTCATTGCTGGCCCGCCTGAGGAGCTGGGATCAGCAATGGGCTGGTGTCCAGTTGGCTCTAGCTCGGGACAGCGGGGTGCCCTCGACCTGGGCGGTCAGGCCTTGGCTGTTTGTCCCGCAAGCACACGCGGAGCGACTACGGGCAACCGTTGACGGCGTAGCCAACTTGCCGAGTCCGCGAATCACCTGCTTGGAAGAGGTGGTGCCGTGGCGCTACCGGTCCTGGGACCGGGGGGCATATGTCGACCCGACACCATAAGCCCCCGTCTTCTGGCAACCCAAACGTGTCTGCAGGAGCCGGAGGGACGTAGACTAGACCGATAGGGACCGCTGAACAGGGAAGGGGGAAAGATGAGGCTCCGAATTTGGGCCAGCACGCTGGCCTTGTTGCTGTGTGCGGGCCAGGCACATGCTGACCCGGCTCGACTGGGTTCCACGCCTTTGCCAGTCGTGACCGTGAAGGGCCGCAGCGTTCAGGAGGTTCAGGACGCCGTTGTGGCGATGATGCTGCCTGCGGGGAGAACCCCGGCGCGGCAGGACAGGAACGTCATGGTCTACGAGTTCCCACTGTCGTTCTGGCAATCCGTGGGTGTGCAAATGGCCCAAGGAAACAGTGGCTGGCAGGAGCCTAAGGGGCGTCTGACCTTTACGATGGCGCAAACCGGCCCCAACGTGATGGTGAGCAACAAGTTCGAGACGGTTGCCACGAACATGTTCAATGCCAGCAACTCGGTAGAGATCAACAACCCGGTGGTTTATAACGAAAACTATCTGGGATTGCAGATGGTCGCTGCCTTTGCCGAGGGGCGCATGGTCCCCGGCGAACACAACGCACTGGGAATCCAGGCTTACGAGAAGCCCACGCGCAAAACCCGGAAGGTCGGGGCTGTGATCGAGACGCTTGTTCCAGGAGGGCCCGCCGAGGAGGCAGGTCTGCGCGCCGGCGACGTTGTAACCCACATCGGGGGCGTGCCATTGGCCGAACAGAGTCCTGCCGTCATCCAGCTGCTCGGCTACCTCCAGATAGGTGAAGCCAAGCTTCAGGTGCTCAACAAGGGGGAGGTCATCGTCCATAAGCGACCCTCGCCTATTGCGCCGGTTTCGGCGAGTGCGCCCGCTACGTCCGCCGCTGCGCTCCCTCCGCCCACGGCGCGCCCGGTTCCCGTCAGCGATTCAGCACCGGCCCCACGGCCGGAGGAGGCCGGGCAGGGCTGGTGGCAGCAGCACAAACCGACTCAGGACGATTGACGCCGCCAGCAGGATGAAGGGTGGGGTCGCTTGCTCCCCGTTGGCCGTAACCGCCGTAGTAGTCACATGCGTCACAAGGTCGTGAAACGGCCATTTGAGATTCCAAGCGAGGATCGCAACGTCTTTTCCGATAGACTCTCGGCCATGACCACGCGCCCCACCAAGCTGCAAATCGCTAGCGGGCACCTGGATACGGCCTGCCAGCTCTACCTTGTTCAAGCGCACCCTGCAACAGTCGTCCTCTTGGCTGGCACAGCGGAAGACATGTTTCGCTGCCTCCCAGCGACCAATGACACCCCTGCCGTGGGCGAGCACATGCTGCACTATGCGAGGCAACTGACGGCTCGCCCAGATCTACACTACCGCGAGATACACGAGGACATGGTGGGCCTGCGCGACGCGGTGAAGCATGCAAACCGGGCTGACGAAACCCACGTGGATATCGGCCGAACCGATGTCCACCGCTACCTGGTGGGGGCGCTGATGAACGCGTTTCGCTGCGGGGTGGACCTTACCGAGGCAATGACTGAAACGTTTGTTCGCATCGCAGACATCGAAGACGCCTTGGAACGGCCGAGCTGCTAGCGCTTCAATCAAGATCGCTTCCCCGGTCGCGCTGCCTGCTCAGGCTCGCTCCTTTCGAACGCTTGGAATGAGCAGGGTTCAATCGCCAGGTCGCCAGAAGGTAGCGTGCACAGCCACATGGGCGCAGCTAACGTTCTGACGCCTAGGTTGGGCTGTCCCTGACGGCCAGTTCAACGCACGGAGAGGCGCTGTTCGGGGCCTCCAAGCGCTTTGGCACACACGATTGCCTGGGAACCCCAAGGCGCATTTCGAGCGCCTCCTGGCCTAGGAATTGCCTAGGAAGCCGCTCTTAAATGACCCCTATTTCCCTTGCTTTTGCGACAAGTTCAATGGTGCCGTGAACGCCGAGCCTGCGCATCATCAAGAACTTGTGGTGCTCGATGGTCCGGGTCGAGAGCCCCATGGTGTATGCAATCTCCTTTGCTCGTAGCCCTTCCCCGAGTTGCCGGATGATGCCGACCTGACTGGTTGTCAAACCATAGGCGCTGCCGGTGTCCGAGCATGGCGGCGAAGTCAGAACCGCTGCGGAAAAATAGATGCTGCCCGCGAGCACGGTCTTTACGGCATCCAATAACTCCGCTTGGTCTGAGGTTTTGGTGAGGTAGCCCCGGCCGCCCCACCGGACTGACGAGGCCGCTTCCCCCAGGTCGCCATGCCTCGTCAAAAATAGGAACGGCATAAGGTAGCCTTCCAACCGTGCGAACCTCATTGCATCGAGCCCTGAAACGATGGGCAACGCCGTCTCTGCGATCACAAGATTTGGCGGCGTCTGTCGCAGGCTTTTGAGCAGTTGGTCACCTGAGACCACCAGCTCGACGGTGTCCGCTACGTCGGAGCAGATTCGTGCGAGCCCCTCGGCGGCAATCAAATGGTCATCCGCTATTAACAGTTTGCGAATCCTTTTAGAACAAGGCTGAAGCTGCTCTTTCAACACAGAGGCCCCCGTCGTTGTGGTCTGTGGCAAGTGTGGCGATTGCTCATCAAGAGCCGCTGATAAGCCTTGACCCACCACATGCTACACGGCGTGCCCTCTGAGACCATCCGTAGATCAAGAAGACCCGAAACGGTATTTCTACTGAGTTGTTCAAGTGGGGGCAATGCACTCGAGCTCGCCCTACAGCGATGGGTCAGCAACGCCGTTAACCGTCCTAAGCGGTAAGCGACCCGTCCCAACCCCGCTTGCGCAAAGGCACCGAACCCACGTTGCGTCGTCTAGCGTTACAAGCCCCGATACCGGCCTTGGACGCCATGGTGCCGGTGCGCCGGCTTCGCTCATTGATGGCGACGCAGAGGACTGAACGATCGTCAGCAAGAGTAGCGACCTGGATCAGAAGCCGCCAGAGAGTATGGGCGACTGCTCTCCCAGCGCAGAGAACACGGCTGCTAAGGCACGAACTCCTCTCCTTTCACCCATTGCCCGGCTAAGGGCCTAAGCACGCACCGGGTCTCTGCATCCACCACGGCCGCCGTAACGCCGGCGATCAGTAGAGACACCACGCTGAGGCACGTCTGCCGGTCATCAAAGGCCTCCCGTGGGTCTATGAGCACCGCGCCGTCTCGTGTCTTGAGCCTCCAGCGCCAACCACTGCTTCCCGTGAGATGCGCCCAGATGCCGCGCGCTCGATAAATCTCGATATACACCCACTTCCCCTGTGGAAACAACTGCAAAGAGTCTACCAACCGCGCGCGTTACAGCCAGATGCCTTTCGACCTAGACCGAAGCTGAACAATTCATGCAGCAAGCTTGTGCCCCCCAACGCGAGACAGCGGAGCAGGTGCGATGGCCAGCATGTGGGTGTCAAGCCAAATCAGCTTAGGTCGTCGCGCCACCGCATGTCGTCCCACTCGGCGCGGCGTTAAACAGTCGATCCAACGTCGGCGTCCTCACGCCTCTTGGATGGCACGAATGAGCTGGGTAAATCGGTAGGGCTTGGGCAGGTAAAGCACGCCCGGCGGGATCGGCGGCAACTGGGCCCGCTGGAGGCCAGAGACGACTAAAACACGCGCATGAGGTTGGGTGTTCGCTACTTCCGCCGCAACGTCAAGTCCCGAAACGCCTTCAGGCATGCACACGTCTGTAACGACCACCGCATACTGCGTTTCGCCACGCAGCTGCGCGATGGCTTCCACCCCGTTACTTGCCGCTGTCACAGCAAAGCCTTGACCGGAAAGGGCTTCGACCACGACAGACCGAAGGTCCGCTTCGTCTTCTACAAAAAGAACGTTGATGGGCATGTCAGGCCTCTGGAACTGGGAAACACAACGTGACCCGCGTGCCTTCCCCTGGAATGCTGTCGAGCTCGGTGAAGCCGCCCGAGTGAGAAGTGAAGCCAAATACCTGGCTCAACCCCAACCCGCTGCCGCGGCCCACCGATTTGGTGGTAAAGAATGGTTCGAAGACCCTAGTCTGCTGGGCCAGAGGAATGCCTTCCCCATTGTCCTTAACGGCCAAACAAACGTAGGTCTGAACCACTGCGTCTGATTTGGAAGGGTCTCGCAGCCGCTGCGCAGACGCCGTGATCTGGATGTGTCCGCCGGTCGACAACGCGTCACGGCTGTTGCACACCAAATTAAGCATTGCCGCCTCCAGCTGCGCTTTGTCCAGCTCAAGACGCGGCAAGGTGGCCGGCACGTCCGCCGAGACACGGATCGTGCTTCCAGCGGATCGCTCCAGCATCGGCTGTATCTCACGCATCACCTCTGACAGACTCAGAGGCTCCGGCACCAACGCCTGGCCCCGGCCGAACGTCAACAGCTGACGGGTGAGCAGGGCGCCGCGCTCCACAGCTCGATGCGCGGTTTCCACCAGGTCAGCCAAGGCGCTGTCTTTGAGCCGTAGGCTCACTAGGTCCAGGCAGTTGGCGACGATTGTCAGCAGGTTGTTGAAGTCGTGCGCTAAGCCCAAGGTGAACTTGCCGATCGCCTCCATCTTCTGCGCCTGCAGCAGGCTCTCCTGCGCTTCCCGCAGCCGCTCCTCGGCCTCGTAGCGCTCGGAAACGTCGCGCGTGATCTTGGCGAACCCTATCAGCTCGCCGTCTTCCCAGATCGGGTCGATGACCACATTGGCTCTGAATCGGGTCCCATCCTGGCGCAGCCGCCAGCCTTCGTCCACGTATCGCCCCTCAGAAGCAGCAGTGCGAAGGTTCCGTTCGGGAACGCCCGCTTCGGCTTCTTCAGGCAGGTAGAACCGGGAAAAGTTGGTCCCAACCACTTGCTCGGCCAGATAGCCCTTGATGCGTTGGCCGCCGGGATTCCAGGTCCTTACGACGCCCTGGGGGTCCAGCATGTAGATCGCGTAATCAGTGACAGAGTTCACAAGCAGGGAAAACTGGCGAGACTCGTCGTTCAAAGCGTCTTGGGGGCGCTGGGCTAGGGGCACGGCAAATCCTCGGAATCACGTTCACGTTAAGCCGGTGATTGTAAATAATCTGTAAAGAAGCAGAATTGACGGACCCTTCACGTCCTTCCTAGAATAGCGCCGGGGGCCTTGCAGTTCTGCAGCGAGCCATCAAGCGTTTGCCCATGGAGAACGAAATGCCTGTCGTCGGAAAGCCTCTCAACGTGCTGCTCGTTGAGGACGAGCCCACGCTGATGAACATCATTGGCGAAACCATCGTGCAGCTGGGGCACAAGGTGAGTTCCCAAGCGGAGCGCTTGGATGAGGCCCTTGAGTTGGTGGAGCTGGGCGGGTTCGACGTGGCGATGCTGGACGTTAACCTCAACGGACTGGATTCCTTCCCGGTGGCCGATCTTCTGGCCCAAAAGGGCATCCCATTCGTGTTCACCACCGGCTTTGGTGGAAACCACTTGCCGGAGCGTTTCCAAGGCGGCTACCTCTTGGAAAAGCCGTTCAGGCTGCGCGACATTGGTCAAATGCTGGATCGCCTGGCGGAATCGCTCTAGCGGGGCGTCACCGCTAATCCTTCCTACGCTTCAAGGGTGGCCTGTCGATCCCACTCCGCGATCTTTGCGTTGCTGACGGCTTGGTGCGTGCCACAATGTTCGCAGCGGACCAGGGTGCCTCCGGGCAGATGGACCAACGCATGGTCGTCCGAAGTGGACGTCCTGTAGCAGTGGCCGCACGTAAGAGTAACCCCTGTTACGCGATCCACGCCGCCGGCGGCATTGAACACGGCCTCGAACCGCTCGATGTTAAACAATCCAATGGTGTTCATGTCTGCCCCTGTCTCAGTGTCCGCAGCATGAGGCACCCGGGATGATTGGGACGTTAGCGTGGCCACGAAGGGGCTGCACGGGGCCTTCACGCCGCACCCTCCATCACCGGACGTTTCTTAATAGGCAGGTAGGGTGAGGCTGTCGCTTTACCTGGAGTCCAACATGCCCCTGCGCGCCATCGCATACGTCAGTGAAGCCGACCAGCCTTGGAAGCGAGCGGAAGTGGATTCCATGGTGGAGCGGGCAGCCGCGTTCAATGTCCAAGCGGGCGTAACGGGTATCCTGTTCTTCGACGGCCAACGCTATCTTCAATACTTCGAAGGGCCTGAGGACGGCGTCTTGGTCGCATATCAACGCATCCAGAGCTCCTTGCTGCACTCCAATGTCATGGAGCTTGCCCGGGGCCCCGTGGGGCGGCGCTTGGTTCCGTATTGGAGCATGCGGTGGCTGCTGGCCGACCCCAGCCACTTGCTAACGATGGTGAAAGCCGACTGGACCGGGTTCGTTCGCTCCGACGCGCGGCAGAGCGACCCAGTCACGGCCATGGAGCACCTGCATCGTTACGTCCAGCCTTACATCGCCGGGGCGGTGGCTTAGCCGCTGAAGCCACCGCCGGACCAATCGTCGCCCTAGGCACCGCCCCGAATTGAAAAGATGCCTACACACCGGCGCCCCTCTCCCTGTGTTGCGAGCGGTGCCGGATGTAGCGACCGTCATTTAAGGGGGGGCGTCGTCTGTGGGTAGGTGCCGATGGCCTCGCCTCCGCCGATTACATGGCCCTTGGCCGCTTCAAGCACCTCGTCTCTGCTCGCCCCTGGCTTCAGATCCAGCAGTCCATCCAGAGCCAGCAACTGGAAGTGGTAGTGATGCGGCGGATCGCCGACGGGGGGCTTAGGGCCAAAGTAACCAATCGAGCCGCGGCTATTTTTCCCTTGCAGCATGGCTGCAGGCTTCAGGAGCCGTGGGTCCGTCGGAAGGCCTTCGGGAAGTCCGTTGGCGGTCGCTGGGATGTTGTAAGCCACCCAATGCACGAACGGTTTGGGGTCCGCGGCGTCCGGGTCCTCCATGATCAGCACATACGACTTGGCGTTCGGCACCGAGGCCCAGGACAGCGGCGGAGAGGCATCGTCGTGATAGGCGCTGAAGCGAGGGGGCAGCGGTTGGCCCGAGGCGAAGCCCGGCGACCGAACGTCCGCCTTTCCGACGTTCCCCACCCGTTGCAACGCCAAGGGAACGCCCGAGCCCGCTCGGACCTGGGCTGCTAAAACGTCTGCGGGAACGGTCTTGGGCTCCACAGTGGTTGACGGTGCTGCGCCGTAGCTCACGCGATAGATGACCCCATTGGCATCGTCACCCACCAGCAAGGCACCGCCCTTGGTCACGGCCAACCCGACAGGGCGTGCGATGTGGGCCTTTCCGCCGTCCACCAAGAATCCTGTCAGGAACGGCTCAAACCCCACCGGTTTTCCGTTCTCGAAGCGAACCCGCACGACCTCGTAGCCCGAAGCGGGTTTGCGATTCCAAGACCCTCGCATCGTCACGAACGCATCGTCGCGGTAGTCGGTAGGGAACTGACCGCCGTTGTAAAACACGAGCTGCATCGGGGCCGCGTGTGCGGTGTAGCCCAGCGTCATGGGCTCGCTCATCGCCGCCCATTGCTTCTTGCTGATCTGCCCCGGCGGCGTGCTTTGGGGGTTCTCCCCGTCCTTGGCCCAGATGTGGGGCCATCCGTATTGCTTCCCCTTCTGGAGCCGGTTGAGTTCTTCGGGCTGTTCGTTGTCGCCCAAGTAGTCGATGCCGTGGTCCATCCCCCAGAGCTCCCCAGTCTTCGGGTCCCAAGCAAAGCCAATGGTGTTGCGCAGCCCACTGGCGAAGATGGAGCGGGTCTTCCCGTCCGGGGACGCGCGCAACAGCGTGGCGTGCTCCGGGTTGGTCTCATTGCAGGCGTTGCAGGAGGACCCGACGCTGATGTAAAGCTTCCCGTCCGGTCCAAAGGCCAAGGTCCGATTGGGGTGCTGGCCCCCGTCGGGCAGGTCATTGATGATGCGCTCCTCCGGCCCCAACGTGCCGTCCGGACGGATAGGGGCGCGGTAGACATCATTCACCGTGGCCACATACAACATGCCATTGGAGACTGCTAAGCCGTGAGCGCCCGGCCGAGTGAAGACGACCTTGGGCTCTGAATCGAGCGTGCCGTCCTCGTTCTGGTCCTCAAGAAGCAAGACATCCCCTTGGTCTCTGCGTGACACGTAAATACGCCCGTCGGGAGCAACGGCAATGATGCGGGGATTCTGGAGGCCTTGGGCTAAGGGGCGAACCTGAAACCCGTTGGGAACCTTCAAGGCCTGGATCCGGTTGGTCGTGGCGTCCACCTTGGCCGGCTTGAAGGTATGGACGCCAGCCTGCACGTCGGTGCCATCGCCCTGCTGGGCGAACACTGCGGCGGAGGAGAGCAGGAGCAGCAGTAGCGCAGATCGATTCATGGTCAGGTCCAAGCGCATCGGGGCATTCAGCTTCCACCTGGGACGATCACCACGTCGAGAACAGGATGCATGCGCCGCGTTATGGGCGCTGCTGGCTCAACCAAATCGGATTCCTGCCCCAACACTTTTACCCCGAGAGTCGCCCTGTGGTGTTGGCCCTCGCTTTGCCTTCACGGTGACCTCGCCCCGCACACATGGAAGGAGCGCTAGGTTGAAGTTCCATCCACCTACGAAGATTGCCATGGCCGAACTTAAAGAGAACCTCCTGGACTGGCTGCGCGACGCCCATGCCATGGAGCAGCAGGCGGAAACGATGCTCAAGGGCCAAGCTTCCCGCATCAAACACTACCCGGTGCTCAAGGCCCGTATTGAAGAACATATTCAAGAAACCATTGGTCAGCGCGAGCTGCTGGAAGGCTGTATCAAGCGCCTGGGCAGCTCCCCGTCCACGCTCAAAGACGTGATGGGCAAGATGTCAGCGTTCGGCCAAGCCGTTGGTGGAATGACCGCCTCCGACGAGATCGTCAAGGGCGCGATGGCGGGGTATGTCTTCGAACACTTCGAAATCGCCTCCTACACTGCCCTGATCGCCGCTGCAAAAACGGCCGGCGACTCCGAAACGGTCCGGGTCTGCGAGCAGATCCTCGTGCAGGAAGAGGCCATGGCCGACTGGTTGGCCGCACACCTGCCCGAAATCACTGAAGAGTTCATGGTTCGCGACGCCACGCCCGGCGTCGAGGCCAAGAAGTAATGGCCCTGCGCATGCGCGCAAGCCACGTCCCAGCCATCGCCAGAGGACTACCCCATGTTTTTGCACCATAAGAAGCTCATGTATACCGTCCGGGTCGAGCGGTCTGATCCGGCCCTTGCAACCCTGATGTTGGAACAGTTCGGCGGCCCACAAGGAGAGCTGGCGGCTGCGATGCGCTACTTCACCCAGGCGCTGGGGGAGACGGATCCGGGGAGGAAGGATCTTCTGTTTGATATCGCCACCGAAGAAATCAGCCACCTGGAGATCATCGGCACCATCATTGCCATGCTCAACCAAGGACCCAAGGCCGTCCAGTCGGAAGGCATGGCCGAAGTGGAGGACATGCGCAACCTGGGTGGCAACAGCACCAGTCACACGCAGCAGATCCTCTACGGCGGCGGCCCCGCTCTCGTGAACTCAAGCGGCGTGCCTTGGAATGCGGCGTATATCGACTCCATCGGCGAGCCGACCGCGGATCTCCGCTCGAACATCGCCGCCGAGGCCCGTGCCAAAATTGTCTACGAACGCCTGATCAACGTTACCGATGATCCTGGCATCAAAGACGCCCTGCGCTTCCTCATGACGCGCGAGATCGCACACCAGAAGTCGTTCGAAAAGGCGCTTTACAGCATCCGTCCCAACTTCCCACCGGGTAAGATGCCCGGCGACCCCGCGTTCACTGATCTCTACATGGACATGTCTCAGGGAGAAGGCGACGCAGCCGGCAGCTGGAACAGCGGTGATCTGTGGGAGCAAGTCAGCGATCGCGACGCCCAGGCAGCGTTGGATGGCGGCGATGGCGATTGTTCCGTGGGCCTCTCTGAGCGGGAAAAGCTTGCGCTGGAGGCAGTCAGCTTGCGCACGCTTTCGGACCCCGAAGAAGATCCGCTCACTGGCGCGGAACTGGCCACGGGCGAGGGCGCCGGTGCGACGAAGAGCCCTGCGAGAGAACCATGAACCGAATTGTTTTCCGGCAGGATTTGCCAGCCTAGGCGTCCAGCATGTGGAGCCCGTCGAGCCAAAGCGTTGCATACGCTGCCTACCTTGGGTGGCTGGGCTTTGGCTTGGCGGATTTTGTCATTCACCGGCGCACCTCACTTCCTCAGACCTCTGGGGTCAGGGAGAGCGCGCTGCACGGCGTCCAAATATTCTTAGTGGGGATAGGGGTCCTGGTGTGGGCGGTGTTTGAAAGTTCATGGGCGGTCGCCGCACTATTGAGTGGACTGGCGGTCCTTCATGCCGCTGCGGCCTACGCAGACACGATGGTTGCCGATGCGACCCGCCATGTGGCCCCTGTTGAGCAACACGTTCACAGCGTCCTGGACATCGCACCCTGGGGTTTTGCCGCCTATACCGCTTTCACCGCTGTGCCGACCTGGGCACTGACGTGGGACAGCAAACCGATATCGGTCTGGGCAGCGCTCATCTTGCCGCCCGTTCCCCTGGTCCTCATGCCGTGGGTTGCAGAGTTTCGCGCCGCGCTGTTGGCGAACCGCCCTCACTGATGGACGCCGGCTGGTTCACAGCGCGACAACGCGCGCTGTCCTAGAACGGCCTTGGGAACGAGCATCCGTGCTCTTCTGTGGTTTCAATCACTACAAGAGGATTCCAAGATGACAGACGACAAGAGCAAGACCGGCGGCCCGGACCGCGACCGCATCAACGTCAACGAAGACTACGAACTTCAGTATTGGACCAAAGCGTTGGGGGTCTCCGCAGACGAACTCCGTGAAGCTGTTAAGGCCGTTGGGCCGGCGGCCGCCGCGGTTCGGCAACACCTGGGCAAGTAGGCCGCCGCCATGTCCTTGGTCGAATACCGCCGCAAGCGCCGCTTTGATCAGACCAAGGAACCCGAGCCCGGCAAGGCGTTGCCAGCCGGGCAGCGGGCCATTTTTGTCGTCCAGCTCCACCACGCCAGCCGCCGCCATTACGACTTCCGGCTGCAGGTGGGCGACGCCCTCAAGAGTTGGGCCGTCCCCAAGGGGCCCAGCTACGATCCCAAGGTCAAGCGGATGGCGGTTGAGGTCGAGGATCACCCCGTGGACTACGCGTCCTTCGAGGGCGAGATTCCCAAAGGGGAATACGGGGGCGGTCACGTGGCGCAGTTCGATCACGGCGTCTGGGCCACGAACGGCGACCCGGAAGCCCAGCTCGCAAAAGGGCATCTGCGGTTTGAGCTGTTTGGCGCCAAGCTCAAGGGCGGCTGGCACCTGGTCCGCTCTGGCAAGCCCGCACGTCAGCCGCAGTGGCTGTTGTTCAAAGAGGACGATGCCTTTGCAGGCCATCTGGAGGCGGACGATCTCCTGGCCGACGTGGCACGCGCTCCTGCCGAGGACCTCAAGCGAGCCGGAGCGGGCAAGAGCGACAAAAAGAAGCTGACCGCAGTTCCGGCCAAGCGACCCCGCAAAAAGGACTGGGCGAAGAAGGCGTTGGCGTTGCCTGGTGCAGTGGTAGCAGAGCCTCCCGATGGGCCGTTCGAGCCTCAACTGGCCAAGCTCGGCGACGCGCCCCCGAAGGGGGAGCAGTGGGTGCATGAGATCAAATGGGACGGCTACCGCATCCTCGCAACGATCAACGACGGCGAGGTGCGCTTATGGTCCCGCAACGCCTTGGAGTGGACGGACAAGATTCCTGAAATCCGTGACGCCGTGGCCGCTTTAGGATTGAAGTCGGGGGCGCTGGACGGCGAGCTCATCGCCGGCAGCGGCACGAAGGAAGACTTCAACCTCCTTCAGGCCACCTTGTCCGGGGAGCGGCAGGGCACGTTGGCCTATGCGTTGTTCGATTTGCTCCACATCGATGGGATCGACATCGCCAATGCGCCCTTGGTGGACCGCAAGGCCCTCCTGCAGGCGTTATTGGAAGGATCTACCGGTCACTTGGCCTACAGTTCCCACATTGAGGGCGATGGCGAATCGGCGTATCAGCTGGCGGGCCAGCGCCATTTTGAAGGCATCATTTCCAAGCGGGCAGATCGGGCCTATCACGGAGGCCGAAGCGAGGACTGGAAGAAGACCAAGCAGCTGGCCAGCGACGAGTTCGCTGTAGTCGGTTACACGGCGCCCAAAGGCAGCCGCACGGGCTTCGGTTCCCTCCTGCTGGCCAAGCCGGACCCAAAGCATGGGTGGCTCTACGTGGGCCGCGTGGGCTCGGGCTTTTCCGATGTCCTCATCAAAGAGATGGCGCAGCTCATTGGGCGAGCGGGTGGGAAGACCCCCACGGCCCACGTGCCAACGCAGGGGACGGGCCTCCGGTCGGCGACTTGGTTCCAACCCAGGTTCGTGGTGGAGGTGTTCTACCGCGGCATCGGGGGACAGCAACTCCTCCGTCAGCCCTCTCTCAAGGCGGTGAGGCGCGATAAAGACGTGGCCGACTTGATGGACTCGGACAGGGCTGGGGGGAGCACAGACGCTGGGAAAGGGACGAAATCGAAGGCGGCTGGCAAAGCGACCAAGAGCGCCCGTCGGCCCGCAGCGGCAACCGCCACTAACACTAGGGAGGTTCCCAAGCTCTCCAGTCCGACCAAGGTGATCTTCCCCGACCTCAAGGCTACCAAGCAGGACGTCTGGGCCTACTACGCGGCAGTCATGGACCACCTGCTGCCCGAAATCATCGATCGGCCGTTGTCTATCATCCGTTGCCCCAGTGGCACCGGGAAACCGTGTTTCTTTCAGAAGCACCACACCGCAGGACTGGAGCTCGTGGACTCGGTTCGGCTCAAGGAGGACAGTGGCATCAACGCGCACTACCTGGTCGTGAGGGACGCGCCCAGCCTGCTGGAGCTTGTGCAGTTCAACGCACTGGAGTTCCACCCCTGGGGCAGCCACGCAGAGGCGCCGGATCGGGCCGATCGGGTCGTCTTCGATCTCGACCCAGGCCCAGAGGTTCCGTTCTCCGAGGTTAAGAAGGCAGCGGTGGACATTCGCAAGTTCCTTGCGCAGCTGGAACTGGAGTCGTTCCTGCGCGTCTCCGGCGGCAAAGGCCTGCACGTCGTTGTGCCATTGAACCCCGGGTGCGACTGGGACCTGACCAAGCGCTTCGCCAAAGGGTTTGCAGAGGCGTTGGCCCAATCCGAGCCAACCCGCTTCCTGGCCACCTCAACCAAGAGCCTGCGGAACAAGCGAATCTTTGTGGACTACCTTCGAAACGGTCGGGGAGCAACCGCGGTCGCTTCTTATTCTCTGCGCGGCCGGCCAGGCGCTCCGGTGGCCATGCCGCTCGCCTGGAGCGAGCTTGCCAAGTTGAACCGAGCAGATGCCTTCACCATGAAGGACGTGCCGGCGCGGTTGAGGCGGCGCCGCAAGGACCCTTGGGCGGAAATCAACACGATCCAGCAGAACCTTGCCCGGTGGGCACAGGAAGACTGATCCATTCGCAGCTTAGCTACCCGCTCAAGGAGACACAGCATGCGTCCAACCATTCTCTGCGCTGCCGCAGCGCTTGCTCTTTCAGCCTGTGGTGGCGGAAACACCGAGTCCAGTGTCCGCGCCCCTGGGGCCGAGGAAACAGCAAAAACCAAGGCGTTGGACGCCGGGGCTGCCATCCTGCAGGACCGGCCGCCGATCGACGCGGTCAATGCCTACTTGGACGGCTTCCATTTCTACAATGGCCAGATGAGCGTCCAGATGGAGGCCCATCACTACTGCTCCATCCTCAACGAAGATGTCATTCAATGCACGATCTACGACGGCAACGTAAAGGACGCCAAGCTGATGGGTGTCGAATACATCATCAGTGAAGCGTTGTTTGCCGGCCTACCCGAGCAGGAAAAAGCGCTCTGGCACAGCCACGTCCAAGAAGTGAAATCAGGGCAGCTGATCGCGCCGGGTATCCCTGAGGTTGCCGAGCAGGAACTCATGGAAAAGCTCATCCGGACCTATGGAAAGACGTGGCACACCTGGCACACGGACTTGGACAAGGACCTACCGCGGGGCATGCCGCAGTTGATGATGGGCTTCACGGCCGATGGGCAGGCGGATCCTGCCATGGTGGCCACTCGAGATAGCCGGCTCGGCGTAAGCAGCGACGAGAAGCGCAAGCGCCGCGCCGAGATTACGACGCCTGCAATTGATCCAGGCGCAGATGCTTGGCAAAAGGGGACGGTGATCCAAATCGAGGATCCGGCTGGTGACCATCTTCACGGCCGGGGGAGGAAAACCAATGAGGTGTTAGCCCCGGACCAAAACGCGACGTCCGAAGGGCCGGCCACTAGGGAATAGTGGCGCCTTCTCTCGCTTTGCCTAGGAAGACATCCAGTTAGGCTAAAACGGCTGGTTGGCCGCAACGCTCGCTATCACCTGACGTGTGGACTGCACAGTGACTCCTCCGGTGTGGCGGATGACGTTGAGGGCGGCCGATCGTCGTTGGGGCAGGGAGGCGGTGGCGTCCGAGACGACGACGGATGGCAACTCGCGAGAGTTCGCATCCAATGCGGTGGCGAGCACACACGAGTCGAGCGCCATGCCAACGAGGACCAGCTGGCCCACGTCGAGCTTCGCGAGGAGGACGGCCAATGGGGTGGCGAGGAAGGCCGAGTGCTTAGGCTTCAAGACGGTGTAGTGATCCGGGCCTGGGAACAGCAGTTTGGCGATCTGACCGGGCGCGCCGTCTTCATGTCGGCAAACCTCGGCGAGCTGGTGAAAGCCGCATTTCCAGTCGCCAAAGTTGTCGTTGGCGTAGACCACGGGCCAGTCTTTTTCGTCAAAGGCCTCCCGAAGCTGTCGGGCCTTCCTCGCCGCCCTGAGGGCCAGCGGGGCCAGTTGTGGTCCGTCTGGGAAGTCGAAGCGAGAGAAGAGGTCGATGATGAGAAGGGCGGGGCGGGGCACGTCAGTCCCCCGTCTGGGAGTGCGGGGCTTCTACTGCTTTGGACTGCGGCGAGTCTTTTTGACGCAAGAAGATGGAAAAGACCACCAACGCCAGCACAGCCAGGAACTCGCTCTGCCAGTTCTGCATCGACTCAAACCAAAAGTCGCTGCTGAACAGGTGCTCGGTGAAGGTGGGCGGCATCAACCCGCTCAGTCGATCCTCGGCCGATTTGGCCTCCCAGCTGCCCACCGCATGAAGCGAAAAAGAAACGAAGAAGAGGGCGAAGAACGCGATTGCCAAGGAGTGGCTGTAAAGGGCTTTCCAGAGCCCGCCCTTGAGCACGGGAAGAGGGGGGGGGCCGGGTTCGATACGGGACTCCTCTTCCTCAGGGTCTAGTGGCCTGGACTCGGCAGAACCCTGTTGACGGAGGCGGACGGTGAGCAGCACATACATGCCCATCTGGAGGAACTCACTCTCCCAGTTCTCAAACGTGGCGCTGATGAAGTGGCCTGACGAGAAGTAGGTCCACAGTCCGATGGACGCGACCCCATGCTGGTTGAGTTCCTCGTTGTAAACGTGCCACCCGGTCAGGGCCTGGGCCGAGAGAAACACGGCCATCAGGCCAAAGAGCACCAGAGAAAGACCGTTTCGACGCCACATCTTTCCACTCCCAGAAAAGACGGGCCCGAAGGCCCGCCCAGAACTTACTTGGACTTGGCCGCGCTCTGGTTGCCTCCTTGCTCAGCGAGCAAGGTGAGCTTCTCGTCCGTGGCCTTTTCTTCTTCCAACGTCTCCAGCAGGTAGGGCAGGGCGTCTTTGTAGCCCAACTGTTTGGCCAGGGCGGCAATGGTGCCGTAGGAGGCGATTTCGTAGTGCTCCACCTTCTGGGCACCACCAATGAGGGCTGCGTCGCGCACTGGGCCCTTTTCGATTTCTTCGATGACTTCCTTGCCTTCTTCGACCAGGCCTTCCATCGCCGCGCACTTGATGCGCTTCAGGCGTATACCCAGGACTTCTACGACTTGGTCGATTCGCTCAATCTGGCCTTGGGTCTCTTCCAGGTGGGTTTCAAAGGCGGCGGCAAGGTCCGGATTTTCTGCGGCGCGGGCCAAGCGGGGGAGTGCCTTGGTCAGCTGCTTTTCGGCGCTGTAGATATCCGACAGCTCGTGCACAAACAGTTCTTCTGCGGTCTTGATTGCCATGCAAGGCACCTTCGTTCAGGGGATCGGATGCCTACCATGCGCCTGCCTTGGAGCAAGGAGCGTGAAGGTTTGTGCTCATGTGGAAGTGCGTCGTCACCCGGGCATCGGAACGCCACTCAAGCGGCTTTCCTCCACTGCGTTGATGAGGGCGGTGATGGGGTAGGGTTTGGAGAAGAAGGGCGCCCAACGGTGGTCAGCCGAGAGCTCTGAAGGATTGGAAGCGGAGGCAAAGACGTAGGGCACCCTTGCTGTGCGCAGCTCGTCTGCGAACTCCTTTGCATTCCCTCCAAAAATCCCCCAGTCGAGCACTGCGGCAGCCAAGGCGCCTCTCCCGATTTGGGCCTTTGCATCCCTTACGGTTCGCACGAGGTGGACATCGTAGCCAGCCATGACGAGGACTTCTTTGAGAAGCGGAGCCAAGTCCAAGTCATCTTCGAGCACTAGAAGGTTGCCGTGGACTGCGGGATAGGCGTGGATGGAAGACATGGGAGCGTTACGAATGGGTTGTCTGGACCCTAAGCCTCAACGCGTGATCGGGATCTCAAGACGCCGTCCAGAGTGTGGGCGGCATTGCCGTCCGGAAGGCCCGCTCGGCCTTTGCCAGTGTTGGCACCTCCCTGGGGCGGCTCCGGTCCCCCAACAAAGACCACACCGCAAATGCCGCGTTCAGTTCGCTCGCAAACGCTAGTGATATGGTCGCGCAGGGCCTCTCGCCGATTGTAGACGCGTCAGCGGCCGGGAATGGGCGGGACCTTCGGAAAGTCAGGGGGCTGCGAACGGCTCACAGCCAGCCCCCAATGTAGGGCCGTCAGGGCGCGGGAACAGGGCCGCTGAACCCCGTCGGAAACCTGGCCATGAAGTCGACGAACGTCTGTCCGGCAACAGCCTGCCGGGAAGCGCAGTTGGGACACTCGACCACGGTGCCGCCGTCGGGGATGTTCACCAGAGTGGGCGGACAGGTGCCCAGGAAGTTCTGACCGCAGTGGGTGCATTGAGCATACAACCAGTGCACCTTGACCGCTTCCGGTCCGGAAGCCGTCAGGCCGTTGCAATCCACCTCAAATAAGTAAAATGAACCGATATTCGGCATGTCGAACTCCTGTCGTCCCAACAAGAGAAATGGCGCTGAAAAGCTCACACGGGGATAAAATCGCGACCTAATCAGAGGCCGCACGGTCGACTGGACCCTCAGGACAATCCTAAACCCATCTTCACGCTGGGTCCAAGTTTACCCCCGCAGTATGGCGCTATGGACATGCCTCTAACGTGCGGCACCGGTGTCACTATTACTCTCTACCAGGAGAAGGGCAGCTGTCCGCTAGATATTGGAGAGTTGCCTAACACCGCGCCCAAGGATGACGAGCTGCTTTGGGTAGATCTCTGCGGGGCCAGCGACGCGGACGTAGAGCGGGTCTGGCAGGCGTTGGATTTGGGGCGGGGGTCGTTGCCGACAGGACCCATTTCTACCAATCCCAAGCTTGAGAAGTTTGCCAACCATTTCACGGCTCGGGTGGTTGCGGTGCTGCCGGGTCAGAACCTGAACTTTAAGGGCGCCGTCCTGACTATCATCGCGGGGGATAACTTTGTCGTAACGCACCACGTGGACGACATTGATTTCTTGGCGGACATGCGAGTCCGTGAGCCGGAGACCGTTTGCGACATCGGTTGCCTAGGCGAGGCAAGCTTCGTGGCTGCCCTGCTGGATTGGCACCTTTCGACTTATTTTTCCGCAGTAGCGCTTTTTGAGGTTGAGATTGAGCGCTTGGAGAGCCGCATCTTGTCCGATAAGCCGCCGGGCCGGTCCGCGTTGCCTCAGTTGTGCGCGCTTCGGGGTGCCGCCTCGCGCCTGCGGCGGATGCTCGCACCGCATCGGGTGGTCTTCGACGGGCTCTCGCGGCCGGACTTCGTTCCCGACGGGGCCGAAGAAGTGGCCCGGCATCTAAGCGAGCTGGACGACCGCTACGAACGGGCGTTGGACGTAGTGGAAAACGCCCGGGAACTCGTCGTGGGGAGCTTCCAATTGTTCAGCACACAGACCGAGCTCCAGACGAACGAACGCATGAAGCTGCTGACCTTCGTGACGGTCGTGACAGGCCTGTTGGCGGTCATCGCTGGCGCCCTGGGCATGAACTTCGACGCGAACTTCTTCAGCCTGAAAACCGAGGGCTTCTGGATCGCAGTGGCGGTCATGGTTGGGCTTGGACTCACGTCCATTTTTGTTGGCCGCAGGCGAGGGTGGTTGTAGTAGGCATGACTCCGCCTTCGTTGGAAAATATGGGCGACCTCGGCCCCGAGCGCTTCCTGGGGTCGGAATGGAGATGGGAGCGCCTAGGCAGCGCTGGACGTCACCCGAGTGGGCCAGCCTTGAGTCGATGGCACGCAACGTCGCCGGTCCGCTGCCTTCGCCGCCGGAGGAAGCAAACTACTACGGGGTCATCCTGGCGGTGTAGGGTGAGTTCGTTGCCGTCGACGCCAAGCCAAGACTTGGCCTATGACCGCCGTGAGCAGCAGCAGGGCATTGGTCACGACAAACACGGTCGAACCCAAGAGCGCACTGTAGATCGTGAACAAGGTGGACGCGGTCATCTGACCGACAAACAGCCACTTGGAGACGGTTTCGGGGTGGGGCGACTGCCACTGTTTGATCATCTGCCGGACCAGCGTGGCGATCAGCACGACGGTTGCGGCCCAGCCAAGAACATCAGGATGCATGATCGTTCATCTCACTATGGTCGGAAACAGTCGGCTCGCCGTGGTCGCCTGTCCGGCGCTTGTGCGGCTCCTCAATAATTAGCTTGTTGAGGATGCGAACCTCACCAACCATCGGCAGCCGCATGTCGCACACGATGTAGTCGGCCAGCGCCTCGTCAGTGATGTCGTCCCCGCGAATGTCCAAGCGGAAGCCTTGGCCTTGGATTCCGCCGCCGTTGCTGAAATCGATCTCGAAGTCAAAGCAGACCCGCTTTTCCATGTTGTTTTCCTTAGTTAGGCAACTAGTTCGGTGCTAAGGGCGGCCTCAGGTCATCGGCGCAGCGCCTGTTGTAGGAGCGAGTTGCTCCGGCAGTCCCAGGCATCCTATCGCCATGGTTAACATAATCGGGAGCCGCCCGCTCGAACAATGTGAACGTTGACGACCACGGGTCCGTTGTTCTTTGCCGGCTATGGCCAAAGTTGTGTGGCGGAGCGACGGTAGGAAGCGGGTTGGCTCCAGACACAACGTCATCGCCTTCACGCAATGGGTATTGAAGGGAGGGGGCACGCGGTGCAGACTGGCCTCGAGCCGGTGTTGCCGGCGGTGACAGCTTTACCAGGTCAGAGAGGTAGAAAGGTGGCGGTTGCAAATGCTCCAGACTCGTTTCACAGCGTAACGCTGTCCGTTGATGGGGCAACTTATACCGCTGACCTTTGGAGGGCCAGTGGTTCTCAATGGCGACTGCTCGCAGTGGAAGTCCACGGGTTGCCTCCCGTGCAACCCGCTCGGAAAGATTACCCTTCTTGTCAGTCGTCCCTTGAAGCCGCCGAGCGACTCGCTCAGGATGTTTTGAACGACGCTCCAGCCATTCAGGCGTTCGCCCAGCACAAGGAACGGCGGAGGACGTGAAGGTCGCAGAGCAGTTCTAGGAGTGTCATGGTTGCCCAAGCGACCGGCAGCCAAAGGCTGGTATCCGACGCCGGTCGCACTTGGGCGGGTTGACGTGCTCCCACGCAGCGCTGAAAAAGGGCTCGTGTCGGGACGGCGACCAAGCGGCTGCCTACCTTCTCTCCCGTTTCCGTCGGTCGTAGAGCTTCATATCTGCCCTGTTGATGGTGTCTGCCACCGATTCGGAGGGCCGCCCGATCGCGCAACCGCCCGAGAAGCAGATCGGAGCGTCGCTGGCATGCTCTTGGTAGGCCTGCTCCAGGACTTGAAGGCGGCCCATCGTTGCGCCTGGCACGAACACCAAGAACTCGTCGCCCCCAAGCCGCACCACTGCCTCTTCGCCCTCGAGCGGAGCCGAGAGAAACGCGACAAAATCCACCAAGACTTTGTCGCCTCGAGCGTGACCTTGGGTATCGTTGACCTCTTTGAAATGGTCCAGATCAAACACCAAACATCCCCAGCCGTCGAGCTGCTGGTTGGCCAATTCGCTGAGGTAGCGACGATTGAAAGCGCGCGTGAGCGGGTCACGCGTTGCCAAGTCATGAAGCTGCTTCTCCTGGATGTGCTGCGTGGTGATGTCTTGAGCATGGCCGAGCACATACGGGGGATCGGCTTCGGTGTCCAGCACGTTGTGATAAGCCCAGACTCTGCGGGAGCCATCGTGCGCCAACAACTCCATTGTCCCCGAGTCGCTGGCGTTCTCTGAGATGCGCTTCAGGTAGTCCTCATACGAGGCCCGCTTCTCCTTGGGGATGACATCAATCAGGCATCGGCCAATCAACGCGCCTTCGGGCATGCCCAGCGAGTGCGACGCGGCAGGGTTGACTGAGGTGATGGTGCCGTCGAGCGAGTGCGTGCAGATCAGGCCTAGGCTGTGTTGGAATAGCCGTCGGTAGCGGGCCTCGCTGCGACCCAATGCTTCCAGCGCCGTGCGCTGCTCGGTGACGTCTTGAATGGCCCCTATCAAGCGCCCGCCGGTTTCGCTGTCCTCTCGCTGACCCACGACATGCACCCAAATACGCTCTCCGGTCGCCTTGCTGGAGGGCAGGATCAAGTCCATCGGGGTTCCAAACCGCGTGCATTCGGTCAAGGCCGACTCCAAGCGTTGGCGGGCTTCGGTCGAGTAAAACGCCACCGCCGCGTCGAAAGAGGGCTTCGCATCCTCCGCTACGCCGTGAATAAAGTGGGTCTCCTTGGTCCACTTCAGCACGTTGGTCGCCAAAGAAAGCTCCCAGCCCCCCACCCTGGCCAACGAGTTGGTGCGCTCCAAGAAGAACTGGCTCCTTTGAAGCCGGCGTTGCAGGGCATGGGATTCGGTGACCCGTTCGAGCAACCGGGCGCGCTGCTGCATACCCACGGCAGCGGCTTGGGCTAAACAGGCCAAGGCTTGCGCATGCGCTTCGGAAATCTTTCCCGCCTCAGGGCTGAGTAAGCAGAGCGTCCCCACGCTTTCACCCTTGGCTGTTATGGGAGCTCCTACGTAGTGCCGGACGAACGGAGGGCCAATGACCAAGGGGTTGTCTGCGAACCGGGGGTCCTCGACGGCGTCCTCAACCTCGAATAGCAGGTCAGACTGGACCGCCCACGTGCAAAAGGAAATGTCCCTCGGCGTCTCCGTTACACCCGGCAAGCCCGTTTGCGACTTAAACCATTGCCTCTCCCCGTCGACCAGCGAGATGAGGGCGATGGGCATCCCTGTCATCGTTCGGGCGGCTTGGGTCAGTGCATCAAAGAAAGGCTCCGGATCGGAGTCCAGGATTCGCAGGGCATTGAGCGTGGAAAGGCGGTCCGCCTCGATCATCGCTGTGGTCCTCTTGGGATCAGTGCTCACCGAGCCAAAGCTTACGATCCTCCATGACCCAACGAAGTGAACGCCGCGTGCGGACCGTTCAGGCTGAGCGTTCTCCACCGGCCCGTCTCGGTAACCGGCTCCGAGCGAGGGGAAACCCATATCGGCGGGCACGCATTCGGCAGGGCCAACCACGTTCTGCCCGTAGGCAGCTACACCCCAAAAGGCTGCACCACGAGGGGCCGCTACTCGGACCGCCTCTTTTGAAAAAGCAAGACTTCCTTCCGAACGCTTGCGATTCCATCGCTAAAGGCACGTCTGTAGCCGGCCGAGTATTCGCTCAGGCCCGCCGGTCCATGACCATCGGTTCCTTCCTCGAAGATATCCAGCGCTGCGAGAAGGCTCGTTGGATCCGTGTGGGTTGCAATGGAAAGTCTCAAAGAGACCTCGAGCGCCTTTAAGTGCGCCAGCGTGAGCTCGAGCTGCCCCTCAATGCCGCGTATACGCTCCTGTATGAGATGCAGATTTGATAGATCCATGGTGAACGAACAAGTGATGGCCAACGCATGGTAGCAGCGTAGCTGGCCTGTCAATCCGTCGTCCACGTCCCCTCGGTTGACCTGACGATGCATGACTGGCCAACAGCGAACACAGGAGCGGCCTTAAGCGGTAAAACGGCACGGGCCAACACTGCGTGCCTGTGGCTTCCTTAAGGGCGTTAGTCGGCGAGCTCGGTGGGAGAGGGAGGCACCCGGGTGGGAAACCTCGCAACAAACTGGCTGCCTTTTCCCAAGCCTTTGCTTCGAGCCTGCACGGATCCGCCATGCTGCTCCAAAATCTTCTTAACCAATGCAAGCCCGATGCCTAGGCCCAGCCGCGTTCCTTTGACTCCGACTCGGGTGAAGGATCGAAAGAGATCGTCCAGTTTTGTTGGTTCAATCCCAATGCCTTCATCGGTGACGCGCACGATGACCTCTGATCCCTCCACGGTTCCAGTAAGCCAGATTCGGCCTGGCTCAGGCGTGTATCGCAGCGCGTTCGTGAGGAGGTTGACCACGACCTGTTGCATCCGCATCCGGTCGACCTGAATGCAAATATCGCCTGCAGGCACGAGGACAGCCAATGGCCGATCAAGTTGCCGCATCTGCGTGAGCGCAATCTGAGCGGAGCTTTCAAGAAGGTGTCGGAGGGTGCAAGTGGACGTGTCAAGCTGAAACCCCGTCGTCGAAACCTTGCTGTGGTCAAGCAGATCATCAACAAGACGGGTTGCAAGATCAAGGTTGTCGGAAAGGCCCTTGAGAGCGGCACTGGAAGCACTCGCGTCGCCCGACGTTCCCTCCAGAAGGTCCGATGCCACCATGATTCCTGCAAGGGGATTTCTAAGCTCGTGGGCGACCATGGCAATGGCGACGCCCATCTCTTCTGTCCGGTCTGCCGCCGCCGCCGCTTCGGCACGGGTGCGCTCCAGCTGAGCATGTTGCTCAGTGAGATCCCGAAAGATCTTTAGATAGCGAGCCGGGGCTTCGCCCGCCCCCAGATAAACGGTTAAGCCGCTGGCCCAGAACCGAGACCCGTTGAGTCGAGTCATCCACCGATCATCCGTAGCACTGCCGGTTTGCAATCCGACCTCGAGCTCGTGCTGAGGAATGCCGGTCGCCACGTCCTCGGGTGTGAAGAACTGCCCGAACCACAAGCCGACAAGCGCGTCAGCACCGGCCCCCAATATTTCGCCGGCCCCTGGGCTGGCCCAAATCACCGTCCCGCCAGCGTCTAGCGCGAGAATACAGTGCTGCAATGACCGAGCAGCGAACCGGGAAAGGACCTCTTGGGCCTGCAACTCATCTAAGGGGTGGGCATGCTTCGTCATGTGGCAGGTCGCGGGGTGGGCACGGGGCGAATGCTAGCGCATCCGCGCCAAGCGACGATCTGTTCAATGCTCACATGGCGCACCGCCGGATCCCTTGAGGCGCTCGACGCCAACGGCAGCGGCAACAGATAGGTCGGGACCCTGGTGATAGCTTGGTGAACGGGTGTCCGAGGGGGACCTTCTGGCCTGCAGCGATGCTGGGCGATGGAGCCTGGCGCGAGCGCGCTCGCATTTAGCAAGGCTGTTGGAGTCAGTTGAGCATGCCGCTGCTTCTGAGGTTAAATGCAAGGATGCTGCGTCCAGCGGCTATCGATCGTTGAAGTTGATTCGCACCAATGAACTAGGCTAACAATCACCGTGCTACCCCCGCAGTCGAACGCTCTCTATGTCCAGCTGAGCGCCATTGAGTTCTTGGGCTACAGCGAGGCAGGGCACCCCCTATTTCGGTTTCATCTGCCGCCTGAAGCACTACGCTCCCTCAACCATGTCATCCATTCGATGCCTGGTCTATCACTTCGGCTGTTCGTGTCTGGCCGTCCCTTGACCTCCATCTTTGCTGGGCCGCCACTGACCGCTCCTTATTTCACACTGACCGTCGCCGACGATACGCTTGCCGGGCAGTTGCATGCCGTTGCGCTAGGCATCGTGCATGTGCCCCATTGCTCCATCCAGCCTGCCTAGGCAGCACACCGCCCTTGTTAGGCATGCATTGCCCAATGTGGGTGGAGCTGCCGCGAGCACACCCGCGACGGTGGCGCGCAGGCGCGAAGCCTTCTGCTTTTCTGAATCCTTCATTTCCTCACCAACGGCGCCTAGATGGACGATCTGAGTGGGCTAAGCGCCTGCTGAGGCCGGATTGCCTTCTTCCTGGTATTGGCTAAACGGCTTACAGTCCTACAACACATCGCCCATCCTTGCGATAGGCGGGCCCCGATTCAAACCGCTTGTCGGTCGAACTACGTCGCTCGTTTCTTCGATCTGCTGTGGCCCCCGGACCTGTAGGCACGGAACCGTGTTGCCAACCCGTGCCCACAGTGCAATGCTGCCTGCGCTGGATGTTGCAGGCTCAATGAGCCACAGGGTTGAGCGCGGCCATGACAGGATGTATCTGAGCAGTGTTTCTTCCGGATTGTCTAATACAGCTTTCTGACAGCGTTGCGAGTAGTGAACGGAGTGCACTGCGGGAATGATGTGGAAAGCCTTGGCCAGGCATGAAAGAAATGGGCAGTCAGCAGGCGGACGATCGCCACTACGACGTGGTCTTGGGAATCTTTGACACCACTTACACCGCAGAGGTCTGGCGGGAGTCGGCGGACGACTGGGTTCTGCTCGGCGTTCGGCTCGAGAGCGGCGCAGGCGGTCCCATCGACCGAAGCTCATTCGAAACGTTAGAAGCCGCGCTGCTTGCAGCGGAGAACTTGGCTAAGCGCCTGATTGTTGGCTAATCGTTGCCGACCGCGGCGACAGGCAGCCTCAAAGGGGCGGACCAAGGGTGGGCCTGAGGTTTCCGACCGGGTAGGGAGGTGTGGTCATGAGTAGCCGTCTTGCGTGACCTTCAATCCCGGGCGCGCCTTCGAGGGGCCTGGCGCGCCCTTCAGTGCCTTGGGCGACGTCCCCAGGCAGCAATGAGGCGCTATTCAAGTGGACACGGCTGGTTGCCAGGGGAAGACGGGACTCTTCGTAAGCATTTCGCTGAGTTGAGCCGGGGGCATCGGCCGAGCAAGGGCATACCCTTGGACTTCATCACAGCCCAGCGCTTTGAGGCACTCTACCTGTTCAACCGTTTCCGCCCCCTCGGCAACGGTTACATACCCCAAGTCTTGGGCAAGGCGCACGATTGCCTGCGCTTTGAGGCAGGCGCGCTCATCTACAACAATGTTATCTATCAATGACTTGTCGAGCTTGAGGGTATGGATTGGCAGTTCGGTGAGGTAGCCAAAGTTGCTATAGCCGCTGCCAAAATCATCGATCGCTACTCGAACGCCTGCGGCGGCGAGTTCGGAGATTTGCTCGCCCGGCAAGGAGTCCGCCCTTAGCCACTCGCCTTCAGTGATTTCCACCTCGACATCCACCGGCGCCAGGCCTTTGCCTTCAATCATCGCCAGAATCTGGGCAGCGGCGTCCGCCTTCGCGAGATCCTTCACCGATAGGTTGATAGAAAGACACAGCTCAATGCCGCTTCGCCTCCAAATCGCAAGCTGCTCGAAGGCGGTCTCCAAGACCCAAGCGGTCACGCTGCCGATGAGGGCGGTGCGCTCAAACACTGGAATGAACTCGGCGGGACTCACCGGTCCCAATCGAGGATGGTTCCACCGAATCAGGACCTCTGCCGAGCGCAGGCTTGAATCCGAAAGTTGGAACCTGGGCTGGTAGACGAGGTGGAACTCTTGCTGACGCAGGCTGCGTTCGGCGTCGGCAGCCAAGCGGTAGCCACGGCGCAGGCTTTCGTCTCTTGTCTCCGAATACCAGCTAACAAGGCCTTGGGTGGAGATAGCCGAATGCAAGCCGATCAGTATCTTTCGGATGACGTCCTTGGCCTCGTCAACGCCTAAGTCAACGGTGCATGCTCCTGCGTGGAACATGGGTGCCATCGGGACGGCGCCCGCCATCAGGGGGCGGATCATCCGCTTCTGAATCTCGGTAAGCAACGATTCGAGATCAGCGGGCCTCGGCAGGTCGATCAAAAAGGCAAACCGTGTGACGCCCACATGGTAAACGTCTGCAAGCCCGTCTAAGGCCAGTTTCAGGCGGACCCCAGCACGTCTTATCAGCGCTTCCAGCGGCGGCATGCCAAGGACCTGACCTGCTTCATTGGCCCTGTGGATGTCCAAGATATCCACCAGGACTGCATACATTCTTCTCCCAGGCTCGCGTCGCGCAAGGCTTTCATAGTCGATAGCGAACTGATGGCGATTTGGCAGCCCGCTGACCGGCTCGCGCCGTCCCGACAACGCCCGTAGCTCAAGTTGATGCATCACGCTTTGGCCAAGCGTCTCCAACTGCCGTCGATCTGCGTCAGAGAACTCTCGCGGCATCGTGTCCATGATGCAGAGCGCCCCTATGGCGATGCCGTTTTGGGCCATTAGCGGCGCACCCGCGTAAAAGCGCAGGTAGGGCGGCTTGATAACCAACGGGTTGTCCCGAAAGCGCAGGTCCTCGCGCAGGTCGTCCACGACCATGACTTGGTCCGAACCAATGGTGTGGGAGCAAATCGATTCGCGGATATGGGTCTGCGCCATTGGCAACCCAAGCCGAGAAATCAACTTCTGCTTGTCCACCTCAACCAAGGAGACGAAGGCGACGGGCGTCTCGAAAGTGTATGCAGTGAGTTCTGTCAGGCGATCGAGCGATACCCCTGCGGCCAAATCCAAGGCCTGCAAGCTGCTTAGGGCGATCAACCGTTCTTCGGTGCCAGTAGGGGGCATAAGCTAACGCGTTCTGGGACAGGATCAGATTACGCCTTGAGGAGAAGGCGTGTCATCGTTATCGGCTGCCGCAGCACTATCTACAGAGAAGACCCGACGTCCTCCTGAAGCGTTCAGTCCCCACCCATCGGTGCCGATCGCCTTACCCGGTCTCTGCTGTAGCACCGGCCCCGAGAAGAGGGCGGATTAAGCCCACAGCCGTGAAACACTCATGCCCTACAGATTGAACGGCGCCGCTTCAGGCGAACATCCTGCGCGTGAACGTGGCATAGTGAAGTGACCACGAGGTCCGCCAACTTCGGGCACTCCTGACTGATGCAGTCATTGGCGATGCCGGGGCTCTCCAATGGCTGAGGAAACATCAAGTGTTTCTCCGTGGTTGAGTCGACGCCCCCCACTGGGGCACCGTCGTGACCGGTTTTTTTGTCTACCTCCGTCGTCCAAGTCCGCCGCCGGTCACCCTACCAACCTCCAGCGGGCCGCCGCAGGGACCCACAGGCCGTCGGTTCTAGCCTGGGCTGTCCGTTGGACGCCAGGTGCTTGCTGCTTCGGTTAAATGCGCTGGGACTAAAATACCGATCAATCGGTTCGCGATGACAGGTGCCGTTTGACCAGGGCATCAAGGCAGTAGATTCCAGAAGAAGGCCTTTGGCTGTCTGGATCCACCGAGCCAAAGTGAGCCCAACTCGCTGCCGCCAACCGAGACGTGTCCATCGCCGCTGCCGATATCATGCGCATTGCCCAGTAGGGAAAAGCCGCTGGAAGACGGTGCCGCTGGTCAATTCTAGAAGCGCTGTGTGGCTTCGGGAGGCTTGAACCCCTGCATAGATCTGCTAGGACGTCTTCAGGGCTTTGGCGCCAATGATGAAGTGTTCAGGGTTCCTTCCGAGCTCGTTCGCGCGTAACCTGAGCAAACATGCAGGAGTAGAGCAAGTGGTTCAGTCGGGGCGAGTCGGAATACGTTGGTTGAGCTTTCGTCTTCGAAGCGGTCAGTCGATTTCCCCTGGCAAGCTAAGAGACGCGTGGTCCCATGCGACGCAAACCAATAGATGCGCTGTGAGGCGCGACGTCTTGAGCAGCAGTGATTGCATTTACGGGCTCTACGCGCCCGAGCGCTTGGCGTCCCCGTGCGACGCCGAGCTGCGAATGCGGGACTTTCTGACCAAAGAAGGCTACGTGTTCACCATGAGCACGATCCAGGGGAAAGGGCCGAAGGCGCAAGACGTTGAGGAGAGCTAGTCTTCGCGGTCGTCGCGGGATCAGCGGGCTCCAAGCGTATGCCCTTCAGTAGTCTATGTTGTCGGTTAGGATCTTGGGTGTAGATTTGTCCCAGGCTTCGGGAGGACACAATGGCCAGCAAACGGGTGGTCAGTTGCATTGCCCACGACCCTGCAAAGCCATCCGGCGGCGTCGCGGCGATCGGTGGGGTTCATCCGGATGGGCGGTGTTGGTCCTTATCCGTCGAAGCGGCCATGGCAGGGATTGATCGGGGCGAGTGGGTTTTCTACGTGGAGCTGGCAGCGGGTCTTGTCCCGATTACAGTCAGCGCGACCGAAAGCGGTGATCGCTCCCTGAGTGCGCACACAGATGATGCACGAACCGACCACTTGGCAGCGTTGCAGGAATGCCCTCGGTCAGGCCCGTCGACTGCATGAGGCATCCGGCAGGCACTCGGTGTTAGACATGTGGACCGGTAGCACGCGCGAAAGGAGCGAGGCGGCGGAAAAATGCCCGCCGACGGTCTAGATTCGGCAAGGACTATGGGCGACCCTGCAGGTCAGGTCCACGGCTCGGGATGCTTTTCGGGGCAGTTCCCTTTGCAGTGATGGGGCTTCTTCTCTACTTCCGTTGCGACGCCTAGGCGCGGTCGCCATAGCTGCGCTGTGCATTGCCCTGAAGCGTTTAACGATGTGGGGATGGTGTATCCCATGTAGCGGATTTCGCAACGGAATCGTTACCTACAGCGGCCTACGGTAGCTCATCGGCCTCGCGGTGATGCCAACTGTCGGAGATGACCATGGGCAACCAGAATCAGCAAAACACCAATCCTGATCAGGATGAGCAGGACAAGAAAAACCAACAGGGGAATGACGAGAGGCGCCAAGAGCAAGAGCCGGTGGGGCGAGAGCAAGACCCCGAAAGCGTCCGCGACCTGGGCGGCACGGAAGCAGAAGAAGGAGAGTGAAGTTTGCGTTCCCAGCCTCAGGAGAGCCCGGCTTAAGGTCGGGCTCTCTCGGGCTAGACGCCGAGCTTTTGTTCAGCTGCCGCTGGTGATCGGCGGGGTGTCCTGCGCTTCTAAAGGTTCATCACCGGCCGTTTCCGTCAATGGCGGCGGCTGCGCTGGCAGTCGGCGGCAGAGCCATAACGCGAACAACGCATTTTCCACACTGGGAGTCACCTTTTTTCCGGAGCGCGCCTCCGCCTCCAGCGTATCCAGGAACGACGTCCCAGCATTGAACTGCTCAACGGATGGGTGAAACCGGTGCACTGGAGCAAACAAGGTAGCCGGATCGATTCCTGACCCCTGGCACAGCAAAGAAAGGAATGACGCCTTGCCTTCCTCGGTCATGCCGGTAAGCGGAGGCTTGGACGGGTGAAGCCACATCAATCCCAGCGAGGTCAGGCGAAGCAACCGGGCGGGGGAGGGCCTAAAGCCTTGGGCCGCCATGCTGAGGTCCGCCAACAAATCCAGCTGCTTTTGAAGTTCCATGAGCTCCTGCCCTTTTGCCTGTCACACCCGGCAATGTGTCACCCCATTGCGGTGCATTCAAGCGCAAGGGCTACGCATCCCCACGATGAGATGGCGCGGACGCGATCCTATTGCCGCAGCTTGGCTCGATGCAGATGGAGCCAAAGCCCAAAGCCACATAGAGCGGCCGTGGCCGACGGCAAGAGCAACGTGAGGAATCCCAGGTGATGGAAGGCGATAGCTGCAACCATTCCGCCCGTTGAGAAGCCCAGCAGCACCAATCCCCACATGCCCAGCCGACGGCGGGGGGCAGGATTGCCCCGGCAGACCTGACCGAGCACGAGGCCGAAGTCCGTGAAAAAGCCGGTCAGGTGCGTGGTTCGGATGGCGGAGCCGCTGTAAAAAGAGGTCATGGCGTTTTGCATCCCACAGCCTGCAGCAGCAAGGCAAGCACCGGAGGCATTGCCTCCGGCGAGTAGGGCGGCCGCGACGGCGAAGAGCGCGGCCTCGGCGGCGAGGAGCGCCACGTAAGCGGCCGAAAGGCTGCGGTCTCGAAGCAGCATGCCGGCACCGAACGAGCCGGCGACGAACCCGGCCACTACTGCGAGCAGCTGCTGAGCAGCACCCCAGTTGCTGCCCTCGAGTGCAATGCTCTGAAGGCTCACGGTCCCTGTCATGTGACTGAAGGCCTGGTGTTCATACCCCAAGTAGCCGACCGCGTTGACCACGCCGGCTGCAAAGGCAAGCAGGCCAGTTCCGACCCAAACGATCCGAGGCACGTCTATGCCCACGAGATGACTCCTGTTCAATGAACGGTCGGGCCCTGATCGACGCGCCAGCGGCGCCTCCCTTGGCATCGACTGGCGCGGTGGCGACTGGGCTACCCAGTGAGTATAGAATCTTCACAGCCCCATCTTTGGGCTGAGGGCGCTGGCGAGGAGACCTGGGGATGGATGCGTTGCCGAAAGCCATTGCACTGGGGTGGGGCAAGCTTTACATGACCGTCCCCGAGTTTCGCGAAACGTTTAGGCACATGATGTCCGCGGTCGATCAGTTGCCGTCGACCCTTGTCAAGAGAGGACGGGCGCTGGACTATCGGCCTTACACCACGCGTGCCGAACGGGCGACTTGGAGCTTGTCGAGGGGCTCTTGCAGACAGGAATCGATGCGAATTCCTATCCCTATACCGAAGACGAGACGGATGAGCCTCCGTTGATCTGGCTAATCACCGCAGACGCGTTGGACACCGACACCAAGATCGCCGTGGCAGCGCTTCTGTTGAGGTTCGGGGCTGATCTGGCGGAGGGAGAAGCGCTGGCCTTCGCCATGGAGTCCAATGATCCCCTGTTCGCGGACTACTTGAGGCGTTCAATGCAGCATTGAGCTGCTGATAGCGTTCGGTGCCCTTCCAGCAGGACGCGGTCCGCCGCTAAACCACTGCTGGCAACTTTCGATGCCCGGGCGCCATGCACCGAGCGCAAAGCGGTCAATCCGTGAAGACCTCAGCCATGCTTCTACGACATGCCGTTGGCTGTTTTTTCATCATCCGGTGAGGGCTTGTCCTGGACAATCGCCGCAACTTCGCTGGGTAGGCCGTGAAGGCCGTGTCCAGTCCGTCGCCTTCCCAAAGCGGGAAAGTTCACAAAGATCTGTGCGGAGTGGCGTTTGATAGGCAAGTTTTTAATCACGGACGTGCAAGCGGACATGGCCGACTCGGCCACGGTTCGATCCTTGAAGCATGTGGCGGTCACTTGCAAGGCATGTCGGCACAGCGCTGTTCTTACGCCCGGCCACGGCCTCGAAGACATTGGCGGGGGAGGAGTCCTGACCTGCCCTGGATGTGGTGCGCATCAGGCGGTAAGCAGGCAGTGTTTCGAAGACATGCTTGCCGACAAGCTTCGAAGGGGCGGGTGATGGAGTGGCGGCGGTTGGGCGTTGCGCGACTTGAGTCGGAGCCTTGCACTCAGCCCGACGCTACTGGGAAAGCTGAGAGCGGGTCAGAGTGCGAGCAGCAGGTGGGCCCCCTTGATGCTGTCCTCCTCTCGTTGCAAACTCGAGCCGTCAACGCGTAGGGAGCATCCGATGGCCCAAGCAGCCAGTGAGATTCGGCGAGTGACATTGTCGGTCGGCAAACATGTCTACACGTCCGAAATATGGCGGGAGTCAGAGGGGAGCTGGGCGCTGCTAAAAGTCCAAGTGCATGGGGTCGGTGTGGCTGAGGCTATTGGGTTTCACGGCACGTCCTGTCTTCAGGTGCTCCAGCGAGCCGAGGGGGTCGCAGTGGAACTTATTGCGCGCGAGAGCCATTGATTGTGCCAGAGCGCTCTGCGGCCGTAGCGCGCGTTGCGTCATCGGCAAGGGATCGCAGCCAAGCGAAATCGCGGTCCGCCGAAACGACATCAATCAGGGAGAATGTTCTGCGTAAACCCAATCTGGGCAGGTGCCCCGGTGGTGCCCTGAACTGCGTTTTCCCCAGGCTGTGATGCACACAAGGGCTAAAAGAAGGAGCCCTGCTCCCCCAAGGGGTGCGGGAACGGGGCTGCTGAAACCTGTCCCTCAGCGAAGGCCAGTGAACTGCAGCACCGGGAAGAACAACACTTATCAGAGTGGTCGCCACAGTCTCTCGAAGGGCTTTCCCTAGCTAAGACACTGCGCTGCCACCGTATCACCTTAAGTGCTCCAATAGGCCGCCGTGGTGTTCATTTCCTCGTGTCATAGGCGAGCGCTTTCGGGCAATCGAGGACGTTTCGCGGGGAATAGTGTGCGACGCCTTGCCGGCCTTTAGGGGGCTCATGTGGTCCTGGCCTTAACCGGACGACTTCAAGAATCGTCCGGGATGATTGAAGAATGGTGACCAGATTCTCACTTCTAACGGAGTGAGCGAACTTCATTGATTGGACGCCGCCCTCGTCGCTATGAGCCTTGCTTTCTGGTGGGGCGCGTGTGAGTTAGGATACGAGTCGACTTTCACGCACGGGAGCATCCTTTCGCAATGACCACACTAAAATCAATCAATGCTGAAATTAAGCATTTGGAAGCGCGGAAAGCCCTAGTGGAGAAGCGCGATCGCGAGATGCCTAAGGCATTGGCCGTGCTCCAGAAATATGCAAGCGTCCTGAGCCCTTCGCAGCGCCGACAGATTGCCAAGCTGATTGGGGAGGCAAGCGGATTGAAACCTGCGAGCGGGTCGGGCACCGGGACGTCGCGGAAGGGTTACAAACTGGGCAAGGTGGCCCCCAAGTATCGCCTTCCCACCGGCGAGGTCTGGACTGGCCGCGGGAAGGCGCCAACGGCATTCGCTGCTTGGTCAACATCGGCCCAAGGCAAGGCGTGGGCCAAAGCAAACCCCGGCATCAAGTTCCCGCTGATTGGTGTCGCCGTGACAAAGACGGCGACCAAGGCAGTAACGCCTACGCGCACGGCAGTGAAGAAGGGGGTCAGGCCGGCGAAGCGGCCTGTGGGGAAGGCCAGGAAGACGCCTAAGAAGGCGTCGGCGACGAAAAGAGCCAAATAGCTCCGTAGCGTCGACACGGGGGCTTTCCTTTGACTTGAATGACGAGGTTGCTGTGCGTGCCGGGGGCGTCTTGTCGGGGCCGACGGTATTTCAGGCGCTGATATACCCCTTTTCCTTTGCGCGCCTCAGCAGTGCCAAGGTCGTCCGCACCCCCAGCTCCTGCATCATCATGTATTTGTGAGACTCGATGGTGCGAACGGAGAGTCCCATTTCCCCAGCAATCTCTTTGGGACGCTTGCCTTGGGCTACAAGCTCCAAAACGCGCAAGTGAGACGGCGTCAATCTGGGTTGGACAGGGGCAGGGTCTGCGGCCATTCGGGCGGTCAAGGTTGACGCCACGTAGGTTCGACCTTCCACGACATCTCCCAAAGCCCTAAGCAGCTCTTCGCCTGCGGCAGACTTCGGCAGATATCCCATCGCCCCAGCGCGGAGCGCCATCGCCGCCATGGAAGGTTCGTCGTGCACCGAAAGAAAGACGAGCGGCGTTTTATGCCCTTCATCATGCAGTATCTTCATGGCATCAATGCCATTGACGCCCGGTATGCTCACGTCGGCAATGACGACGTCGGGCGGTGAATCACGCACTGACGCTACAAGTGCCTCTCCAGAGGTGACCATGTCGACAGCAGCAGACACTTGGGAAAGCAGATGGCAGATGGCTTGGGCCACGATTACATGGTCGTCAGCGATGAGCGCTCGCTTGAACAGGTGTGTCGCAGGCCACGATTGCCCACTCTCCATACCAGGAGCTCCTTCACGGGTCGACGGGATCGCTAAGGTTGCTTCAAGCCCTGCCCGGATACGCAGGTAGCAGCCCCCGCTGCATTTCCGCGACCCCCTCAGGCAACTCCGGTCGGAGGACCACAACTCCTGCTGCGTCTCCGGCCTGCCTAAGCAGAAGGACGAGAACGGTCCGCATGGCGGCGCTTCCGATCCAGACCCTCCAGGTCACCCACGATATCCGGGCGTTCCAACATGAGGGGCCCACCGAAAGAAGTGGCTCTCTCACACGCCCTCGGAAAGAATGTGCGCCGAGGGCAGTGAAGAGAGCGAAAAAACGATTCATACCGTCAGCCGCAATCGCGCAGCAGCGTGGACCGTCCAGCAGTGACGCAAGTCTCGTATTGGCTGTCGCGATACATGGGCGCTTCGCCCCTGGGCCGGCACATGAGGGCATGGGCGGCCAACGCGCGGTTTTCGGCTCTGCTGGCTACGGGTTGAATTCGACCCGGTCAATCGGGCACGCTTCGGTGACGGGCACGTGGCAGGCATCTGGCAACTGGCGTGGCACCTGAGCCCCAGATCCGTGCGGCGTTCTTCATTGCTGCCACACCTGAAAGGCGGAGCCGGTCGCCGGGCTGAAGCGGTATCGCAACCTCGCGCAGAGTGTGAGACACATCCTTGGTCAAGAGAGAACCCATGAAGCACCTGAACCGCATTGCCTTAGGTATCGCATCGAGCGTCTTGGCCCTGGGCGCGCAAGCGGAGGGGTCTGCCAGCCCCAAGCGCCCGTCCGTTGAGCAGCTGCAAAAGCTGATCGTCAGCGAGTCTCCTGAGACGCAAGTCATTGCCCCGGACAAGGAGCGCATCACGGCGCGCCGAATCGATATTGTCGATGAGAAGGGGGTGATTCGAATGACTCTGTCTGGGCAGACCCCAGCCCCCATCATCGACGGCTTGCAATACAAGCGGGCCTTCAACGTTGCGGGCATGGTGCTTTACGACGAGAAGGGCAGCGAACGTGGGGGCTTTGGAACCGCGGACGTGGACGGCGGGATGGCGGTGCTAGCCCTGGATCACCCCGCCATGGACGCCATCGGCTGGCGCGTTTCGCCGGACGGGGAAGTGCGCTTCTCAATCAATCAAGCGCCGCCCTTGGTCCGCGAGCCGCGTCTGGGCAATCGCCTGATTCCAGGGGTCGAAACGCCGACGAGGATTCAGATGACCGTGGCTGCCGATGGCACGCCAGCGATTTCGCTCAAGGACCAACAAGACCGAGCCAGGCTCCGCCTGACCGTTACCGCCCAAGGGTATGGAGCGATCGAGTTCCTCGACGCGCACGGGAAGGTGATCCATACCCTCGCTCCGGAGGCCGGGCGCGAATGAAGCCTCTCGGCCATTGCCGCGGCGGGCTCCGCGTAACGCGTATCGAGTCGAGGATTCGTATGCAGGGGAAGCCTGCCGCGTGGAACGTTCTCGCGGCTCAAGTCCTGTAACACACCGAGCCGAGGCATTCGTTCCATGCCAATCCAATCGTTCCGGTGGGTCGGCCCAACGCGTTCTCTTGATTCAAGCGGCTGCCCCGGTTCTCAGCGCCACCAGCGATTCTGCCGAAGTTGCCTGGGTCGTCGGTTCGCTCTAGGAAGAAGTGTCGACACTGGATGCACCGCTGGAGGTCTTGGGACTACGTCGGTCGGTCAAGCAAGTGGGTGCATTGCTGCATGCCGACCGCAGGGGCTTGGTGGTTCGGGACAGGGCCCTTGCGCGCCCTGGGGCGGTCTTCCCCTAGGTGGGCTCACGAGGCAATGCGTCCACGCGCAGAGCATATGGATACAGTGTTAAATATCTGTCGCAGAGCCGGAGAGCGTCGGCTCCTTAGGGCTAAGGTGAGCGCTTGCCCTTCTGGCTTGGGCATCGCGGTAATTTGCGCATGCATCCTGCAAGCCTTGGTGGGCAGCCTTAATCATAGCCTGCGGGCTTAGGATCGAGTTGCTGTCCCGTTCTATTAGAAGAACAGGAAGAGAGCCAAGCGCTTCCTTTCGGTTGTCGTGCAACTCTGATCTGTTACCTTTATTTCTCGCACGATTTGTCATTGCAGTCTCCTGAGGGTGATGGCTGCATCTAAGCACCCGTTCGTAACGGCGCAAGAGCCTCGATGGCGTGGATTCGCATATCTGCAGCGCACTTCACAATACGCAGCTCAACCGCTACTTGTCTCTCATTACGAGAAAAGGAGCTGAGAGGCAGCTAGTTGCGGGGCTGCATCGCGTCTCGCATGAGGGAGGTTCAAGGCTTGCATAACAGCGATCTGGTAAGTCAAGAGTTTATGGGGTGGTCAAGGAAGTGGGGCGTCACGACTCTTTGCCTTCGTGCAATGAACGCTCAAAGACCCAACCTGCAATGATCCGGCATTGCCGTCGAAGGCTCGCTCCAGCGGGAACGACCTCACGGATGGAACTTGATCTCTTGCCGCCTTGAAGCAAACGGGCGACACATCAGGTGTCCCCACGCCTGTCGGACAGTGCTGCTGTCCAGACGGACATCAAGGAGCGTAGCGGTCGGAGTCGTCGCGGTTATCGTCTTGTGCCCGCCGAGGGTCGCCCCACTGGCCTATGACGCAAAGGGTCGCACGCAGGCGGTCTGCCTTCCTCACTTCGCCAACTAGACCGCCATAGAGCTGCTATTGAAATGTTATGACATAACGTTACAATGCGGCAGTCGGTTCCGGTCTACGGGGGAGGGCACGTGCAGCGCCCGCCGATGCTCCGCCTGCACGCCTCCTCACTGAAATCATCATGATCAAATCGACCACGTCCTCGGGCCGAGCCCACGGCTCTGAAAGGCATGACCGTTTGCGTCCCGTTCACGCCCTACTGGCCGGCGCCTTCCTTGCCGCAAGTCATGCATCCGCAGAAGAAGCAAAGCGCCCCCCGGTGGACACCGCCATCTCCGACTTGGATACGATCAAGGTCGAAGCGCAGCGCCTTGGCACTACGGAGGGCACTGGCTCCTACACGTCTCCCGTGGTCACTTGGGGGGGCAAAGCCCCGGTCCCAGTGTTGGGCCTCCCCAACTCGATGAGTGTCATCACCCGCCAGCGCATCGAGGACCAGAACTTGGTCACCGTGGAGGACGCGCTTCGGGAAGTGACCGGCGTCACCGTCACCCCGTGGGACGGTGCCACAAGCCAGATTCGGTCCCGCGGCTACAACTTAGAGTCCTCCTACGATGGGATTCCCGCTTACGGAGCACTCTCTGCGTTCCAACAGTTCGATTTGGCCATCTACGACCGGGTGGAGGTGCTGCGAGGCCCGGGAGGAATCTTCCAAGGGTCCGGCCAGCCTGGTGGCGTCGCCAACTTCGTTCGCAAACGCGGCAGGGAGGCCTTCGGCGGCTCCATCGTGCTCTCCACGGGGAGTTGGTCCAACTACCGCGGCGAGGTGGACATTGGCGGCCCTCTGGATGCTGCCGGGCGCGTGCGCAGCCGCTTCATCGCCTCCGCGCAGGAGCGCGATTACTTCTATGACACCGCTGACTCGAGCAAGCGCTTGCTCCACGGAACGCTGGACTGGGACATTGCGCCTTCCACCACTGTTTCTCTCTCCGCCACGCATCAGTCGGATGATGTGATGCCCTACATGGGACAGCCGGCCTTCACCGACCAGCGATTTTTGGGCGCGTCTCGTGCCCTCTACGTATACCCCGACTGGGTCATCCAGCAGTGGGATAAGGAGGCCATCACGCTTGACCTGGAGCATCTCTTCGACAACGGATGGTCTATCAAGGGTCGTGCAAGCCGGCAACGTTTGGACTGGTATTACAAGGACAGCTATCCGACTGGCGGCGTCAACCCACAGAGGGGCACGGTTGTCAGCTACGCCCGTCGTCAGAGCGACAGCGATGAGATTAGGGAGGGCGTCGACCTCTTTGCAGCCGGCGCGTTCCAGGCGTGGGGTCGCGACCATCACGCAATGGTTGGCGCGACCATGGAGGAATACGAAAGCACCACGCGGTATGGCCAGGGCCCCGTGGTCCGCGACGTTCCAGTGCTTTCCCCCAACGTGGTCCCCGAGGTGCCGATTTCCTACACCTCCGGCTACCATTCCATCACGCGCCAAAGCGGCGTTTACGGGCAGCTGCGGATGGCGTTGACCGACCGCCTTACCGGTGTCGCCGGCGGTCGGTGGAGCAATTTCGACGTGAAAAGCCGGTCGGTGTCGCCGCAGCCGCTCACGGCATGGGTGGACGGCGCCCAAGCCCATGGGGAGTTCACCCCATACGCCGGGGCGGTGTTCCACTTCACAGACAATGTGACGGCCTACGCCAGCTACGCAGACACGTTCATCCCACAGACGCAGCGAAAGGTCTCCGGGGAAGCGATCGATCCACGCATTGGAAAACAGCTGGAGATCGGTGCCAAAGCAAGCGTCCGGGGAGGTGCGCTGAACCTGGCCGCCGCAGCCTTCCAGACAAAGGACGTAAACCGCTCCTACCCAGACCTAGAAAACCCGGGCTTCTTCTTGCAGGCTGGCGAGGTGGAGGTCAAAGGGTGGGAGGTGGAGGCGAGCGGAAGCCCATTGCCAAACCTCGACCTGACGGCGGGCTACACGCGGCTGCTGACTCGCTACGTCAGTCACCAGACCTTCCAAGAGGGTTCGCCTTTCACGCTTTTTGAGCCGGACCACACGTTGAAGCTCTTTGCGAACTACCGCATTGAAACCGGGGCGCTGCGCGGGCTGTCATTCGGCGGTGGGTTGCACGTCTCCAGCGGTATCTTGGGCACGGGGGTGGCAGGAGTCCGGGAGCAGGGAGGTTATGCGGTCGCAAGCGCGCACGCAGGCTATCGCTTCAGCGAGACCCTCCAAATGAGCGTGGCGGTCAACAATCTCTTTGATCGCCACTACTTTGAGCGGGTTGGGGGCCTCAATAGCTACAACACGCCTGGAGAGCCGCGCAACGTCCTGGTGACCTTGCGCTCGACGTTCTAACCGCCACCCTGGTCCAGTGCTATGAAGCTATCAGCACGCGACGCGTGGCGGTTGGTGCGGCCATACTGGGTTTCTCAAGATCGGTGGCGGGCCTACGGCCTGCTCGCCACCGTCATAGCGCTGGACGTTTTCCTGAATTACATCGGGGTTCGGCAGACGCTTTGGCAGAAGAACTTCTTCGACGCCTTGGTGGAACGCGATCTGCCTGCCTTCTGGAGCCAAATGGCAGAACTGTCGGCCATCGTGGCCGGCATCGTGGTAGCCGGAACGGGGCGGGTTTGGTTCGAGCAAGCGCTGGAGATGAGGTGGCGCACTTGGCTAACAGGCCACTACTTGGACCAGTGGACCCAGGAGAGCACCTACTGGCGCGTGGGCGCCTTCGGCGCGGTGGACAACCCAGATCAGCGCATTGCCGAGGATCTTCGCCTCATGGCAAGCGAGACGCTTCGGCTTTCAGTGGGGGCGCTTAACTATGCAGTGGACTTTTTCACCTTCGCAACGATGCTGTGGGGACTCTCTGGAGCTGCGAGCTTTGCGTTGGCGGGGACGACGGTGCAAGTTCCCGGCTATATGATGTGGGCCGCCGTTGTTTACGCGCTCGTGGGCTCGGTCATCATGGAGCGGGTCGGTAGGGGTTTGGTCCCGATCGACTACCAGCAACAGCGAAGAGAAGCCGACTTTCGCTACCTGCTGGTCCGGATGCGCGAGAACGCCTTGCCAATCGCTTTGTGGCGTGGGGAGGCGGTCGAATCAAAGCGCCTAGCCACTGCCTTTGAGCGCATCCGCGGCAATTGGGGGGAGATCATGCGATACACAAAGCGCATCACTGCCTTCAATGCTCTCTACGTTCAGAGCTCGATGCTGCTGCCCTACCTGATTACGGGGCCGCGATACTTTTCCGGGGCGATCACGATCGGCACCGTGATGCAGCTCAACAGCCTGTTCAACCGAGTGCGAGGCTCATTGTCCTGGTTCGTCTACAGATACAAGGATTTGGCCCTACTTCGCTCGGTGTTTCAGCGCCTTTATGAGTTCGATTTGGCCTTAAAAAGGCCAAGAAGTAATGGCTTGAAGCGCCGGAAAGGAGGGCGCGATCTCGTGCTGAGTTCCGTGGGCCTCGAGCTTCCAGACGGCTCTAGCTTGGGGGTAGTAGACCGATTGCAACTGCATCCGGGCGACCGGCTGTTGATTCAGGGTCGGTCGGGCAGTGGGAAGTCTTTGCTGCTCAGGGCTCTTGCTGGCTTATGGCCCTTCGCCTCGGGGGAAGTGACCTTGCCAGACGGACTCACCATGTTCCTGCCGCAGCAAACCTACATGCCCGACGCAACGCTTATGGCCTGCTTGGCTTACCCGTCAGATCCGGAAGGCTTAGACATCGCTGACGCGCGCGCAGTGCTTTCTGACGTCGGCTTGGGCAAGCTGGGGGACGAGCTTGAGTGCGACGAAACCTGGCATCGACGCTTGTCCCCTGGCGAGCAGCAACGGCTGGGCTTTGCCCGTGTGTTGGTGCATAGGCCAGCGGTGCTGTTCTTGGACGAGTCAACGTCGGCGCTTGACCCGGAGGGCGAGTCAAGGATGTATCAACTGCTGGAAGAGAGGCTTCCGCGGTCCATTGTGATCAGCGTCGGACACCGGCCCATGCTTCAATCTTGGCATCCGATCTCAGTGGAGTGGCCCGCCCTCCGTCAGTCGCAGGTAACCGACCAGCCGGTGTGAGATTCATCGTGCTGGGACGGGAACACAGCACCGCGACACCCGTTGCCAACAGCCGGCGCAGGCGCTTCGCCATGGCCCACCCGTCCTCGGCACTGTCCTGGACCCTAAGCTGGCGCTGCGTCCGTGGAACGTCTACTCTTCCGAGCAGTAGGTGGGCAACTTTCGGGAGCCGGGCATGGATTACGCTGCACTTGCAAGAGAAGAAGGTTGGGGGCGTTTTTACGCGAGTATTCCCGATTTCGCTCAGGCTTTCGAACAGTTGCAGCGGGTTGTGCATGGATTGCCAGACGACCTTGCTGCAAGGGCAAAGGACTTTGGTTTCCCGCACTTGCACCGGGCTTGTGTCAACGGGGATTTAGAGTTGGTGAAGGCGCTGCTTGCTGCGGGTATCGGTCCGGACCTGTATCCATGCACTGAAGACGAAGACGATGAAACGCCCCTGGTATGGTTGGCTCAATCAGAGGACATGACGATCGAGCTGAAGATTCAAGTCTCAGAGCTTCTTCTTGCGCATGGCGCTAGTGTCGATGAAGGCGATCCAGTTGAGCATGCGTTGGAGGTAGGGGACGACGCGTTCGCGGAGTTCTTGAAAGCGAATGGGGCAGGGGTCGAGTAGTTTTGAAATCGATGACCGTGAGGAGTCAGCGACGCCCGACGCGCGAACGCCGCCCAAAGCGCAGCGGTGAATCAGGACTCCAGCATCAATGTGTTCCTGCGGAACGCATTTGGGTAGCAGCAATCGCCGTCTTGGGTTCTGCTCGGCGCAGCCGTCTTACCAGCTGGGCTTTTCGGACGAGAGCACTGCGATTGCGGACCTCCCTTTAGTCTTAAGGTTCCGGTCGAGCAGGTGAGTGCGTTCCGAAACGGATCTTCACGCTGCCGTCCACCACGTTGACCACTCCAATCTCTTCCGGTCCGAGTTCGACCACGGCCGGCCAGGAATGGCAAAAACGGAGTGGCCATGCGGCGGGTGTCAGCGTTTGCCAGGTGGTTCCGCCGTCCTTGCTTGCACTGACTTGGTTGAAGCACGAGGTGACGAACACAGTGCCGCCGGTATGGTCATCACGTGGGGTCCACAGCGCTGGTCCGCCATCGGCGTGCCCAGTCCAGCCGGCCAGGTGCGCCCGTCGGGGGAAGTCTTGTAGGACACAGGGCACCGCGGGTCGTCTCCGCAGGCTTCCACCATGGGGAAAAACTCCCGCCGGGAACGTTTATGCGCCCGGGCACAACGGGATCTTCCACCTGGCTGATGGATTCGCGTGGATCTTATATCACGCCGACTCTGGCCCCGAGACGGGCTGCACCGAAAGAGAGCTCCGCGGGTGCAGCCGCGGAGCTGGGACAAAGACGGCAGGCCCGCACTAGACATCCCGTCGGCCGTGCGCCAGGCGTGTTTGGGTGAGTCCCACTTGAGCAAGGCTGCTGCCCAATGTCGCGAGCACTGGGTTGCGTCGATGGTTTCGACGGTCCGGTTCTAATGTATGTGCCGAACAGCCGCCCCCTCTGCCAGGGCATACCGGTGAGAACCCGTTGCTGGCGCCCAGCTCCCAGGGAGGACTGCAAGGTTTGAACGAGATTTCTTTTCACAACATTCACGCGCCCGCGAGCAAATTGCTATCAACGACGGGGGAGACGCCACCCTTCAGGGGTGTCTCCAAGCGGAGGGAACCCGGATATTGCAGGTGACCTAGCAGCTATTGGAGCATGGCGCGGGCCATGCGGTCGATACACTGCAGCTTAAGTGGATGGGAGTGGGCCAATGGAGCCGATTACCATCGCGAGGCGCTTAAGTGGGTCGCAGAAGTGCAGCGGGGGCTGCCACCTGCGTATCCGGGAGGCCGGACGCTTCCGCTCAACGTATCATCTGCATACGCATAGAGAGCGCCGTAGAAGTCGGAATACTCACCCGTGGCATTTTTGCCACGCTTTGGTTCCACCACTGGCCCTCATGAACACAGACTTCCCCTCTCCTGAACAGTATGCTGCCGAGCGACCACGTCATGGTGCGCTGCAGGTCTTGGATGTCCACTCCCTGCAACGCGAGGTCACCGGCTCATACCGCAACCAGGTCTTGCTGGAGTTCAACGAAAGCTGCATTCGGATGGCAGTTTTCCACGGGGAGTATAGGTGGCATCTACACCCAGACAGCGATGAAGTCTTCTTGGTCTTCGAGGGCGAGCTCCAAATTGATATCAGCTCCGGGGCTGGGTTCGCACTCGGGCCGTGGCAGTGCGTCACTATTCCTGCAGGGACGGTGCACCGAACGCGCGCTGTTGGTCGCACGGTCAACTTGACTGTGGAGGGTCGGAGCGCGCGCACCGTGTTTGTGGACGGGCCTGAGATCGCCGAGGCGCTTGACGCGCCCCCCTGCGTCCAGCCGTTGCGAAGGTGAAGAGCGAAAAACTGTGCAATGGGCCGAAAATTCGAAAAATTTGCTAAACGCCGCGCAGAAATAGCTTTTGGCGGGGCTATTTCAATGATCCATGTTGCGGTTTCTTCCTGGCAACTTATCTTGCTCTCTGACAGCTCGCATTCGCGTGCGCAATACAGAGATTGCTATGGAGAACGACGCTTCATTCACGATAGAAGCCGCCTATCGGAATAACTGGGAGCCCGTGCCAGAGGGTGAATTTACAACCTTTGAAAAGGCACTGGCTGCGATGAAGGAAGTCGAGGTCAGCCTGGGGTGGCGAGGACTGCGCATAGTCGATGCCGACAAAAAAGTATGGATCTATGGATTGGAGGAGGAGACATCTGATGAGGATGAGGATGAGGAAGAGGGTGCCTAGCTTGTGATGTGCGGGCAATGCAGGACTACCGAACTTACGTTATCTGGCGTATCCATTCGTCGTTCCGGCAGACTGACGCTGGTGAGCCGCCTTGGCAGGTCGGGAGCCAAATCCGTATCAACCAGAGCAGGTCGTCCAGACCCAGCGCCTCGGTCACATAGCTATCGCCCAGGCCTACGCGGGGACATTTGCCAAATAGGGCCGTCCAGAGACATCCGCGGTCATCCTCGCTGTAGAGATGGGCAGCGTATCGGGAAGAGTCCAGACACGAGTCGCATTCTCCAGTCCGCTTCCATAGGTGAGGCCGCTGATGGCCAAGTGGATCTCCGGGGCGCTTACTGCAACAGAGAGCAGTTGCAGGAGGCGGTCAAACTGCGTATCGGTGACGGTCGCCTCGGCCGCGAGGAAATCGTTCTCGCCAGGCCTGTCTGGGTCTACGACCGGGTAGGCTACGCCGACTGAAGCCCCGCCGGCGGCAGTCGCAGTCCCGCGGAAGATAGAGATGGTCCAAGGCAGACGCGACAGTCTCTGCCAGCATCTCCTACCAAGCCATACTTCTCCGACAGCTGGCCGGAGCAGTGAAGAACGTTGGAATGTTCGGGTCCAAGGGACACGGACAGGCTTGAGTTGGATACTTTGATCGCCAGCCACAGATCCGGGTGCATTGAGGTCAGGACAGATGGAGATGCGGGATCTTACCAATTGAGAGGCGCCGGGTGGGGCAGTCCCCGATGTGTTGAGTGGATTGACCTCAACGTCAACGGATCTACGGCCCACCCGGATGTCTGACGCGCAATTTTCCTTGGATCAGCGCGCAGGACGGTGGCGGCGGTCCGCCCGGCTGGCTTGTAGCTCAGTGTCCGACCTTCACGCGCATGGCATCCACTAGCGCCTCAACATTGCCTTCGAAGCGTCAATCTTTCCTGGCACTGTGAACTGCCTCGCTCATAAGGTCCGTTTCCATTGTCGCTTCGCTGATGGAGAGCGTATCAGGCAGCCTCCAAACGCGAGTGGTATCCAGAGGGCTTGCACGGTAGGTCAGTCCGGTTAAGCACAGCCCCAGTTGGTAGGCCCCGACACCCAGGGTCAACAGCTGAAGAATGCGATCAAACTGCGTGCTGGGCACCGAGACTTCGGCAGCAATGAAGTCGTCATCCCCCGACCGATCAGGGTCGGGCACGTGAAATGCTTTGCCGAAAGAAGCAGAGGTTGCGGTGGTTCCTTCGCTACGGGAGAGAGTGATGCTCCACGAGACAGGCGAAAGGTCTTTGTCGTTGGTGCTTTCCAATTTATAGCCTTCGGCCAGCTGACCGCTGCAGAGGATGGAGCTCGTCAGCTCCGGACCGATGGCTACCGAAAGTCGGGCGCTGGATAGGCTGATTCCAAGCCATAGCTCTGGATACATGGGACCTCCGCCGATGTGTTTGGTCGATCCTACCAAGCAACCAGTAACGTGTGTAGACGCCGCACACTGGCGGCGATCTGCGAAGGTGTGCCATGGGGCTCATGCGTCGAATAAGCGCTAGGCCTTGGGGGAAGCACCGGCCTACCTGGCGATCAAAAGCCGCGCGATTGAAGCCAAGGCACCGGTGGGGGTCAGATCCCCGTGGAACGGTCGGCGGGGGTCGACAGGGATGCCATGTTCATACGACAAGCGGACTGACCTGGCGGTCAAGTCGGGTCGGCCAGGAGTCGCGCCCGGCGAAGAGAATAGCAGCGATAGCAACGTCCTACCGCTAGGCGTCGTCGCCTCACAATGCGCAACGCCTCGCGGTCCTGCTCACGCCCCTCATCAAGGCGAAGGTCGGTCTGGTTGACAGGGCGCAAATGCGTGGCATAACCAGTGTGGTTACTTAACGCGTGTCCTATGCCAAACCCCGTATGCGAGTTTATCGATCTGTTGCCTGACTTGGTGCCCGCACTGGTGTTGGGAGCCAAAGCCGGCCTATCGGTTCACCGGGTGGACCGAGAGGAGGCATTGGCTGAGATCGACGGTCATTTGACCTCTTCCCAGTTGATGGACTTAGCCTCATGGTCGAAAAATTACGTCGCGCAGGCAACCGAGCCCTCACCGGCTCACCATGTATTCTGGGAGGCCGACGTGACCTTGCCGGCGAGAATCCAGGCCGAAGCTGGGGGTGAGGTCGACTGGAAGTGGGTCGAGGCAAACGTTGCTGGCGAATTCGAGTATTTCACTCGGATGGCAATCGTGAGGGTGGGTATTTCCTTCGCCCTACTGACGACAGAGGTTTATCGATGCGCAGCTTCTGATTTGCACCCGAGTAGGATGAGTGAAAGCTGGAGCGAAAGTGTGGAGATTGAAGTGGGCAACCACCTCAATGCAGCCCGTCGTGCGGCCGAGCTGCTGTTGGAGCTGGGGGACGTCGAGGCTCTCATCCTGATGAGCAACGTCGGCTAAGCCAGCGTGGATGACGGCAGGCAGCAGATGAACTGACGTTGGCTTCCCCTTCGCATTAGCGTCCAACCTGACTTGCAGCACGTCAGCTGGTTTGAGCCGCAGGGATCGACAGGCGACGGAAGATGGGGCGGTCCAGGGAAGCGTTCGGTAAAGTTTCCCAGTGTCTAGATCGCGGCGGGTCGAGGGATTCCCCCACTGAAGAAATGGGCCTCGCTGGGCGCCCTCCGGCTAAGTGACGATTGTGACCGTCATCGGCCTATCTGCCGGGGCGAAACCCAGGCGACGCAGGGCGAACGGACGAAACGGGTGACTTATAGCTTTTCAAGGCATCGTTGAGCTGATTGATCATAGCGGCTTCTGCGGTGGGAGCGGGGGCTGAGCGTCCATTGAGCTCAACTATCTTGACATCACTCGAAAAGGTTTCTACGAAGCCTTCGATCGCGGAGGCAGTTCTTAGCGAAAGCCACCCAGTCACATCTCCGTCAGGCTTGAAAGAAGAACCAGCTGCCAGCAGATGGAGAAGCTCACGGGTGTGCTCGTCCCTTTTCATTACCTCGCCTCGATGGTCCTTGTAGAGGCGGCCACCCTCCTTCTTCAACTTTTCATCGAGTGAAGGGTCTTTCAAGTTGTCCGCCAGGAACTGCAGAAGAGCCACATCAGCACTAACCTTTGTCTGCCTGTAGTCGACGAGAGTCTGAGTTGCCTGAGTTAAAGGCGTGCAAAAGAAAGAGGTAGGTCCGTAGGCGCAGTAGTGCAGCCAATCCAGTTTGCTCTCCTCGGTTGACGCAGAGATTTTGAGCCCATGACTGACCAGTCTAAGCATCTGAGGCTCAGGCAGCCTTGCGGAGGTCTTGGGGGTTGCCGCGCGATATGGTGCTACGCGATGAACGAAAACTCTGTCGTTGCTGTCGCTACACTTCGCCTGAAACACAGCAGCCCTAGCAAACTCATCGCCGAATTTGATTAGCAGAGAGAAATCCGCACCTGTGGTCCCCTCACTTTGACCACTTTTGCCGTGCTTGTTGTGATGGCCCCACGTCAGCCCGGCACTCTCGCGTGACTCAAGGACTTCAAGGACCCAGGTCGCCGCGCTGACATACGCTCCTAAAAGCATGGAAGTCAGTTCTTCCTCCTGCTGTGGGTGAGCTAAGTGTGCCTTCATAATTTGGAACGTCGCAATCTGAAGTGCCCCGGCGAGAGGGGTAGGTTGGACATACTGGTCCAGCGGTCCAATGCAAGCATGGATCAGCTGCTCAACCCTTAAGATAACCTCGCTACTCGGCCACTCCGTAGACATGATCTGCATCCATTTCCCGAGGCCGACATGAGGCCTCTTCTTCGGTGCGAGCATGCGTCAATACCTGCGAGATATCAATTCCGGCAATGGATCCCTCTCGGTTGACCCACGCTTTGACTACCTCCTTCCAGTTACTCGGGAACGAGACGAGTATTGCGGGCGCCGCGGCGCTCGCTTTTCTCTCCAGTTCGTCGTCGGCCACGACGAGGTCGGTAGCTTCTCCGCCCCTTTCCTGCGCCAAAGTGGCCTTGGCAAGCGCAGTATCAAAGGCGAGCCAACGTGCTTGTTCGTCCCAGTGTCCCACTGCCGCTTGGATCGTCGCGAAACAACGTCGGCCGCCTGGCTTATTGCAGGGCGTGGTTAACCACCGCTCCGCTGTTGGACCCTCCTGCCGGGACAGGCAAATGCCGTATTGAATCAGGTGCCTCCTAGCTCGTGCTTGGTTCACGGTATATGGTCCGAAGAGTTTGAGTCCCTTTCTATGAGGCAACGCGACTTTGTCAAGGGCACGGTTGGTTGGCGCAGCGATTCCACCTGTCTAGCCTATTTGCGCTGGACGTCGAGTCTGTGGGGGAGGTTAGGTATGTCGCATGGGCCTGTGACGACAGTGCGCCGAGGTGGGGCGGAGTGAACGCCCCCGCCGTGAACTCAGGCCAAGCAGGTCCTAGTCGGCCGAGCTCTTACGGGTAGAACTTCGCATACTTGCCGAGCTGCGTCTTGACCTGGCCACGTTGACACTCGGGCGGGGTCACCGGTGGTAGGAAGCTACCCCTCGATGCCCCAGCATGTTGAAGCACCTCTCTGAGGTAGAGGTCCAAGCAGAACTCATGGACGTAGGACCTTATCTGATCCGGCATCCCTGGCCGGGAGTGGGCATACTCCATTGGCAGGTTGAGTCCGTAGCCGATGTGGAGGCTGTATGCCCAGATATGGATGATTGAATCACGCAGTCCAAACGAAGAAGCGATCTTGGCAAGTTTGTCGTAGGTCACGTCGGGGCCTCGTCCAGTGAGAGGCCCATTATCAACTTCTAACGCCCACTTGCTGGTGGCTGGCCGGGCACGGGACTCAAGCAGGTTGAGCGGTCAGGGGTAGAACTTCTTCGGGTCAGCCAGCTGCGCCTTGAACTGCCCTGTCTTGTAGGTTGGAAGCTCGACATCCGGGCGATACTGGTCAAGCACGGCGATCTGCTTCGTTCGTGCCAGCGCCGGCTTCTTGTGGAAATACGCTTCATGCAGCACCGGCACCTTCTTGCTGATGGAATGCCCGGTCACCAGGGCAATGTCTTCATCAGCCACTCCCTTGTGGTGGAGTTCTGTGGCAATGGTATGGCGGAAGGCGTGGAAGCCGACTCCCTTGCCGAAGCCTAGGCCTTTCATGTAGGCGCTGAACTGGCTCAAGATGCCTTGGCTGTATCGTGCGTTTGGCTCCCCTGTGTCTCGCCGAACGCCGGCGGATAGATGTGGGAAGAGCCTGTGGTGCCCGCATGCTTGGATGTCCTCCACGAAGGCCAAAAAGCCTGCATCAAGCAGCGGCGGCGGGATGGGAAGCGTCCGAATGGCGGCCTTGCCTTTTAGGCTTTGGCGGCTCCGATTCCTGTCTTTGTGGCTAAGGTCGGCATCAACCGTCTTCTGGATGCGGATGCACCACACGCCGCTCTCCTGAACTACGTCGGCCAACTTGAGCTGAGCCACTTCGTTTATGCGTGCGCCCGTATACAAGCCGATCATTGGAACCCACCAACGGTGAGGCGCTTTCATTGCCCAGGGGATGAACGTCTGGGGCGCGAAGATGCGCTGAAGGTCCGCCTCATCGAACAACCGTTCGGCCTTGTCCGGGTCAACCACCAAGTCCTTCTTCACCTCGGCAAAGAACTTCATTGGGGAGCCCGCAATCGCTTTGGCGTCTTCCAGACGCCCAAAGAACGTGACCAGAAAGCGACGGTGCTTCTCAACGGTTGCGCGCGCCGGTGGGTTGACGTGCAGTCGTTTGCCTTCTGTCACGGCTTGCTCGAAGGTCCAGCCGCGATAAACGGGATTGGAGAAGAACAGCGGCGGCGTCCAGCGCATCAGTTCCCACAGACGATAGATATGGGTGTGATCAATACGAGAGACGGGGATGTCGCCGGAGGCCATCTGAAGCAGCTTAAGGGTGCGGGTGGTGGCTTCGATGGTGTCGCGCACCAAGCCCATGCGTTCGCGGTCGGCCAAGTAATCGCTGATCTCCACCGACAGCAGGCGAGCGGGAGCGGCAATGGGCAGCGGTTCTGGATAGCGGGTCGCGTTCTTGCCCAGGCGTGCCCGCCGGGCGCGTTCGCAGGCATCGTTGATGATTTCCTGGGCGTGGATGGCGGCCTCACGGCCGCTGACAATCATCTCGCCGATGCGGACCCGGCCGATACGAACATTGGTGAGCGTGAGCGTGCCGGTGGAGTCCGACAAGTAAGATTTGAGGTAGTGCTGAGTGGGGTTGGTCACTGCGTTGCTTCCATCTGAAAGATGGAAGTAGGGATACGACAGGCTGCAAAATCGTCAATCGGATTTCGACACTTTTTGCAACGCCTCAGGCCTCGGTGGGGAAGCCCCTTTTGGGCACCAGTGTGGGCCGATTATTCCGCCGTTCGCCCGGGGAAAAAGGGAATGAAAACAGTGGCTTGAGAGGACGGCGGGGCGAGCTTCTCGGAGTCATTACCGTACTGTTTAACCAATATAAACTAACTAATTGCTCTTCGAAAAATGAATGCCAGCTAAACGAACAATATTTGTGGTTAGTTTGTATGTGGGTTTTTCATATGCTCGGCATGCCACCACATGGTGGTGAGGAGAGACGGCATGGCGAAGAACGAGCAGACGGGCCCGAAAGCAGCGAAGGCCTCAAGTGATGTTTTGCGTGACGGTCGAACTGGCAGCAAGTCGAAGACGGCGGCGGGCTCTGCCCTCAGCCAGGCCCCCGACAAAGGCAAGAAGGGTAAGAAGTAAGTCCTAGGGAGGCCAGCATCGCATGGTGTTGGCTTCCTCCCGAGCTGTAGCCCCCTACGCGAGCCCATTGAGCTAAGCTCTGGGACGTTACGGCTATGGAGAGCAAGTGACCATCTTTCGGGTATACGACATCGTTTGGGACGTGGATGGGGCATCGGTGACGCTTCCGTCCGAAGTCGAGATCGCCTGCGCTGACATGGAGTTCCTGCCGGACGCTCTATCCGACGCCTACGGGTGGCTGGTCAAGGACTTTAAAGTGTGCCGGAAAACAAGGGCGGAAGACTAAGCCTAGACGGCACTTCGGAGACCGCCTAGCCACCAGGCGGCGAAGCCGCTCGATCGGTTCCATTGGTTCACCGCCCTCTTGCCCACTGATCCAACGCCCAGCTCAGCTCAATTCGGCTAAGCTGGCGATATTCGTTGTCCCGCCGGCCGTAATCAAGGAAGACTCGATGGGTGTCCTAAACGTTTGTTGTTATCCAACCTCCATTGCTCTCAAGGCTGCTGATCATGCATATGTGTCTTGTGGAGACGGGGCGTATGCGTGGGGATGTTGGGGAGGTAATAGCGGTGGAACTGTAGTTCGTTCTGGGACGGGCAGCACCACGCGTGCAGACGCCATAGCCGGTGACAAGGGCCGAGCAGGCATAACTCACTACCTCATAAATGGCGTATGCCACCAGTCTGCGAACAGAATTCTCCTGCCAGCACGCATCACTGCTAGCAATGCTCGTGGTCACCTGCTATCGGTTTCGATATTCGGGCTGTTTGGGCGCCCCTCAGCGGGTCTCGGTCTCTTCTTGGCACCTTTGCATTTGCATGGTTCGACGTCAGGTGATCTAGATGCGTGCATTTACCAAGGAACTGCGGCTCCCCCCAATGCCCCGCCAGAGCACGCCTTCATTGTTAAGAGCATCGATCTTTACCGTGAACTGTATCCGGAACTGCTGATTGAAAATTCTGATGCGGATGGCAGTCACCGGGCTCCGGATCAGCAGCTGGGTAAAAATCTAGTCGAGACAGCGGCTAATTTCAACATTAGAAATTTCAAGCTATTCGTCAGATATCGCGCTGTAGCTAGAGGCCAAGCGTTTAGCACGATTCAGTACCATGAAATGATGGTTGCCCGTGAAGAATTTGAGAGATCCAGGGAGGTGATAGAGATTGAATTTGGTGAAATTGGCCCCCGCGGGTGGCAAGATTTTGTTAAGAAGTTTGATGGCCTAACGCTGCATTTTCAGGACCGCCTAGCTCAAATTTTGCCGCCTCAGGACTACGAAACTCTGCTTGACATTTCTCAAGAGCGTCGCATGGTTATCTCAGACCCCGAAATTGTAGAGAGCGTATATGCGCCAGGTTCTAAACCAAGAGGGCCCGGCAGGAGCTAGGCCTGAATACGGGCGGCGTTTGACCCAGGCTGAATACGATGAACGCGCCGCAGCGATTCACGAAGGGCTTGCGCCAATCCCTAGCAAGGCCGAGCAACGCGCAGTGCGGCGCGCCGAGCTGGACTTGGTGATTGACTACGCATTGGGGGTGAACGTTCCTCAAGGGCGGAGGGATGATATCTGGCGAGTCCATGAAGAGCTCCATGCGCGCAATATTGCTCACTTACTTGCGGGGTTTTTGATTTGCCCGGCTGATCCGTCGCGCTACATGGTTAGGGCTCGGGTGCGAAGGCTGTCCAGGATTCTTGACCGTCAGAGCGTGTGCGCTTTCCTCGGGCTGAGTGCGCAAGACTACGAAGCTCTTATCTGACTAGATCACATGCGTCATGTGGGCGAGCACGGCGGGCGGTGCGCTCCGGGTGTCAAGGTGTGGTTGCGCAGCCGGGGGAATCCTTAGCTGCGATACTGCCGCGTTTTACGCCGCCCATTGGGCATTAGTAGCCTAGGATCTGTTTGTGTTTTTGCTATGTTCCGGTGCGTAGGTGCGGAGCGACACGCTCCATCAGCTGTTCAGTCGCCCTACCAAGCCCCCCGGTCAGGTCAGTTGTATTCAGGTCTATCACCAAGACCGAAACATTGACCTTGCCAACTTTCCCGATGGCGATCACCGATGGCTTGCCCTGTGGACGCTGTGGAACGGCGATGATCGCGTGGTGAGACCCATACACGCCTGCATAGGTGACGACCTGAACTGCTTAACTGAAGTAGCCTAACTGTCGATCGTTTTAAGATGAACAACAGATAAACGAAGTCTTGCCGACTTTTGTTTTATAGCCCGTTCATATGCTCTGCGTCACTGATTGAGGCTGCGGCTGGATGCGGAGGGCTCATCCGCTGCGGCAGACCTTGCTAAGCTGATGAACCTATCAAGGAGCGATACAGATGGCTGATTTGGGTGCAGAGAGTGCGGTCCAAGGCAAGACAGGCCAAGACAAGACAGGCCAAGACAAGGCGGCGCGTAGAAAGATTCCTGGCGGGCTTCCATACACCACCAGCCCGGGAGTGTTGAAGAGTGTGCTCGAGAAAATTCCACACTCGGAGAAGCCACATGTCTTCAACCCAGATTTCATATCGACAGTCCTTGGCTCCTCGGGTGGTGCCGCTCGCCAGATTCCACCAATACTAAAATCCGCCGGTTTGCTCAGTCAATCAGGCGCTCCAACTGAACTTTATTCTCAGTTCCAAACAGATTCTGGGCGGTCCGCCGCTGCGGTTCAGATCCTCAAGAACGGTTTCGCCGAAGTATTCAGGAGGAACCAGTTTGCTCACAAGGCAGATGAGTCTGCCCTGACAGACATCGTGGTATCGGTGACAGGACTGCCAAAAAAGGATCCAGTAGTCCGCTCTATCATCAGCACGTTCAAGGTCTTTCAGGACTACGCTAAAGGTGTGCGAGACACGGACGTAGCGGAGGTCGAACCTGCACCGGTGGATCGAGAGGCCAGCGCACCGCTGGCGTCTTCTGAGGGAGTGGTGCGGACGATGCAACTTGCCTACAACATCAACGTTGTCCTGCCGGAAACGACAAACGTTGAGGTCTATAACGCCATCTTCCGAAGCCTTAAGGCCAATCTGCTTACATGAGTGACCACACCATAGAGCTCTTTGTGCTCAAATGCGCCGTTATTCAATCGGGGTTGAATGCCGACAACATTGCTTTGGATCCCGACCTTGCTCCGCTCGACTCTGATGAGAGGCTCGAGCCATTTATCAGGCAGTTCGATGCCAGCAATAGAAGAAACGCGGCAAAGATGTCTAGGTATTATGAGCTGTTCTATCTGCTCGAGAACGACATTAGGCGTTTAATCGTTGATACGATGGAGTCAGCGCACGGTCCAGAGTGGTGGAGCACGCACGTCCCCCAAGGCGTGGCAGAAGAGGCTAGAAAGAATCAGACGCGAGAGGCTAATGCTGGTGTGTCAAGCCGATCTGATGACAATATCGACTACACCACTTTTGGTCAGCTTGGCGAGATCATTCGTGACAACTGGAGTGACTTTGCTGGGATGTTGAGCAACCAGTCTGCTGTCACCCGCGCGCTCTCCGGCCTAAATATGCTTCGTGGCACCATTGCACATTGTGGTGTGCTGGCTGAAGACGAGGTGGACAGGTTGAAGCTTGCGATTCGGGATTGGTTCCGGGTGCTGGAAGGGCCGAGAAACTGATCTTTAGAGAACAATGAGCAAAGCAAGAGCGCACTTAGGCATCCTGACGGATGCGTGCGCCAAGGGCTGCGCCCCTGGAACCCCAAGCCTCTGCGAGGCTTGCCAAAAGCATAAGCTGGTCCATAAAGACTCCTATTTCCTAGGAGTTTTCATGGCCATCTACCACACCGCAGTCAAGACCTTTAGCCGAGCCAAGGGCCAATCGGCCGTCGCCGCAGCCGCCTACAGGGGCGGGCTGTTGCTTGCCGACCTTATCACCGGGCAGCAGCACGACTACCGCCGCAGGAGCGGCGTCGTCGAGACGTTCTGCCTTGCGCCCCCTGATGCGCCAGACTGGGCGCTGGTGCCCGGCGAGCTCTGGGCTGTTGCGGAGGCCGCCGAGCGTCGCAAGGACTCGACGGTGGCGCGTGAGTTCGAGCTCTCGCTACCGCATGAGCTCTCCGACGAGCAGCGGGCGCACCTCGCGTTCGCCATCGCTGAAGCGTTGGTCGACCGATACCAATTCGCCGTCCAGGCGAGCATCCACTCTCCCGGCACTCCGGACGGGCTCAACCACCACGTCCACGTCCTTGCCAGCACGAGGCGCATTGGGCCTGAGGGCTTTGGCGAGAAAACGCGGGAGCTGGATGGCGGGGCCTCGGGGAAGTCTCAGGTCCAGTGGGTCCGGGAAATGATCGCTGAGACCACGAACGCTCACCTAGAGGCTGCGGGCCTCGCCGTGACCATCGACCATCGGAGCCTGGCCGAACAAGCCCGATCCGCCGCCGACCGAGGGGATGAGCTCCAAGCCGCCGCCCTCTCCAGGGAACCCACCAAGCACCTGGGCAAGTCGGCCACAGCGCTGGCACGCAAAGGGCAGGAGAGCCGCCTTGCTCTCGAAAACGAGACCATCGAAGCGAGCAACCAAGAGCAGCTGGATATGCTCTCCCTTCAGGCAGGGCGAGATGGGAGGCCGCTGGCCAGCCAGACGCTCGGTCGGGAGTGGGGCTCCCGGGCGTCGGTGCCCCACTTGGCGCCGGGCCTGGAAATCCGGGGCGTCTCCGGGATTCGTCTGGCCCAAGTCATCGGCCGGCACCATGAGGGCACTGAAGCAGAGGAGCCGATCAGTCTTGCCGAGCGCATTGCGCAGGCATTGCGGGATCTTCAGGACATCGCTCGCGCCAGGGCGGATCTCTCCATGCACCGGATCCGAGCCGGCTTGGAGTGGGCTCGGGACGCACTGGCTGATGCAGGGGAAACCGTGGCCATCCGCCAATGGGTAACAAAAGCTGTGCTTCAGGTTCGAGCCCTGAGAAACGCCGTCATTGGTCGATCCATGCGCATGCTGGCCTTGGGGAGGGCGGAGCGGTTGCATCACATTGCCCAGCAGGAGTGGGAGCGATTCAACTCCGATTACCCACTCGGCTCTGCGTGCTACTCGCGCCCGGAGTGGATACGACGCCGGGAACGACGCCTGTCCGTCTTGGAGCAACGGACCAAAGAGCTTGAAAAAGCCAAGCTACGTGGATCCGACGGGGCACTGGCGGAGGTGGATGCCGACGTTCTCCGCCGTGCCTCCGAGCTAGAGGGCCTGGCCCCACCGGGCGAACTCCTGCCTCAGCAGCAGGAAGTGACTCGCATCGATGAGCAGCAGGCGCCGCCGACCGCGAAACCAAAGCCCCCAGCCGTGCACTGAAAGCTTGCACTGAAAGAAAGAGCCCCGCTTAGGCGGGGCTTTGTCTTTTAGCGGGGAGACAGTCCAGGGAAGGGCTGCCGAGCGGCCTGAGGAGTTGGGGCGGGAGGTAGGCCGCGAGATTTACGCCATTCTTCTTGAGAGGGAAACGTCGGTGGGACCTGGGCTCGGTCCACCGCCGCAGCGCGTGGGGTGGGGCGGCTCCCGCTACCGGGGACGTAAGCGTGTTGCACCTGCCCAGCGGGAGAGGCAGCGAAGCGACGCATCAGCAGGGCTGCAGCATCGAGCGCGTGTTGAATATCGGCTTCCCGGTCAGCGATGTCGCGCGTCCCGCTCTGCGCCATCAGAGCGGGAAGGAGGCGACTGGCGATTCGAAGTTCTGTGTTGGCGGGCATTGAAGGTCCATGTGTGGAAGGTCCTCACATCGAAGCAGCGATGCCGAAATCCGCAAGGGAGGGAATCTGCGCTGGTTCACAAATATTGAAGTTGCCTTGCAACGCCTAGGACTGGCATACACCACACCAATCCCAACGCTTCAACACGCGCCCGCTTCAACACGCGCTGTCTCCACCCGCCGGAACCGGCGGGCCTAGCCCTCCTGCGCAGATACTCCATACGCTTTCTAAAGACGAACACCAAGTGCGTCGAGGGTCGGGGTAGTCATGGTGCCGGTGACCTGAAGTCCGTAGCGCCTCTGGAAGGTGCGCAAGGCCGTCTGGGTTTTTTGCGAAAGGACGCCATCAATGGCACCGGGATCGAGGCCTTTGGAGTAAAGCGCGGCCTGGACACGCATGATAAGCATTCGGAGCTCGTCAGCATCCTGGCGCTGGGGCTGCACCGTCCGTGCTCGCCAGAAATTGTCGTTGAACGGGGGCGCTGCAGTTGAAGCCGCGTCGTCGGGGGCAGGCACCGTGCTGGACTCAAGCGATGGCTCAACCGCGGGATGCTCATTTTGCAGGTGGTTCAAGCCACTGTCCGAGGACCGATACGTGTTGACGGCCGGCTTGGATGCTGCAGGCGCAGTGAGGGACGGGCGGGGGTAGGGAGTTGTAGGTGTTCGGATGGGAGCCGGGGCCGGGGCCCGGGCCGGGGCTGGAGCCGGCGCGGCCTGACGCACAGGGGCAGGGGGCGTGTAGGTGGCAGGCGGGGAATAGGAGCGATAAGAGCTGCCCGAGCCGGACGAATGAGAGCGATGGGAGCTATGCGAGCGATGGGAGCTGTGGCTCCGGTGCCCGGCGTAAAGGTTGTGCCGGCCGGAGTTCAGGGAAGAACTCAGCACCGTCGCGTATTTGCTATCCATTTCCGACAACGCCGATAAATCCTGAGGCTTCTGGTTTGGCTCCGCCCCGATCGCCCCCAACGTCGCGCCGACGATCATCAATGCGCTGGACATGTCTCGGTTTCCTTGATGGGGGCGACCGCCCGGCTGGTCCACGCTGGCGTTACCCAAGAGAAGAATCCGCCGCACTTGGGCTTCATTGAGCAGCTGGTGCAGGCGGGCAAGTAATCGTTCTTCCAAGTGGAGATGCTCTGCGCGGCATAGGGCCACAGAGAGCGGTCAATGACGCAGAGGGGGAGGTTGTAGAGCGAGACCCCAATCCCACTAAGGTCAAACAAATTGATGGCTGCTGCGAGCTGATCACCGAAATCGGCCGGATCGGCCCAAATATCGGCCTGGTGGGCTTTGGCAAAGCCGATGGGCTCAATCCCCATCAATGCCACGTGCTCAACAAACGGCAGGTTGCGCTGAATGAATCGTGCGATCTGCGGCAGTCGCTCGAAGGTGGGCCGCACCAGCACAACCCGGATCTCGACGCGCTGCTTCGCCGCCTCAAGGGCATAGAGGCCTCTGAGTGTCTCAGCGAAAGCCCCTTCGCTTTGGACCACGTAGTCGTGAAGCCCGTAATGGTCGCCGTAAAGGGGGATGCCCCAGCTCAGGTTGGGATGGATTCCTTCAAAGCGGCTGTGCAGCGCTGAGCCATCCAGCAGGCGGCCGTTCGATAGGATGTGGACGTGGGTTGCGGGGAGAACTGACGCGCAGCGCTCCACAACGTCCACGAGCCCGTCCCCAAGCAAGGTCGGCTCACCGCCACTGATGGCCAAGGATGGCTCATCCGAATCGATCAGATCGATGAGGTCTAGGAGTTGGCTGACCCGCCAATCGTCCTGGACCTGCCTGGGCGGTTGCGAGCACATGACGCAATAGCTGTTGCAGCGCTCCGTCGCAAAGAGGACGTTCCCGTTGTCCCCACGCCGGTAGCGGCTGGCGACGCGCTGTCGAAGTCCATCCACTTCGATAACGTCCCCCGACTTGGCCACCCGTTGGTCGCCGAGAATTGTTAGGTAAGGGCGCTCGCCGAGACGCGGGGCTTCGGGGGATTGGACGATCCCGCCCCAGGGCAGGTCCAGCAGTTGGCTGCCAATCAGTCCGGCCGGTGTATCGCGCAGGTCCAGGGCCATCCGCTCAAAGGGCAAGGTGGCCGATGGGAAGTCTGAAAGCCCAACGACCTTCAGCAGCTGGGCACCGAGCGGTCTGGAGATCACCGCTTTGCTTTCAAGCGGCAGCATGGGCAGCCTCCTCGGCAGTGGAGTGGCGCATTGCCCACCGTTGCATGAGGCGTTGGTCCCTGGCGGTCCCCTTCTCGAAGCGCTCTAGGAGAAAATCGAACAGGCCCATGTTTCTCTGACAGAAATCACTCGTGGGCCGGTGCCCAACGGTGTTCTTTTGCCTGGCGTAGTGCTCGACCGGGTCAGCGCCGCACAGTGGGACGTAGGCGCAATCAGAGCATGTGGGCAGGGCTTCAGCCACGCCGGCATGGAGCAGAGATGCCAAGGCCGGGGACTCGAGCCAGGCGCTGACGGGCTGGCTCACATCGCCCAAGGCCCAAGTCGTATCGCCCATCGCCGCGAGCATCCGTGCCTCGTCGGATGGGTAGACGCGACCATCGTAGTCGTAGATGACGGCGCCCAACCCGGCACCGGACGGCGAGCGCAGGTCGACGTAGCCATGGCCAAACGAGGTAAATAGTTGGGACAGCAGCAAAGAGGCGTAGGACTCGTCCATGGCGTAGCCGGCGTGGTTGACCGCCATTAAATGTTCAAACGCAGTCTTATAGAAGGCCAAGTAGTCTGCGGTCGAATAGCCCGTTCGGCGAGCCGTCTTGGTAGCGAAGCCGTAGGGGCTTAAAGGCCTAAGCGAGATGGAATGGAGGCCGAGCTGGCGGTATTCGTCAATGATCTCTCCAGGGACAGAAAGGCTCAGCTTGGTCAAAGTCGTCAGTGCAGAGACTGCGTCATCGCCAAGGCGCTTGCGACCGCGCTCGATCCCTTCGACGGTCCGTCGATAGCTGTCGCGCCCTGGGCGAGGGCGGTTGGCGTTGTGTAGCCACTCTGGACCGTCAAGCGACGTGGACAGCTTGAAGCGGTGTTCGGCTAGGAAGTCGAGCTGCGCGTCCGTCAGATCGTGGAGGGTAGAAGCCAGAACGAATCGCAGGGACCGGCCTTCCTGCCGATTCCTCGTGACGATCAAGCGCGTGATGTGCATGACCTGCTCGAAATTCAGCAGCGGCTCGCCACCTTGGAACTCGATAGTCAGCTCGGGGCTGGGCCACTCGAACAGCCTGTCCACAGCCAACTCTGCTGGGGAGTCCGCCAAGTCAAATGCCTGAGCGTTGACCCCTTGCCTCGAAACCTGGCAGTAGCCGCAGGTGTGATGGCAGCGAAGGGAGACCACAAAGATGTGAAGCGCTGGCCCGCCGATCAGATACGACTTGCGACTACGGTATTGGCTCAGCAATGGGGCGAGCGAACTTTTGCTGACGTCTACGACAGCCAGGTGACGCGCTTGCAGATCGGCCAAGTAGGGAGAGTCGATTGGCAGTTCGTGTGAAACAAATGCGTGGAACTCTTCCGCTGGCATGATGAGCCAGTCTCCCGCCATCGACGATACGAACACCCGGTCGCCGGCCCAAGGCAAGCGACGAAACCGCAGGGGAAGCAGCTGGTAGCCGGAACCACTGGAGAAACCGTCGGGAGGCCTGAACTTCACGACCCGGCCACCGAACGCGGCATTGCTTGCGCCAGGGCGGCTCGAACCAGCTCCTGATGCAGGCCTTGGGTTTCTACGCGGACCAGAGATCGAAGCTTTTCGTCGACGAGGTCGCTATAAAACCGGCTCTTGAGGTCCCTCCGCAAAGTTTGGCCTTCGGGCGCGCGGACAACGACCACGAGCGCTTCGCTTCGGGTAATAAGTTCCACGTGGCACATTCCCGACAGCCGGTGGGCCGCGCGGACGACCTCCTCGTCAGAGTAAAGCGTGCGGTCGACCGCAAGTTCCGAGCTTTCCATTGCCCTTTCTCCCCCTGGATAAAGCGACTCTGCTCCCGTTGGCATCTCCTGGCAAGAGGGGGAGCGGGCGACCGGGCCATGAAGATGGGGGACTCCATCAGCGAAACCTCTGGGCTTGGCGAAGGGGAAGCCCGGCGCCGGGAAGGAATGGAGAGCCGCCGTCTTCGCCGAGTGGTCACGAGGACAGGCTCCCAAGGCCTACCGGCATTTTGCCTATCGGTCTTAAGGGGCGGTCACTCGACGGGCCCAGGAAAACCCTCTGGCGCCGGCCGCCCGCACCGGGTGCCGGACGCGGTGGCCAGCTTCCAGAGCCCAAGGTCAAGCGGGCTGGTCTTTTCGTGGCAGGTCGGCCTTGCCGCGGGATTGCGACCGGGGGCGGTCGGACTGCTGAATTCGGGCTGGCGGCCGCGGGAGGGTGGATCGGGGCGGTGAACAGCCGCTATGATCGGGGAAACATTGAAAGGAAACCTGCCGAGCAGGCTTTCTGCAACGGTTTGAGTTGCTTAGATCGGAGGTGATCCGATCCCACTCTCTCCGCCATACCCTTATTGGTTGGGCGTCAGCGAAAGGACGCTTGCCCAGAAAGTGTTCCAGCTTTACCACCACCATCTCATCCTGGTGACCAGAGACGGCGTTTGAGGCGAGAACTCTCAGAGCTAGCTACAATGCTGGCTAGGCTGTCAGGCTACTCATCTCTCATTTTTTCGAGCATGTGCCAACAGTAGTTGCAGTAGCCCCCGTTGTCGCTGGCAGCGTACATCTCGGACCATGGGACTGGAGCTTCGCATCGTTTGCATCCATCCACTACGTAGACGTCCAAGACGTCTCGCTTGAACACGAATGCTTGTTTGTCGCTAAGCGATTCTTGTCCTCTCTCAACTACTTGGCGTGTGATTCCCTCAGCGGCGCCTTCAAGAGCCCCGCCCCCCAAGACCTCTTCGAGGAAATCACTGAAGCCATCGTCTTGCACATGATCGTTGTAGCCCATTGCTTCCTCCTTAAAGTTGTGAACTCGACCAAAAATTTACATGCCCCAAGAAGGGAGGCGCCGCGAGCGGCGCTCCCCAGATGCTGCGCTTAGCCTGGGAGGCTGCGCCAATGTGATACGACGTACTCCAGGCGGCCCTTGCGGAACCGGGTGTAAGCGCACACATGCACCGTCTTGGAAATGGACATAAGTCCTCCTCAATTCGACGAGAGGAGGGCAATATGGAATACCGGGGCTCAAAGAGTTATACTCTTTGCCTGCGAGGGGCTCGGTACCGGCAGAGGGATGCCCTCACTGCCTTGCCGTTGCCCGCCTGGCGCCTCAACTTAAGCCTGTTTGGAAGACGGGGACTTAAGTTGGGGCGTTGTTTTTTTCGGCCACCCGCGTCGGCGGAAATTGCGAGCGGCCACCTACTCTCCTCATGGCGTCACCTCTGACTCCGACACTGCCGCTTCTTCGGCCATTGTGTCTCGATAGTTCTGCAAGATGAACTCGGTCATCTTGATTACCTTCTCCCACTGCTTTGCAGTCATGTGGTCCGGCAGATAAATAACGCCATCCTGCCCCCCAAAGATCGGGATGGGGATGGCAACCATTGCTTCCCGCGGAGGCTTCGGCTTGCTTCCATGTCCGGTCGGCTCGGAATGAGTGACTGCTGGAGCCAGCAGTGCGGGAGGCGACTTGGCCTTTCGCTTGGCACTTCCATTGCCTGACGTCGGCGGCGCTTTGGCGTGAGGGCTAACCTTGATCCCGGCATCCTTTGCGGCCGAAAGGAAGAAGCTAATGCCCTTGGTAAGCGTCGAACCGCTAATCTCGTACTCACGGAACTTGTCAGCGAGCATGCTCGTCGTAGCACTGCCTAAGGCAAAGCTTCCATCGGTAATTGAGCCATATGACTCCAAAACCATCGACCTAAACATGGCCTGAGCGTCATCGGCTTCTGCGCGGATGAAGTCGCGCAGGAGTTTCGTCGGGGCGCCGGACTCGCTAATAAGTTTGAACCACTTCATAGCTGCGATCAGGGCGGATTGCTCAGTGCCAGATCGTTTACTAAGGAAGCTGCGGTCAATTGCTTCGGGCATCACTTCATGACTTCGAAGCTCATCTATAAGGCCAACGAAGGTCTTATAGGTCGGGTATGGCGGTTTAACGCCTTTGTCGCTCATCTCTACTCCTCCCTTGCCTGTCATTTTGCGGATTGATGCGATTCTTCCACACGGCAGCTGCGAATGCAAGCGATAAATTCGTCCAAGTTTGTTAAAGGACTGTTGTATGTGTTTGCGAAACAACTCAAGTAAGATAAACATACAGTAAAAACAGATAGTTACGGACTGTAAGACCAAGACCACGGAGCTTGGTCATTACGTGGGTGATGGTCCATTCGATGTGGCGACCCGCTGCGGTGCACGGTTTCATCGCCCGGTAAGGGCTGCTTCCGGACGAGGCTCGTGGGGAACGGGGAACCGATGGCGTACCCAGCGCTGACCTAGCTCGAGGGCGGGGCAGCCCACGTCAAGGTGCTGGAGCACGGTCGCTCCTTTGAGCGGCTTGCGAGGACGGCAGCACGTTCACGGGCGACCGGTTGTTCTTGGCCTGCAGCGTTACCGACACCCTTACGAACATCGAGGGCTTGTCCGAGTTGCCGACCCGCTCGCTGCGCAGGTTAGGCACGTAACCGCGCCGTCGCTGTCCCACCCGTCGGCCAGAATTCTCTTGCCCGGAGGGAGAGGATCGTGTGCTAACACCCGCAGAAACATGTGCCACTGGATGCGGAATTGACGTTAGCGGTCCTTGAGGCGGTTGATGATGTTGGCCAGCTAGTCGAATCCCCACGCGGCATGCGCTGCCCACTCTCCTCGGGCGCGCGGCCGGTGACGTTTCCGATGATCTACCGGAGGGGCTTGCCGCAGTCGCAGTTGTATGACCAGCACTGGCATCGTGTGAGGATGCCGGCGATATAAGGCGCTAGCTTGGTGCGCATCTTCACCACCATTAGCTCATCCCCCCGGGGTGGGGGGGGCGGCTACCAGGGCGTCCACGCGACACGAGACCGATGACTGTCGCAGTGGGCGACGTTCCAGAGAAGTGATGCTCGAAGGGGGCGCTCGCCTCGTTCACTGCAAACACGACGCCGGCGAGCGGCCTACTGAAGGTGGCAGTGCGGACGCAGCGCCGTCGGCGCCACCGGCCCGCGGTCCACACTCAAATTCAGGAGCGACCGGCGTCGCCCGGCGGTGGTCCCTGGCGCTAGTGCCGGCTGAGCGGCGCCCGCAACTCGCGGCGTGTCGTGGGCCAGGGCGGCCGCTCAAGCTCGATCCAGTCCGGCGGGCGGCGCTTTACCGATGCGCTCCTTTACCTCCTTCCACTTACTCACTGCCGGTAGCGCAGCCTCAAGTGCGGGACCGAAATCCTCCAAACGTACATCGAAAACCGATACAGCTAGTTGGTTGCCGCCATGCGTGTGAGAGATGAGCCTGAGATACTCTTTGTCGTATGGTGCTTGAGCGGTAGATCCGCCGAACTCGCCGATGTTTGCAATTAGGATGTGCTGATACATGTGATAACGCAGCGCGGCAACCATGCCATCAAAGGTCTTTACGTCCTTGTTCATTGCCGACACCACGAACATGTGACTTTCATTTCTCAGGTCTGAGGCTAAGGAAAGGTCCGTAGCGTCGAAGCAGATTGAGCCTGTCAGCCGGAAGGACTCCTCGGTCGTCTTGGTTGAATCGAGGAGTTCGATGACGACTTGGTATGGTCTCCACGGCTTTATGCCCAGACTATGTTCATCTGTCGTGAGGTTAAATTTCCCCTGATCAACCTCGACCCAGGAGCGGCGGCCCGTATGTCTCTGCGGGACTAGCCAACGGGCTGCATTGATTGGCTCTTTACTCGTGGGGTCTTTCGCTCCTAAGAGTCCGTAGAAGAGTATCGCGCCAGTCGCGTCTGAGAAGGACCTCATGAGATCTTGGTCGCAGACGTGAATGCTGAGCTCAGGAAACACGACGACATCGATATGGGGCTTCTCTGACGTTCCCAGAACGTACTCGCGTGCAGCGAGATGCTTATTAGTGAGATGGAGCAGTGCCGCAGTGTGGTTTCGGTGCCTTTCCCGGTAGCCTGGATCGTCGAGCCCTGCCAGGCCACCGTTGAAATGGTTATGGAGCGGCATAAGTCCCTGGACCATAGCAACTCGAAGCCCACGATCATGGTCCAAACGCCATTCGACGGGATAGCGATATACAGGTACTCGACTGCTGACCCCATAGAGCTCCTTCTGAAAGTCAAGGCGCTTCTTGATAGCGTCCGCGAAATCTCTGCGGGTAGTGATCCCTGAAGCCTCTAGGTTCTTGCGTTCAGACAAACCTGGCCACCTCAGCATGTGCATTAGCAAGTCCGAGAACCAAGGCGTGATTGCTGCCGCAGTACCCCTTAGGCCCTCTGCGGAATGAAGCATTCCCAAGCGACGCTTGTGCCATGTACTCTTCAGGCCGCTATACCATCCTGTGTCTTCACTTGCGAGCCAGTGACGTGCAGTGAAGTCGGGCTCTCCCGTGGCGGCAGCCCGCAATAGACGTCCGTACGCATACATCCAGGCATCTTCGCGTCGGCACCACGGGGGGGTGTCATACGCCCCGTCCGTTCTTTGGAGTGAAACGACTGCCCGTGCGTCGAGCGTCGCAAAGCTTGGATTGCTTAACTGCCCCCAGTCATTCGACCTTACCTCCACATTCAATGGCGTGAGGAGTTCAGAGTCGAACGCCCGTACTGCTTTCGACCTACTTAATGCTTCCGCAAGCTTTAGCAGTGAATTCTCTTGGCTGAACAACTGACTCGGGTGGGTAATAACCGTCAAGAGCGGCAGCCACCTTCCCGTCGGAAGCGGAGCGTTTCCGGATGACCATCGCATTTCTGCAAATCGGGCGAGATGCCTCGGTGCCCAGGAAATCAGTTGTTTCATGCCGTTTCGTGTGGAACTAAAGAGACTGTTAAACAGGGCTGGAGATGCCTCAGCCACAATCTTCCATGCCTTTGCAACCTGTTTCCTATTCCTCGAATTGCCAAAGCGAGTGAACCAGCGTGCATAATGCGCGTCATCATTAAGAAGCTGGTGACCAACGAGCGACACCACTACCTCTTCCTCGGAGGACAGGTCGAGAGCGGGTGACTTTGCTCGAGCGAATAGATGAAGCGCTCTATGGAATCGAAGCTCAGTTGCGCTCTTTGGACTTCTCGCGACTTGCCCAACTGAGGCCAGAAGGAGACTCGCCTGCTGTTGGACGTACCAAGGCGCCTCCCGCTCGTCAAGCATTCGTGCTGCGAGGTTCGCGAGTGCAACCCGGTAGGCTTCAACGTCAGAAACCTCAAAGCTATGGTCTTGCATGGCCTCCCTGCCTGTCTCAGTTGCACCCGCTTTGAACAGGTCCGCGAGGACGTAATAGGCGACTCTTCGGCCGAATTCGGAGTCTGGGCCAGTGTCGTTCAACTTGCTCAGCAACGCCTCCTCGACCGGCCCAAGCAGTTCGACGCTGGGCCATAGGTCCAGTGCATATCGGAGTACCTGAACAAGGGAAGGATTTAGCGCCCATGCAGATACCAATCGTCGTGCAGCAGCCTGATAGTCATGCCGTAGCGCCTCAATTGCACTCTCACCATCAACGGATTCGGTCAGGTCTGTAATTCGTCTGCGTTCTCGTAGCGAACGCACAAGTCGGTATGCGGAGAAGCGCGTGAGCGTGTCATCCCTTACCTCCTGCTTCAGTGCTGACACCGTCGCCAGGCGAAGATTGCCTCGTGAGGGCTTCGTGTCTTCTATGAGCCCAAGTTCTGCTAGTGACAGCAATCCGTTGAGCCCGGCTTCAGCATGACGGAGAGAGTCGAGGTCAAAAGGACCACTAAGTTGCTGTTGAAGGGTTTTCATGCGTGCCGCAGTGCCGGACTCGGTTCCAATGTCGACGAGTGCTTCGAGCTGAGTCTTCTTTGCATTGAGCCGGAGATACGTGCCTTCGGTCCCAGATGCAGTGGTGTGCTTTTTCAGGAGACGCTGAACCCAGGCAGTGATCTCGTCACCCAATTCGGCGAGATCATGAGGTGTTGCCTCGTCGGACTTGACTGAGATGACCAACTTAAGATCATCGACGTAACGGCAGTAGTCGTGAATTCGGAAGGTCTTTCCTCTTGGAGTCCGATCTATAAATGAGCCGACGTCACGGTCAAAATCGAGCAGGTACGCATTCGCAAAAAAGCCGCTCGCGACCAATCCTTGTGGAAGCCCCAGTGGAAGCGTCCCATCTCGAAACAAATGACTCAGGGAGAGGTCCTCATCGCGCCACTTGAAGCTCAGGGCGCGTAGTGCTACTTCCCAAAACCCGTTGTCCGCAGGTTGCAAGTCATCTTCGGAGTTGTCGAAAAAGTCTTGGTACGCAATCTTTAGCTTTTCTACAAGTAGAGCGATGTGTATGTTGTCGAAGAATGCGCTTAGGTCTAGACTGACGATGAAGACTTTTCCATCTTTGTCGACGTCGATGTTCTTTGCGATTGCTAATGGCCGTTCGATGTACCGTTGGTAGTCCTGAAAGTATCTGCTGTAGGTGTTCGAGTTTCCCCATGCGAATGAGGCAATGGTGTGATCCTTCGACCAATTGCAAAAGAGCCTGTTGCCGTAGCTAAAAACGCCCATCTTTGCTGCTCTGTCCGCAGCGAGAGACGTGTCGCCTTGTGCTGATTCAACGCAGTCAGCCAGGCAAAGCATGACGGCGGTGGCTATTGATTGTTCCCGCACTCCGATATGAGCAAGCGGTCGCAGCACCGGACGTTGCTCCCCTTCGACGCGTCGCGGCTGCCACCCCCCATCCAAGTCAGAAGAGAAGAACCACAAGCCATTCTTCGGCGCCGGGACCAGCCATGCTGGAGTAGTCACATAGTTTCCATTCGCGATATCTGCGGACCAAGCGGCTAGGCTCTCTGGTAAGCAGACTCCGGATACATCAAGTTCCAGTACGTCGGCGTACCAGTTGTAGCGCCGAACAAAGGTGTGCGTCTTCTTCCATGCTTGGGCAAGAACAACCTCATCGTGAACAATCTTTACTCGCGGACACAGTTTTTCGTACCGCGAATCAACAACGCTCATATTCGATCCCTTTAATGGATGAGGTCAGTGTGTATGCGCTTTGGTTTGAGATTACCACTTCGGCTGGCCTGCGTCTTTCAGCATTGGGAGGGCGTCAAGAGTATGATCTGCGCTCCTTACGACAAGCGGTTGTTCGCGTCTTGTCGCGATCATCTGCCCAACTCATGTCGGGATGCTGAAGGGAGGGGCGAGCCTTCCCTATGCCACAGTGCGGTCAGCTGCAACAGCACTGGTTTCTAAGTGAGATGAGAACGGCTGCAGTCAACGGCCGCTACTTCTGCAACCGGCTCGTTGTATTGCAATGGTTTCCTCAGATCCTCCCAAGTTTTCCTTGCGCTACCTTTGCATCGGCCTCAAGGCTCTGGTGTTTCCGTTGATCTGAGCGACAGATTTTCCATCCCCAGATAAATCAGCACTCTGCACACCAGCCCCGACACCCCTCGCGCGAGCAACGCCGTAACCAGAACTGGCAGCAGCGTGTCGCTGCTATCGGTTAGTTCCAGCGAAATAGTCGCTGAGGTCAGCATCGCTGAGTTACGCCAGTGAGATGGGCGCACATACAAAGCAGCGCAAGCACCTCCCCATTCACGCCTGGCGCCACGGCAGCTAGGTTGCGGCCGATACCCGCGGCCACTGCCAGTGCGGGCGAGAAGATGTTGGCGGGGATATTCGCGATGTTGGACACCAGACTGGCGAGATTCTTGCCAGGGGGGGGGGGGGGCTGGGGCGCTTCAGATCAGCGTGACTGCTGCTTCACAGGATGGTCGTATTCTCGCAGCTCCCCCAATCGCTCCAGGTTCCCCCCATGAGCGCCACCCCCAGCCCCCATTTGGACGCCATCATCATTGGCGGCAGCTACGCCGGCATGTCCGCAGCGCTGCAGCTGGTTCGCGCCCGCCGCAACGTGCTGGTGATCGATTCCGGGCTGCCGCGCAACCGCAACTCGCTGGCGGCGCACGGCTTCATCGCCCGGGAGGGCCTCCCTCCGGCCGAGATCGCGGCCAAGGCGCGCGCGGAGCTGATGGCTTACCCAACTGTGACCTGGCGCGAGGGCAGGGCAACCCACGCCAAGGTGCTGGAAGAGGGGGTGTCCTTTGAGGTGGGTTGCGAAGACGGCAGCACGTTCATTGGCGACCGATTGGTCCTGGCCTACGGCGTCACCGACACCCTTCCGGACATCGAAGGCTTGTCCGAGCGCTGGGGCCGCAGCGTGTTCCATTGCCCGTACTGCCACGGGTATGAGATCTACGAAGGCAACATCGGGGTGATTGGCTGCTCCAAGGATGGTGGCGCCGGCCAGGCAGTCCTGCTGTGCGACTGGGGCAACATCACCTTGTTCTGCCCCAATCTCGAAGGCATCGATCCTGAGCAGCGCGAGCGCATGGACGCATGTCGGGTGACCATCGAATCCACCGCCATCCAGCGTGTGGAAGACGCCGCCAGCGTTGTACTGGCCGATGGCCGCAAGATCACCCTGGACGCCCTGTTCCTGCTCCCCCAGTCACGCCTCTCCTGCGACCTGGCCGAACAGCTTGGCTGCGAGCTGCTGGATCCAGGCTGCATCGTCGCCGATTCAGCCAAGCAGACGACCGTGCCCGGCGTGTTCACTTGCGGCGATGCCGGGCGCATGGCCGGCAGCATCGCGCTGGCGGTGGGCGAGGGGGCACTGGTGGGCGTGGCCGTGCACCGCTCGCTGCTGGGCCTGTTGGACTAGCGCAGCGCAGTGACGGGCGCAGCCTGCCTCGGCTTGTACTGGCAACGCGGGAAGCTCGAGCAGGAGGCGAACTCCCCATACGGCCCACTGCGCTGCACGATCACCCCGCCCTCGCAGACCGGGCAGGCCTGCTCGCGGATGGGCTCGCCCGTTGTGGCGGTGATCTCCACCGCACCGTCGTGCACCAACTCGTTGAGGAACGGCGAACGCTTGCCCTGCACGGTGAACATCGCCACCGAGCGCCGCGCACGGGTCAGCGCCACGTAGAACAGGCGGCGCTCTTCGCTCAGCGGGAATGTGTCGGCGTGCGGCATCGCCAAGCCAAGCACCGGGTCATCGGCGCGGGCGCTGGGGAAGCTGCGCTCCAGCATGGAAGGAAGGATCACGATGTCGGCCTCCGCACCCTTGGCGCGGTGAGCGGTGAGGAAGCTGAGCTCCAGCTGCGCGCCGAAGCGCTGCGCCCAGTGGGCGGGCAGGTAGGCGCGGTCTGCGTTGTAGCGGCCCAACACGAACACGGAGAGGCGACCATCGCGGCCGGGCGCAATGGCGCCGCTCTGCAGCTGCTGCTGCAGGCGCTGCAGGTACTGGTAGATCGCGTCCTGCAGGCGGTCGCGCGAGGCCACCTGGAACGCCTGCAGCACCGGGCCTTGGGCCGGTGTGGCAGAGCGAACCTGCTTGGCGATCTGTGCCGGGTTCTTCGAGATGAAGCGGCTGGACGCATCGCATAGCGCCTGCGGGCAGCGGAAGGTCTGGGAGAGTTGCAGCACCTGCGAGGGGCCGAAGGTCTCGGTAAACCCGGTCATCACGCTCACGTCGGCGCCGGCAAACCGGTTGATCGACTGCCAGTCGTCGCCCACTGCAAACAGATGCCGCCCCGGCGCCTGCACCAGCGCCTTGCACAGCCGTGCGCGTGCACGCGAGGCGTCCTGGAATTCATCGGCCATCACCAGCAGGTAGGGCGCCTGGTAGCGGCCCTGTTCCAGGTACTCGGCAGCCTGGTTGAGCATGTCTTCGAAATCGATGGCGTTCTCGGCGGCGAGCGCGTCGTCCCAGGCGTGCAGGATCGGCGTGGCCAGTTCCAGAAGCAGCCGATAGCGATGCTTGAACCGGTCTTCGGGCAGTTCGCGCAGGCGCTCGGCCAGGTCGGCAGGGGCCAGCCCGTTGCTCTTGGCATGGCTGATGAAGGTGCGCAGCAGGCCGATCAGGTCGCTGTCCGGCATGGGCTTGGCGCCTTCGGCGGGCAGCTCGCGGTCCGGGTTCGGGTCCAGCTCCAGACCGTGCGCGGTGAGCGCTTCGGACAGTGCGTTGAACAGGTCTCCATTGCGCAGCTGCGTGGCGGTCGTGCGCAGCTGCACCGCATCGCGTGAGCGCGCATGTAGCGGTGTGCTGTCACCACTGCCGTCGGCATGGTGCACGTGATACAGCGTGGTGCCCGGGTAGAAGAAGTCCGCGCAGCCGGGCTGCCAGGTGTCGGTACCGGTATCCAGCACCGGGTGCGGTTCGTAGGTGTAGTCCACGCCGTTGTAGAACAGCCAGTCGGCGATCACGCACTCTTCGATGTTGCCCACACGCTCGCCGCGCAGGGTGCGCACGTAGCGGTTGCCGTCGCTGTCCCAGCCGTCGGCCGGGGTGGCTTCGCCCTGCGGTGGCAGGTCGCGTGCGAACACCAGCCGGAACATGTCCCACTGGGTACGGAAATGCAGCGAGCGGTCCTTGAGGCGGTCGATGATGTCGGCCAGCTGGTCGAAGCCCTGCGCCGCATCCACCGCCCACGAGGGCACCTCGGGCATGCGGCCGGTCACCTTGCCGATGATCTGCCGACCCAGCGCGTGGAAGGTGCAGGCGTTGACCTCGCCTGTTGGCAGGCCGAGTCGTTCGAATGCGGCGGCAGTGCGCTGCTGCAGTTCGGTGGCGGCCTCCTTGTTGAAGGCCAGCATCACGATCTGGTCCGGCGCCATCAAGCCACGCTGCACGGCGTAGGCGGCCTTTGCCACCATGGTCGAGGTCTTGCCGGAGCCGGCGGCGGCCACCAGCAGCATGCGGCTTTCGAAGCTGAGTACAGCGCGGGTCTGTTCTTCGCTCAGCGGCCTGCGTTCGACCTGGGCCAGCAGTGGAGCGACGGCGTCGCGTTCCTGTTGAAGGTGCGCTTCATTGCGTGACGCCCACTGTGCCTCCCAGTCCTCTGTCCAGCGCTGCAGATCGTCTTCGATCGCTGCGGGTACGCCGTGCAGCTGCGGGCGCAGGGTGGGGTCGTCGAAGATGGCCCAGAGCGCATCGCCGTCCAGCGTCAGGCGCGGGCGGGCATCCAGCAGTGTCTGCTGCTGCTCGAGGGTGAACCAGCGCTGCTGTGCATCCGCGAGTTCCTGCGCGTGATCGACCTGGTCCAGCCAGTCGCGGATCCGCGCGAGCGCATCGTTGGCGTCGCCGAGTTGCTGGTCCTGCTGGTGGGCATGCGCGCTTGCCGCCCACAGCGCCTCCAGTTCGCGCGCCGGGGCGGCGGCAAGGCCGCCCAGCCGCAGGTCGCCGTCTTCGGTGGCGATGCTGAGCGAAGACCACACCGGACCGCGCTGCACGCGCCACGCGTTGGAGGCGCTCACCGCCAGCGAATAGACCTGCCCATCCACGGTCAGCTCGAACCGGTCATCGACCCGGCGCAGCCGCCAGTCCGGCGAGCGCGAGAGGCGTCGGCCCCAGGGGGAGGGGGACCAGTCGTGCGTCATCTGTACATCCAGGAAAGCGGGGCGGTCGCTGGCACGGGGCCGGGCGAGCGTTGGAAGGGATTGCCATGATAGGAAAATCCGATCGGAATTGCCGCGTCGGCGTGCAGCCGGGCAGGGCCCGCCTCTACCTGGAGAGGTGCTTTTGTTGCAGTTCCCACCAGAACCATTGGGAGGTGCTGGCGAAGGGGGCGAGGCGCTCGGCCAGGTCCATGTCTACGTCGTGGTCGCCGGCCAGGAAGCATTCGGCCAGGTCCTGGGAGACGCCGATGGCGTGGGCGAAGTCCAGGGTTGAAGCTCCCATGGGGCCGAGGATGTGCTCGCGGACCAGCAGGCCCGGGTGTTCGTAGTAGGTGACTTCTCCCGGCCTGGGTGCGTAGCGGTCGGCGATGTACTTTTCGAACGCGTTGCACTTGCGATTACGCGGTTCCTTCGGTGGGTCGACAAGGTCGAAGATCAGCCGGCCCTCGACCGCCTGCACGGTTACCCTTGCGCCGGGCTTGAAGCCTGCGTTGTACAACCAGCTGCCGTGCGCGGCGATGCAGGGCACGAGGCCGCCGTCGAAAGTGTCCATCCAAGGGTAGGTGTGCGCACGCACTGTGTAGTGGCGCGGTTGTTCGGCCGTAGGCATGCCGAGCTCGGGGAACATCGGGGTGTGGCGTGATATGTGCATGGCGGTCCTCCAAGGGGAAATCTCCCTTGCCGGTAGGGCAAGGGAGCCGGGAGGTTCGAAACCGTGGAAGCGTGCGTACGGCGTGGCGTATTTCCCCGGATGAGGGGTCTTGTATTAGCCACCCTCCCGACATGGGACGTCATAAGTTTGCACGCATTCGGAGTTTCGAAGCTCCGTCGCCTACCTTGAGCGCCAGTGCATGGCATGGCTAGTTGATTGTTTCTGTTGAAATTGCGCCTTCGATAGGCGTTGCCTAAAACGTGTCGCAACGTGCGCAGGTTTTCGCGAAAGTGCGACGGAGTTGCAGGAAGAACGGGGTGCACGCGTCATGCGTTTATGCGCGTAGAGACACGCCATGCGTGTCCAGCAGGGTGTCAGGAGGTGCGATGGCGGTGGGTTTGCGCGGGAATCGGGCGGTGCGTGGGACACGCATGGCGTGTCGCTACGCGGTTGTTTGCCTGCGTGATCCGCAGTGTCCAGAACGAACAAGCCCCGCCGAAGCGGGGCTTGTTCAGTGGAGCGACCATCCGTCCAATCAGCGTTCGCAGGCAACTGCCTCGTTGCCGCGCGACTGGCGCTGCACCAGCACCGCCACGCCCCACAGCAGCAGGCCGCCCACGGCGGTGGCTGCGCCCACATACCCGGTCACTGCCGGGCTGAAGCCGGCGCCGATGGCCATGCCGCCGAACCACGGGCCCAGTGCGTTGGCGGTGTTGAAGGCGGCGTGGTTGGAGGCGGCTGCCAGGGTCTGGGCTTCGCCGGCGACGTCCATCAGGCGGGTCTGCAGCACTGCGGCCAGGGCGCCCATGGTGCCGACCGCAACGATCAGCGGGAAGATGGTCCACACCGAGTTGGCGGCCAGCGGGTAGGCCAGCAGCACCACGATCGACCACACCAGCACGATGGCGGCGGCGCGGAACTGGAAGCGGTCCACCAGCCAGCCGCCGGCCACGTTGCCGATGATCGCGCCGATGCCGAAGATGCCCACGGCCACCGGCATCCACGATTCGGCCAGGCCGGTCACCTGGACCAGGGTCGGGGCGAGGTAGGTGAACACACAGAACATGCCGGCGAAACCGACCGAGCCGATCGCCAGCGCCAACCACACCTGCGGCTTGTTGAAGGCGCGCAGTTCGCGCATCGGCGAGGTGCGCACCTCGTCCGGGTCCGGCAGCAGGAAGCGCGCGATCATCACCACGGTGGCGATGGCGAGCACGCTGACCAGCGCGAACGCGGTGCGCCAGCTGAGCTGCTGGCCGAGCCAGGTGGTGAGCGGGTTGCCGACCAGGATCGCCACCGAGAGACCCAACAGCACTTTTGAGACGGCCGCGCCGCGCTGTGCGGGCGGGCTGATCGCGGCGGCCACCAGCATCGCCACGCCGAAGTAGGCGCCGTGCGGCAGGCCGGCCACGAAGCGGGCGATCAGCATGGTGGCGTAGTCCGGTGCCAGCGCGCTGGCCAGGTTGCCCACCGCATAGAAGCCCATCAGGCCCAGCAGCAGGGTCCGCCGCGCATAACCGGCACCTGCGAACGCCAGCACCGGGGCGCCCACGACCACACCGATGGCGTAGGCACTGATCAGGTGGCCGACCTGGGTCTCGCTGATGGAGAGCCCGCGGCTGATTTCCAGCATCAGGCCCATGCTGGCGAATTCGCTGGTGCCGATGGCAAAGCCGCCGAGCGACAGGGCCAGGATGATCAGCGTGCGCTCACGGGCAGACAGCCGCGCGGCCAAGGGGAGGTTGGTGGGGCTCATGGGGCAGGAGAACGAAGAACGTGGCTGGGCATTGTACTGCTGCGGCGCAACATGCGCCTGTCTGACGCAGGTCTGCGGCTGGAATGCTGTGGATCAGGGGGTCTTCTGAGACGGGGTGTGAAGGATGTTCGTCATATTTTCTTCACATTATCTCGACGACGAAAAGAACGTCGCTCGCACGCTTTCACATGGAGGCATGCACAAGTGAAGCGTTGAATTTCACACGCGAGCACGTCGAACGCTCTACACAATCATTAACCACCGTGACGAGTAGCACAGTTTTGATGATTGCAACGCGTTGCTTCGCGCGCGTCTACAGCACTGCAATTCAGTGCTGCGTGAAGAATGCACACGCGCGTTGCGTGCATTGCGTGATGCGTTGTTTACGATCGTGTTCCATTGTCCCGCTGCACGCATCATTCATGCGAATACACCTGTATTTACAGACGTATCATCAGAACTTTCTGATTGGCAGCGCTGCAAACGTGCATTAGGATGCGCGTCATTGACATTGGTCCAGATGTCGGAAGTTGGATTACGAGTCGCGTGCACCGCGCATCACACTGATGCCAACGCACGTCGTAGCGCCTGGAATGGCGCGTCATGGAGGATCACGTTTGTCCACGCAGAAACCTGTCGTCATCGCTGTTGCAGTCCTGTTGACCGCACTTGTTGGCTACTGTCTTTCCGGATACCTCACGCTGCTGCTGCTGGGTCTGGACACCGGGCTGTTCAAGTGGAACACCTATCTTCAATACGTCCAGGCGATGGATCAGCCTGCCGTTGCGCCGTACCTGACGAAAATCAAAGCCGCGGGCGTGATCGGGTTCGGTCTGCCGGCGCTGGCGCTGCTGGGCGCGCTGTTCTTCCTGGTCAAGCCGAAGAAGAAGTCGCTGCATGGTGATGCGCGCTTTGCAGAGGCGGGTGACCTGGCGAAGCATGGCCTGTTCAAGAAGACCGACAACGGCATCGTGGTGGGCAGCTTCGGCGGCAAGCTGGTGCGCCTCAGTGGCCAGCAGTTCGTGATCCTGGCCGCACCCACCCGTTCCGGCAAAGGCGTGGGCGTGGTGATTCCGAACCTGCTCGAGTACGGCGAGTCCGTAGTCGTGCTGGACATCAAGCAGGAGAACTTCGACCTCACCAGTGGCTGGCGCGCCAGCCAAGGCCATGAGGTGTTCCTGTTCAATCCGTTCGCCGAAGACCGCCGTACCCATCGCTGGAACCCGCTCAGCTACGTCTCCGACGACCCGGCCTTCCGCGTCTCGGAGCTGATGAGCATTGCCGCGATGCTGTACCCGGACGGCTCGGACGACCAGAAATTCTGGATCAGCCAGGCACGCAATGCGTTCATGGCCTTCACGCTGTACCTGTTCGAAAACCGCGACGACGAACGCCAGCAGGGGTTCCCGGGCGGGCAGGGCGCGCCGACCCTGGGTGCGGTGTTCCGCCTCGCCACCGGCGATGGCAGCGACCTGCGCAAGTACCTCAAGGCGTTGTCCGAGCAGAAGTTCCTCAGCGGCAATGCGCGCGCGGCCTTCGCCAATCTGCTCTCGCAGGCCGATGAAACCTTCGCGTCGATCATGGGCACCTTCAAGGAACCGCTGAACGCCTGGATCAATCCGGTGCTGGACAAGGCCACCAGCGCCAACGACTTCCTGCTCACCGACCTGCGCCGGAAGAAGATGACCATCTACATCGGCATCCAGCCCAACAAGCTGGCCGAGAGCCGACTGATCATCAACCTGTTCTTCAGCCAGATCATCAACCTCAACACCAAGGAACTGCCCAAATCCAATCCGGACCTGAAGTACCAGGTGCTGTTGTTGATGGACGAGTTCACCGCGATCGGCAAGGTCGACATCATTGCCTCGGCGGTGTCCTACATGGCCGGTTACAACGTGCGCCTGCTGCCGATCATCCAGAGCATGGCGCAGCTGGACGCAACCTACGGCCGGGACGTATCGCGCACGATCATCACCAACCACGCGCTGCAGATCCTGTACGCGCCGCGCGAGCAGCAGGACGCCAACGACTATTCGGAGATGCTCGGTTACACCACCGTGCGGAAGAAGAACGTCACCCACGCCCGTGAAAAGACCCACAACTTCACGGAAGAGCGCCGCGCACTGATGTTGCCGCAGGAGCTCAAGGCCATGGGCAATGACCACGAGGTGTTCCTGTACGAAGGCATTCCGCATCCCGTGAAGTGCGACAAGATCAAGTACTACAAGGACCGCTATTTCACATCGCGTCTGTTGCCGAAGACCGATGTGCCGATGCTGGCGCTGTGAGCGCTGCACGTGAACGCATGTGACGCACGTCAAAGAAGTTGCGTGTGAAGGTTAAAAAGTTGTCGTAATTGACGTTGATTTGACGCGGAGGTGTGGCATCGTAATTTTGATGGACGTTTCATGCGTCATGAAATCGTCGTTACGCATGCAGCAGCAAGTACAAGGATGGCTTTTCACGGTTTGAGTGTGCAGGCGCAGGGGCCGGACAGGCGTTCGGGGCGAATGCACACCAGGCGGGCTGGGGCCCGGTTTCACCGTTGAAAAGTGTTTCAACTCACATCCGCACGTTGACTGGTTGAGCCCGCCGTGGGCGTCGACACGCTTTAGTTTTGCCGATTTTCAGGCTGAAAACCGCTATTCCGTACGCCATAGGGAAGTTCGTATGAAGCAAGCGTCATTGTTCAAGGGATCCATCGGCGTCGCCATTGCATCTGCGGTGCTGTTGCTCGCCGGGTGCGCCACTGCACCGGCGCCGGACTTCGGCGGCCGGTGGAAGCCGGTGAACCGCTTCGCCAGCACCACGATGGAAATCCCGCTGTACACCAGTTACGTGTACCAGGCTTCGCCGATGGACGGCACCTTGAAGACCATGCTTGAACGCTGGGCCAAGGATTCGGGCATGACGCTCGATTACCGCATCAGTTCCGATTACACGCTGTATGGCGCGGTCTCCACGATCGGTACCACCAATCCGCAGCAGGCCATGATCGACCTGAGCGCCGCGTATGCGGGGCAGGGCGTGCTGGTGTCGATCGTCGGCAACCAGATCGTGGTGCAGACCGCTTCGGCGTCGGCGCCGACTGCGGCCACCGGCAACGCCAACAGCACCAGCGGCAGCTGATCCCCTTGATGTTCCAGCAGTACGGATGACCCCATGTTCCGAAAGAAGGACGCAGGCAACAATCCCAAGGTCGACCAGGCGGTCGCCAAGGCTGTGAGTTACGAGTTGACCGTCGCCGACATGGCGCGTCGCAGCGAGCGTCGCGCGTGGTGGGTGGCGACCGGCTCGATGGTGATGTCGCTGGCATTGGCCGGCGGCTACTACTACATGCTGCCGCTCAAGGAGAAGGTGCCGTTCCTGGTGATGGCCGACGCGTACACTGGCAACGCCACGGTCGCGCGCCTCAGCGGAACGTTCGGTGCCGGGTCGATCACCGCCAACGAGGCGATCAACCGCAGCAACGTCGCGCAATACGTGATGGCGCGCGAGTCGTTCGATTCGGCGGTGATGGGCCTGCGCGACTGGGACCTGGTGTTCACGATGTCGTCCGAGCCGGTGGCTGCAACCCAGCGCCAGCGCTATGCGAACAACAATCCGCAGAACCCCGTGTACGTGTACGGCACCAACAAGGCGATCCGGGTCAAGATCCTCAGCATCACGCCGCTGGCGGCGGAGGGCAATGGCAGCTTCCGTGGCGCGTCGGTGCGCATCCAGCGCAGCCTGCTCGACAAGACCACCGGGGTAATGCAGTTCCTGGACAACAAGCTGGTGACGATGCGGTTCGAGTACCGCACCGACCTGGCCCTCTCCGAACAGGACCGCGTGCTCAACCCGCTGGCGTTCCAGGTCACCGAGTACCGCGTCGACAGCGACTACGCGCGCGGCGTGCCGGTGCCGGACGACGCGTCGATGACCAGCCAGGCCAACCAGGCCGCGGCAGCGCAGGCAGCTGCGCAAGCGGCCGCCGCGGCTGCGGTGCCGGTGTACGACCCGAACAATCCAGCGGCCGCCACGATGATCGATCCGAATACCGGGCAGCCGGTAGCCGCGCCGGTGCCGGGGCAGACCGTGGCACCGGGCCAGCAGGTTCAAGGCCAGCCGGTTCCCGGCCAGATGACGGTGCCGGGCCAGCCGATGCCCGCACAGCCAATGCCGGCCCAGCCGATGCAGCAACAGAACCCCGGGCAGGTCGTGCCCGGCCAGGCAATACCAGGACAGGTCGCGCCGCGGCAACCGGCCACTGCGCCGGCACGAAACGTTTCCACCGGAACTGCTGAGGGAGCAAGCAACCGATGAGTAGTCGCAACATTGGATGGGCCGCATTGGCCCTGGTGCCGATCATGGCCATGGCCAGCGCCCCGGCGCAGGCCCAGGTGGTGGACCAGTACGAGTACGAACAGGACCGCATCTACCCGGTGCGCACCGGCCTGGGCCTGACCACCCAGATCGAACTGAGCCCGAACGAGAAGATCCTGGACTACAGCACCGGCTTCAGCAGCGGCTGGGAGCTGACCCGTCGCGAGAACGTGTTCTATCTCAAGCCGAAGAACGTCGACGTGGACACCAACATGATGGTGCGCACCGAGACCCATTCGTACATCTTCGAACTGAAGGTGGTCGCCACCGACTGGCGCCAGCTGGAACAGGCGCGGCGCGCGGGCGTGCAGTACAAGATCGCCTTCCGTTACCCGAGCGATACCGAATTCGGTACCGCGCAGCAGGCGGTGGACGAAGAGGTCAAGCCGCTGCTCAGCTCGGAGCTGGCCAAGGACCGCCAGTACAACTTCGACTACTCCTACTCGACGCGCCGCGCGAAGAAGATGGGCTGGCTGATCCCGGTCAACGCCTACGACGATGGCCGCTTCACCTACCTCAAGCTGCCCGCGTCGCCGGAGTACAAGACCGGGATCTTCCCGGCGGTGTTCGGTCGCGAAAGCGAAGACGGTGAGGACTTCGTGGTCAACACCACGGTGGAAGGCAACGCGCTCATCGTGCATGGCACCTATCCCTACCTGGTGATCCGCCACGGTGACAGCGTCGTCGGCCTGCGAAGGAACGTAAAGAAATGAGCCAGCACACTCCCGGCAACGAGCCGCATGAGCCCACCGGCAACCCGTACTACGGGCAGAACGTGGCCGACAACAATCCCAACCTGGACGCCGCCGCGCCGCAGCTGCGCTCGGCCGAAGAGCAGCGCCTGAACCGCAAGGCCCTGGCCTTCCTCGGTGGCATCCTGGTGCTGGTCATCGCAATGGGCTTCCTGCTGCTGCGCAAGAGCAGCGACGACCAGGACCGCCCGGCCAAGGTCAACGAACAGGCCCGCGTGTCCACGCCGGAGCTGCCGACCGCGCCGCCGGTAGTGGCACCACCGCCGGTGGCCGACGCGCAGCCCATTGAAATGCTGCCGCCGTTGCCGCCACCGGCGCAGGACAACCCGTACCGCACGCCGCCGGCGATCGGCGGCGACATGGACATGTCCAACGAACCGCGCCAGCCTTCGCTGCTGGATCGCCGCATGGCGTCCGGCAGTGGAGTAGGCGGCGGCATGGGCGGCGGCGGTGCCGAAGGGCAGGCCGGCGGTCTCGGTGGCCGTCCGGACGACGAGTACACCCGCGCCATGCTGGCCCAGCTGCCCGGCGCGCAGCAGCCGGCACCGGCCAAGGTCCGTCGCGGCCCGGACGTGGAGGATGTGTCCAACGCCAGCTTCATCCGCAGCCCGGATGCGTTGCTGGTCCGCGGCACCTACCTGCGCTGCGTGCTCGAGACCCGCATCATCACCGACGTGGCCGGCTTCACCTCCTGCCTGCTCACCGAGCCGGTGTACTCGATCAATGGCCGCAGCCTGCTGCTGCCGAAGGGTTCGAAGATCTATGGCGCCTACGGTGGCGGCCCGCAGGGCAAGCGCGTGGAAGTGGTGTGGGACCGCATCACTACGCCCAACGGCATCGACGTGGCCATGTCCAGCCCCGGCATCGACCAGCTCGGTGGCGCCGGTCATCCCGGCGACTACAGCGCGCACTGGGGCAGCCGCATCGCCTCGGCGCTGATGATCAGCCTGATCGCCGACGCGTTCAAATACGCGGCCGCCGAACACGGTCCGGAAACCACAGAGATCGCCAGCAACGGCTTTGCCGTGCAGTCGCCCTATGAGAGTGCGACCGCGCGCAGCATGGAGCGCCTGGCAAACGAAGCGCTGAGCGAGCGTCGCCCGCCCACCGTGACCATCAACCAGGGCACTGTGGTCAGTGTCTACGTGGCCAAGGACGTCGACTTCAGCGACGTGCTGCCGCGCCGCCGCTGACCGACTGGACAGACCATGGACGCCGAAGTGGCCCCCGTAGCCGACGTTTCCAGTGAGTTCCTCAGGTACCAGTACGAGGTCCTGGGTATCCACACGTACATGACCTCGCCCGATGTGACGGAAATCTGCATCAACCGTCCGGGCGAGGTGTACCTGGAAACGCGTGACGGATGGCAGCGTGTGGAAGTGCCCACGCTGACCTACGAGCGTGCGCGCCAGTTCTGTACCGCCGTGGTCAATGAAAGCAACACCGGCCAGCGCATCACCGATGTGGACCCGGTGGTGTCGCTGACCTTCCCGACTGGCCAGCGTGCCCAGTTCGTCATTCCGCCGGCGTGCGACGCAGGCAAGGTGTCGATCACCATCCGCCTGCCGTCCAAGCACACCAAAACCCTGGAGCAGTACCAGAGCGACGGCTTCTTCAACCAGATCCTGGAGCAGGGTGCCTCGCTCAGCGAGCAGGACCAGGAGCTGCTGGCCCTGCGCCAGAACCGCGACTACGCCGAGTTCTTCCGCAAGGCGGTGCAGTACCGGAAGAACATCGTGGTCTCCGGCGCCACCGGCAGCGGCAAGACTACTTTCATGAAGTCGCTGGTCAACCACATTCCGGCCAACGAGCGCCTGGTCACCATCGAGGACGCGCGCGAGCTCTTCATCAGCCAGCCCAACGTGGTGCACCTGCTGTATTCCAAGGGCGGGCAAAGCGCGAGCAATGTCACCGCCAAGAGCTGCATGGAAGCCTGCCTTCGCATGAAGCCGGACCGCATCATCCTGGCCGAGCTCCGTGGCGATGAAGCGTTTTACTTCATCCGCAACTGCGCCTCCGGCCACCCCGGTTCGATCACCAGCTGCCATGCCGGCAGCCCGGAGCAGACCTGGGACCAGCTGGGCCTGATGGTGAAGGCCTCGGCGGAGGGCTCGGGCCTGGAGTTCTCGGTGATCAAGCGCCTGCTGATGATGACCATCGACGTGGTGGTGCATATCAAGGCACACGCCGGCAGCCGCTACATCACCGGCATCGATTTCAGCCCCGAACGGGCGCTGGCCGCCACGGGGAGGGACGCCTGATGCTGCCTGGACTGGAAATGATGGCCTGCCCCGAAATGGCAGTGTCGATGGACGTGATGCAGCATGTGATCAACGTCGAATCCTCGCGCAATCCGTACGCCATCGGCGTGGTCGGCGGTGCGCTGGTGCGCCAGCCCAAGCAGCTGGACGAGGCTTTGGCCACGGTGCGCATGCTGGAAGAGAAGGGCTACAATTTCTCGGTCGGGCTGGCCCAGGTCAACCGCTACAACCTGGTCAAGTACGGGCTCGATTCGTACGAAAAGGCCTTCCAGCAGTGCCCGAACCTGCAGGCTGCCTCGCGCATCCTGGCCGAGTGCTACGGGCGCTCGGGCAACGACTGGGGCAAGTCGTTCAGCTGCTACTACTCGGGCAACTTCACCACCGGCTTCCGCCACGGCTACGTGCAGAAGGTGTTCGCCTCCATCGCCCGGCAACGCGGCAGCATGGTGGCGGCCAACGGCGCGGTGCCCATCGATGTGGTTAGCCGCGCGGAGCGCCGCGTTGTCGACGTTGCCCACCATCCGCAGCTCAGCGGGCAGCCGCAGGACGTGGTCGCGCTCCGCACCGCCGACGCGGCCTTGTCGCGGGTGGTGATGGGCGCCGTGGAACGGGCGATGCCGCAACCGCCCGCGCCCGCTGCCGCGCCGGAACCCATCGCACTCCCTCCCGTGCCTGCCCAGCCGATGGCGCAGAACACCGCCGGCCCGGTGGTGGTGCGTCCGTGGAGCGAGCGCAACGCACCGGTGGCATTGCCGACGCAGGCCCCGCCTGCGCAGGCGATGCCGGTACAGAACGTCCCCGCCGGGGATGCCGCCTTCGTGTTCTGAAGGAACGATCCAGTCGTGTCTGACCATCAACAAGGAAAATCCACAATGAAGCGTACCCACCTCGACATCGTCCACGCCCAGCGCTCGCTGAAGACCGCCCTGATGGCCGTCGCCTTCGCCACTGCCGTCTTCGTGCCGGACGTGTTCGCCCAGGCCACCAACTTCGGCGGCACCGACACCAAGGTCTGCGGCTTCTTCTCCAACATCAACGGTCTGCTGAACATCGCCTCGATCGCCGTGGTCACCATCGCGGTGATCTTCGCCGGCTACCAGATCGCCTTCGCCCACAAGCGCATCGGCGACGTGGCCCCGATCCTGATCGGCGGCCTGCTGATCGGCGCGGCCGGCCAGATCGCCAAGATGCTGCTGGGCGACGGCAATGCCAGCTCCTGCCAGACCACCGTCACCTCGATCATGAACGTCGTCCAGTACTACCGTGCATAAGAACGTCCTGTTCCGCGGCTGCACCCGACCGGCGATGTTCCTGGGCGTCCCGTACGTCCCGTTCTTCCTGGTCGCGGGCGGCTTGTTGCTGCTGAGCATGTACATCGACATGCGGCTGCTGGTCACCATTCCGATCGCCATCTTCATCCTCCGGCAGATGGCCAAGCGCGATGAAATGATCTTCCGCCTGATCGGTCTGCGCCTGCAGTTCAAGTTCCGCGCACGCAACCTGGAACAGCACAACGGCATGTGGGTGTTCACGCCCAACCACTACCGCGACAAGCCACCGCCGTCGGCCTGACGACGGCATGCAGTACCCCGGGCAGGCGACCCCCGTCGCCTGCCCGGTGCAGGACCCGCGTCATCCCCGCAGCATCCATTGGAACCGGTCATGTTCAGTCCCGACACCTCGATCAGCGAATTCATCCCCCTGTCGTCCCATGTGGCGCCGACGGTCGTGAAGACCACGGGCGGAGACTTCCTGCTGACCTGGCATCTGGAAGGCCTGCCGTTCGTGGGGCGCGAGGACTGGGAGCTGGAACACCGGCACAACACCTTCAACCGCCTGCTGCAGACCCTGCGAGCGCCGGACTTCGTCAACGTCGCATTCTGGGTGCATGACATCCGCCGTCGCCGCCAACTCAAGGGCAGCAGCAAGTTCGGCCAGCGCTTCAACCAGGACGTTTCCGACCAGTACATGGGCATGCTCGGCTCGCAGCGGATCATGCAGAACGAGCTGTACCTGACCATGATCTACCGGCCGGTGGTGGCGGGTAAGCGCTTCATGGACAAGTCCTCCAGCATCACCCAGCTGCAGGCCGAGCAGGACCAGGCGGTGGCCAAGCTGCTGGAAATGGCCGGCAACGTGGAAGCGGTGATCCGTGACTACTCGCCGTACCGCATGGGCATGTATGAAGCAAAGAACGGCCTGGTGTTCTCCGAGACCCTGGAGTTCTTCGGCTACCTGCTCAACCGGGTGGACGAGCCGGTGCCGGTGCTGTCGGCCCCGGTCAAGGACTACCTGCCGATCAGCCGGCACATGTTCTCGGCCAAGACCGGCGACTTCGTGATCAATACGCCCAACGGCGTGAACCACTTCGGCGCCATCCTCAACATCAAGGAATACGCCGAAGGCACCTATCCCGGCGTGTTGAACGGCCTGAAGTACCTGGACTTCGAGTACGTCATCACCCATTCCTTCAGCCCCATGGGCCGCCAGGACGCGCTCAAGGTGCTGGACCGCACCAAGGGCATGATGATCTCCTCCGGCGACAAGGCCGTCAGCCAGATCGTCGAACTCGACCAGGCGATGGACCAGCTCTCCTCGGGCAATTTCGTGCTGGGCGAGTACCACTTCATCATGGCCGTCTACGCCGACAGCCAGGAGAAGCTCTCGCAGAACATCGCCACCACCCGCGCCGAGCTCTCCAACGCCGGGTTCGTGTCGACCAAGGAAGACCTGGCGGTCACCGCCTCGTTCTACTCGCAGTTCCCGGCCAACTGGCGCTACCGCACCCGCCTGGCCAACATCAGCTCGTTGAACTTCCTCGGCCTGTCGCCGCTGCACAACTTCGCCACCGGCAAGCAGCACAACAACCCGTGGGGCGACTGCGTGACCACGCTGCAGACCACCAACGGCCAGCCGTACTACTTCAATTTCCACGCCACCCACCCCTCAGAGAACTCGCTGGGTGAGAAGGCCATTGCCAACACCATGGTGATCGGCAAGTCCGGTACCGGCAAGACCGCGCTGATCAACTTCCTGCTCAGCCAGGTGCAGAAGTACGACCCGTCGCCGACCATCTTCTTCTTCGACAAGGACCGCGGCGCGGAGATCTTCGTGCGCGCCTGCGGCGGCAACTACCTGGCGCTGGAGAACGGGCAGGCCACTGGCTTCAATCCGTTCCAGTGCGAGAACAACGAAGCCAACGTGCAGTTCCTGGCTGACCTGGTCAAGGTGCTGGCCAACAAGCACGAATACAGCGCCCGCGAGGAAGAGGACATCTTCCGCGCCGTCGAGAACATGCTCGACACCCCCATGCACCTGCGTAGCATGACCAACTTCCAGAAGAGCCTGCCCAACATGGGCGACGACGGCCTGTACGCGCGCCTGCGAAAGTGGACCTCGGGCAACTCGCTGGGCTGGGTGTTCGACAACCCGGTGGACACCGTGGACTTGAGCCGGGCCAACATCATCGGCTTCGATTACACCGACATCATCGACAACCCGGAAGTGCGGGTGCCGGTGATCAACTACCTGCTGCACCGGCTGGAGTCGCTGATCGACGGGCGACCGCTGATCTACGTGATGGATGAGTTCTGGAAGATCCTGGACGGCGAGGGCGGCCTGAAGGAGTTCGCCAAGAACAAGCAGAAGACCATCCGTAAGCAGAACGGCATGGGCATCTTCGCCACCCAGAGCCCGGAGGACGCGCTGAAGAGCGACATTGCTGCCGCCCTGATCGAGCAGACCGCCACCCTGATCCTGCTGCCCAACCCGAATGCCAGCCGCTCGGACTACATCGACGGCCTGAAGCTGACCGAGAGCGAGTTCAAGGTGGTCACCGCCCTGGACGAGCGTTCGCGCTGCTTCCTGGTCAAACAGGGTCACGCGGCCAGCGTATGCCAGCTCAACCTGCGCGGCATGGACGACATCCTGTCGGTGATTTCGGCTTCCACCGACAATATCGACGTGATGCACCGCGTCCTGCTCGACGCCGCCCGGCGCGAGAAGGTCGCGCAGGCCGACCTCACCCCGGACCAGTGGCTCAGTGAGTTCTACAGCAAGCGCAAGGGCTCGGGAAAGCCCGCCGGAACCCGCCAGGACGCTGTTGCCTGATTCGATGGAGACCCTTATGGACAACACCATGAACGATAACAAGACCCGTCGCCGCCATTTCAGCTACCGCCTGGCTGCGCTCTCGCTGGTGACCGTGCTGATGTGCAACACCCCTGCGCCGGCCTACACCATGCCGGTGGTCGAAGTGGGTCCCAGCGTGTACCAGCAGATCATGAACCAGATCAACACCTACAAAGCGGAGATCACTGCGTATGCCTCCAAGGCGCAGGACGCGGCCGAGTACGTGGAGCAGCGCACCCGCTGGATCCGAACCCTGGAGCAGTATGCGCAGGCGCTGGTGCAGGTGCAGGCCGTCATGAACAATTTCGGGATGCCGCAAGGCGCTGTGCTGACTAAGGTTCCGGAGAACTATCTGGTCAAGCAGAGTTGCGGTGGCGATACGGACCTCAGCCTGACCGGGCTGTTCAAGACGTTCGTGTTCAACCCCAAGGCAGATTTCAAGGCGCAGCAGACACAGATCTGCGTGAACATCCGCATGATGCAGAATCGAAAGTACAACGAGGCGGTCACGTTCATGACGGAGTCTGTGCCGTTGATGCAGTCTTCGTTGACCCGCATCTTCAACCTGCGCATCTTCAGCAACAGTCAGGGCAACGTCCAGGGCACTGACAGCGAAGCACTTCGCATGGCCAATGACCTGGCCGTGCAGTCGCAGATCTGGCAGTCGCGGATGCAATCCTACGATGCCTACATCGAAGTGATGGAGGCCAACCAGAAGGTGGTGGCGAAGAATGCGCTCAAGGGTGATACCACCAACCAGATCATCGGGACGCTCGTCAAGACCGCAGCACTGAAGGGCGCACTCGGCGTCAAATGATCCACCCATACAGGTTCAGCGGGTCTGCAAAGTAGTGCCGGACCGAAGTAGTAGCAGCATCACCAAGGGATTGTGGAAATGTCGATCAGGTCGATTGCCAACGTTTTTGACTTCTCGGGCGGATTGCAGGATCTGCTGGGCTACGCGGTGCGTGTCCAGTCGATAGGCGACTTCGTCTTCTTCAAGCTGATTCTTGATTACCTGCGCGAGCGGATCAACGATTTCGGCATTGAGATGATGGGCCGGATGATGGCGTGGGTTGGGGGCATCGCCCTGGTCTTGATGACCTTGTGGGTGTTGATCCAGGGCTACCGCATTGTCACTGGGCAGAGCCGGGATTCAATGATGGCGCTGGTCACCAATATGGCCCGCGCAGCGTTGATCATCAGTGTGGCCACCAGCATGGCCATGTTTGGCACAAGCGTGAGCGACTTCCTCACCAAGGACGTGGGCGGCCTGATTACCCGAGTAGTCACCGGGGAAGGCGGCACCGCGTCGGACCAGATCGACAAGAGCCTGGCGTGGATGCAGGTGGCCCTGTCGAGCATCGACGCCATCAAGGTGCTTGATGACGGCGGGCTACAGGAAGAGAAGACGCGCGCGATGTGGTTCATCGGCATCGGCACCGGTGGTCCGGCGGTTACTGCGGGTGCAATGCTGCTGCTCTACCAGGTGGCCATCGCACTGTTCATCGGCTTCGGACCTCTGTTCATCCTGTGCCTGCTGTTCGATCAGACCAAGCAGCTGTTCCAGAAGTGGCTGTTCTACGGCATAGGTACCATGTTCTCGATGGCGGTGCTGTCGGCGATGGTTTCCATCGCGCTGGATATGGTGATCCGTGTGTCGGCAGCGTTCTGGACCTCGTCGCTGATCAACAGCTTCTTCCTCAGTGACGCAATGAGCGATGGCATGACCAGTCAGGCCATGCAGCAGGGCGGCATGGGCCTGATACTCACCACGTTGATCCTGACCGCGCCCCCAATGGCCGCATTCTTCTTCCAGGGAACACTGGGCAGCTTCATGGCATATTCCCAGATAGGCGGCTCGGCAGCCGCAGGCCCGCAGGGCCAGCCGCCGGGCTCCTATACTCCGCCGCAAACAAAGAATAGTGATGAGGGCGCTGTGGGTCAGGTAGTGCAACCCACCGTGAGGAGCACTTCTGAGGCTGGAAGCACGGCCAGCGGATCTGGGAAGTACGGGAACGCTGATTCTCGGTGAGGCGGCTGAGTCCGCGCTGCATTGACACGAAAGGTGGAGGTTCTGGAATGCCAAGCAAGCTTTTGTTCGTACTGTTTTTGCTCGTTCCTTCTGTGGCGTTCGCAGAAGGCAGCTGCCCGCCGGGCCAGTACCCTATCGGTGGGCAAGGCGTGCAAGGTTGCGCGCCCATTCCAGGTGGTGGTGCGGGAGCGAATGGTGTTTCTCCTCGACCCACTGGGAAGTGGGAGACGCGCTGGGGTGCAATTGCTGAAGATCAGTCCCCAAGTCCTGGCGCGCCTCTTGCGACGGGGGCGGCTGTTTCCCAGAAGTCAAAGCGCGCTGCATCGGCGCTTGCGATGGATGAGTGCAGGAAGCAGGGCGGAAACAAATGTGAAGTTCGACTCGCTTACTACAACCAATGCGCCGCAATCGCGGATCCTGGCAGTTCTTCTGGCGTAATCGCTGGCGGCACTTCAATCGCCGCGCATGCGGAGACGGTTGAACAGGCAAAGGAGTTGGCAGTCCGTGACTGCAAGCGCGAGAATGGCGGTGGAGAATGCACCGTTTCCTATTCGGCGTGTAGCATGTCCGAGTTCAAATCGTTCTAATGCGGTGATCTCCGCAAAACTACTGCCCGTCAGACCTTCGAGGTAAGACGCTCAAGCTTCAGCATTGGAATGTAAGCGCGAAAAGGGCTGTGTTTTGGCGCATGAGCGACTCGCTTGGTCCCTGTGTATTCCCTTTTCCATTGCAGTGAGTTCAACTTTGAGACGTTCTAACAATCTTTCGGGGTAGTGCGGGGTGCTATGTGGGTACGGCGTGCCCCCTTTAGTGGTGGGGCCTTCCGGCTGGGGACAGTCTGGTGCCCGACTCAATGGATAGTGAGGTTGCCATGCGCTCGGTTGTGATGTTCATCTTGATCGCCATTCCTGGTCTGGCATTTGGCGAAGGTCGTTGTCCGCCCGGGCAGTATCCGGTGGGTGGCCAAGGTGTCGGTGGATGTGCGCCGATCCCCGGTTCAGATGGTCGTTCAGGCGAGTCTGCTGCCCCTCGTCCCACTGGTAAGTGGGAGACGCGCTGGGGCGCGATCGCAGAAGACAACTCTCCGGAAATCAAAGGCAACATACCGACTGGCGCAGCTGTGTCCCAGAAGTCAAAGGGAGCTGCAAGTGCACTTGCGCTTTCCCGTTGCGCCGAGCGTGGTGGGCGCAAATGCAAAGTTAAACTCACGTACTACAATCAGTGTGTTGCAATGGCTGATCCGGTGGGTAATCGCTTGCCTGGCGCAATTAATGTAATGAGTCGAGCGGAAACCGTTGAGATGGCCAGATCAAACGCGCTTCAGAGATGTCGGGTCGCGGGTGCGCAGCAGTGCGAAGTTGTCTACTCGGCGTGCAGCATGTCCGAGTTCAAACCGTTCAACTAGCCTGATGACACGCAAGCAATCATACAACCGAGTCGTGAACTCCGTGACTCGAAGGACTAACGTGCTGGCCGCGTTGCTGTTGGTCACGCTCGCTGGATCGGCCTTTGGTGAGGGAGCGTGTCCGCCTGGGCAGTACCCAATCGGCGGGCAGGGTGTTCAAGGTTGCGCGCCGATTCCCCAGTCCGGTGCTGGCGGAGGCGCTGGCCCTCGTCCTACCGGTCGCTGGATCAAGACGTGGGGCGCAATAGCGCTGTCACCCGAGGGGGCTTCCGGTGCTGCGGCCAGTCGGATTACGAAGGAAGCGGCGACCCGTGATGCGGAAGCTGTGTGCAAGTCGAGCGGCGGAGCGTCGTGCAAGGTTGCGTTTACCTACAAGAATCAGTGTGCAGCCGCATCGGTCCCGACCTCTGGTAGTGGAGGTACCAGTTTCGGACGCGGTGCCACCATTGATACTGCTGAGAAGATATCCCTTGAGCTTTGTACAAAGGCAGGTGGGGTAGGTTGCATCAAGATCTATTCGGCGTGCGCGGAGCCAAAGTTCGAGAAGTTCTAGATACGGCGACTGCGCAACTTCAAGCGTGCAGCGTTGTCCGGTCGATCACTTACTCTAAGAGGTACCAATGGACTTCACCGTGGTCCGCCATCGCAGTGCAGCAGCCCGCTTGGGCATTATGGTGCTGCTTGCGTCAGCACTGCTCGCAGTGCCGACTTTCCAAGCTGCTGCAGAGGGACGTTGTCCCCCAGGACAGTACCCAGTCGGAGGCCAGGGTGTTGGAGGATGCGCACCAACTGGTGGAGGTGCATCAGGTAGTAGTGATCCTGTCCCAACGGGCCGTTGGCACCAGACGTGGGGTGCCGTTGCCTTCTCAAACTCTGGAGATGCAGGAGCGGTCGCTGGAAAGCTGACGAAGAGCGAGGCGGTCGCAGCAGCAATCGATAAGTGCGCTCAGTGGGGTGCGTCTGACTGCCAGGCGGATTTTACCTTCAAGAACCAGTGTGCGGCGGTCATCCAAGCAGATAAGGCACTTGGTACGAGGCTCAACACGGGGGCTACGAAGGAGATCGCTCTTCAACGGGCGACGGAGTCCTGCAAGAAGGCGGGTAGCAAAGTTTGCGCTGAGGTCTACGCGGAGTGCAGCATGCCGTACTTTGAAAAGTACTAATGCGCCGATTCATTGAATGTCTGGTGAACTTATGAGAGCACCTCTAATACTGTTGCTTTTACTTGCATCCTTTGGCGCCCTTGCAGAAGGTGGCTGTCCGCCTGGGCAGTATCCCATCGGCGGGCAGGGTGTTCAGGGCTGTGCGCCGATTCCTGGGTCAGGTAGTGGGTCAGGCGAGTCTGTCGCCCCTCGTCCCACGGGCAAGTGGGAGACGCGCTGGGGGGCGCTGGCAGAGGATGCCAGCGCCAATGAACGTGGCGTGGTTGTCGCTACTGGTGTTGCTGAGTCCCGAAAGTCGAAAGGCGAAGCGAGCAGGATCGCGTTGGAGCAGTGCAGAAGTGGTGGTGGGTTGAAGTGCAAGGTTCTCACCACGTACTACAACCAGTGCATCGCGGTTGTTGATCCGAAGCCAAAGAGCCAAGGTGGGTCCGGCGGGAGATCGGTCATTTACACGGCGAAAAGCGCGGACATCGCAACAGCTGAAGCCATGAAGCGGTGCTCGCCGGACGGCGCCGATGCATGCTCGATCATTTACTCGGCCTGTAGCATGTCGGAATTCAGGTCCTTCCGGTAGAGCCACGCCCTGCGTGGCTGTAACAACGACGCGGGGTGGTTCGCGCTTGATGCACGGTTTCAGCCACGCAGGGCGTGGCTCTACCGGGGTGTGCATTCAGGACGTGCGGGCGAATCTTGGTTGGGTCACGCCGTCTACCTCCACCGTCGCGCAGAACATCTCATACGGTCTCACCCACAGGCCGTGCTCGCCGTACAACGCGCGGTAGAGCACCATCGGCTGCAGGGTTTCGCTGTTGCGGACCACGCCGATCACCTCGTACTCGCCGCCCTTGAAATGGCGGTAGTGGCCGGGGGCGATCTCGGGCAGGGGGGACAGGTCGGACATCGGGTGCACCAGGGTGGGAGAAACTGGATTATCGCAGGATCCCGCGTAACGCTGACCCGCTAGTCGGCATCCGGCTCCAGCGGCGGTCCCGCACGATGCGCCAATACCAGCTGGGTCACGGCTTCGGCACTCATCGGCCGCGCCAGGTAATACCCCTGCGCTTCATTGCAGTTCCACAGCCGCAGCAACGACAGCTCCGCCTCATGCTCCACGCCTTCGGCTACGGTGCGGTAGCCGAGCTGATGGGCCAGTTTGATGATCGCTTCCACTTTCAGCCGTGCGGTGCGCGAGCGCGCCAGGCCAGTGACCAGGCTCTGGTCCACTTTGATATGGCTGATCGGCACCTCGCTCAGGTAGCCGAAGTTGCTGTAGCCACTGCCGAAGTCATCGATCGCGATACGCACGCCGGCGGCCGCCATCGCGCGCAGCTGGGGCAGGGCGGCCGGGTGGCTGTGCAGCCATTGGCCCTCGGTGATTTCCACTTCGATCTGCGACGGCACCAGGCCGTGCTCCTGCAGCCGTTCGGCCATCCGCGTCCACAGCGTTTCGTTGTCGAAGTCGCGTGGCGACAGGTTGATCGAGAGGGTGAAGCCCGGCAGCAGCTGCTGCCAGCGCGCTGCCTGGGCGAAGGCATGCTCGATCACCCACTGGCTCAACTGCGGCATCAACGCGGTGCACTCCAGCACCGGGATGAACTCGCCGGGCGTGATGGGCCCCAGCATCGGGTGGGTCCAGCGCAGCAGCGCCTCGGCCGAGACCGGTTGGCCGTCGGTGAGGTCGTAGCGAGGCTGGTAGACCAGGCTGAATTGCTCCTGCGCCAGTCCGCGTGCCGCGTCGGACGCAAGACGGTAGCGGCGGCGCAGGTGCGCGTCGCGGTCGGACGAGTACCAGCACAGGCAGGCGTCGGTCTGCAGCGCATGGTTCAGCGCTACCATGCACTTGCGCAGCAGATCGTTGGCCTGGTCGGGCTCGGCGTGGAAGTTGCACAGGCCGGCGTGGAACTGGGGCGACATGGGAATGCTGCCGACCATCAGCGGCCGGCGCAGGCGCTCGCGCAGCCGCTCCATCAATTCTTCGACCTGTTCGTGCGAACGGTCGCGCAGTACGAAGGCGAACCGCGAAGACGCCACGTGGTAGATCTGCACGCTGTCGTGCAGCACTTCCTGCACGCGCAGCGCGGCTTGCCGCAGCAGGGATTCCACCGGCTTCAGGCCGAGTGCCTGGCCGGCATCGTTCGCGCTCTGCAGGTCGAAGGCATCCAGCAGCACGCCGGTGAACTGGTTGGCGCCATCGCGCCGACTCAGCACGCTCAGGTCGGCCTGGAACTGCTGGCGGTTGGGCAGGCCGCTGATCGGCTCGCGGCGCCCGACCGACATGGTCAGCTCCATCTGGTTCACCACGATCCGCGCCAGGGTCTGCAGCTGGCGCTGCTCATCCTCGGACAACACGCGCGGTTCGCGGTCCATCAGGCACAAGGTGCCCAACGGGATCCCGTTACGGGTCACCAGCGGCGCACCCGCGTAGAAGCGCATGCGCTCGGGGCCGGAAACGATGGGGTTGTCGCGGAAGCGCGGGTCGTCGCGCAAGTCGCCGATCTGCAGGATGCCGGTGGACTGCAGCGCACACGAACAGATCGAGTGGTGGCGGTCGGTGCGCTCCAGCGCCAAGCCAACCCGCGAGATGAACTGCTGAGAGTCGGCATCTACGATCGAGATAAGCGCGATCGGCGTACCGAAGGTAAACGCCGCAAGTTCGGTGATCGGGTCCAACGAACGGCCCAGGGCTGGATCCATCACATTGAGCGCTTCGATCAGCGCGACACGTTCGAGATCCTGGCTGCGGTCGAGCATCCGGTGCGTCCTGTCATACGGAGTACACCCGTACTATCCCGCCGCCGTTGCAGAGCCTGTGTGAACGAACTCGTTCAGGTATGAAGCATTCACGCCACCGCGCGTCAGGCAGCAGGCGCTGGATTCTTCAGCAGATCGATCAGCTGGCGCAGCCGGTAAGGCTTGGCAATGAATTCCACATGGGGCGGCAGCGGCGGCAACTGCGAGCGCGCATAGCCCGAGGACAGGATCATGCGCGCGTTGGGCAGCGCTTCGGCCACGTGAGCGCTCAGCTCCAGCCCACTCATGTTGTTGGGCATGTTTACGTCGCTGAACACAATATTGAAGTCGCCCGTTTCATCAATCAGCTGCAAAGCGTGCGGGCCGTCGTTGGCGGTATGCACGTCGAAGCCGAAATCATTGAGCGCCTGCCCGATCATCTCGCGCAGCTCTTCCTGGTCTTCAACCATCAAGACGCGAAGGGGCTCAGACATGGGCGGGTTCCTCAAGGGCAGGTAACAACAAACGGACCGTGGTGCCGCGTCCGGGGGCAGTCTGGACGTCGACGAAGCCGTCGCACTGGGAGACGAAACCAAACACCTGGCTCAATCCCAGCCCGCTGCCCTTGCCGACCTCCTTGGTCGTGAAGAACGGCTCGCTGGCGCGCTCGGCCACGTCCGGCGGCATGCCGCTGCCGGCGTCGGTGACGGCGATGGCGACATAGCGGCGCTGGGTGGGGGTGGCCAGGTCCGGAGCGAGGCGCTGCTCGACCCGGGCGCTGAGGGTGATGGTTCCGCCCTGTGGCATCGCCTCGCAGCTGTTCAGCAGGAGGTTCAGCACGGCAGTGTGCAACTGTACGCCATCGGTGACGATTCGAGGTAGGTCGAAAGGCACTTCCGTACGCAGCAGAATGTTAGCTGGACAGGCGCGCTGCAGCAACGGAAGCTGGTCCTGCAGCAGCTGCGCCACCTGCAGGTGCTCGCGGATGAGCGTCTGGTCGGCCGAAAACGCAAGCAGCTGGCGGGTCAGCAGCGAACCGCGGTCGGCGGCGGCCTGGGCCAGGTCGGCCAGCTCGCGGGTGCGGGCGTCGGCCACCGGCTGTGCGGCGATCAGGTCGAGCGCCGTGCCAATGGTGGTCAGCAGGTTGTTGAATTCATGCGCCAGGCCGCGGGTGAGCCGGCCCACGCCCTCGAATTGCTGAAGCTGTTCACGTGCGCGCTGGGCGTCCTGCAGCAGGCGCTGGGCCTGGTAGCGCTCGGTAATGTCGTGGGTGACCTTGACGAAACCCAGCAGCACGCCGTCCTGGCGTACGGCTTCGATAACCTCGCTGGCGCGGAAACGTTCGCCGCTGCGGCGCACGCGCCAGCCTTCGCCGACGAAGCGGCCCTGTGATTCGGCCTGGGCCAGGGTCTGCTGCGGCACGCCGTTGGTGCGGTCATCGGCACCGTAGAAGAGGCCCACGTGCTGGCCCAGCGCTTCCTCGCCCGTGTAGCCCTTGACCCGCTCGCAGCCACGGTTCCAGCTGCGGATGCAGCCTTCGGCATCCAGCATGTAAATCGCATGGTCGGACACATGATCGATCAACAACTGCAGCTGCAGGCGATCATCAGCAGATGGCGTGATGTCGGTGACGGCCTGGACCACGGCGACAGCTCTACTCCCCCGGTAAGGGCCAGAACCGTAGAAGCGATCATGTGAAGATAGTGTCAACAATGGGGTTGATCGCGTCGCCAACTGGCGGATAACGCACGCATTCACTGTTCGGTTAACATCGAACCCCTTTTCACGCTGGAATTGTCTGGATGAATGCTGCTCCGACTGCTCGCGACCGCTGGATCTGGCTGGCATCCGCCGGCCTGATGGGCCTGACCATCGGCCTGGAACTGGTGGTGCCGCTGGGCTACGCGGTGTGGCTGACCTACTTCATGGCGGTGGGGATCACGCTGTTCCAGCGCCGCCTGGAAGTGCCGGTGCTGGTGGCGGTGGGCTCCTGCATCCTGCTGGTGGTGGGCTATCATCTGGCGCCCGCCAGCACGAATTCGGCGTTCTCATTCGTCAATCGCACCATCGGCGGCGTGTCCTTCCTGCTGATGGCGCTGACCGTGGTCAAGGCGATCCAGGCCCGCCGCACCGCCGCCGATGCGCTGTGGCTGCAGGAAGGCGAGAACGATGTGACCGTGAGCCTGCGCGGTGACCCTGAGCCGAAGACGCTCGCCGACGCGGCGATGCGTTCGCTGTGCGCCCGCCTCAACGCCGATGTCGGTGCGCTGTATCGCCTCCAGGGCGAGCGCCTGGTGCTGGTCGGCGGGGCCGCACTGCCCGCGCAGCTGCCGGAATCGCTGCCGGCCTCGGCCGGGCAGTGGGGTGAAGTGCTGCGTGCCGGCACGCCACGCCGGTTGGAAGAGGGCGAAAGCCCGCTGGAAATCGAAACCGCGCTGGGCCGCACCGTGGTGCACCAGCGCCTGCTCGGTCCGATCACCGCCGACGGCGCGGTGATCGGCCTGATCGAGCTCGGCCGTGCCGGCGTCTCGCCCGCGCGTTCGCTGGAACTGGATCTGCTGCTGCAATGCGCTGAACCGGTGGGCATGGCCATGCGTACCGCGCTGCTGCGCGCGCAGCTGGTGGAGCTGCTGGAAGAAACCCAGCGCCAGAGCGAAGAGCTGCAGACCCAGCAGGAAGAGCTGCGGGTGGCCAACGAAGAGCTGGAAGAACAGAGCCGCAGCCTGCTGCATTCGCAGGCCAACCTGGAACAGCAGCAGGCCGAGCTGGAACAGACCAACGTGCAGCTGGAAGAGCGCACCCACGAACTGGAAGCGCGCCAGCAGGCGCTGCTCATCGCGCAGGGCCAGCTGGTGCAGAACAGCCGCGAACTGGAAGCCAGCTCGCGCTACAAGTCCGAGTTCCTGGCCAACATGTCGCACGAGCTGCGCACGCCGCTCAACAGCGCGCTGATCCTGGCCAAGCTGCTGGCCGACAACAAGGACGGCACGCTGACCGCCGAGCAGGTCAAGTACGCCCAGGCCATCCACTCGTCCAACAACGACCTGCTGGCGCTAATCAACGACATCCTCGACCTGTCGCGGATCGAAGCCGGCCATGTGGAACTGGCCGAAGAGAACCTGGCGGTGCCCAGCGTGCTGCAGCGCCTGAAGGAAACCTTCGAGCCGCTCGCCCAGCAGAAGGGCCTGGCGCTGGACATCCGCGCCGAGAACGATGCACCGACCCAGCTGGTCGCCGACGGCCAGCGCCTGCAGCAGATCCTGAAGAACCTGCTGGCCAATGCGATCAAGTTCACCGAGCACGGCAGCGTCTCGCTGGTGGTGCGTGGCAACGGGGCAGGGCGGATCCAGTTCGCGGTGAGCGATACCGGCATCGGCATCGCCCAGGCGCAGACCGAGGTGATCTTCGAAGCGTTCCGCCAGGCCGATGGCAGTACCCGCCGTCGCTATGGCGGCACCGGCCTGGGCCTGTCGATCTCGCGCGACCTGGCTTCGCGCATGGGCGGCGACATTTCCGTGTCGAGCGAACCGGGGCGCGGCAGCTGCTTCACCCTGGAACTGCCGCTGGCCGCTGGCGCCAGCCCGGCACCGCTGGCCGCCGCGCCGGACGTGCGGATGGCGCCGACGCCCAAGCCCGCCGCCGCCGTGCCGCTGTTCGGTACGGGTCACGACGCACCGGTGGCGCCGCAGGGACCGCGCGTGGTCGACGACCGCGGCCGTCGCAGCCGCGCCGGGCGCATGATCCTGGCGGTGGAGGACGATGTGGCCTTCGCCGAGGCGCTGGTTGGCATGGCGCATGAGCTGGACTTCGACTGCGTGGTCGCGCAGACCGCCGAAGAGGCGCTGTCGCTGGCCGTCGAGCTGCGCCCGAACGGCATCCTGCTCGACATCGGCCTGCCGGATGTGTCGGGCCTGAGCGTGCTGGAGCGCCTCAAGCGCGATCCGGCCACGCGCCATATTCCCGTGCACGTGGTGTCCGGGTTGGAGCGCTCGCAGGTGGCAATGGAACTGGGTGCCATTGGCTACGTCATCAAGCCGGCCACGCGCGAGCGCCTGGTCGAGGCGATCCAGCAGCTGGAAGCCACCAACGAACGTGATGTGCGCCGCCTGTTGATCGTCGAGGACGACAGTGCGCTGCGCTCCAACCTGCAGCTGCTGCTGGGCCGCGACCAGCTGGAAATCACCGCCGTTGGCACCCTTGCCGAGGCGATCGCCGAGCTGTCCGGTTCCACCTTCGACTGCATGGTGACCGACCTGGCCCTGCCCGACGGCACCGGTTACGACCTGCTCGAACACATGGCCGGCAACGAGGCGCTGGGCTTCCCGCCGGTGATCGTCTACACCGGGCGTGCGCTGACCCGCGACGAAGAGCAGCGCCTGCGCCGCTATTCCAAGAGCATCATCATCAAGGGTGCGCGTTCGCCCGAGCGCCTGCTCGATGAAGTGACGTTGTTCCTGCACAGCGTGGAAGCCTCGCTGCCCAGCGACCAGCAGCGCCTGCTGCGCGAAGCGCGCCGCCGCGACGCAGTGCTGGACGGCCGCACCGTGCTGCTGGCCGAGGACGACGTGCGCAACATCTTCGCCCTGTCCAGCGTGCTCGAACCGCTGGGAGTAAAGCTGGAGATCGCCCGCAACGGCCGCGAAGCGCTGGAACGGCTGGGCCCGGACATCGACCTGGTGCTGATGGACATCATGATGCCGGAGATGGACGGCCTGACCGCGATGCGCGAGATCCGCCGCGACAACCGCTGGCGCGACCTGCCGATCATCGCGCTGACCGCCAAGGCCATGCCGGATGACCGCGAGCACTGCCTGCAGGCTGGTGCCAACGATTACATCGCCAAGCCCATCGATGTGGACAAGCTGGTCTCGCTGTGCCGCGTGTGGTGCTCGCGTCGATGAACGAGGCCGAGCTGTACGACCTGGAGCTGAAGCTGCTGCTGGAGGCGGTGTACCAGCGCTACCACTACGACTTCCGCGACTACGCGCTGGCGTCGCTGCGGCGGCGCATGCGGCATGCCATGGCGCGCTTCGACTGCGACAGCATGGGCGCGCTGCAGCACCGCTTGCTGCACGAACCGGACACCTTCGCGCTGGCGATGCAGTACTTCACCGTGCAGGTCTCGGAGATGTTCCGCGATCCCGCGTACTTCCGCATGCTGCGCGAGCACGCCATCCCGGTGCTGCGCACCTATCCCTCGATCAAGCTGTGGATCGCCGGCTGCAGCACCGGCGAAGAAGTGTGGTCGCTGGCGATCCTGCTGCAGGAAGAAGGCCTGCTCGACCGCGCCATCATCTACGCCACCGACATCAACCCCGAGGCGTTGCAGGCGGCCGAAGCAGGCGCGTTCCCGCTGGACCGGCTGGCCCAGTTCAGCCGCAACTACCTGGAAGCGGGTGGCAGCGGCTCGTTGTCGGACTACTACAGCACCGGCTACGGCGGGGTGGTGTTCGACCGCCGGCTCAAGCGCAACATCGTGTTCGCCGACCACAGCCTGGCCACCGACACGGTGTTCTCCGAAGTGCACCTGGTGTCGTGCCGCAACGTGCTGATCTACTTCCAGCGCGCCCTGCAGGACCGCGCCATCGGCCTGTTCCACGAGGCGCTGGTGCACCGTGGCTTCCTCGGCCTGGGCAGCAAGGAGTCGCTGCAGTTCGGCGAGCACGCCAACGAATTCGAAGCCTGCGCGCGCGAGCAGCGCCTGTACCGGAAGCTGGCCTGATGAACGCCGACGCCGTGCAGCCCAACATCGAACTGATCGTGGTCGGCGCCTCCGCCGGCGGCGTGCGTGCGCTGCAGGCACTGCTGGCCGCGCTGCCTGCCGGGCTGCCGATGGCGGTGCTGGTGGTGCTGCACCTGCCGCGCGACCGCCCCAGCCGGATTGCCGACCTGCTCGACCACGGCTGCGTGTTGCCGGTGCGGGAAGCCGAGGACAAGCAGGCGCTGGTGCCGGGCACGGTGACCTTCGCGCCGCCGGATTACCACCTGCTGGTGGAGGACCGCGACAGCCTGGCGCTGTCGGTGGACCCGCCGGTGCTGTTCTCGCGCCCCGCCATCGACCCGCTGTTCGAGAGCGCGGCTGATGTGTTCGGCAGCGGCGTGCTGGCGATCCTGCTGACCGGCGCCAGCAACGACGGCAGTGCCGGTGTTGCGGCGGTCCGCGAGGCGGGCGGCCAGGCCTGGATCCAGAGCCCGGACGACGCCTTTTCCCCGATCATGCCCGCAGCGGCCCTGGCCCATGCCGGCGCCGATGCGGTGTTGACCCTTGAATCCCTTTGTTCGCGTATGAAAGGCCTTGCACGATGAACCTGATTGCGCCCACCCCTGCGGCCACCACCGACCGGGTCAACCTGCTGATCGTCGACGACGTGCCGCAGAACCTGGTGGCCATGGAAGCGCTGCTGCGCCGCGACGGACTCGACATCCTGTGCGCGGCCTCCGGTGCGGAAGCGCTGGAACTGCTGCTGGAGCACGAAGTGGCGCTGGCGCTGCTGGACGTGCACATGCCCGAGATCGACGGCTTCTCGCTGGCCGAATTGATGCGCGGTTCGCAGCGCAGCCGCGATGTGCCGATCATCTTCCTGACCGCCTCGCCGAACGACCCGGTGCGCGCGTTCAAGGGCTATGAGAGCGGTGCGGTGGATTTCCTGCACAAGCCGATCGAGCCGCAGGTGATCATGAGCAAGGTCAACGTGTTCATCGAGCTCTACCAGCAGAAGCAGCTGCTCAAGGCGCGCAACCAGGCGCTGGAGCACGCGCTGACGCTCAACGAAACGATGATGGCGGTGCTCACCCACGACCTGCGCACGCCGCTCTCGGCGATCCTGCTGTGCGCGGACAAGCTGGCGCTGGATCTGCCCGATGATCCGTCGGCGCAGCAGACCCTGGTGCACCTGGAGAACAGCGCGGTGCGCATGGCGCGGATGGTGGAGCAGTTGCTCGACTTCTCGCGCATCCGCAGCGGTGGCCTGCGCCTGCAGCAGGTGGAGTGCGACCTGGCCGAGGTGGCGGCGGCGGTGGTCAGCGAGATGAGCCGTGCCCACCCGCAGGCGCACATCGAGCTGCAGGTGGAAGGCGATACCTGCCTGCATGGCGACCCGGACCGGCTGGCCCAGCTGCTCTCCAACCTGGTCGGCAACGCCGTGCTGCACGGGGGCAATGCGCCGGTGCAGGTGCTGGTGCGTGGGCTCGCGGGCGACTCGCTGCGGCTGCAGGTGCGCAACGCCGGTCAGATTCCCGAGACGCTGCTGCCGCGCCTGTTCGAGCCGTTCAAGGCCAGTTTCCACGACAGCCGCGGGCTGGGACTTGGGCTGTTCATTGCCCATGAGTTCGCCCGCGCGCATGGCGGAGACCTGGCAGCGCGCAACCTGGACGGGGAAGTGGTGTTCGAGACGGGGTTGATGCGGCAAGGCGCCTGACTGACGGGCATGGCCCGTCACTACGGTAAACTCCCCGTATGTCGCCTACCGCCCGCAAGACGTCCACGCCGCTGATCGATGCCCAGGTCCATGTGGAAGGGTTCGTGCAGGTGCGCGAGGCGCGGCGTTCGGAGCTGGTGGAAGACTATGTGGAGCTGATCGCCGACCTGATCGCCGACGGCCGCGAGGCCCGCCAGGTCGACATCGCGACCCGGCTGGGGGTGGCGCAGCCGACCGTGGCCAAGGCGCTCAAGCGGCTGGTCAAGGAAGGCTGGGCGATCCAGCGGCCGTACCGGGGCGTGTTCCTGACCCCGGCCGGCGAGCAGCTGGCCGTGGAGATGCGTGCCCGCCACCAGACCGTGGAGCGCTTCCTGCTGGCGCTGGGCGTGGACCCGGACTCGGCGCGCCGCGATGCCGAAGGCATCGAACACCATGTGAGCGAGGCCACCCTGGCCGCCTTCGAGGCGTTCGTGCGCAAGGCCGACGGCCGTGGTTGAGCGCCTGCCCGCGCCGCCGCCGCTGGGCGTGCCGGTGCACGACCAGGACGAGCACTGGATGCAGCACGCGCTGGCCCTGGCCGAACGTGCCGAGCGTGAGTTCAACGAGATTCCGGTGGGCGCGGTGCTGGTCGGGGCCGACGGCACCGTGCTGGGCGAGGGCTGGAACCTCAACATCGCCGACCACGACCCCAGCGCCCACGCCGAGATCGTGGCGATGCGCCAGGCGGGCAGGGCGCTGGCCAACCATCGGCTGCTGGGCAGCACGCTGTACGTGACCCTGGAGCCGTGCGCGATGTGCGCGATGGCGGTGGTGCATGCGCGCGTGGCGCGGCTGGTGTACGCGGCCACCGACCCCAAGACCGGCGCCTGCGGCAGCGTGTTCGACCTGCTCGGCGATCCGCGCCACAACCACCGCGTTGAACTGCATGGTGGGGTGTTGGCCAAGGAAGCCAGCACGCGCCTGACCAACTATTTCCGCGCCAAGCGCGGCAAACCGCCGCTGCTGCTTCCCTGACCTTGTGCGCGGTATCATCACCCTTTCGTAAAAACGGCTGGAAAACATGGCAGACAACGGCGCAGAAGGCGAACGACTGATCTGGATCGACCTGGAAATGACCGGTCTGGACACCGACAACGACGCGATCATCGAGATCGCCACCGTGGTCACCGACGCGCAGTTGAACGTGCTGGCCGAAGGTCCGGAGTTCGCCATCCACCATCCGGTGGAGCGGCTGGAAGCGATGGACGAATGGAACCGCAACCAGCACCGCCGTTCCGGGCTGTGGCAGCGCGTGGTGGAGAGCCAGGTGACCCTGGCCCAGGCCGAAGCGCAGACCGTGAACTTCCTGGCCCAGTGGATCAAGGCCGGCGCCTCGCCGATGTGCGGCAATTCGATCTGCCAGGACCGTCGTTTCCTGCACCGTGAAATGCCGCGCCTGGAGAAGTACTTCCATTACCGCAACCTGGACGTGTCCACGGTCAAGGAACTTGCCCGGCGCTGGGCGCCGACGGTGGCCGCCGGGGTTGGCAAGACCTCCAGCCACACCGCGCTGAGCGACGTGCACGATTCGATCGCAGAACTGCGCCATTACCGCCAGTTCATGGGCGCGCTGTCCGGCCTGCCTACGTAACGTTCAATCGCCCGGGGGTATGATCGCGCCATGAGCCATATCGTCCGCATCCTGCCGCCGCCCATCGAGGCGAAGATCGTGCCCACCTCCAAGGACTGGGCCGACCTCGAACGGGCGGTGGAACTGCTGGAATCGCCCACGCTCACCGCCAAGATGGCCAACCTGATCGGTTCGCCGCTCGAATTCGCGGTGAAGAAGCTGCCGCAGTCGGTGTCCAAACGCATCCACGGCGCGGTCGAGGCTGCCCTGTTCAAGTCGGCGCAGGCCGCGCTCTGGAGCATGGACAACACGCCCGGCAAGGAGGCGTCCACCCGCTGGCACAAGGCCGCGGCCGCCGCCACCGGCGCGCTCGGCGGTGCCTTCGGCTTCACGGCTCTGTTCCTGGAACTGCCGGTCTCGACCACGATCATGATGCGCTCGGTCGCCGACGTCGCCCGCAGCGAAGGGTTCGATCTTTCCGAGATGGGCACCCGCCACGCCTGCCTGGAAGTGTTCGCCCTCGGTGGCAACTCCGGACAGGACGATGCCAGCGAAACCGGCTACTACATCACCCGCGGCTTCACCGCCGAGGTCATGCGCCACCTCTCTGCCGAGCTGGCCGGCGCAGCCGTTGGCGGCGGCGGGGTGATGATCGGGCTGACCCCCAAGGAAGCCGGCAAGTGGCTGGCCAAGATCGTCGAAAAGGTCGCCGCCCGCTTCGGCGTGGTGGTCACCGAGAAGTTCGCCGCACAGGCGGTCCCGATCATCGGCGCGGTCGCCGGCGCCACCCTCAACACCATGTTCACCGACTACTATCAGGACATGGCCCGCGGCCACTTCATCGTGCGCCGCCTCGAACGGCAGTACGGCTACGAAACAGTGCGTAGCGCCTACAACCTGCTGGCGGGCCAACGAGACGCCGGAAAGGCCTGATTTGGGCCGGTAGAGCCACGCCCTGCGTGGCTGCCCCAGCCGATCATTGCACCCACGGCACAACTGTTTTGCCCTGATGTGGCTGGTCCCTGACCGCCACCATCCCCATCCTTGCCACAGTCTCCCCGCAAGGATCCCCCATGCTCTTCACCCCCTACCGCCTCGGCGCGCTAACCCTGCCCAATCGCATCGTGATGCCGCCGATGACCCGCTCGCGCGCCGCCGCCGGCAACGTCGCCACCCCGCTGATGGCCGAGTACTACGCCCAGCGCGCCTCGGCCGGCCTGATTGTCAGCGAAGGCACCCAGATCAGCCCGCAGGGGCAGGGCTATGCCTGGACCCCCGGCATCCACGATGACGCCCAGGTCGCTGGCTGGCGCGGCGTCACCGATGCCGTGCACGCCGCCGGTGGGCGCATCTTCGCCCAGCTCTGGCACGTCGGCCGCGTCTCGCACGTGGACCTGCAGCCGGGCGGCGCCGCCCCGGTCTCGTCTTCGGCGCTGCAGGCCGAGGGCGTGAAGGTGTTCGTCGACGTCGCCGGCACCGGCCCGCAGGGTGGAGTGGGCGAGATGGTCCAGCACTCCATGCCGCGTGCGCTCGACATCGCCGAGATCCCGCAGATCGTGCGCGAGTACGCCCTGGCCGCCCGCCGCGCGATCGAGGCCGGTTTCGACGGCGTCGAACTGCATGGCGCCAATGGCTACCTGATCAACCAGTTCATCGACTCGCAGGCCAACCAGCGCACCGACACTTACGGTGGCTCGCTGCAGAACCGCCTGCGTTTCCTGCGCGAGGTGACCGAAGCGGTTGCTGCCGAAGTGGGCGCCGAGCGCGTCGGCGTGCGCCTTGCCCCGTTGACCACCCTGCAGGGCGCAGTGGACGACACCCCGCAGGCGACCTACCTGGCCGCCGCGCACATCCTGGACAGCATCGGCGTGGGCTACCTGCACATCGCCGAAGCCGATTGGGACGATGCCCCGGTGATGCCGGTGGCGTTCAAGGAAGCATTGCGCATGGTGTATCGCGGCACGTTGATTTACGCAGGCAAGTACACCGTGGAGCGTGCGGAGGAAGCGTTGGCGAAGGGCTGGGCGGATCTGATCGGGTTTGGCCGGCCGTTCATTGCCAACCCGGACCTGCCGGAGCGGTTGCAGCAGGGTCTCGAATTGAACGCGCCGGACAAGGCGACGTTCTTCGGGGGCGGGGAGGTTGGTTTTACCGACTATCCCGTGACGGAGCCTGCATTGGGATAGAGCCACGCCCTGCGTGGCTTCGCGGTGCCGGAACGGAGAGCAGCCACGCAGGGCGTGGCTCTACCGAGGTAGACGACACCGTCATAAAAAAACCCCGCCTAGGCGGGGGACGGAACCAATAAAAAACCCCGCCGAGGCGGGGTTTTTCGTTATCAGCTGTTGGCCTTCAACTTGGCCAACCGCAGCCAGGTATCGACCACGGTGTCCGGATTCAGCGACACCGACTCAATGCCTTCCTGCATCAGCCACTCGGCCAGGTCCGGGTGATCCGACGGCCCCTGGCCGCAGATGCCCACGTACTTGCCCTTGGCGCGCGCAGCCTTGATCGCCAGCGACAGCAGCTTCTTCACCGCCGGGTTCCGCTCGTCGAACAGGTGCGCCACGATCGACGAGTCGCGGTCCAGGCCCAGGGTCAGCTGGGTCAGATCGTTGGAGCCGATCGAGAAGCCGTCGAAGATCTCCAGGAACTCATCGGCGAGCAGTGCGTTGGACGGCACTTCGCACATCATGATGATCTTCAGGCCGTTCTCGCCCTGCTTCAGGCCATTGGCCGCCAGCACTTCGACCACCCTGCGGCCTTCTTCCAGCGTGCGCACGAACGGAATCATGACCCACAGGTTGTCCAGGCCCATCTCGTTGCGCACGCGCAGCACGGCCTTGCACTCCAGCGCGAAGGCGGCCGAGAAGCTCGGGTCGACGTAACGGCTGGCGCCGCGGAAGCCGATCATCGGGTTCTCTTCGTGCGGCTCGTAGTTGCTGCCGCCGATCAGGTTCGCGTACTCGTTGGACTTGAAGTCCGACAGGCGCACGATCACCGGGTTCGGCGCCACCGATGCGGTCAGCGTGGCAATGCCTTCGGCCAGGCGGTTCACGTAGAAGCTCACCGGGTCGGCGTAACCGGCGATCTTCTCGTCGATCTTCTTCTTCGTGGCCGCATCCTGGCGGTCGTACTCCAGCAGCGCGTTGGGATGGATGCCGATGTGGCTGGCAATGATCATCTCCAGGCGGGCCAGGCCGATGCCGGCGTTGGGCAGCTGGCCGAAGTCGAACGCACGCTCCGGGTTGGCCACGTTCATCATGATCTTCAGCGGCGCCGGCGGCATGTTGCCCAGGTCCGTGGTGGTGCGCTCGAAGTCCAGCTTGCCTTCGTAGATGAAGCCGGTGTCGCCCTCGGCGCAGCTGACCGTCACTTCCTGGCCGTCCTGCAGCACCTGGGTGGCGTTGCCCGAACCGACCACGGCCGGCACGCCCAGCTCACGCGCGATGATCGCTGCGTGGCAGGTACGGCCACCACGGTTGGTCACGATCGCCGAGGCGCGCTTCATCACCGGTTCCCAATCGGGATCGGTCATGTCGGCGATCAGCACGTCGCCCGGCTGCACGCGGGCCATGTCGTCCAGCGACTTGACCACGCGGGCCACGCCGGCGCCGATCTTGGCACCCACCGCGCGGCCTTCGGCCAGCACCTTGCCGTCCTTCTGGTTCAGCGCGAAACGCTCGATCTGGGTGGCGTGGCCACGCGACTTCACCGTTTCCGGGCGCGCCTGCACGATGAACAGCTTGCCGCTCACCCCGTCCTTGGCCCACTCGATGTCCATCGGGCGGCCGTAATGCTTTTCGATGATCAGCGCCTGCTTGGACAGTTCCTGCACGTCCTCGTCGCTGATCGAGAAGGTATTGCGCTGCTCCACCGGGGTGTCTTCGATGCGCACGCGCTCACCGGGCACGTCCGAATAGACCATGCGGATCGCCTTGCTGCCCAGCGAGCGGCGCAGGATGGCCGGCTTGCCGGCGTTCAGCGTGGGCTTGTAGACGTAGAACTCATCGGGGTTGACCGCACCCTGCACGACCATTTCGCCCAGGCCGAAGCTGGAGGTCACGAACACCACGTCGCGGAAGCCCGACTCGGTGTCCAGGGTGAACAGCACGCCGGACGAACCCGCGCCCGAGCGCACCATCAGCTGCACGCCCGAGGACAGGAACACGTCTTCGTGCTTGAACCCGTGGTGCACGCGATAGGCGATGGCACGGTCGTTGTAGAGCGAGGCGAACACTTCCTTGACCTTGTGCACGACGTCGTCGGCACCGGTGACGTTGAGGAAGGTTTCCTGCTGGCCGGCGAACGAGGCGTCAGGCAGGTCTTCGGCGGTGGCCGAGGAGCGCACGGCCACGGCCACGTCGCCGCCGCCGTTCTCGTCGCACAGCTGCCTGTAGGCGCTGCGGATGTCCTGGTCCAGCTGCGGCTGCAGCGGGGCGTCGATCACCCAGCCGCGGATTTCCTTGCCGGCTGCGGTGAGCGCGGCGACATCTTCCACGTCCAGCGTGGCCAGCTTGTCGAAAATGCGCTTGGAAAGATCGTTGTGTGCGATGAAGTCCTTGAAGGCTTCAGCGGTGGTTGCGTAACCGCCGGGGACAGAAACCCCCAGACCGGCAAGATTGCCGATCATTTCGCCAAGCGACGAATTCTTGCCGCCTACGCGGGCCAGGTCGGCCAGGCGCAGTTCGTGCAACCACAGGATATTCTCGTTCAAGCGCGATGCTCCGTTTGGCCATCGCCCGAGGCGGGCTTAATGGCCACGTCCGTAGGAAGAAGCCGATATGATGCCGGGCAGACCGCCGTCGGCACAAGCTTGTATCGTCGGCCTTTTTCAGCTTCAGAGGGGTTAAGAGCCGTATGTCGACGATCCGTCCGGTCTTCTACGTATCCGATGGAACCGGTATCACCGCTGAAACCATTGGGCATAGCCTGCTCACCCAGTTCTCCGGATTCAGCTTCATCACCGATCGGATGTCGTTCATAGACGACCCCGAAAAAGCGCGGGAAGCCTGTGAACGGATCAAGGCGGCGGGGGAGCGCTACCAGGTCCGGCCGATCGTGGTCAGTTCCTGCGTGGACAGCGGGCTGAGCATGATCCTGGCCGAAAGCGGCGGGCTGATGCTCGACGTGTTCGCCCCCTTCATCGAGCCGCTGGAGCGCGAACTGGCGGTCAACCGCCATTCCCGGGTCGGCCAGGCGCACGGCATGGTCGACTTCGAGACCTACCACCGCCGCATCAACGCGATGAACTTCGCGCTGACCCACGACGACGGCATCGCCATCAACTACGACGACGCCGACGTGATCCTGGTAGCGGTATCGCGGGCCGGCAAGACCCCGACCTGCATCTACCTGGCCCTGCATTACGGGGTGCGCGCGGCCAATTACCCGCTGACCGACGAGGACCTGGAGCAGGACCGCCTGCCGGCCCGGCTGCGGCCCTACCGCAAGAAGCTGTTCGGGCTGACCATCGACCCGGACCGGCTGCAGCAGATCCGCCAGGAGCGCCGCCCCAATTCGCGCTACGCCAACCTGGAAACCTGCCGCCGCGAGGTCGCCGCGGCCGAGACCATGTTCCGGATGGAGCGGATTCCCACCCTGAGCACCACCCATACCTCGATCGAGGAGATTTCCAGCAAGGTATTGACCACGCTGGGGTTGCAGCGCGAATTGTATTGACGGTTGACCGGTGGCATTCCGCCCCCACGTTGAAGGATCAACGTGTAGGATCGAACCATGGCCCAGGCATCGCCCCGCATCGAACGTATTCCCCGCCTCAGCCGCCTGAGCTGGCTGATGGGGCTGTACGCCGAAAACTACCGACATCTGGTCCGGCTGTTCGGGCCGGCCGACCTGGCCCCGGGCAGCTATGTGTCCTCGGTCGGCGACGGGCTGGACGTGCGCCTGGACGTGATCGAGTGCCACCGGTACACCGTGGAACTGCGCCTGACCTACGACTTCGCCGACCCGGTCACCGGGCAGCCGGACCCTTCGGCCTATGTTCGCCTGTACCGCGACGCCCGCCAGGCCGAGACAACCCATTGCTATGTGGGCCGCCGCTGGCAGGACGTGGTGGGCATGTACCCGCCGCCGGCCGAGCTGATCAGCCACCGCATGCGCATGAACACCTTCCTGGGCAAGTGGCTGGAATACCTGGCCGAGCGCGGCCACGGCGTGGCCACCCTGCGCAGGGACCGCGACGCCGCCCCCGCACCTTCCGACACCCGTCGCGCCCAGATAGCCGGTTGACCTGATGCCCTATACCCCGATCGTGGCCACCCTGGGCTACGTGCTGTCCCCTGATGGCCGCCAGGCCCTGATGATCCACCGCAACGCCCGCCCTGGCGACCAGCACCTGGGCAAGTACAACGGCCTGGGCGGCAAGGTCGAGCGCGACGAGGACGTGGCCGCCGGCATGCGCCGCGAGATCCTGGAGGAGGCCGGCATCGAATGCGGCACCATGCGCCTGCGTGGCACGCTCAGCTGGCCGGGGTTTGGCAAGGCCGGCGAGGACTGGTTCGGCTTCGTGTTCGTCATCGACGACTTCACCGGCACGCCGCTGACCTCCAACCCGGAAGGCACCCTGGAATGGGTGGACGTGGACAAGCTGGAGACCCTGCCGCTGTGGGAGGGCGACCGCCAGTTCCTGCCGATGGTGTTCGACGCCGACCCGCGCCCGTTCCACGGTGTCATGCCCTATCGCGATGGCGTCATGCAGGGTTGGTCATATACCCGTCTGTAGGGAAGTCCCGTGTTATCCACAGGGGGTGTGGATGACCGGTGCGTAAGTTTGTGGATAAGACCCGGCATCGACCAGCGCCCATGGCTGTCAAGATGGGTGGCGAAAAATTCACCGCTGGTCAGCGCCGCGTGAGTGCCATGCGAAGGTGCGCCTGTCCGTGAAGGCTGTCGCGGTTTGGCCTGCTCGCGGTACTCTTTCCGTATTGCCGCCACCCGAGCTTCCATGAAACGTCACTTCTCGATGCTGCGCGAGTTCCAGCTGGCCGACTGGTTCACCCTGGCCAATGCGTTCTGCGGCACCGGCGCCGTGTTTGCGGCGATGCGCTTCCTGCAGGACGGCGAGCGCAGCTACCTGCTGTTCGGCATGGCGCTGATCCCGCTGGCCTTCATCTTCGACGCGCTGGACGGGCGCATCGCGCGCTGGCGGAAGTCCAGCTCGACCCTGGGCCGCGAACTGGACTCGCTTTCCGACGTGATCTCCTTCGGCGTGGCCCCGGCCGCGCTGGCCTATGCCTGCGGCATGCAGGGCGGCTGGGACTGGCTGGTGCTGAGCTACTTCGTGTGCTGCGGAGTGAGCCGCCTGGCCCGCTACAACGTCACCGCCGAGGCGCTGGCCGGCGAGGGCGACAAGGTGCCGTACTTCGAAGGCACGCCGATTCCGACCAGCCTGGCGCTGGTGGTGGTGCTGGCCATCGCCGCCAGCATGGGCGCGATCGGCCACGACCTGTGGCTGGGTCGCTGGCAGCTGGGTCCGTGGCAGCTGCACCCGCTGGTGCTGCTGTTCGCCCTCTCGGGTTCGCTGATGATCAGCAAGACCCTGCGCATTCCCAAGCCATGAGCACGGCCGGCAGCGGACACGACGCGGGCGACTTCGAGGCACTGGCGCGCCAGTACTTCAGCGCCTGGGGCGATGCGCTGCGCCATGCGGCCGCCCCCGGTGCGGGCGGGCCTGCCGCGCCGGGCGGCTGGCAGCAGGCCATCGATGGCTGGGCGCAGTTGATGTCCAGCCCGGGCAACCGCCAGTCCGAAGACGCCGTGCACCGGTTCCGCGAGCAGGCCGGTGGCTGGTACGGGACCATGCAGCAGGTGGCCGCGCAGTTCGCCGGCCAGGACGCCAGCAGTGCCGACATCGCCCAGGCCTGGCGCAACGCGGTGGAAGGGCAGGGCGACGGCCTGTTGAAGTGGATGCTGCAGGGCGCACGCGGGCATACCCAGCCCGGCGGCCCCGACCTGCTGGCCCTGCTGGAACGCCTGCAGCAGGACCTCGGTCCGTGGCTGCAGAGCCCGGCGTTCGGCCCCGGCCGTGAGCACCAGGCGCGCTGGCAGGCATTGCTGCGCGCCCAGCAGGAATTCCAGGGCCACGCCAGCGACTACGTGGACCAGATCAAAAAGGCGCTGGACGACGCGTTCGCCCTGTTCGAGCAGCGGCTGGCCGAGCACGAGCAGCCGGGCAACCAGCTGACCAGTGCGCGCGCCATGTTCGACCTGTGGATCGAGGCGGCCGAAGATGCCTACGCCAAGGTCGCGATGTCCGAACCGTTCCAGAAGGTGTACGCGTCGCTGGGCAATGCCCAGATGCGCCTGCGCAGCGCCGCGCAGCAGGAAGTAGAGCGTCTGTGCGAAGCGTTCGGCCTGCCGACCCGCACCGAAATGGATGCCGCGCACCGGCGCATCACCGAACTGGAGCGGCTGGTGAGGCGCATGGCGGCGAAGGCCGGCCCCGAGCCGACCGCCAAGGCAAAGCCGAAGAAGGCCACCAAGGCTGCCAAGCCAAAAGCGGCCAAGGCCACCAAGCCGCGCGCCCGCAAGGCCGCGCCATGAAGGGACCGCTGGGCTTCAACGCCGAAGACCTGATGCAGGAAACCCTGTCCATGCAGCGCAAGCTGATGGACGGGCTGAAGCTGCTGCCGTCGGTCGAAGACGTGGACTACGGCGCCACCGCGCGCGAGGAAGTCTGGCGCGACGGCAAGGTCACCCTGTACCGTTTCGTCGGCGAAGAAACACCGGTGCAGCGCACGCCGCTGCTGATCGTCTACGCGCTGGTCAACCGCCCGTACATGGTCGACCTGCAGGCCGACCGCTCGCTGGTGCAGCGCCTGCTGGCACTGGGCCACGACGTGTACGTGCTGGACTGGGGCTACCCGGACCGCTCCGAGCGTTACCAGACCTTGGAAGACTACCTGCTGCGGTTCGTCGACGGCGCGGTGGACCATCTGGTTGCGGCCAACGACGGCGCGCCGATCAACATGCTCGGCGTCTGCCAGGGCGGGGTGTTTGCGCTGTGCTACGCCGCGCTGCGCCAGCCCAAACTGGCCAACCTGATCACCATGGTCACCCCGGTCGACTTCCAGACCCCGGACAACATGCTCTCCCACTGGGCGCGGCAGGTGGACGTAGACCTGCTGGTGGACACGCTGGGCAACATCCCGGCCGACCTGATGAACGCCAGTTACCTGATGCTCAAGCCGTTCCGGCTCAACATCCAGAAGTACGTGGGCCTGCTCGACATCCTCGACGACAAGGCCGCGCTGCAGGATTTCCTGCGCATGGAGAAATGGATCTTCGACTCGCCCGACCTGGCCGGTGAAGCGTTCCGTGACTTCATCAAGCAGTTCTACCAGGGCAACGGCCTGATGCACGACGGCGTGCGGATCGGCGAAGAGCATGTGGACCTGCGCCAGGTCAGGCTGCCGGTGCTGAACATCTACGCCGAGCAGGACCACCTGGTGCCGCCAGACGCGTCACGTGCGATGAAAGGCCGGATCGGCAGCGACGACTACACCGAGAGCAGCTTCCGCGGCGGCCACATCGGCATCTATGTCTCCGGCCGCGCCCAGCGCGAAGTGCCGGGTACCATTTCGGCATGGCTGGCCGAACGCACCTGACTCCAACCACGCTGCGCGTGCTGCAGGCACTGGGCGCGGTCTGGACCGTGCCCAACACCCTGATCGGCATCGTCGGCGGCCTCGCCGGCATGCCGGCCGGCGCCCGACCGTACTGGAGCCGGCGCGACTGCGCGTTGGTGTTCCGCGACTATCCCTGGGGACCGGGCGGGGCGATAACCCTGGGCAACGTGATCCTGCACACCGGCCCACGCCTGGACGTGCCGTGCCGCACCTACGCGCACCAGGCCGGGCAGTGCACCGAGCCAGTGATCTCCCTGCACGACCATGAACGCGCCCACGTCTTCCAGTACCTGGTGCTGGGCCCGTTCTACCTGCCGATGTACCTGCTGTGCGGCGGGGTCAGCGCACGCAATCCGTTCGAACGCGCGGCCGACCTGTACGCGCTGAACGGCCATGGCTGGTGGCCCACGCGGCGTCATCTGCATGAAAGCAAAGGTCATTAGCCTCCTGACGCACCAGTCAGGTTGGCCACGCTAAGCTGTGACCTGTTGGACATGCATGACGTTTCTGGAGGAACACATCACATGGCAATCGTTCTTTATGTCGGTGGTAGCAAGGATGGCGACAAGGGCCTGGTGCCCCACGGATTCACCAAGTCCCAGGCCGATACTGACATCGGCCCCGAAATCTACACCGAGCGCTTCATGGAGCTGCAGGGCCTGGGCAGGGTCCGGGTGATGGCGCTGGAGTCGCTCAACGACGACGCCGCCAAGCTGCGCGCGGCCCGCCACTACCGCTGAGCATGCCGACCCCCGGTCGGTACCTACCGGGTCTGGCAATGTCAACGGGTTTCCCCCGCCGCCCTGCGTTGCCACAATCGGTGTTTTCCGCATAGTGGCTTCGGCCGGACGCAATGCCAGACCTCAAGCTCGCCCAGCAGATCGCCCATACCATCGCCGTTGAAATCGGTGCCCAGACGGCGCAGGCGCAGGCCGCCATCGCGCTGCTCGACGAGGGCGCCAGCGTTCCGTTCATCGCGCGCTACCGCAAGGAAGTCACCGGCGGGCTGGACGACACCCAGCTGCGCAACCTGGAAACCCGCCTGACCTACCTGCGCGAGCTGGAAGACCGCCGCGCGGCCGTGCTGGCGAGCATCGACGAGCAGGGCAAGCTCAGCGACGAACTGCGCAACGACATTCTGGGCGCCGACACCAAGTCGCGCCTGGAAGACCTGTACCTGCCGTACAAGCCCAAGCGCCGCACCCGCGCCCAGATCGCCCGCGAGGCCGGCCTGGAGCCGCTGGCCGATGGCCTGCTGGCCGACCCGGGGCTCGACCCGCAGGTATTCGCGGCCGGGTTCGTCGACGCCGAGAAGGGCGTGGCCGATGCCAAGGCCGCGCTGGAAGGCGCCCGCGCGATCCTGATGGAGCGCTGGGGCGAAGACGCCGCGCTGGTCGGCGAGCTGCGCGCCTGGCTGGGCGACACCGGCGTGATCCGTGCGCGCGTGGCCGAAGGCAAGGAAGAGCAGGGCGCCAAGTACCGCGATTATTTCGAACATGCCGAGTCGCTGGCGAAGATTCCCTCGCACCGCCTGCTGGCGCTGTTCCGCGCACGCCGCGAAGACATCCTGTTCCTGGAACTGGACCCGGGCAGCGACGCCGAAGCCGGGCACGTGTATGCCGAAGGCCGCGTGGCATTCAAGGCCGGCATCCGCGATGCCGGGCGCCCGGGCGACCGCTGGCTGCTCGACGCCTGCCGCCTGACCTGGCGCGCCAAGCTGCACATGCACCTGCTGCTGGACCTGTTCAACCAGGCCCGCGAAAAGGCCGAGGCCGAGGCCATCGGCGTGTTTGGCGACAACCTCAAGGACCTGCTGCTGGCTGCGCCGGCCGGCCCGAAGACCGTGCTCGGCCTGGACCCGGGTATCCGCACCGGTTGCAAGATCGCCGTGGTCGACGCCACCGGAAAGCTGGTCGCCACCGACACCATCTACCCGCACGAACCGCGCCGCCAGTGGGACCAGTCGCTGGCCACCATCCGCCAGCTGTGCATGAAGCACAACGTGGAACTGATCGCGATCGGCAACGGTACCGCCAGCCGCGAAACCGACAAGCTGGCAGGTGAAGTGATCCAGGCGCTGGGCGAGGCCAAGCTGCAGAAGATCGTAGTCAGCGAAGCCGGCGCTTCGGTGTACTCGGCGTCCGAGTTCGCGGCGAAAGAGTTCCCGGACCTGGACGTCTCGATCCGCGGCGCGGTGTCGATCGCGCGGCGCCTGCAGGACCCGCTGGCCGAACTGGTCAAGATCGAACCCAAGGCCATCGGCGTGGGCCAGTACCAGCACGACGTCGACCAGTACCGGCTGGCGCGCGCGCTGGACGCGCGGGTGGAAGACTGCGTCAACGCGGTCGGCGTGCACGTCAACACCGCCTCGGCCGCGCTGCTCTCGCGCGTGTCGGGCCTGTCCTCGACCGTGGCCGAGAACATCGTCCGCCACCGTGACGAGAACGGTCCGTTCAAGCGCCGCAAGGACCTGCTCAAGGTGCCGCGCCTGGGCGACAAGACCTTCGAACAGTGCGCCGGCTTCCTGCGCATCGCCGACGGCGACCAGCCGCTGGATGCGTCCTCGGTGCACCCCGAAGCCTACCCGGTGGTGGAGCGGATCGTGGCCGCCACCGAACGCCCGATCAAGGCGCTGATCGGCGACGGCAGCTTCCTGCGCGGGCTGAAGGCCGAACAGTTCACCGACGCCACCTTCGGCGTGCCGACCGTGCGCGACATCCTCAAGGAACTGGAGAAGCCGGGCCGCGACCCGCGCCCGGAATTCAAGGCCGCGCGCTTTGCCGAAGGCGTGGAGGAGATCAAGGACCTCAAGCCCGGCATGATCCTGGAAGGCGTGGTCAGCAACGTGGCCGCATTCGGCGCGTTCGTCGACATCGGCGTGCACCAGGACGGCCTTATCCATATCTCGGCGCTCTCCGACACCTACGTCAAGGACCCGCGCGACGTGGTCAAGGCCGGCGACATCGTCAAGGTCAAGGTGCTGGAGGTGGACGTGGCGCGCAAGCGCATCGCCCTGACCCGGCGCCTGGACGACACCCCGGCCCCGGCCAAGGCCCCCGGCGAGCGCGACGCGCGCCCGGCCGGTGCAGGCCGGCGCGACGGTGGTGGCGGTCGTCCGGGTGGCGGCCGTGGTGCCCCGACCGGCCCGCGCCCGGGCAGCGCCGCGCCGCCGGCCAACAATGCGCTGGCCGAGGCCTTCGCCAAGGCCAAGCGCGGCGGCTGAGACCCTCCCCGTTTCCCGCTGAATACCGGTACGCTGTACCGGCGGCGGGAGACGAGATGACAGATCACCAGGCGGAGCAGGGCGGTCCGGTCCAGGGCGATGCAGCCAGCGATGGCAGCGCCGCGCTGGCGCGTGCGTTGCGTGAGATGACCGAGCAGCACCGCCGCCTGGAAATGATCATCGACGGCACCGCGATGGGCACCTGGGAGTGGAACTGCCAGACCGGCCAGATGTGGGTCAACGAGCGCTGGGCGCAGATCGTGGGTTACACCCGCGAGGAACTGGCGCCGATCACCCCGGAGACCTTCTTCCGCCTGGTCCACCCCGACGACCTTGCGCGCTCGGACGCGTTGCTGCGCGAGCACCTGGAAGGGCGCTCGCCGCACTACGACAGCCTGTGCCGGATGCGCCACAAGCAGGGCCGCTGGATCTGGGTGCAGGACCGCGGCCGCGTCTACGAATGGGATGGGGAGGGTCGGCCGCTGCGGATGGCCGGTGCGCACGCGGATGTCAGCGACCTGCAGAACGCCCGCGAAGACGCCGCCGACATGCGCCAGCGCCTGCAGGCGCTGGTCGATGCCTCGGACGACGTGGCGGTGATCGCCACCGACCCCGACGGCGTGGTGAACCTCTTCAACACCGGCGCGCAGAAGCTGTTGGGCTATCACCCCGATGAGGTGATCGGCCGGGTCAACCCGGGCCTGTTCCATGACGTGATGGAAATGCAGGACTTCCTGCGCCCGCTGACCGATGCCGACGGCCGCGCGCCGACCGTGTTCGAGGCGCTGACCGCGCACGCCGCGCATGGCACGTGGTCGCACCAGTGGACCTTCGTGCGCAAGGACGGCGAGCATCGCCAGGTGCAGCTGTCGATCAGCCCGCTGGATTCGGGCAACGGCCAGCGGCTCGGCTTTGTCGGCATGGCGGTGGACATCACGCCGCTGCTGGAAGTGCGCGAGCAGGCCTTCGTGGCCGCGGAAAAATTCGCCGGTGCATTCAACTCCGCCGCGCTGGGCATGGCGCTGGTGTCGCTGGAAGGCCGCTGGCTGGATGTGAACGATGCGCTGTGCGGGATTCTGGGTTACACCCGCGCCGAGCTGCTCGACATCGACTTCCAGACCCTGACCCATCCCGACGACCTGCATGCGGATTTGTCGCTGGTCGCCGACCTGCTGGCCGGTCGGCGCGACCATTACCACATGGAAAAGCGCTACCTGGGCAAGGGTGGCAACGTGGTCTGGGGGCGCCTGTCGGTGTCGCTGGTGCGTGCGCCGCACGGCGAGCCGCTGCATTTCGTTTCGCAGATCCAGGACGTGAGCGCGCAACGGCTCAGCGGCCAGCAGCTGCGCGACTCCGAACAGCGCACCCGGGTCACGCTCGATGCGGTGGCCGACATGGTGCTGACCCTGGACCTGCACGGGCAGATCCAGTACGCCAATGCCGCCGCCACCCGCGCGCTGGCCGGCGAGGGCGCCCAGCCGCTGACCGGCAGCCAGGTCCAGGACGTGATGGAGCTGACCACCGAGTACGCGCCGCGTTCGCCGCTGGACCTGGCGGTGTTGATGGACCCGGACAGCAATGCGGTGGACCTGCACTCGGACATGCTGCTTTCGGTCGGCGCGCGCCTGCTGCCCGTCGACGTGACCCGCGCATGGCTGCAGGACAGCACTGGACAGGTCAGTGGCGCGGTGTGGGTGATCCGCGATGTGACCCAGCAGCGCGCCCGCCAGCGCGAAGCGCGGCACCTGGCCGAGGTGGACCCGCTGACCGAACTGAGCAACCGGCGCGGTTTCGAGGCGCACCTGCAGGAGGCGATCACGCGGGTTGCCCGTACCGGGCAGTCGGCCTCGCTGATGTTCATCGACCTGGACAACTTCAAACCGATCAACGACACCCATGGCCACCTGGCCGGCGACGCGATGCTGTGGGCGGTGGCCAACGTGCTGCGCAACGGCGTGCGCGACTCCGACGTGGTGGCGCGGTTGGGTGGCGACGAATTCGCGGTGATCCTGGCTGGCTGCTCGCTGCGGCGCGCACGACGGATCGCCAGCGACCTGCTCGAATCGGTGCGCAACCTGAGCGTGCCGTGGAGCGTGGACCGGCTGGTGGTGGGCACCAGCATCGGCATCGCCGCGATCAGCGGCGGCATGAGCGTGGATGCGGCAGTGGCTGCAGCTGACGCGCAGTGTTACCGGGCCAAGGCCCTGGGCAAGAACAACGTGCAGGTGGAAGCGCCGGTGCACGGCGGTCCGGATCCGCTGGACATGGGCGACGGCGATCTGGATATCGAGAGTAACGAAGGCGGCCCGGGCTGAATCTTTCAGTTTTCCGGATGCGCCCCAAGGTATTTGGACTCAAGCACCAGAAGGTGCGGTCGATACCTTCCCGCAGCAAATTTTCTGCGGTTATCCAATCGTTGTCGGAATCATGTTAAAGCGTGCACCAGTTATCACTCTGGAAGAATATCTTCCAGATTCGGTTGAGTATGGTCCCGGGAACGGCGAAGCTTCCCGCAGAAACTGTGAAAACAACGCCTCGCTAAGGGATGCTGGACAGTCCCCACCGCCCAGCACCCCGTCGCGAGGCAGGTGAATTCTTACTGTTGGCCATTCGCCGCCGCTACGTAAAGTTTGCCAAATACGCGCAAATTCGGCATGACCTATAGGTGTGCAGGCACATGTGCACGTGTCGTACAGTAGGCCCCGCCCGCGCCGCGGCGCTCAGGGACGAAAGTCTTCGGCGATCGCCCCTGATTATCTCAGAGTACCCATGGAACACATGCCCGCCCTGATATTTCCGGACTTCGAGGCATATTCAAATTCTGTCAAGGGAATCGACGGCGAGATGCGGGTTACCGGTCACGGCGATGGTCCCTGGTTGTTGAATGTGCTGGAGCTTGGCGAAGTAACCCTGCTGCATGGCGTCGATGGCGCGCCGGTGCTGTACCGTGGCGCGCCGCATGAAGGTCGCTTCGGCGCCTACCTGTCGCTGCCGGGAAGCCAGACCGAGCTGGACGGCCAGCGCGTGGGCGACGACGGCTTCACCTGGCTGGCGCCGCGGGTGGAGCTGCAGGGCTTCACCCGGGTCCCGGCCACCTTCCTGGCAATCGACTTCACCGAGCGCGTGCTGCTGGAGCAGGCGGCGCAGATCGAGGCGCTGGACGTAACCGGGCTGTACCGCACGCGGAACATCGTGACCACCAGCGCCATGGTGGGGCACATCGCTGCGCTGGTGCAGCGCGCATTCGAGGTGCGCGACGCGCGTCCCGATGCGTTTGTCGAAGCCGGTCCGCGCCTGGCCTTCGTGGCCCAGCTCACCTCCGCCGTGCTGCAGTGCCACCAGCGCGCGGCCGGTGAGCCGGGCGTGGCCAAGCGCGGGCGACCGCCGCTGCCGCGCCGCGAGATCGTCCGGCGTGGGGTCGAGCACATCCAGCGCAGCCTGCGCGGCGAGGTGGCGTTCTCGGACATCCCGTTCGCGGTCGGGGCGTCGCAGCGCTCGCTGAACCGGGCCTTCGATGACCTGTTCGGC